>JAJFGL010000037.1 GCA_021776135.1 Kiloniellaceae bacterium
GCGCGCAGCGGCCCTCGATCTCCTTCTTCTTGCCCGCGCCGTCGATCACCGTGGTCTCTTCCTTGGTGATGACCACCTTCTTGGCCCGGCCCAGCATGTCCGTCGTTACCGACTCGAGCTTGATCCCCAGATCCTCGGAGACCAGCTGTCCGCCGGTCAGGATAGCCATGTCCTCCAGCATCGCCTTGCGGCGATCGCCGAAGCCCGGCGCCTTGACCGCCGCGATCTTCAGGCCGCCGCGCAGCTTGTTGACCACCAGGGTCGCCAGGGCTTCGCCCTCGACATCCTCGGCCACGATCAGTAAGGGCTTGCCCGACTGCACAACCGCTTCCAGAAGCGGCAGCATGGCCTGCAGGCCCGACAGCTTGCTCTCGTGGAAGAGAATGAAGGGGTCTTCCATCTCGGTCAGCATCTTGTCGGCGTTGGTGATGAAGTAGGGGGACAGATAGCCGCGGTCGAACTGCATGCCCTCGACCACGTCGAGCTCGGTCTCCAGGGACTTGGCTTCCTCGACCGTGATGACGCCCTCGTTGCCGACCTTCTGCATGGCCTTGGCGATCATGTTGCCGATTTCCTTGTCGCCATTGGACGAGATGGTGCCGACTTGGGCGACCTCTGCGGACGTCGAAACTTTCTTGGATTGCTTCTGAAGATCGGCGATCACGGCCTCGACCGCCATGTCGACGCCGCGCTTCAGGTCCATGGGGTTCATGCCGGCGGCCACGGCCTTGGAGCCCTCGCGAACGATCGCCTGGGCCAGAACCGTCGCCGTCGTGGTGCCGTCGCCGGCAATGTCGTTGGTCTTGGAGGCGACCTCCTTGACCATCTGGGCGCCCATGTTCTCGAACTTATCGGCAAGTTCGATTTCCTTGGCCACCGTCACGCCGTCCTTACTGATGCGCGGGGCGCCGAAGGACTTGTCGATGACCACGTTGCGCCCCTTGGGGCCAAGCGTCACCTTGACCGCATTGGCCAGAATGTCGACGCCGCGCAGCATCCGCTGCCGGGCATCCTCTGAAAATTTTACTTCTTTCGCAGCCATAATCGGTTTGCTCCTGCTTCTTTGTCTAAGTCTGCCTTAGGCAGCTTTACGTGAGGTCTTGGCGCTCGCGGTCACGCCCATGATGTCGGACTCTTTCATAATCAAGAGCTCATCGCCGTCTAGCTTGATCTCGGTGCCCGACCACTTGCCGAACAGAACCCGGTCGCCGGCCTTGACGTCGAGGGCCACGATCTCGCCCTTGTCGTTGCGCGCGCCCGGCCCAACCGCCAGGATTTCACCCTCCATGGGCTTTTCCTTCGCCGTGTCGGGAATAATGATCCCACCGGCCGTCTTGGTTTCTTCGTCGAGCCGGCGGACGACGACACGGTCGTGCAATGGCCTGAATTTCATGGATAACCTCCTTGCTTGAACAAAACTAGAACATTCAAATTGTTAGCACTCTTTCTCAACGAGTGCCAAACGTCCGCCAGGAGATAGGCATTTTCCGCCTTGAGGTCAAGGGCACGGGTGTGGAAACAGGGCTTGAATTCAACCGGGCGGTGCGATTTACCGCACAGTCTGGCATTGCCGCGAATCGCCGTTCATGCCAGGGTCGCGCGGCAAAAACCCACCGCGCTGCATCGGCGCTGTTTCTTGGTCTTAGGGGTGATGTCATGGGTCTTCTAACCACCACCATTGGCGCCTATCCAAAGCCGGATTTTGTCCCGGTTCCCGATTGGTTCCGGGCCAAGGCCGGTCCCGACACCGCCGATCCGACAGATGGCTACCTGGAGGCCCTGGCCGCCATGGGCGATGAAGCCGAGGCACTGTTCGAGCGCGGCGTCCGCCAGGTGGTGGAGGACCAAGTCGGCGCCGGGATCGATATTCCGACCGACGGTGAGATCCGGCGCGAAAACTATATCCACTATCATTGCCGCCACCTCGACGGCATTAGTTTTGATACGCTGACTTCAAAGCAAGTGCGTGGCGGCACTTATCGGGCCGATTTACCCTCGATTATCGGAACCGTCAGGGCGCGCGACCGTTTCCTGGCGGCGGACTGGGCCATGGCCCAGGCGGTGACGGAGCGGCCGGTCAAGATTACCTTGCCCGGCCCCATGACCATCGCCGATACCACGGTCGATCTGTTTTACAACGACCACCCAAGACTGTGCGCCGATTTGGCCGCGGCCGTGAATGTCGAGGTGCGCGCCCTGGCGGAGGCGGGGTGCACCTGGATCCAGATCGACGAGCCGGTTTTCGCCCGTAAGCCGGATATCGCCTTGAGCTACGGCATCGCTAATCTGGAGCGCTGTTTCCATGGGGTGCCGAAGCAGGTCATAAGGACCATGCATATGTGCTGCGGCTATCCGGACAAGATTGACCGGGACGACTATCCCAAGGCCGATCTGGATGCTTACACGCGTTTGGCCGGCGCCGTGGACCGTTCCTGTGTCGATGTGGTCTCGATCGAGGACGCCCATCGTTACAACGATTTATCGCTGCTGGATCTTTTCGCCAACACCAAGGTGATCCTCGGTGTCGTGGCGATCGCTAAAAGCCGGGTTGAGCCGGTGGAAGAAATCAAGGCCCGCTTAGAAGCCGCCCTCGACCATATCGATCCTGAGCGCCTGATCGCGGCGCCCGATTGCGGCCTGGGCATCCTGGGCCGGGATCTGGCTTTGGTGAAGCTGCGTAATCTGTGTACGGCGGCGCATGCGATTTAACGCGATGGCGGTAAGGCGGCGTGGGAGTCCGGACGGCCTTCGCCGGCGCCACCGCCGCGCGCGTCGCAAATGACCAGGTGATAGCGCGGTTCGCGGCTGGCGTTTATGGCCGTGTGGGTTAGGCGGGCATCCATCTCATAGAGATAGCCATCCGCCGGCACATGGCGGAAATGGCCGATGTCGCCGTCCATGAAGACCAGATAGCAAGCTGGATTCGTGACCACCGCGAAATGGTATCGCAGCGATGAATCCCAGTGGATGGACAGGCTGCTTTTTTTCGGCATGCGCATCAGGCGCGTCCGGCCGAAATCAAACGGCAGCTTGCCAAGCAATTCCTCGATGGCGGTGCCGCGGAACTCAGGGTTGACGATTTTGAAGTCGCGCTCCCGAACCCCATCCGGCAGCCAGCCGATGCCGTCCTTGAGTGGCCGCTCGGCGCCTGGGCGGGAGGTGACCGAAATGACATTGTCGTCGTCGAACAGGGGCTTGACGGCCTGCAGCACCGCGCGCACCGGTTCGATATCTTGATAGACTTCGGTGCGCCGAAGCATGATTGCGTCCTTCACGTCCGGCCTGGCATCCTGGGTCATGAGGGGCGCCGGAATACGCGCACGGCGCGCACGGCGCGGTGATCGTCGAGGCCGTAGTCGAGATCGCAACTTGCGATCGGCGTATAGCGGCCGGCGATTAAGGGCGCCATGTTGGCCCAGTGGGGGGCCACCATTTCCAGGATGACGATCGCCTCCGGCGCCAGCCAGGCTTCGGCGCGTTCCAGTATATCCAGCCAATCCTCGAAGTGGCCCTTGCGGCCGTCTCGGGTCCAGGTCCGTCCGATACCGGCCCAAACCAAGCAATCCAAATCCGTAACCGGGCAGGTCCAGTCGCGGAAGGTCGCGGCGTGGAACCCGGCATTTGTCCAAGCGGCGTGGCGCCGCTTCGCCGTCTCGATCGCGGTGGGCGATATATCGATGCCGGTATAAGTCACTTGCCAGTCGAGTTGGCCAAGCAGCAGGCCGGTTCCGCACCCCACATCCAGAATCCGGCTCAGGCCCAGATGGCGGATATAGCCCGCCAGGACGCCCATGCGGGGGGCCATCTCCAGGTTTTCGACAAAATCGTAGGCGCCCTCCCGGTACGCCTGATCTTGCGTTTCGGCGGCATACCGTAGGATCTGAAGGGCGTCGACCGGGCGGTCATCCTGGGCTTCGGCCATGATGCTTTCTTGTGCTTTCGCTCATTTTCGACGAGCCCCCACGTTACCCAAGCCGTAAGCCTTGGCAAGTCCTCAGCGCACTGTATTCAGGTTGCGCAGAGCGGCGAAGGTTTGTCCAAGCTGTTCCGTCTCGGGCGCGATTTGGCGCAAGGCCCAGCGGACCGCGAAGGCATCGTCAGCAAGATGCCCGGCTTCCGCCTCCGCTTGCGGATTGAAGCCGCCGTTACGAATAAGACCTGCCTGATGCTCGAGCCTGGCGGCCAAGTCGCGAAGGTGGGTCAGCGAACGGCGAGCCCCCTTAACGGCGTTTAGCTCAGCGCTTCGCTCGAGATCGTTGCCTGGGGGGTGGTTCATGGCGGCGCCTCCTAGTTTTATGCGTATTGCGCATAATTAGAAGACAGCTGTCAATTGCAAGCTTGTGGGAAAACGTCCTAGCTGGGCCGAATCGACAAAACCGGCGCGGCCCAGTCGAGCCGGATATCCTCCATGGGCGGCGCGTTCCAACTCGACAAGACGAAATGGTTGCCGCGGTAACCGCGGCGCAGTTCCTTGACCAGGATCGGGCCCTCGTCCGCCACCTTGACGATGCACAAGCGGTTCAGGCAATCGTCCTGCACGCCGTGGTCCTCGCGCCGGTAAAATAGCAGCCAGCCGTCGCGCATGGGGTGCATGGAATCGCCGCGCACGCGCACCGCGACCATGGGCGTATCACCGTCGCCTTCGGGCGCCCCGACCTCTTCCAGGCCGCCGCCCAGAGCGTGGTCGTCATAGGCCAAAACCTCTTGTCCGGCGCCGACATAGCCGACGACGGCGACGGCCTCGGCGGGCGGCTTGGGGGGCTCCTCGGATGCCTCGCCATAGCGGAACTGAGCCAGGGGGCACTGGGCTAAATCGGCCATGCGGCGGATGTGAGGATCGTCGGGAATGGCGCCGTTTTCCCAGCGCGAAACATTGGATTGATCGACCCCGGCCAGCTCGGCGAAGCCGGCTTGGGAGAGGGCGAGGCCGTGGCGGAGGGCGCGGATCCGCGCCGCCAGTTCCAGGTCTTTTCGCGCGTCCTTGGGCATGGTTCTCACGGCCTCAGCGAGAATTCTTCCACAGGTTAATAATGCGTATAGCGCATATATTCCTTGACGATAAATGTATAATGCGCATTATGCATGATATGAAAAATAACGCAAGCAACCTTCGCCCGGCGCTTGAGCGCCCTCACGGGGTTCTCCTGCCTGGGCAAATCGCCGCCATGTGGCGCAGCGGCATGTCCGCGACCGCGATCCGGCGCGCTCTGGGTCTGACCGCCAAAGCGGCCCTTGCCGCCGGTATCATCGCGATCCCGCAGCGGGCATCGCGGCGCCGCGCGGGCCGTTCGTCCCCCAGAGGCAAGATATCCGCCGCCGCTTCCGGCCCCGGGCTGGCGCCAGCGCTCTCATCCTCGTCCTCGCTCTCATCCTCGTCCCAGGCCGGGCCGGCCATGGCCGGGGTCTTGAACGCCGTCGCCCAGGCGGCCGGGGTCGCGGCGGACGGCCTGCTGGGCCCCGGCCAGGAGCGGGCCTTGGCGCGGCCCCGGCATTTGGTCATGTATTTGCTGCGCGAGCTGTGCGCGGGCGCGACCCTGCCGGCCATCGGCCATTTCCTGGACCGCGATCACACCACGGTGCTTTACGGCTGCCGCCGGGCCGTGGTTTTGCTGGCCAGGGATCCCGGTTTCCGCCGCTGGCGTGACGAGGCGCTCCGGCTGCTCAAGCACACGCCCGCCCGCCTGCAATGACCAGGCGCCGCGCCAAGCCCGCCCTGCCCAAGCGAGAGGGCGCCGACACTTCGGCGCACGCGGGCGCCGACGCCGGGCCGCCCGAGCGTTACCGCCACGGCGACACGATCCAAAGCGAGCCGGGCGACCGGGCCGGGCTCGAGGTTCGCCGGGTCATGACCCAGAACGTCCTCGACCGCTACCTGATCCGCGACTCCATCGAGCGGCGCCAGTTCGATGCCGGCATGAAGCTGTTCCGGCTCTGGCGCGCCTCGGGCGGCAGCCCACGGGTGATCGCCAGCTACGGCCCCCGGGCGGGGGATGCACAGGACGCCCACGACCTCAGCGACCGCCAGGCGGCCTTACGCGCCAGCGTGACCGGGGTGCTGCGCCGCATGGGCCCGCTGTCGGGCATCCTGGTTCATGTCTGCATCTGCGACGAGTCGGCGCGCGCCTGGGCCACGGCCCGCGGCCAGGCGCCCCAAGGCGGCATCGTGGTCCTGCGCCTGGCCCTGGACGCCCTCGCCGATCACTGGCGGCTTTAGCCTCGCCGGCACGGAAACGAAAGCTTGTCATCCCGGACCCCGATCCGGGATCTTCTGTTAGAGCCCGACTCGCCACATGCCAAAGATCCCGGATCGTAGTCCGGGATGACGAACGCTTAAGGGCGACTGCCGCCATTGCCCGGATATCACGTTAATCCACCATTAACCATGGCTGGGGCAAGCTGGCTTCATGGCGGCGCGCTTGAGCGGCTCCGCCGGACACCTTCTTCAGCGATCATAGGCAAGGCAGGACGATCATGTTTGGCAAAGACAGCAAGACCACCGCAAGCACCCCCACTCCCACAGCCACGGCCGCGCCCAAGGGCGAGACCCCGGCCAAGGCCGGCAGCAATGTTCCTTCCATTATTTCCGCCGATTTGAAAATCATCGGCGATTTGAAGTGCGCCGGCGATATCCAGATCGACGGCACGGTCGAGGGCGATATCCACAGTCGCCTCTTGATCGTTGGCGCGGGGGCGCGCATCGAAGGCTCGATCTCCGCCGAGACGGTGCGCGTTTCCGGCGCCGTTCATGGCCAGATCAAGGCCAAGACCGTCGCCATGGACAAGACCGCCAAGGTGGTCGGCGACGTCATCCACGAAAACCTGACCATGGAGGCCGGCGCCTTCCTGGAAGGCGGCGTGCGCCGGATCGAGAAATCCGACCCCAGCGCCAGCATCTCGCCCCTGCGCCCCGGCGCCGGCGGACAGGGCGCCGCCAACGGCCAAAGCGGCACAACCCCAGGCGACGCCCAGCGTTCTTCGGTACTTTAGTTTTCCGGCCCCGCGCCACGGGGGAGCAAGTGGCAAAGCGGCACAAGAGCGCATCGTCCAAGCCTTGAGCCCAGCCCCGCCGGCGACCCCGGCGGGGCTTACTTTTTGGTCTGGGCCCCGAACGGGCTCCCGGCACCGCAAGTCCCCCCACCCCGACCCTCCCCCTCAAGGGGGGAGGGAGAAAAAGGCGGCGTTCTTCCTCTAACTCCCTCCCCTCAAGGGGGGAGGGGGAAGTAAGTGTCTTTCTTTTACTCCCTCCCCCTTCGACGGGGGAGGGCCGGGGTGGGGGTGACAGTCTCGCCAAGTCCTCGCGGCGCCCGAAGACACGCCGCTTTTCTGTCTTCACAATTAAACCGGACGCCAATGGATCGTAGTCCGGGATGACGGCCGATGGGGGATCTTGCCCGGCGGGGCATTGACCCCTGGCCCCCCGGCTGGGTATCAAGTCTAGGCCCGCCGCCAAGCCAAGCCCCGTGCGGGTCCGTGACGCAAGGGAGCCCGATACGCCATGTTCGAAAAAATCACGCCTCAGCCCCTCTTCGCCTCCACCATCTGGATTCACCACTTGAAGGCGGAGGTCGCCGGGCCCCTGAACCAGCACCTGGCGCGCCAGATCGACCGCCTGATATCGCCCAAGCCGCCGCGCGCGCCGGGGGAGACCTGGCAGACCGAGGCGCGCCTGCACACCCTGCCCGAATTCAGCGATCTGACCGCCCTCTTCATGACCGCGGCCAAGGGCGTGCTGGAAAAGCTTGAGATCGACTACGGCGAATTCGAAATCACCGGCTGCTGGGCCAACGTGAACCCCAAGGGCGGCATCCACCCGGTCCACAATCACCCGAACAATTATTTGAGCGGCGTTTACTACGTCCAAATTCCGCCCGGCGCCGACGCGATTCAGTTTCATGATCCGCGTCATCAGCCGACCTTGATCGCGCCCCGGATCAAGAACTACAACGCCTACAACTCCATCGCCGCCCACGCCCGCGCCCGGCCGGGCCAGATGATTTTGTTTCCGGCCTGGCTGGTCCACTCGGTCGACCCCAACCCCAGCGACGAGGTGCGCATCAGCATCAGCTTCAACATCATGTTCTCCGACTACGTGCAACGCATGAGCTACCCCAAGTGGGACGGCATCGCCCTGGAAAGACACAAAAACACGGGTGGGTGAAACGCGCCTGTGTTTTCAACAGGGCGCGGGCTTAACGGCGTAATGCCGGGGTGCTAAAAGAGGCTAGGCTCGCGTAAAAGCGCCGACCGGAGAAAACCCGCCAGCGGGGAAAATCGCGGCGGGTTTTTTTGTGCGGGGGGGTGGGGGACGCCAGCGAATTATGATGTTATAGGGAGCGCCAGGAACCATCGACTATTGACAGCAAATGCGCCTGAGTTGGAACGAAATTAGAGCCCGTGCCGCAACCTTCGCTCAGGATTGGGCCGGCGAGGGTTATGAGAAGGGCCAGACGCAGCTCTTCTATCGGGATTTCTTTGAGGTCTTCGGGGTGCCGGTGCGCCGCGTCGCGGCTTTCGAGGAACCGGTCAAGAAACTCGGCGACAAGCGCGGTTTCATCGATCTGTTCTGGAAGGGTGTTCTTCTGGTCGAGCAGAAGAGTGCCGGCCGCGATCTAAAAAAGGCCAAGGCACAGGCGTTCGATTATTTTCCTGGGCTGAAGGACGCCGACCTTCCCAGGTATATCCTTTTAAGCGACTTCCAAACCTTCGAACTCTACGACCTGGAAGAGAGCGAATCAATTTCCTTCCCGCTGACGGACCTTCACGATCATGTTGAGAACTTCGGGTTCATCATCGGCGTTCAAAGACGGACCTTTCGGGATCAAGACCCGGTAAACGTCCGCGCCTCCGAATTGGTGGGTAAGCTCCACGATGCCCTGGAAGACTCGGGCTACACCGGACACGATCTCGAACAGTTTCTGGTTCGCACAGTCTTTTGCCTTTTCGCCGACGATACCGGCATTTTCGAACCCCGCGATAGTTTCCTCGACCTCTTGGAGAACCGCACGCGGGAAGACGGCTCGGACCTCGGCGGTTGGTTCGCGCAACTTTTCCAGGTTTTGAACACACCGGAAGATGGCAGGGCGAAGAATATCGACGACGATCTCGACCGCTTCCCCTATATCAACGGCGATCTGTTTCGCGACCCACTTCTTATTCCGTCCTTCGATGCGGCCATGCGCCAACGCTTAATCGACGCTTGCCAGTTCGATTGGTCGGGAATCTCGCCGGCCATTTTCGGCTCGCTGTTCCAATCGGTCATGAACAAGGCCGAGCGTCGGGCGCAGGGCGCTCACTACACCACCGAGAAGAACATTCTCAAGGTCATCGAACCCTTGTTTCTGGATGACTTGAGGGCGGAACTCAAACACTTGAAATCGCGGAGGGATAGCCGCCGTCTGACCGGACTGCTGGTGTTTCAGGAACGGCTGGGTCGCTTGCGGTTTCTCGACCCGGCTTGCGGTTGCGGCAATTTCCTCATCATCGCCTACCGCGAATTGCGGGCCTTGGAGATCGAAGTTCTTAAGGAGGTGCGTCCGCGCGGGCAATTGGACGTTTTGGCGGAGTTGTTGTCCGTCATCAATGTGGATCAGTTCTACGGGATCGAGATTGGAGAATTCCCGGCCCGCATCGCAGAAACCGCGTTGTGGATGATGGACCACATCATGAACAACGCGCTGAGCCTGGAGTTCGGGCAAACCTATGTCCGTATCCCGCTACGCAAGTCGCCGCATATCTTGCATGCCGATGCCCTGGAGACCGACTGGGCAGAACTTTTGCCGCCTAAGGATTGCTCTTACGTGCTCGGTAATCCACCTTTCGCCGGGGCCAAGTACCAGAGCGAAGAGCAGCGCGCTCAAGTGCGCCGAATTGCGGCGCTCGGCAAGTCCGGCGGCACCCTCGACTATGTGACCGCATGGTTCATCACCGCCGGACAATACATCCAAGCGGGTTCCGCGCAGATCGGTTTCGTCGCGACCAACTCGATCACCCAGGGCGAGCAGGTAGCGCAGCTTTGGCCGATCCTTTTCGACCGCTGTAAGCTGGAGATCGCCTTCGCGCACCGCACCTTCGCGTGGGGATCGGACGCGCGTGGCAAGGCCCATGTCCATGTCGTCATTATCGGCTTGGCCATGGTAGCCGAGGCTCCGAAGGACAAGCGCCTGTTCTCTTACGACGATATCGACGGCGAACCGCACGAGAGCGTACACGGCGCGCTCACGCCCTATCTTTTCGATGCGGGCGCGGTGGCCGACCCACACCTTGTGGTGAGGGAGGCAAGCCAACCGCTAAATGGATTGCTAAAGCTGATTATCGGCACGAAGCCAATTGATGGCGGGTATTATATCTTTACGGAAGAAGAGCGGGCGCACTTCCTTTCTGAAGAGCCTAAAGCGGCACCCTTGATGCATCCCTACATCGGAAGCCGAGAGTTCCTCGGCGGAGGGAAACGATCAATATTGGCTTTGGCAGAAATTTCACCGGACGTGCTTCAGGCATTGCCGAAGGTCAGGGAACGAATTGCGGCTGTGCGGGAGTACCGGCTTGGGATGAGGCCCCCAAACGGTAAACCGGAAACCAAACTCAAGACTCCGGGTGTTTCTTCACTTGCGCTAGCGGAAACGCCACGGAAATTTCATGTAACGGTGATTCCTACCACATCGTTTCTCGTTGTGCCGGAAGTCAGTTCGGAAAGGCGCGAATATGTACCCATTGGCTGGATGGAACCGCCAACCATACCCAGCAACCTCGTTCGCATCATAGAAGACGCGACCATATCTCTGTTCGGCCTCCTCACCTCCGCGATGCACATGTCTTGGTTGCGGCATATCGGTGGGCGGCTAAAAAGCGATTATCGCTATTCCATCGGTCTCGTTTACAACACCTTCCCCATGCCGCCGGTTCCGAAAATGAAACTAGATAAGTTGGAACCCCTGGCCCAAGCGGTGCTCGACGCTCGTTCCGAGCATCCGGATGCGACCCTAGCAGAGCTCTACGATCCCGACTTGATGCCCGGAAACCTGCGCAAGGCCCACCGGACGCTCGACCGGGCCGTGGACCGGCTTTATCGCCGCAAGGCCTTCGGTTCGGACCGGGAGCGGGTTGAGCATTTGTTCGGGCTCTACGAGAAAATCATCGAACCCCTGGAGGCCGCGCGCCGGGCGAAAGAGAAAAAGCCCCGCCGCCGGAAAATAAAGGCTCCGCAGAAGTCCCCATAGCATGAGAATGACGTTTTACAGGACGCTGCCTGTCAATCTTCCGCCAGTTCCTCGAATTCCGCGATAATGGAATCGTTCATGTGACTTAAATGTTCGGTATTTCCTAGAGAATCAATCGATACGTAAGATAAGTAGGTACACTTTTCATAGAGTGGAGCCTGATCCAGAAGCGAGAAGACAGGCCGCCTGATTTGCTGAAGAACTTTGTCGCGCCTTTCGTCCGGCGCAACAATGTGAAGATGAATATTCATGTTCGGCTGCAGTGCGAGCAGGTCCGCCATACGTAAGAGGCCCGAGTAAATCGCCGTCGTGTGCTCGATTTCGAAGGCGCGGGCCATGGAACGGCCTTTCAACCAAATAACGTCGATTTGCTCGATAGTACTCAAGGTCGCGTCGTCGTAATTGAGGGGCAAGATTTCTAGGAAAGTCTTGCTGATATCCTCGGGGATAAATTCCATAACCCGGACGCGATCGCCACGCGGCACCCAAATACGGAATCCCATTTCAGCACCGATCTGCGCGACCTTTGCCTGCATTTGAATGGACTGGCGTTCTGTATCCGGCGTTGGTGATTGAGCCGAGTCGGTTTCGGCAATCGTTTCGTTTTCGTCTCTCTCTGGGACTTCCACCGTGACTTCGCGGTCAAGAGTGCGAACCTTACGTTTTCGGGCGAGTTGGCGTTTGTCGCGGTCGGTAAGGGGATAAATCCGCTTTTCTTCCTGTTGCTTCTTTAGGAGTGAAAGCAAGAGATGCCCGTCAGGGTCCTCCATCCGCCGTAGAGATCCGCGAAAGTAGCCGGTCCACCCGGTTGACCCCTTCGGTGCCTGCCGGGTTTCGGAGAGTACATCCCAGATTTCGTTCTCGAAGATCGGTATGGATTCTTCTTGATCGAGAAGAACGAGCGGTGTCACCTTGAAACGGACTATAAACGGATCTGGATCGCTGAAGATCGGTGCATCGTCATCGAAGGTATCCGATGTTACTTTCAATGCCCCGCACCAGCGTGATAGACGAACCAAATAACAAAGAAAAATATCGCCCGGTTTGATCCGTTCTTGTGCGATATGCCTCTGACGTTCGCGAAACCCACTAACGGCGGCGCCATGTGTGCGAAACGCGGTCCAAGTTTCCGGCGTAAAGAGATTGAGAATGTATGCCATTCAGTCAGGTTAACGACCTACTGCACGAGGCTCAACGAATAATGGTTGCCTCGGTTTCAGATAAATAAACAATCTTCCACAGCCCACCGTCTTCCCGGCGGAACGCTAAAATGCTACCCATAATCACACTCAAGAATTGAACGTCGCGAAGAGCAACCCGCCCGGACTTCCGTCCTTCGACAGGCTCAGGATGAGGCCGCTCGGGTCGGCGGGTTTCGTTTGCTCGCTGGGAGGGCTGATACTTGGCGGGGCACCGGCGTCTTACGGCGATGCAGCGGCGCTTCGCCGAGGAATATATCGTCGATCTCAATGCCACCCAGGCGGCCTTGCGGGCCGGTTATAGCGCCGGCTGCGCCAAGACTCACGGCCACAAGGTGTTGCGGCGGCCCGATGTGGCGGCCCTGATCGCCGAGGCGAAAGCCATGCGCGCGGCGCGGGTCGGCCTGACCGCCGACCGGGTGGTGAGCGAGCTGGCCAAGGTCGCCTTCGGCGATCCGCGGCGGCTGTTCTCCCTGGGCGCGAAGGGCGCGACCCTGCGCGCGCCGAAGGAACTGACCGACGCCGAAGCGGCGCTGATCTCGGAAATAACGGAAACCACCTCGGCCTCCGGCGCCGGCACCAAGCGCATCAAGCTGCATTGCAAAATGGCCGCCCTCATGGCCCTGGCCAAGCATCTGGGCATGTTCGCCGGCACGGGCAAACTGACCCTGGGGCAGAATGACGACAACGCCGAAAGCGGCCAAGACGGCCAAGACGGCGGGGGCGGGGGCGGGGGCGGGGAGAGCGCCCGCGACGCCCTCGCTCGCCGTATCGCTGGCATCGCTGAGCGCCTTGAAGCGGACGCCGCTGCTGGCGCCTCTAAGCGAGGCTGAAGCCGCCGCGTTTCATTTCGATTGGCGCTTCTGGGCCCGGCCGCAACAGTTGCCGCCGCCCGGCGATTGGACCACTTGGCTGGTGCTGGCCGGGCGCGGCTTCGGCAAGACCCGCTGCGGCGCCGAATGGGTGCGGGCCATGGTCTGCGGCGCCACGCCTTTAAGCGCCGGGGCCCATCGCCGGGTCGCCCTGGTGGCGGAAACCGCCGCCGATGCCCGCGATGTCATGGTCGAGGGCGAAAGCGGTTTACTGGCGGTGCACCCAAAGGGCTTCCGCCCCCTTTACGAGCCGTCCAAGCGGCGCCTGACCTGGCCCAACGGGGCACGCGCGATTCTCTATAACGCGGTCGAGCCGGATCAGTTGCGCGGGCCTCAGCACGACCTGGCCTGGGCCGACGAACTGGCCAAGTGGCGCCACGCTCAGGCGGCCTGGGATCAACTGCAATTCGGCCTGCGCCTGGGCGCGCGGCCGCGCCAGTGCGTGACCACCACGCCCCGCCCCATCGCGGTGCTGAAAGCCCTGATCGAAGACCCGGACACGGCGGTCACGCGCGGGTCGAGCTATGACAACATCACCAATCTGGCGCCGGCCTTCATGGCCCGCATCGTGCGCCGCTACGAAGGCACGCGCCTGGGCCGCCAGGAACTGAACGGCGAGATACTGGAACAAGCCCCCGGCGCCCTGTGGAACCGGACCGCCATCGATATCTTACGCCGGCGCGAGGCCAAGGACCTGATCCGCATCGTGGTCGCGGTCGATCCCGCCGCCGGCTCGGGGGCAAACAACGACGAGACCGGCATCGTGGTCGCCGGCCTGGGCGCCGACGGCCATGGCTATGTGCTGGAGGATCTGTCCCTGCGCGCCAGCCCCGATACCTGGGGCCGGGTGGCGGTGGGCGCCTACTGGCGCTGGAACGCGGACCGCATTATCGGCGAAGTGAACAACGGCGGCGAGATGATCGAACATGTTCTGCGCACCGTCGATCCAAGCGTCGCCTACAAGGCGGTGCGCGCCAGCCGGGGCAAGGCGGTGCGCGCCGAGCCGGTGGCCGCCCTCGACGAACAGGGGCGGGTTCACCACGTCGGCGCCTTTCCCGAGATGGAGGACCAAATGTGCGCCATGACCGCCGATTTCGACCGCGCCACGGCCGGCTTCAGCCCCGACCGCGCCGATGCCCGGGTCTGGGCCCTGAGCGAGCTCATGCTCGCCCGGCCGGGCGCGCCGCGTATCGAGGGACTGTGACATGACCCTGCGCCATGCCTGGAAGGCCCTCTGGACCGAGGAAACCAAAGCCTCCGCCGCCGGGCCCTTGATCGCCATGCGCGCGCCGGGGCGCGCGGTCTGGTCGCCGCGCCGTTTCGATGCTTTCGCCGAGGAAGGCTACCGCCGCAACGTCATCGCCTACCAGGCGGTCAACCGGGTCGCCCGGGCGGTGGCATCCGTGACCTGGCGCGCCTTCGAGGGCCGCCGGGCGCTGGAGTCTCATCCCATTCTGGCGCTGCTGGCGCGGCCCAATCCGGTCATGGCGCGCGGCGAGTTTCTGGAGGCCGTTACCGGCTATCTCCTGATCGCCGGCAACAGCTATGTCGAGGCGGTGGCGGCCGGCGGCACGGGAAGCCCGCGCGAACTCTGGCCCCTGCGGCCCGACCGCATGAAGGTGATCGCCGGCAAGTCCGGCCTGCCCCAGGGCTACCTCTACAGCCTCGGCGGCGCCGAACAGCGCTGGGACGCGGACCCGCTCACCGGCGCTTCCGCGATCTTGCACCTCAAGACCTTTCACCCCCTGGACGATTGGTACGGCCTTTCCCCGGCTGAGCCGGCGGCGGCGGCGATCGATCAGCGCAACGAATCCGACAAGTGGAACATGGCGCTGCTGCAAAACGGCGCCCGTCCTTCCGGGGCCCTGGTCTACGAGCCCAAGGGCGCCGAGGGCGCCAACCTCAGCGACGCGCAGTTCGCCCGCCTGAAAAAAGAAATCGCCAGCCAATTCAGCGGCGCGGGTAACGCCGGCCGGCCCTTGCTGCTGGACGGCGGGCTGACCTGGCAGGAGATGAGCCTCTCGCCCAAGGACTTGGATTTTCTGGAAACCCGTCACGCCGCCGCGCGCGATATCGCCTTGGCCTTCGGGGTGCCGCCGCAGCTGCTCGGGATTCCCGGCGACAACACCTACGCGAACTACCGCGAGGCGCGCCTGGCCCTCTGGGAAGAAACCGTGATCCCCCTGCTCTGTCATCTGCGCGACGAGTTCAATGCCTGGCTGGCGCCGCAATTCGACGGGGAGGTAAGCCTTAAATTCGATCTGGACGACGTGCCCGCCCTGACGTTACGGCGCCAGAAAGTCTGGGCCCGGCTTCAGGCCGCCGATTTCCTGACCCTCAACGAAAAGCGCCAGGCCGTTGGCCTGGACGCTCTCGAGGGCGGGGATAGTCTCGCTTAGTAAAGGTAGCCCATGAAGTAGCGGCTGCCGGGGGCGATATAACCGCGACCGTAGCTGTCGTAGCACATGGTGCCGCCGTAGCGCGCCGTGCGGCCCTGGTAGGTGTGGGTGCCGGTGGTCGCATGGCAGTCGCGCCGGTACGGCTGGGCCGCCGGTGCGTAGTTATTTTGCGTCCTATAGCTTGGCTGGGACAGCAAGTGGCCGAGCACGACGCCGCCGGCCAGGGCGCCGGCGATGGCCGGACCGTAGTCATAGCTTTTGCGGCCGCGATACCCGTATCCGCGACGCCCGTATCCGCGATTCTTGTAACTGCGATTCTTGTAACTGCGAGGTCCGTAACCATGGCGCTTGTAGCCATGACCGTAGCTCTTGGAAGAGTGCCCGCTGTAGCCGCGGCTCTCGTGGCGGTTACCGTCGGCGAAGGCCGGCGCGCTGGCGAACAGCAGGGCGGCGGCGGATAAGGCAAGGGCAAGGCGTTTCATAGCGGGTGTCCTTTCGTTCATGGTCAAGGGTACTACGCGAGCGCTGGCTCCGCCATCCCCGCCCTGAGCCAAGGTACTGGAATATCAAGGCAATGAGAGGTTCAAGCATGCGATCCAAGGCCGTGAGCGACCCTGGCGATTTCGGCGCGCCGGAGCGCCTGAACATCCCCTTCGAGCTGAAGTCCCTGGCCACCAGGCGGATCGGGGAAGGCTTGGAAATAGGGGTTTTCGACGGTCTGGCCTCCACCTTCGGCACCCCTGACCGGGCTGGGGACGTGATTGAGCCGGGCGCCTTTCGCGATAGCTTGGCGCGCGCCGGGCGGATCAAGATGCTGTGGCAACACGACCCCCGGGCGCCGATCGGCATCTGGGAGCATATCGAAGAAACCGCGGCCGGCCTGGCGGTCAAGGGCCGCCTGGTCCTGGAGGTGCAACAGGCGCGCGAGGCCCTGGCCCTGCTGCGCGCCGGCGCCGTCGATGCTTTATCGATTGGCTTTTCGGTGCCCCGCGCGGGCGCCAGTTTCGACCGAGAATCTTCGCTGCGGCGCCTGAACCGGATCGATCTTTGGGAGGTTTCCATCGTGACCTTCCCCGCCAACCCGGACGCCCGTGTGGCCCGGGTCAAGGGCTGGGGCGGAGCCGGATCCGGAAACCGCCTACCCAGCGAACGAGACTTCGAGCGCTACCTGACGCGGGATGCCGGGTTCAGCCGCTCGCAGGCCCGGACCATTGTCGGTTCCGGGTACAAGGCCCTCACGCCCAGGCGGGATGCCGGGTGCGATTCGGCCAAGAACCTCGAGGATCTGGCGGCGCGCTTGCGGCGCGTCGCCGGCCTCGTGGCGGCCGGTTCGCGGCCTCTCTAAATCAATCGGAATCTTCAGCCAGGAGGACCATCATGGAAATCGAACAGGTCAAGGACGCGGTCGACGAGCTCGGCCGTACCTGGACCGCCTTTCAGGATCGAAACGACCGCCGCGCCGATAGCGACCAAGCCGTCCTGTCGAAAATGAACACGCGCATGGATCAACTCGAAGGCGTCATCCGCCGCGCCAACCGCGGCGTGACGGCGACCGGCGCCGGGCCGGATTACGGCGCCGAGGCCAAGGCCTATTTCGACTATCTGCGTCACGGTACGCGCGATGAGCCGAATGCCAACACGGCCGCCCTGTCGCGTGAGGAGATGAAGGCGCTAAGCGCCGGAAACGATCCGACGGCGGGGTATCTGGCCCCGGTCGAATTCGCCCGCGAGATCATCAAGTCGGAGATCGAGTTTTCGCCTCTGCGCGCGGTCGCCCGGGTGCGTCAAACCTCGCGCCGTTCCTTGCAGATGCCCAAGCGGCGCGGCACCTTCGGCGCCCTTTGGACCGCCGAGGCGGCGGTTCGCGCCGAGACCGAGGGGCTGACTTACGGGCTGGAAGAATTTCCGACCCATGAGATGTACGCCTTGCTCGACGTTTCCGAACAGATGATGGAGGATTCCGAATTCAGCCTCGAAGAGGAGCTGCAAAACGAGTTCTCCGAACAGTTCGCCGTCACCGAAGGCACGGCCTTCGTAACCGGCAACGGCAGCGGCAAACCCGAAGGCATCCTCCAAAACAGCGAGGTCGGCGAGACCAACTCCGGCAGCGCCGCCTCCCTGGCCGACGCGACCGGCCAGGCGAACGGCCTGATCGACCTCTATCACGACCTGAAAACCGGTTACGCCCTTCAGGGCTGGTGGTTGCTCAACCGGGCGACGCTTGGCGAGGTCCGTAAGCTGAAGGACGGCCAGAATAACTACATCTGGGCGCCGGGCCTGGCCAATGGGGTGCCGAACACCATTCTCGGCCAGCCTTATCTGGAAGTGCCCGACATGCCGGACGTGGCGGTCGGGTCCACGCCAATCATGTTTGGCGATCTGCGCCGGGCCTACACCATTGTCGACCGGATCAGCCTGTCGATTCTGCGCGACCCCTTCACCCAGGCAACCAGCGGCAACATCCGTTTCATCGCCCGGCGCCGTGTCGGCGGGCAGGTGGTTCTGGCCGAGGCGATCCGCAAACTCAAAGTCAGCGCCTAAGGAGGGACCGCTCATGACCATGCAAGACCTGAATAGCAACGTCGCGCCGGTCCAGGCCCTCGCGGCCGGGACGATCAATCAAGGAACCGGCGCCTTGGTGTCCGGCAACGTCGATCTGGCCGGGTTTAACGCGGCGCAAATCGTCGTTCATTTCGGCGCCATTACCGAGATGGGCGTCCCGCCAACCGGCGCGGCGCAGATCGCCGTCAAACTGGAACACGCCGATGACGACGGGGCCGGCGCACCCGCCGCCTATGCCGAGGTGAGCGATGCGGATGTCACCGGTATCGCCGGGGTCACCGCCGGCGTGATCGCGACGCCAAGCAGCGACCTGGCGCCGGTCACCGCCGGCTACGTGGGCGGCAAGCGATTCCTTCGCGCTACCCTGACGCCAACGGACCTGACAATTGGTGGGCCCGTGGGCGTGATCGTGAACAAAGGGCATCCCCGGCACGCGCCGGTGGCTTGAGCCCGGTTTTACCTGCCTCCCTGAACCTGCGGCGGGGCTTTGGCCCCGCCGGCTCTTTCATCGAGGCACAAGCATGAACAGTAGTCAGGAACTCATCCATGGCTGAAGACATTCGCCAGAATTTCGGCACCGATAGCGCCGTCACCGTCACGCTGGCGAGCTTGGCCGACGCGGCGAGCGCGGTTTCCAATGCCATCGACCTGGGCTTGCTAGCGCCCTTCGCGCTGAGCATCGAGGCCAAGCTCGACGGCAGCGCAGCAGGTAATACCGGGCTGATCGAAATTTACGCCCAGTGGTCAAATGAGAACACGGATTTCTCGGATTCTGGGAATGACCTCCTGGCCGGCGTGGTGCAGATGAACGGCACCACGGCGGTTATCAAGGTGTTTAGCGCGCCGGTGCACGCCCGCTACGTGAAGTTCCGGGTTGCGAACGCCTCCGGCGCGGCGCTGGCCGCCACCGGTAACGCTTTGCGCTACGTGCCGGTGAGCGTGGATCAAGTCTAATGCGCCTCGACCCCGCGCACTTTAGCCAGGCGATAGGGAACAGGGCGCCGCGCGGCCCTATTTCCCTGAACCGCGCCAGCCCGCAAGCCTTGGGCCTCGCCGCCGTTTGGCCCCTGTTCGCCGGGCCGGGCCTGGGCCTGCGCGATCTATCGGGCAAGGGCGCGCATCTGACGCGGGGAGCCGGCGTGCAAACCCCGGCCTGGACGGTGCGTGGCGGCCTGGACGGCTACGCCCTCGATTTCGACGGCGGGGACGAGGCCCATGTGGCCGGCGGGGACGTTCCGTCCCTCGATATTACCGGCGACAAGATCACGTTATCGTGTTGGATCAAGCCGGACACACAAGGCACCTCCGGCGGCAGCCGCGTTATCTCAAAACGCAACGACGCGGGCGGCAGCGATGTCTATGCGCTGTTCACTTTGGACGGGGTGAGCCCTGGCAATGACGGGTTCTGGTTCCGGCTGATTAGCGGCGGCAGCACCACTAGCCTGATCCATAACGTCCTGGTCACGGCCGGCGTCTGGCAGCACTGGTGCGGCACCTACGACGGCGCAACCATGCGGCTTTACCGCAACGGCGTGCAGGTCGCCAGCACCGCCAAGACCGGCAATATCGACGCCTCGGCCCGCGCCGTTCACCTGGGACACCGGGAGGGCGAAACCCGGTATTTCGACGGCGCCATGACCGATGTCCGGGTTTATAACCGGGCGTTAAGCGCGCGGGAGGTTTTCGCCCTCTACGACCCTGGGACCCGCTGGGGCCTGTACCGCGAGGATGCTGTGCCGCGTGTGTGGCCCAAGGCTGCGGCGGGTGGGGCGGTTACACGCACGGCGATCGGGTCGTTGGAGGCGGCGCTGCAACGCCAGCTGACTTTACCGGCGGCGGCGGGCGCGGCCTTGCAAGCCGGATTTCTCACGCCGGCACTCGCGGACGCGGCTCTTGTGCGCACCGAATCGAGGGACGAGACTCTCGATTCTGCACTCCAAGCGCTCGGAAGTGTCCAAGCCGATTTGGACTCGGCACTTATACGCTCACTTGGCCTGACCGCCGGGCTCGATGCAAATCTTGGCGTATTGGGCACTTCCAGCCTCGGCGTTACTCTCGATAGTGCGATCCGGCGGCTCAATCTATTAAGCGCATCGATGGAAGCGGTGTTGCGCGCTAGGAATTTGGATACGGCGGCATTCGATGCCTGGCTTGCCTTGAGGGTCGAAGCCGCCGCCGGTTTAGACGCCGTGGCGCTGCACCGCCGCTTAATTTCCGGCCCCGCCTTGCAAGGCATTTTACGCGCCCGTCTCGTCCACGCCGCGGGGCTGGATGCGGTCATTGGAATAGTGGCTACGACGGCGGGAAGCCGGACCCATAAGCTTAGCGCGCGCGGCCGGCACAGGGTAAGCGCCGGGCAGCGCAGTAGTGTAGTTCCACCCGGAAACAGGAGGCATTGATATGGCCGCAAACGTTGTCATCAACGAATATAATGGCACGGCGCCAGGCGCCAAAGCCGTCAAGACCGCGGGAACAATACGATTTAAAAACGCCGACGATGCCAATGTCGATCTGAGCGACCCCTTGGTGGTGCCGGGCAGCGGGCAGGAATATTCTTTCGAGAAGTGGCTGCGCTTGGAAATATCCGGGGGAGTCTTTACCCAAATCAGCAACCTGCGCGCCTATTCGGACGGCGTCAACGGGTTCGGTTCCGGGGTCAAGCTCTGGTATGCGGTAACCGGCGCCTACATCCAGCCGGTCGTGCCAAGCGAGGCCGTGGATCCGCCGCAATCAGCCGCCGCGGGTTCACCGGTAGAAAACATGGCTGACTTTTTCACCACGACCCAAGGCGCTCCCATCGATTTGGATGGCATTAACATCGGGCCTTTTACCGACGGTTCCCCCCGCGAAGACATCGGCGATTTCCTGGTGCTGGTCATGGAAGTCGAACCGGTGGCCAGCAACGGCGTTTTGGCCGCCGAAACCCTGACCTTCGCCTTCGACGAGATTTGAGCGTGGCTGAATTCACAATCGCCGGCCAGGACGGCGAGGAACAGCATGCGACCAACGGCCGTGTGGCGTTCACGCTCATGCCCGATACCCTTGGCGCGAAGCTGCGCAAACGTAACGCCATCAAGAATGCCTGCACGCCCAGGGCGCGGCGGGAGCAATGGCTGTACGGAGAACTGGACGGCGTGCGCTGCTACGTCAAGGACGAGGGCGCGCAAGTTCACATCGTCATGACCAAACAGGATCTGTATCCCTGATGCCATACCGTCTGATAGATCCCGGCGAAACCCTGGACTACGCCTGCGACTGGGGCGATTTCCTGGCCGATGGCGGCAGTTCGGGCGACACAATTCAAACCAGCCTGTGGTCGGTCGAACCCCCTGGGCCAACGCTGACCGGCGCCTCCGTTTTAGGCGGGATAACCCGTGTCTTTCTCTCCGGCGCCCAAGCCGGCCAAGTTTACCGCCTAACCAACACCGCCACGACCGCCTTGGGGCGAACGGCGGAACAAAGCTGGACTCTGCGATGCGAGAACCGTTGAAACTCCAACTCACGGCGCCGCCCGCGCGGCTGCCGGTTGATTTGAACGAACTAAGGGCGCAGGTGCGTCTCGAGGATGACCGGACGGACGAAGACGCCATCCTGCTCGCTAATTTGCGGGCCGCGGCCGAGGCTTGTGAAACTTACACGGGCCGGTCCTTGATTACCCAAACCTGGACCCAATTCCGCGATGCTTGGCCGGACGCCGAACTTGGCGATGCCTTGCACGAGGGATGGCGCGAAGGGCCGCTTGATATATCGGGCACGGGCGCGTTGCTTCTGCCGCGCCCGCCCTTGCAAGCTGTCGTGCACGTCAAGACTTTCTCGGCGGAGGATGCGGAAACTCTGTGGCCGGCAAGCGCCTATTTCGTTGATACGGCCGGGCTTCCCGGGCGATTGGTCCCGCGTAAAGGGCAGGTTTTCCCGGTGGTGGGGCGGGGCGCCAATGGCATTGAAATCCAATTTATCGCCGGTCATGGCGATGCGCCCGGCGACGTGCCCTCGCAATTGCGTCAGGGCATCGTTCAGCTGGCGGCCTATCTGTTCGAGAATCGCGGCGATGGTTTGACCGGCTCGGCCCTGACTGCATCGGGGGCCGAGAGCCTATGGCGAGCTTCGATCGTGGCGCGGCTTTAGCATGGCGGCGCGGCAAATTTTAGCCGGGACTATGCGTCACCGCTTGGTTCTGCAAGCCCGCAACCCAATCGCCGATGGTGGCGGCGGACAAGGCGGCGATCCCTGGGCGGCCCCGGTCACGGTCGCTGCGGTTTGGGGACGGTTAGAACCGCTTAGCGGCAACGAGCGGCTGCACGCCATGCAACTGGAGAGCCGTGTGTCCCATCGCATTACCATTCGCTACCGTCCTGGCGTGACCGCCGGGATGCGATTGGTTCTCGGCACGCGGCATTTCAATATCCGCACGGTCATGGATGTCGAAGAGCGCCGCCGCAGGCTCCAACTGCTGTGTGAAGAAGGTGTGGCGACATGATCCGTATACGCTTAACCGGCCGGCGCGGCGTGCCCAAGGTGCTTCAAGAGAGCTTAACGCGCGCCGTCGCCGAAAGCGCCGGGGAGTTGCGCGATACCGCGCGGGATCTTCTTGACCGTTCCGGCGGCGATTCGCGCCCGGGCGAAGCGCCGCGCCGGGATAGCGGACGCTTGCGCGACAGCCTTTTCGTGCGCGCCAACGGCCTTTCGGCGGAGGTCGGTACGGCGCTTGGCTACGGCGCACATTTGGAATTCGGAACCCAGAACATGGCGGCGCGGCCTTGGCTGCAGCCCGCGTTCGAAGCCAGCAAGGACCGGATTAAGGCGCGGTTAAAGACGGCCGTGCGCGCGGCCTTGCGGGGGAGGGGTTTCTCATGAGCGCGGATTCGCAATGGGCCCTGCAGAAAGCGATCTTCGCCGCCCTAAGCGCGGATGCGGGTATCAAGGCCCTGATAGGAGACCCTCCGCGTATCTTCGATCATGTACCGCCGCAGAGCATTTTTCCCTACCTCGCGATCGGCGAAACGAGTTCGCGGCCTTTCGACGTGAAGACCAATGAAGGTATGGAGCAGACCCTAACGCTTCATTCATGGTCGCGCTATCGCGGCCTGAAGGAAATCAAGGATATCATGGCGGCGGTGGTGACTGCGGTGGACCGGCAGGCCTTGAGTTTAGCCGGGCACACACTCGTTCTGTTACGTTTCGAACTCGGCACGACATTTCTGGATAGCGACGGCCTGACCCGTCACGGCGTGCAAAGGTTCCGGGCCATCACCCAGGCATCGTGACGGCTTCCATGGCGGGGTATTGGGCGGTTCCGCGTCTCTGGCCCGCCTCCACCATCGTCTGCCTTGGCGGCGGCCCTAGTCTGACGGCGGAACAAGTGGCCCTGCTACGCGGCCGGGCCCGATGCCTGGCCATCAACGATGCCTGGCGCTTGGCGCCCTGGGCCGATGTTCTTTACGCCTGCGACGGGCGCTGGTGGCGAAAGCACGGCGGCGTGCCGGATTTCAAGAACCTCAAGGTGACGCTCTCCAACGGTGCGGATCAAGTCCGGGCCTGGCCTGAGATCGAGGTTCTGAAAAACACCGGCACCGAGGGTCTCGAGATATCGCCGCAAGGTTTACGCACCGGCCGCAACGGCGGCTATCAAGCGATCAATTTGGCGGTCCATCTGGGCGCCAGGCGCATTCTGCTTCTCGGCTACGACATGAAAGCGGATGCGCGCGGACGCACCCATTGGTTTGGCGATCACGATGATTGGCCGACCCGCCCAAATCTTTACCGCGATGTCTTTTTACCCCACTTCGAGGGATTGGCCCATGCCTTGGATGCGCACGGCGTCGCCACCGTTAACTGCACGCCCGGCAGCGCCCTCGATGTCTTTCCCAAGGCGTCCCTCGAGCAAGCGCTCGCCGACGGCCTATAACCTGCTGCCAAGCCGCTTCGCCGATGGCCGCCACGAAACCATTCTGGGCGGGCTCCGGCGCGCCGGCTGGCGTATCGCCGAGGGACCTGGGCATCCGCGGTGCCGCCAAGACCTGCTGGTCACCTGGACCCGCCATCGCGGCGCCAAGGAGGACGCGGCGCGCGCCTTCGAAGCCGCCGGCGGGCAAGTCCTGGTATGCGAGGAAGCCTATCTGCGCCAGGTCAGGGGAGAGCGGGCCTTCGCCATCTCCCTGCACGATCACAACGGGGCGGGCCGCTGGCGCCCAGGCGGCCCGGAACGCTGGACCTCCTTCGGCATCGAGCTTCGGCCATGGCGCCGGGCTGGCACGCATATCCTGCTTGCGGAACAACGCGGGATAGGCAGCCGGCGCATGGCCAGCCCGCCCTTGTGGCATGACGATGCCGGGGCCCGTTTAAAACGCCTATCGAAAAGGCCGGTCCTGTTTCGCGCCCACCCGAAAAGCCGCCTCTATCCCGAACTGGCGCAAGCTCAAGGATCGCTGGATGAGGCCCTGACAGGCGCGCACGCCCTTGTCATCTGGGCCGGGAGCGCCGCGGTGCGGGCCTTGATACAAGGCGTGCCGGTTTTTTACGAAGCGCCCGAGTTGATTTGCGCGGGCGCCTGCCAGCGCGGTCTTGACGATATCGAGATACCGGCCTACCCGGATCGCCTGCCGGCGCTGGAACGCCTGGCCTGGGCGCAATGGAATGTCAGCGAAATCGCCAGCGGCGCGCCCTTCGATTGGTTGATGGCGGCATGAGCGAAGGCGCCCTGATCGGGCAATACCGGCTCATGCATGCGCGCGGTGGAACCTTCGCCGGCCGTTCCCTCTTGCGGGTCGCCTGGCGGGTTTACGATGCCGTACAGCGCCATGGGGCGGTGAGCTTGCTCGACTACGGCTGCGGCCAGGGCCAGCAGTACGAGCGCTATAAGGTCCATGAGTGGTGGGGCGTGCCGCGCCCGGCGCTCTACGATCCCGCCGTCCCACGATATGCCGAGCGGCCGTCCGTTACCTTCGACGGCGTGATTTGCAGCGATGTCCTGGAACACGTTCCCCGCGACGAGCTGGACGGCGTGCTGAGCGATTGTTTCGAATCCGCGCACAAGTTCGTTTTCTTCTCCATTTGCTGCCGGCCCGCCTACAAGTCGCTGCCCAATGGCATGAATTGCCACGTCACCGTCGAACAACCGCCGTGGTGGAACAGCCGTCTGCAGGAATTCAAGGCCTCGCGGCGGCACGAGGCGGAGCTGATAACGGTTTTCTCTCACTAAACAAACGGAGAGTACCATCCTGAAGATCTACATCGGCTGGGATCAACGCGATATCGCCGCTTTCGAGGTTTGCCGCCGCTCCTTGCTGCGCCATGCCTCTTGCCCGCTCGAGATCGTGGCGCTTAAGGATTTGGAGCTGCGCGCCAAGGGTATTTACTGGCGGCCCTATTCGGTCGACGAACGCGGCCAGATGTGGGATGCGCGCGACGGGCGGCCCTTCTCGACCAACTTCAGCTATACGCGCTTTTGTATTCCGCTACTGGAGGAATTCGGGCCCGGCCCGGCCGTTTTTTGCGATGCCGACATGCTGTGGCGCGCGGATGTCGCGGAGCTACTCGAGATAGCCGGTGACGCCCCGGTGGCCTGCGTGAAACACCAGCACCGGCCGCGCGAACGCGAAAAAATGGCGGGCCTTATTCAAACGGTCTATCCGCGTAAGAACTGGTCCAGTCTCATGGTCTTGCGCCCCGAACGCTGTGCCGCTCTGACCCCCTACGCGGTCAACAACCGTAGCGGCGCCTGGCTGCATGGCATGAACTGGATCGACGAGGCATCGATCAAGGCTTTACCGGAATCCTGGAACTGGCTGGAAGGATGGTCGGATCCGGGGATCGAAGCCAAGATCGCGCACTTCACGCGCGGCACACCCGATATGGCCGGGTGCGAAACGGCCACCCATGCCGAGGAATGGCGAAACTGCATTCGCCCGTAATATCTATTCACATACTTAGAGGAGGAACCGAACAGTGGCGGCACAAAAAGGTAAACTCGTTCTCTTGAAGGCCGACCTGACCGGCGCTTCGCCCCAGGTTTTCACAACCCTGGCGGGCCTGCGCACGACGACCTGGACCATCAACGGCGAAGACGTCGATGTCACCACCAAGGACGATAACGGCTGGCAGCAGCGCTTGTCCGGCGCCGGCGTGCGTTCGCTCAATATTTCCGCGGGCGGCGTCTTTCAAGATAGCGCCGGCGAGGAGGCCGTGCGCCAGTGGGCCTTCAATCAGAGCATCAACCGCTTCGAAATTACATTCGAGAACGGCGACCGCCTGGAATGCGCGTTTCAAATCTCCAACTACGAGCGGGCCGGGGACCATGACGGGGCGGAGACCTACTCGCTCACGCTCAATTCCCACGGCACGCCCGTTTACGTGGCGCTCTGAGCATGGCCAACAAAGCGCGCGGTGAGGTCAAGCTGGAGCTGGGCGGGGAGACCTACGTTCTCCGTCCCACCTTCGGCGCGGTTTGCGAGATCGAAGACGCGATCGGCGCCAACCTCTTCGATATGGGCCGCAAACTCGAGCGGGCCGAGATCACGGCGCGGGACTTGGTCAAATTTACCCAAGCCTGCATCGCGCAATCGGGAACTTCGATCGATGTGGATAAGCTGGGGGAGGCGATCGTCGCGCAAGGCTCTCTCGGCGTCGTCACGGCCTTGGTCGGGTTCTGTCAAAGCTACGCCTTTGGCGGGAGCGGGGAAAAAAAAGCCGCCAATCCGCCCGCGCCGAAACTTCCGGCGGTGACGGCGCCTACGTCCTAGCCTACATGAAGGTCGCGCTCGGCCGCCTCGGCTGGGCGCCGCCGGTATTCTGGGCCGCGACCCCGCAAGAATTCTGGGCCGCCTTCGACGATTGGGTGAGCGTCAATTGCATCCAAAAAGACGCCGGCGCCTTGAGCGGGGACGAGGTCGAACGCCTGGAAGATATGAAGCGGCGGTTTCCGGATCGGGCTGAGGCGCCCATGCCTAACCGCGCCACCTGATATTCAAAAAACTGGTGAAGTATCTCATCTTACCTGGGTACGAATAAGTAACTTCTATTTCGCAAATTCGGTAAGGAAGTTCCGGGTCTGCCGTGATTGGACAGAAAAACTGTAGCCAGTACTCATGCGCCGGAGTCGGGCCGCGTAAGCCGCAGCGTAGTACGTCTACTTTGACAACGCCTGGCCGCATAACATCTCTTAGTTCGAGTCGACATCCTATGCGCCAAATCTCCTTGCTCGGTATGACCGCTTCGGGTGTGGCGCATACAGGTCTTGTATTGTTCGGAACTGCGAACCTGCATCCTAGGCGTGCGATCTTCTCGTAGTCTTCTCGACGGTACGGAAAACAATGGCAGGGTATATGACGCTCAGGCTCTCGCGTATGACACGCGCTCTGCGAGGTTCAGCGCCAGGCGCCTAGTAGATTTTCACGATATGTATAGAAAATTTTGACCCATTGACCCGGGTGCCATGCTTGTATCTCACAGACCTTCTCCGGAAGCACCGGTTTCCAGTCAATGATATCTGAATACATGACGACACCCCGAATGCCTTTGGGTGTGCCGGGACCGCAACGAATCGTATGAAGCCAAATTTCTGATGGCAGCATTATTCTGCATCCCAAACGCGCCAGCCCGTCCTTATCCAAGGCCGGCCTTGCCCACGCCGCAGATTCTAGCGCCGCTAGATCCTCACAAATGGGCCATCGTTCAAGGAGGGACACTGCATGAGCCTCTCGATGAGTCATTGTAGACCATGCCAAGGTAACAAACACAGTGCACAATGTTGCTATAACGTTTGTACCAACAAAGCTTTCAGTGACTTTCAACGGAAGTCATCCTAAATCTTGCAACATAAAAATGGTATTTAAGTAAACGGTATTTTTAAGTATGTGTTGAGTAGATACGTTATTGCCATGCTCATGGCAGCCCGCTTTGAACGTTGTAGAGAAATGTAAACAAGGTGCCTCGCCACCGTCGCGGCCACACAATATCAATTTCGCATACCCCTATTGGAAGTTTCGCATCGAGAGAAATAGGGTAGTTAAATTTGTCCCGAGATTTTTTCGATATACCCGCTTCGCAGCGAAGCACGCGAACTCGTACTGTATCCGGTACCGCGATGAGGCATCCAAGGCCGATAATTCCTTTCGTATTGCCCTCAAGGAAGAATCTCAGCGCCGGCCTGACTGATAAAGGGTCGTTACACGTCGGCACACTGTTAGACAAAGTTCCGGCTTTGACATTAGTCGCAAAAATGGTGCTAAGGAAAATTAATACGGCCAGGCATGTAATGGATAGAAATATTGGCCTTGTGCTCATTCCTTCTTGCTCGTTCAAGTGAATCTCCATCCATTTAGGTAGGCGATTTAGAGTCAGATACGATGGTATTAATTCAAATCAAAATCCAACTAACCGAGACATAGTTTGTCAGAATCCGGCGCTCCGTTAAGCTCCCGGGGAGTTGAACTGACGCTAACCTAGGTGACCCTTCAACACAACCAGGGTAAGTCATGGAAACCGAAGGAATCAGATTTGAGATATTGGCCGAAACCAAAGGCCTCGATGCGGCGCTTAACAAGATTGAGCAGTCGACGGACGGTTTGGCCAAAAAATTAAATACCGGTTTCAATATCGCCGATCAAACGTACGCGGCGCAGAAAGGCTTGGAGCAGGATATCCTGCGTACCCTGACCCGCTGGTTTTTCATGCACTGTCCGGGTCATGAGGTGCTGGCGGCCTAATTTTCCACGGCACCACGCTTGGTTGGCGGCGTATGGGTCGCCTTCGAACCGCGCCATCTGATGTTCACATAGCTGGTGTAGTATCTTAATTTGCCTTGGTAGGAGAAAGTAGCTTCTATTTCGCAAACTTGGTAAGGAAGTTCCGGGTCCACCGTGATTGGATAGAAAAACTGTAACCCGTACTCTTGCTCCGGAGTCGGGCCGCGTATGCCGCAGCGCAGTACATCTATTTCGTCAACGCCTCGTACGCCCAATTCGCCATCGCTTAGCTTGATAACATGTCTTAGTACAAGATCGCATCCGAGGCGCCTAATCTCCTTGAGGCGCCAAAAAATGTCCTCGTCCTGATTACGCCAAATCTCCAGGCTCGGCACGACCGCTTCGGGTGTTTCGCATACCGGCCTTATATTGAGTAGCTCCTCAGCGATCGCGTTATGGTTCATAGGCGATAAAAGAATTAACGCGGTGAATAAACTAAGCCTAGAAAATTTCATGCCTTGGCCTATCGGTAACCGTTTTCAAGCACAAACATGTCCATACACATGCTGGCTTAAGGACGGTAACAGCATATCGGCATGAATCAGGGTTGTCAGCCGGTAAAGAAGGGAGGACGGATATAGTGGAAACCGAGACCGATAGGCTTTCAATCAGGATCGAGGCGGATGCTAGTCCCTTGGAAGCGTCATTCAAGCGGATCGAACGCTCAACGAAAAACTTAAACGAAAACTTGAAAGGGGCTTTAGGTTTCTCGTTGCGCGAATAGCAAATACCAATGGCAGGTGCTGTTGCGGTTCCGATCAAAATAAATCGGAAGTGATAATATTTTTACTAGCAAGACCCGCACTCAAAAACGGTCGATTATATACCGTGCCGGATGACCAATGATAGGTGGCGAAATCGATAGGATTCTGCGGCGAACTGCGTGATCTTAAGAGAGATGGCTGTGCAAATAATAGAAAAGGATAACAATCATCATCACACGCAAAAACATATAAATTCGGCCGTTATTCATAATCCTGCCGCAATGCGGGCATTCAACGGCCACGGAACTAACTTGTTTGCGGCAATCGGTGCAAAACTTTAATGCCATGGTGGATTTCCCTGGTTCGGCGGCAAGCCAGTACGCATGGCGCGGCTATAGGTCAAAGAAAACTATGTAGATACCCACGAATAGAGTAATGATCGGCACGCCGACAAAGAAATTGACAACCTCCCAGTGAGTGATCCAACCGCAATGCGGGCAACGCCGGGCGCTTGTGCTGATATCGTTAGAGCAATCGTGGCAGCGTCTTAGGGCCATGGAATCCCTTTTGTAAAAATGCGACCAACCCAGATCAACATGAGCAAATGTAGCTTGATGTGGCGATTGACTAAAAAATTATCGCACCTTAGCACAAGCACTAAAAATACGCGATTCGATATCTTCGATCAATCGAAAGCTTCACATACGATCTCTAATTCTTGAGGATATGACTATGCCGGAAGTGGACAGCTTGACCCTTCGTATAGAGGTTGATTTGAGCGACCTAAGAAGCGGGCTCAGCGAGGCTAACCGGCTTGTGAGCGAGTCGAGCCGGAGCATGATCCAATCGCTTGCTGGTGTCGAAAAGTCTCTGGGAAGAATCGGATCCATGAGCGCCACGCTCCAGCCGCCGGTGGGTAAACCAGAGCGCCAAATTTCTGCGGAAGATAGGATAGCGGGCGCGGGCCTAGGCGCAACTATTGCGGGCGGTGCGGCAGCAATAGCTGTAGCATTGGGAGCCGCCGTAGCCGTCACAGCCGCCGCAATTACATTAGCTTTGGCTGCTGGCGCGGTTTTGGGCGCGTTCATCCCCGATGTCAGGGCAACGCTATCCGATGCGCTTGCAGAGCGATCATCTGCGGAGCGGCTCGCCGACCTCGAAAGCCGGATTAGCCAACTCCAAAGCATGCAAGGGAAACGAACCGACATAGAGTTTGGGGATGCCACCCGGGAGAAAGAACTAGCGGAGAAAATTGACCGCTTGCAGAAAGAGCGTTCCGAATTACTGCGTTTGCTGGAAAAAGTATCAGCGATTCCGGAAGCTATGGACCTCGGCCAAGGCGGGACGATCGGGGGCTCCGATAGTTTCGGAACGCTTACCGGTGGAGCTGGTGGCGATATCCTGCTGACCACAGAGCGTGTTGAAGATCTCGGCACGGCCTTCGAGGGCGCAGGCGCTAAGGCTGAAAATTTCGCGGAAATACAGTCCAATGGCCTTGATACCCTTGCGCAAAAGTCCGAAGAAACACGTAACTCCATACGTAACCTCGACAGCGCCGCGCGTGACCTGGGGTTCACCTTCGCTTCTTCCTTCGAGGACGCCGTAGTTAAAGGCCGGAGCCTGTCCGATGTGCTGCAGGGCTTGGAACAGGACATTCTGCGTATCCTGACCCGCAAGCTTGTGACCGAACCCCTGGCGGGCGCTGTCACGGGGTTGATCGGAAGCGGCCTCGGCGTGCTTTCCGGGGAGTTTCACGGTGGCGGCCGGGTTGGGTCGGCGTCCGTTTCGGATCGTGTGGTGCCGGCCTCGCTTTTCGCCGGGGCGCCGCGCTTCGCCGGCGGCGGCCTGGTCGGGCGGGTGCCGCGCTTGGCCCCCGGCGAGGTGCCGGCCATCCTGCACCGCGGCGAGATCGTGCGCACCCCCGCGCAAGAGGCCGCGTTGCGGCGAAGCGGCGGCGGCGGCGATACGCAAATCGTGGTGAACATTCAAACGCCCAACCCGCGCGCCTTCAACGAATCGCGCGGCCAGATACAGGCCATGCTGGCCGATGCCGTCGGCGCCGGCCGCCGCAACCGCTAATCCTTCCATCATCGCAGTAAGAGAGATCGAACATGAGCTTTGATGAAGTCCGCTTGCCCAGCAAGATCGAATTCGGCGCCCAGGGCGGCCCGCGATTCCGCACCGAGGTGGTGGTGCTTGGCAGCGGTCACGAACAGCGCAATGCCGAGTGGAGCGCCACCCGCGCCGCTTGGGATGTGGCGCCCGGTATCCAAAGCACGGCGGACTTGGACGCCATGATCGCCTTTTGGTACGCGCGCCAGGGTCGCCTGCGCGGTTTCCGCTTCAAGGACCACACGGATTTCTCGGTTACCGGCCAGGTTCTGATCGCGGCGGTGGCGGGCGGGGAGACCGGCGTTCAGCTCGTGCGCAGCTATGAAAGCGGCGGGCGCAGCTTCACCCGCGAGGTAACCAAGCCGGTGGCGGGCAGTGTGCAGCTTTTCCTGGACGGCGTACCCCTGGCCTCCAGTACCGATACCGCGACCGGCATGGTCAGCTTCGCCGCCTTGCCGGGCGGCTCGCCGCAAGCCGTGTTAAGCGCCGACTTCGCCTTCGACGTGCCGGTGCGCTTCGATACGGACAACCTGGAAATACGCCAGGTCACCCACGCCCGCGACGCGGTGCAATCTCTGCCCATCGTCGAAATTCGCGACATCGCATGAAGACCATCAGTCCCGAGTTGACCGCGCACCTGGCCGGCGCCGCGCTCACGCTCGCCACCTGCTGGAAGATAGAGCGCCGCGACGGCGTTGTCCTCGGTTTCACCTCTCACGACCGCGACTTGACGTTCGACTTACTGGACGGCGGCGGGCCGCTCGCCTATGTGGCGGCCAGCGGCTTCACCCGCAGTAACATCGCCGGCCTGGCCGGTTTCGCGGCCGACAATCTGGATGTGGAAGGGGTTCTGGATTCCGCCGCCATCACCCTGGAGGATCTGCGGGCAGGGCGTTACGACTTTGCCGAAATCAAGGTCTTCGAGGTCAATTACACAGACCTTGGCCAAGGCGCCTTGAAGCTGCGCCGGGGCCAGGTCGGCCAGACCCGCGCCGAGGGCCAGGTGTTCGTCGCCGAACTGCGCGGTCTGGCCGAGCGTTACAGCCAAGAGATCGGCGAGCTCTACAGCCCCTCGTGCCGGGCCGATTTGGGCGATGAGCGTTGCGGCGTCCGCCTGCCGCCGCCTGCTTGGCAGGCCAGTACCGCTTATACGCTCCCCCAGGTGCGCGACGCGGGCACGGGATCGGTTGTGCGTCCCTCGGCCTTCAACGATCGGCACTTCCGCTGCGTCCAGGCCGGCGCCAGCGGCGGCGCCGAACCGGCCTGGAACCTTAGTCTGGGTGGCCAAACCCTGGACGGCGGCGCGATTTGGGAAACCGGACGGGCCCTCACAATCGAGGCCACGGTCGCCGCGGTCACCGACAATCGCGCCTTTACGCTGAGCTATGGCGGCGATGCGCCCGATGCGCTTCTGACCGGCGGCGTCTTGACCTTCACGGCCCTCGCCAGCCCGGCGCCCGCGAACCTCGATCTTAAGATGGAGGTGAAGTCATGGAACTTGGCGGCCAAGGCCATGACTCTGTTCCTGCCCATGCCCTTCGACGTTGCGCCGGGCGATAGCGTGAGCATCTCGGCGGGCTGCGACAAGTCGCTCGCCGTATGCCGCGACACCTTCGACAACTTGCTCAATTTCCGCGGCGAGCCTTACGTGCCGGGTAACGACCTTTTGCTGCGTACGCCCGATGCCCGCTAGATCCGACCTGGTGATCGAGGCGCGGCGCTGGATCGGCACTCCATGGGTTCCGGCCGGGTCCGAGCGAGGGGTGGGGGCGAACTGCCTGGGGTTCCTGGCCGGGGTCGCGCGTAATCTCGGATTGAGCGACTTGGCCGGCGCCTTCATGCCCTATCGCGGCCATGCCGCGCCGCCGACCTCCAAGACCCTGTTGCTGGGTCTGCGCCGGCATCTGCGGCGCTGGCCCTTGGCGGCGGCCGCGCCCGGCGACTTGTTGCTGTTCGATCTGGGCGCGGGCCTGCGCCATGTCGCCATGTTGAGCGCCCAGGACACCATCGTCCATGCCCATCAGGCTCAAGGGAAGGTAGTCGAACAGCGCCTGGCCTGGGCGCCGCACAGCGCCTACCGCATTCCCGGATTATTAGATTAGGACCGAGGAGCGACGCACATGGCGACTTTAGCACTCAGCCTGGGCGGCGCCGTGGCGGGCGGTCTTATCGGTGGGCCGACTGGCGTTCAGGCGGGTTTTCTCGCCGGGCAGTTCGCGGGCAATGTCATATTCGGCAACGGCGACGATCGTATCGCCGAAGGGCCGCGTTTGACCGACTTAACGGTCACATCTTCCACATACGGCCGGCCGATCCCTATTATATATGGTAGTTTCCGTCTTGGCGGTAATGTCGTCTGGTCGCCGGGGATAAAGGAGCTTCGTCAGGAGCAAACCCAAGGCGGCAAGGGCGGCGGGGCGGCGCAAACAAGCGTAACCTTCCGCTATACCGCCGACTTCCGCATAGCCTTGTGCGAAGGGCCGATTCAAGCGGTCTTGCGGGTTTGGGCCGATGGTAAATTGATCGTCGATTTCACCGGCATGGCGCCCGTGTTCGGCGGCAAGATACGCCAGGCTCAAATGCGGGTTTACCTGGGCGGCGAAGCGCAGCAACCGGATCCGGCGGAACAGGCCGACCGCGGAATCGAGAATGCCCCCGCTTATCGCGGCCAGGCCGGGATCGTGTTCGAAAATCTGCCTCTTGAAGACTTCGGCAACCGCATACCGCAGATCACGGCGGAGATCGCGACCGCCGCCAACGAAACCTTCCCGACCGCCAGTGCGGCGACCTTCGCCACGCCGATCACGCAACTGGCGCGTTGGAGCCACGATCGCCGGTTCCTCTACACGCTCTCGACCGATGGGGTCGCTACCAAGTGGGATGTGGCCGAGCGCCGGCAGTCGGTTGGCAAGGATATCGGTGTCGGGGAAGCCTTCTGTCCCGGACTTGACCGCGACGGAAACCTGTATTCCGGGAACGGATTTGGCAAAGTCGTGAAGTATGACGATTCTTGGACCCAAATCGGCATTTCACCCACGGCGATGACGCAGAACTTCGCCAATCTTATCGTCGCCGGCCAAGCCGGATTCGAGCGTGTTATCGCTCAAGGCTTAACCGGGAATATTGGAATATTTTCCGCGACAACGCAGAAGCTTCTCAACGAGCTTAAGCTTTCGGATTTTGCCGCACCGACCGCCGGCACCTACCGGGCGACACTGGACCGCAACGGCATGGCGGCCGATGCGGAGGGTTTCGTCTGGACCCTGGTGGTCGATGGCGCGGCCGATGGATATCTTTTCAAGATCGATCCCGGCATAGGATCGGTGCGCGAGCGCCATGTCCTAACCGGAAAGAACGGGGCGCGCTACCTATCCTATGACGAAACGACCAATAGTCTGATCGTCGAGGAAAGCGGTGCGGCCGGTCTATTTCGCTTTAGCCTCGACACCTTAACCATCGACGCCAGCTTGGCTGTCGTTCTGAACGCGACCGTCGATAACCGCACTCAGTATTGTAATGGTCCCTTGGGAGGGCGGTTATGGTTGCAGGCAACGACGATCGCCTTCGAGATCGATACCGCCAGTTTCACGGTCCTGCGCATCGTATCTATTACGAGCTGGCCCACGATCCCGCCGGTGCAGCAGATGGTTTACGATGCCTTGAACAACGCACATATCTGGTTCGATGCTTTTCCCTCGACGCTGTACTGGGCCTATCTCGACCGTCAAACCGGTTTAACGGTTACTCTGGGCGGTATTGTCGACGATGTCTCTAGCCGGGTCGGGCTCACCCCGCTCGGCGATCTCGATACCTCGGCGCTTGGCGGCGCCGTGACTGGATTTGCGATCACGGATCGTATGAGCGCGCGGGCGGCCTTGGAGCCCTTGGCAAGCGCCTATTTCTTCGATGCGCGGGAAGAAGATTTCAAGGTCGTCATGTTGGCGCGCGGCGGCGCGCCGGTGGTCACGATCCCTGAATCGGATCTTGGCGCCCGGGCTTTTGGCGACACCGGTTTCGTGCCCTTGCTGGGGGAGGAACGTATCCAGGAGATTGAACTGCCCCGGCGTATAGATGTGACCTACGCCGACCCGTCCCTGGATTATCAAACCAACACTCAGTTCTTTCAGCGCGTGCGTGAGGCGGTCGCCACACGGGCCCTCAAGGTCATCCGTCTGCCCCTCGCCCTGAGCGAAGCAGAGGCCGCGCAACGGGTCGAGAAGGTCGGTTTCCAAACCTGGCAGGCGCGCACCCCTTACGACCTGCGCGTTTCGCGAAAACATGCCCGGATCAGCGCCGGTGATGTCATCAGCGTGACCGCCAAGGGCGCCACCGCCAGCTTACGGGTCGAGTCCCTTGACTATGGGGCCGATGGGGTGATCCGTGTACGCGGCGTGTCCGAGGATGCTGTTGTCTACGATAGTTCGGCGGCCGGCGTCGCGGGCCTGGGGGTTCCGGCGCAATCCATTGCCCTGGCCGGACCTACGGCATTTTTCCTCATGGATACGCCGCTTCTGCGCGACGCGGAGGAGGGCTTGGGGATCTACGCCGCCGCCGGCGCCTTGGGGACGGAAACCTGGCCCGGCGTTTCGATATTGAAGTCGGCCAATGGCGAGGCCTTCGACGCGCCCTTCCTCTTCGTGCCGGGCACCCGCAATGCGGTTCATGGCGCCAGCGAAACCATACTGCCGGATCATGGCGCCCGCACCTGGGATCGCGTTAATTCCTTGACCCTGCGTCTGGCGCGCGGCGCCTTGGTTTCGGTCAGCGAGGCGGACGTCTTGAATGGCGCCAATGCTCTGTTGATCGGCGATGAAATCATTCAGTTCGCCGGCGCCAATCTCAACGCCGACGGGTCTTATACACTGGATACATTACTGCGCGGAAGACGCGGCACCGAGTGGGCGGCCGGCGGCCATGGCCTGGGGGAAAGGGCCGTACTGCTCAGCGATGCAAGCTTGAGTCGCGTCAATCTGCCCGATACCGATGTGGGGGCGGTACGCTTCTACAAGGGCGTGACCTTGGGCGGCCCGGTGAGCGAGGGAACGCAGAAAACATTCACTCTTATCGGGCGTTCCCTCATGCCTTACGCCCCGGTCGATATTCGTGGCGCGCAAAGCGGATCGCCTAGCGACTGGACCCTAACCTGGCAAAGACGCACGCGCCTGGGCGGCGCCTGGAAGGACGCGGTCGATGTGCCTCTCGGCGAGGAAAGCGAAGCCTATGAGGTCGATATCCTGAATGGACCGGCGGTCGTGCGCACCATAACCGCCGTGGCTTCCAGCGGCGGCTCGCTTGTCACGCCCAGCACCCGGCAAGCCGTGTATTCAGGCGCGGATCAGATCGCCGATCTTGGCGGCGAGCAAGCCTCGCTCAGCCTTCGCGTTTATCAAATGAGCGCGACGCTGGGACGCGGATTTCCCGGATCGGCCGTGGTTGCCGGATGAGCTATTAGGAGCAGATTGGCCATGACAAATCTCGACAACCTCGGCACCCATGCGGACGGTGCCTTGATCGCGCAATCGCAAGCGCAGAAGGAGGTAACCTCCAACGCGCTCGACAATCTGCTGTCCAATGCGACGCAAGCGGCCTTGAGCGTGACCATCGCCGACGGCATCGGTTCCCCGACCGCCGCCGAGCGTAGCTTGAGCAACGATGAGTTCTTCGGGAATTTCCTTTTTTCCCTGACCGGCACGCCCAGCCTAGCCTTCGATGTGATCATCCCGGCCTCTGGCGGGCACTGTTTCGCGGTGGTCAATCAAACCGGGCAAACCGCGACGCTGCGGGCCGGTGCCGGGGCTAGCGTGGCGGTCGCCACGGCCACCGCGCGTTTATTGCACAGCGACGGCACCGACGTGATCGCCCTCGCCCCGGCAGGCTAGAGCCCTTTCCGATCATACAGCCTCATTTGACCGGTTTTTCGCGTCTGCTGGCAAGGCGCGGTTCGCGCCGCGGTCTTTATGACAGCAAGCGATCCGCAACGACGTCCAGCGGGCGCGAAAAACCGGCCTGCGGTGGGCCATATCCGCCCATCGGCGTCGCTTCGCCGCTTGTCCGATGCCCCACATCGCGCGGCGCGCCGAAGCTTAACCGAGTGAACGAATCTGGCCCATCAAATGGGTCTGTATGATCGGAAAGGGCTCTAGGCCATGGCGCAACCCACCCACAGCGATCTCTTCGCCGAAATCTCGTCCTTGCGCGCGTTTGCCGAGACTGAGCTCAAGAACTTGAGCCAGCGCATGGTGCAGGTCGAAATCACGCAACGCGAGCTGGTAAACGTGGCGACACAAGGAAAGACGGGCTTGCGTGTATTCCTGTGGCTCGGAGGTTTTCTAACCGCCGGCGCCACGGTGCTCACCGCGATCTGGAGCGATCTCTTCGGACGCTAACTCAATCGGAGGACCACAATGATGCGCTTTTTCTCATCGGCGCGCCTCGCCGGCGTGCTTCTGGGCAGTTTCCTGATGTTTGGATGTACGACCGGTCAACGGCTCTCCGTGGACAGCGGCCTTCTAAGCGCGCAACGGGTAAAGGACACCGAGGCGCGGGTCTTGAAAGCCTCGGTATGCGCGATGTCCATTGGCGCCTACTACCGTATCAACAGAGAAATCGAACGCCGGGCGCTATTCATCCTCTGCGGTGGATTGGATGGCCGCCCTGACTTGCGTTTGTAATCTGAAAGCCGCGCTAATATGCGCGCTCCACGCAAAAGTCGATGAGCTCAAGCATCTCCTGCTTAATCGGCGACTCGGGGAAGACCGCCAGCGCCTCGCGCGCGTCGGAGGCGTAGGCCCGCGCATAGGCCGCCGTGTCCTTCAAAACGCCATGGCGGCGCATGAGTTCGATCGCATGACCCAAGTCCGATTCCGTTTGCTCCATGTCTTCAAGGCAGCGGCGCCAAAAGGACTTTTCGGCCTCGTCCGCGCGGGCGAAAGCGAGGATCACCGGTAGGGTGATCTTGCCTTCCCGAAAATCGTCCCCAATGGTTTTGCCAAGCTCGCCCTGGCTGGCGGAATAATCGAGCAGATCGTCGATGATCTGAAAGGCGATGCCAAAGTTCCGCCCGTAACTCTCCAGCGCGCTTTCCTCATTTTCCGGGCGCTCGCTCACCACCGCGCCGATTTGGCACGCGGCGGAGAACAAGGCGGCGGTCTTCGCGCCGACCACGGACAGGTAATCTTTCTCGCTCGTCGCGGTGTCGTTGGTGGTGATGAGCTGTTGCACCTCGCCCTCGGCGATGACCGCCGAGGCATCCGAAAGTATCTTGAGAACCTTCAAGGATCCGTCGGCGACCATGAGCTGAAACGCGCGGCTGAATAGAAAATCGCCGACCAGGACGCTAGGCTGATTTCCCCAAAGGGCGTTGGCGGTCGAGAGGCCCCGGCGTAAATTGCTTTGGTCCACCACATCGTCGTGCAGCAATGTGGCGGTATGGATAAATTCGACACAGGCGGCCAGGCGGATATGGCGCCGCCCCCGATAGGCGCACAGCCGCGCCGATGCGAGGGTCAGTATGGGGCGCAGACGCTTGCCGCCCGCGGCAACGATGTGACCCGCGAGCTGGGGAATCAGGCTGACCCGCGAGTTCATGTGCTGCAGAATCAAGCGGTTGACCGCTTGAAGATCGTCCTGGACCAAGGCGGTCAAGGGCGCGAGCCCGGATCGTGGCGCGGTCTCCTGCGCGATTTCTATGCTGGCAAACCCGGTCAAAGACCTTTTCCTTCACTTTGCCGTACTTGGTATAAAAGTAATCTTATCCCTTATTGGCTCCAAGCGTGCCATAATTCATCGAGGATAGGTCGATCCAACCGCCGGTCAAGTCAATCGCTCACGATTGCGCACATCGCGAGAGCATTTCCGTGAAAAACATACTGCATACGAACGACATCGTGAAGCTTTCTTGGATTCAGGCGCTTTTGGCGGATGCCGGGGTGGAAACGGTCGTGCTGGACGTTCACACCAGCGTGATCGAAGGCTCCATCGGGGCGATTCCACGCCGTCTGGCGGTTCTCGACGAGGATTACCCCCGGGCGCGCAGGGTGCTTGAGGAAGCCGGGGAGGATCTTCCCTCGTGAATCCGGACCCAAACCGGATCGGTTCGCCGGAAACCCCTGGCTTGCCGGAAACCCATGGCGAAAACGGGAACGCGGACCTCCTTTTGGGGGGCCGGGTTTCCTTGGCGCAACCCCCGTCCGGGTATCGGGCCGCGATCGACCCGGTCATGCTGGCGGCCGCGGTTGCCGCTTCCGCTGGGGACAGCATTCTCGATCTTGGTTGCGGCGCCGGCGCCGGCGCCTTGTGTTTGCTGGCGCGGGTGCCCGGTATTCGCGTGACCGGACTGGACCTGCAGATCGACTTGGTGCGCCTGGCCGGCGAGAACGCCAAGCGTAACGGGGTCGCCAACCGCTTCCTCCCCATGGCCGGGGATGTCGCCAGGCTGCCGCCCCGCCTCGCCCCGGCCAGCTTCGATCATGTCATGTGCAACCCGCCCTACCTTAAGTCAGGCGCCGCCCGCGCGAGCGCCAACCCCGGGCGTGATATCGCCAATCGCGAGGGCGCGGCGGGTCTTGCCGTTTGGGTTTCCGCCGCCCTGATCATGGTGCGCGCCAAGGGCTGGATTACCTTTATTCACCGGGCCGACCGGCTCGACGACCTTCTGGCCGCGCTCCATGGCCGCGCCAGCGGCATCGCGGTGTTCCCCTTGTGGCCCGGTCCCGGCAAGCCGGCCAAGCGGGTTATCGTCCAGGCGCGCAAAGGTGCGGCGAGCCCCTTGCGTTTCTTGCCGGGCCTGGTCCTGCACCAGCCCAGCGGCGCCTACACGGCCGCCGCCGATGCGATACTTAGAGACGCGGCCCCGCTCAGCTTCTAATTTTTTTGGACTGTTGTTCCAGGCGCCGCCCGTCTCTATATCTCCGCTCATGGATATCGGGAGTCTTCTCGCCTACTTGCCCTTGCGGCGCTTCAAGGAACCGCCGCCCGTGGTCGGCGTGCTCCGGCTTGGCGGTGTGATCGGCGATGCCGGGCCCTTGCGTCCGGGCATGACCCTGTCGACCCTGGAAAGCCTGATCGAGCGGGCTTTCAAGCTGCCGCGTCTCAAGGCCGTTGCCTTGGCGGTCAATTCGCCCGGCGGCTCGCCCACCCAATCGGACCTGATCGCCAAGCGGATTCGCGACCTGGCCCAGGAACATGACGTCAAGGTCTTCGCCTTTTGCGAAGATGTCGCGGCCTCGGGCGGTTACTGGCTGGCCTGCGCCGCCGATGAGATTTTCGCCCGCGAGACCTCCATTATCGGCTCCATCGGGGTGATTTCCGCCGGCTTCGGGTTTCCCGAGCTGCTCAAGCACCATGGGATCGAGCGGCGGGTCCATACCTCGGGCGACAAGAAAGCCATGCTCGACCCCTTCCGACCGGAAAAGAAGGACGATCTCGCCCGGCTCAAGGCCCTGCACAAGGAAATCCACGATAGCTTCATCGCCACCGTGCGCGACCGCCGGGGCGGCCGCCTCAAGGGTGGCGACGACACCCTGTTCAGCGGCGAGTTTTGGACCGGCAAGGCGGCCCTCGACCTGGGCCTGATCGATGGCTTGGGCGAGTTGCGCCAGGTCATGCGCGAGCGCTACGGCGAAAAGGTCGTCTTGAAAAAAATCGACGGCGCCAAGCCCTGGTGGCGCCGGCGTCTGGGCCTCGGCGCCGGGCTTGGCGGCCGGGCATTCGATGCCCAGGGCGCCGTGAGCGGCCTGCTCGCCGCCGCCGAGGAACGTGCCCTCTGGGCCCGCTACGGGCTTTAGCGCCCCTCCTTGACCGCGCTACGCGCGGGCCTCTACAACCTTCACCCATGTTCGGTTTTTCGCTTCAGAAAATCTTGGTCCTGGCCGCCGTGATCGCGGCGGTGTGGTACGGGTTCAAGTGGATCTCGCGCCTGCAAGAGGTGCGGGACGCGCAAGAAGGCGGAAAGCCCAAGAAAAAGCGCCGCTGGCCTGGGACCGCCCGCCGCGCGAAGGAAGAGCCGCCTGCAAGCGCGGCCGAAGATATGACGGCGTGCCCGGTCTGCGGCACTTACGTCGCTACGCGCGGGGCCGCCAACTGCGGCCGCGCCGACTGTCCCTACTGATCCCCCCCGACTACTCCCCTCCCGGCGATGCTCCCCCGAAGACCGCTCCTATCCTCCCTCCCCATGCTTGATCGACTCTACGGGCAGGGCTAATGTGCGCGCGCTTATCCCGCAGTGCACAAACTTTTGACGGCAGATGACCAAGGCCGCCCCCCAGCCCAAGGCCGATCCCCAGACTTGTTTCCAGCGTCTGATCCTGAAGCTTCAGGATTATTGGGCGGGGCAGGGCTGTGTGATTCTGCAGCCTTACGATATGGAAGTCGGCGCCGGGACCTTTCACCCGGCCACGACCCTGCGCGCGCTCGGCCCCGGCGTTTGGAACGCGGCCTATGTGCAGCCCTCGCGCCGGCCCACCGACGGCCGCTATGGCGACAATCCGAACCGCCTGCAGCACTACTACCAGTTCCAGGTCATCATGAAGCCGTCGCCGCCCGACGCCCAGGCGCTTTACCTGGGTTCCCTGGGCGCCCTCGGCCTCGATCCCCTGGCCCACGATATCCGTTTTGTCGAGGACGATTGGGAAAGCCCGACCCTGGGCGCCTGGGGCCTGGGCTGGGAGGTCTGGTGCGACGGCATGGAGGTGACCCAGTTCACCTATTTCCAGCAGGTCGGCGGCATCGACTGCGATCCGGTTTCGGTCGAGCTGACCTACGGTCTGGAACGCCTGGCCATGTATGTGCAGGGGGTGGAGAACGTTTACGATCTGGATTGGGACGGGGTGCCCAAGGACCGGGGCGGCAAGACCTATGGCGACATCTTCCTGCAGGCGGAGCGCGAATTCTCGGCCTACAACTTCGAGCGCGCGGAGACCGAGGCCCTGGTCCGGCATTTTCAGGACGCCGAAGCCGAATGCGGACGGCTGCTGAGCGGCGAGGAGAAGCTGGCCCTGCCGGCTTACGACCAGTGCATGAAGGCCAGCCACCTGTTCAACCTTCTGGATGCCCGGGGCGTCATTTCGGTGACCGAGCGCCAATCCTATATCGGCCGGGTGCGGGCGCTGGCCAAGGGCTGTTGCGAGGCTTGGGTCGCCGGCCAGCATGGCTGATCTTCTCATCGAACTTTTGTCGGAGGAAATCCCGGCGCGTATGCAGGCCCGCGCCGCCGCCGATTTGGGCCGCTTGCTGTCGGAACGCTTGACGGCGGCGGGCCTGGATCACGAAACACCCCAGGTTTTCGCCACCCCGCGACGACTTGCTGTTGCGATTGCTGGGCTGCCCAAGAAACAACCCGATGCGAGCGAGGAGCGGCGCGGCCCCCGCGTCGGCGCCCCCGAAAAGGCGGTGCAGGGCTTCCTCAAGGCCAATGGCCTGAAATCGCTCAAGCAGGCCGAGGTGCGAAGCCTCGACAAGGGCGAGTTCTACTTCGCGGTCAAGAAAACCAAGGGCCAGGCGACGGCGGATGTGCTGCCCGGCTTGATAAGGGGCGCGATACAAGCGCTTAGCTGGCCGAAATCCATGCGCTGGACCGCGGGATCGTTCCGCTGGGTCCGCCCCTTGCAGTCGGTTCTGGCGGTCTTCGCTGGGCAAGCCTTGGCGGGGGAGGTGCCCCTGGGCGGTGAAACCGCGCTGGTCTTCGGCAACGCGACCCTCGGCCATCGTTTCCTGGCGCCCAAGCCCTTCAAGGTGCGGGGCTTCGCCGACTATGAGACCAAGCTGCGCAAGGCCTATGTCATTCTCGATCCCGAGGAACGCAAGGCGGAAATTCTAAAACAGTCCAAGCGGCGCCTGGCCCGCGCCAAGCTCAAACTCAAGGACGATCCGGCCCTGCTTGACGAGGTCGTGGGCTTGGTCGAGTGGCCGGTCGTGCTCATGGGCAGCATCGACGCGCAATTCATGGACCTGCCGGCGGAGGTGCTGACCACCTCCATGCGCAGCCACCAAAAGTATCTTTCGCTGCTCGATAGCAAGGGCCGGCTGTCCTCTAGCTTTCTGCTGGTCGCCAACATGGCGGCGGCGGACAAGGGCAAGGCCATCGTGGCCGGTAACGAGCGCGTCCTGCGCGCCCGCCTGGCCGATGCGCGCTTCTTCTGGGATCAGGACCGTAAACAGACCCTGGCCAGCCGCGCCGCGCGCCTGAACGACATCGTGTTTCACGAAAAGCTCGGCACCCTGGATGCAAAGGTCGATCGCGTTCAGGCCTTGGCGACGGAAATCGCGGGCTATGTGTCCGGCGCGGACAAGGACCGGGTACGCTCGGCGGCGCGCCTGGCCAAGGCCGATCTGGTGACCGGCATGGTCGGCGAGTTCCCGGAACTGCAGGGCATCATGGGGCACTACTATGCCTTGCACGACGGCGAGCACGCGGATGTGGCGCGCGCCATCGCCGAGCACTATTCGCCCCTGGGACCTAGCGATATCTGCCCCTCGGCGCCGACCTCGGTCGCTGTCGCCCTGGCCGATAAGATCGATACCCTGGCCGGATTCTTCGCCATCGGCGAGAAGCCGACCGGGTCCAAGGATCCCTATGCCCTGCGCCGCACGGCGCTGGGGATCATTCGCTTGATCCTGGAAAACCGCTTGCGTCTGCCTTTGCTGAAGGCCTTCGATCTAGCCGCGCTCGCGGCCCCCGCCGAGCGGCGCGCCGATTTGCGCGGGACCGCTGGCGCCTTGCTAGATTTCTTCGCCGACCGGCTCACGGTCACCTTGCGCGGCGAGGGGGTGCGCCACGATCTTATCGCGGCCGTCTTCGCCGTGGGTGGGGAGGACGACCTGGTTCGTCTGCTGGCCCGGGTCGCGGCTTTGGGGGTGTTCCTGAAAACCGGCGATGGCGCCAATCTACTGGTTGCCTACCGCCGGGCGGCGAACATCGTGCGGATTGAGGAAAAGCGCGACGGGCGCTCCTACGACGAAGAGATAGACCCGGCCGCCCTGGATCAGGAAGAGGAACGCGATCTATACCGCGCCCTGGGCGCCGTCTCCGCGACCTCGCGCCGGGCGCTCTCTTCGGAAGATTTCAGGGGCGCCATGACCGCCCTTGCCTCGCTGCGTAAACCGGTCGATAGCTTTTTCGACAAGGTAACCGTCAACGCGGACGATCCCGAATTGCGCGCCAACCGCTTGCGTTTGCTGGGACGCATACGCGTGACCCTCGACCGGGTCGCGGATTTTTCTAAGATCGAAGGATAGGGAGAGCCGGATGGTCAAGTGGGTCTACTCCTTTGGAAAAGGCAAGGCGGAAGGCCGGGCCGGTATGCGCGACCTCTTGGGTGGCAAGGGGGCCAACCTGGCCGAGATGTCCGCCATCGGCCTGCCGGTGCCGCCCGGTTTCACCATCACGACCGAGGTGTGCAACCGCTATTACGACAATGACCGAAGCTACCCGAGAGGGCTGAAAGGCGAGGTCGAGACGGCCTTGAAGGGTATCGAAAAAGTCGCCGGCGCCAAGTTCGGCGACGCCAGGAATCCGCTGCTTGTTTCCGTGCGCTCGGGCTCGCGTGCCTCCATGCCCGGCATGATGGACACGGTTCTCAATCTCGGTCTCAACGACAAGACGGTGGCGGGCTTGGCGCGCCACTCGGGCGACGAGCGTTTTGCCTACGATTCTTACCGCCGCTTCATTCAGATGTTCGGCCATGTGGTGCTCGATGTCGAACACCACCACTTCGAGGAAATCCTTGAGCTTCACAAGGAAGACAAGGAGGTCACCCTCGATACCGAACTCGACGCCGACGATTGGCGGGTTGTCATTCGCGAGTTCCACGCCAAGGTTCAGGAGGTCTCCGGCGCCCCCTTCCCGCAGGATCCGGTCGAGCAGCTTTGGGCCGCCATAGGCGCGGTGTTCGGTTCCTGGATGACCCCGCGGGCGGTGACCTATCGGCGGATACATAATCTGCCGTCCTCTTGGGGGACGGCGGTCAACATTCAGGCCATGGTCTTCGGCAACATGGGCGAGGATTGCGCGACCGGCGTTGCCTTCACACGCGACCCTTCGACCGGCGAGAACGTTTTTTACGGCGAGTTCCTGGTGAACGCGCAAGGCGAGGATGTGGTGGCCGGGATACGCACGCCGCAACACCTGACCGTGAAGGGGAAAGCCGCGAACAAGTCGCCGCTACCCGCCATGGAAGAGGTCATGCCCAAGGTCTTCGGGCAGCTTCTTGAGGTGCGTCGGATCCTGGAACGGCATTACCGGGACATGCAGGACATTGAGTTCACGGTCCAGCGCGGCACCCTCTATATGCTGCAAACCCGCGACGGCAAACGCACCGCCAGCGCGGCGATTAAGATCGCGGTTGAAATGGCCGCCGAAGGCTTGATTTCGCAAGCCCAAGCCGTGGCGCGGGTCGAGCCGGGCTCGCTCGATCAACTGTTGCATCCGACCCTCGATCCCGGCGCCCCGCGCGAGATCGTCGCGCGCGGGCTTCCGGCCTCGCCGGGCGCGGCCTCGGGGAAAATCGTATTCTCCGCCGACGCGGCCGAATCGCAAGCCGCGGCCGGCGAGACGATCATCCTGTGCCGGATAGAAACTTCGCCGGAAGATATTCACGGCATGCACGCGGCGCGGGGGATATTGACCACGCGCGGCGGCATGACCAGCCACGCCGCGGTGGTGGCGCGGGGCATGGGCCGCCCCTGCGTATCCGGCGCCGGGGAATTGCGGATCGACTATAAGGCCGGGGTCATGCGCGTTGGCGGGCATGAGTTCAAGGAAGGCGACATCGTCACCATCGATGGCGCCACCGGCGAGGTCATGCGCGGCCTGGTCGCCACGATTCAACCGGAAATGTCCGGCGATTTCGGCACCGTCATGGCCTGGGCGGACCGCCTGCGGACTCTGGGCGTGCGGGCCAACGCGGACACGCCTCTCGACGCCGCGACGGCGCGCGAGTTCGGCGCCGAGGGTATCGGCCTCTGCCGTACCGAGCACATGTTCTTCGACACCGGCCGCATCGTCGCCGTGCGCGAAATGATCCTGGCCGATACCGTGGAGGAACGGCGCCGGGCCCTGGACAAGATCCTGCCCATGCAGCGCGCCGATTTCGTCGAGATATTCCAGATCATGCAGGGCTTGCCGGTCACGATCCGGCTGCTCGACCCGCCGCTGAACGAATTCCTGCCCCACGGCGAGGCGGAGATGGCGGAAGTCGCCGCCGCCACGGGTGTGTCTTTGGACCATGTCCGGGCGCGCAAGCTGAAGCTCGACGAATGGAACCCCATGCTGGGCCATCGCGGCTGCCGCCTGGGTATCACTTATCCCGAGATATACGAGATGCAGGCGCGCGCCATCTTCGAAGCGGCGGCGCAGGTCTTCAAGTCGCGGGGCGAAACCGTGGCGCCGGAGATCATGATACCCCTGGTCTCCATTCCCAAGGAGCTGGAGATTCTCAAGGCCTTGATCGACGAGGTCGCGCGCGCGGTCATGGCGCGCGAGGGGGTCGAGATCGGCTACCTGGTCGGCACCATGATCGAGCTGCCGCGCGCGTGTTTGCTTGCCGGCGAAATTGCGCGAACCGCGGAATTCTTCAGCTTCGGGACCAACGATCTGACCCAGACCACCTACGGTTTGTCGCGCGACGACGCGACCGGTTTTTTAGGCACCTACGAACGGCGCGGGATTATCGAGCGCGATCCCTTCATGACCATCGATACCTCGGGCGTGGGGGAACTGGTCGCCATGGGCGCCGCGCGCGGCCGGGCCGCGCGCCCGGATATCAAGATGGGTATTTGCGGCGAACATGGGGGCGACCCCGATTCGATCCGGTTTTGCCAGAACGTGGGCCTGGACTACGTTTCCTGCTCGCCCTACCGGGTGCCCATCGCCCGCCTGGCGGCGGCGCGGGCGGCGCTGGAAGAGGCGGCGGGCGCGGCTAAATCGAAAATGAAGGCCAAGCGGAAAAAACCGCCCAAGAAGAAACCCAAGGCGAAAAAGAAAGCGCGCTAGCCGGCCTCTTCCTCCAGTGCGCGTTCCACGACAATCTGAAAGCGGTAGGGCGATTCTAAACCGCCGGCCTGGATGGAGGTGGTGCCGTAACTCAAATCGGCGGCGCTGAATTCTTCGAAATGCCCGATCCGCTGGCCGGCGACCATGGTTCCCAGATGGCTACCTAAATCCCGGACGATGAGCCGGCCTTCCTTATTCTCAATCGCGAAGTGCAGGGGTGAGATTTCGTCGCCGTGAGAGGCTTGGACCATGAGGTCGGCCTTGTGCACGGTGGTTTTTTCTTCTGGCTGCAGGTGCCGCCCGACGTGGTAGGGCAGGGTTCCGACGGTCGTGCCTTCGGAACCGAGCTGGCTCAACATCTCCGGCGATTCCCCCATCAAGTGGATCGAACGAACCGCGCGGTAGGGGGCGCCCTCGCTATACAATTGGTGAACCATGAGTTGGCTTTGCGCCGTCGCCAAGCGGTCGCAAAGCGCGCGCAGCAGGGTCAGGGCGAGTGGATTTTCGCGCCTGAAAACCGATAGGAAGGCGTCTTTTGGAATCACCATCAAGGAGACCGGGGTGACGGCGCGGACGGTGGTCGAGCGCGCGGTGTTCCGCAGGACGCCCGATTCCCCAAAAATCGCCCCCTTGCCCAGAACCGCCAAGCGCACATGATCGTCGCCGATCTGGCGGGCCACCTCCACCTTGCCGTCGGTCACGATGAAAACGGCGTCGCCAGGACCGCCTTCCTCATAGATAACCTTGCCGGCGGGCAGGGATTTTTCTTCAAGTTCCTTCATGGGGCCGATTTTGATCCGGGCCCCTTTAGGAAGGATTAAGGATACCCGTGCCGCGCGAATCGCGCTCCACACGCGGCCGTATTCGGGTGGTTACCGGCTTAGAAACGCGCCCAGGCCATTTTTTTGGGGATCAGTTTTGCCTCTCCCGCCATCAAGGGCTGGGTGGAGGATTCCAGGGCGTCGAGCCGCAGCAGCGCGAGCCCGAGGTGTTCGAGACCTGACCTCATGGTGCCGAGATCCTTGCCGCCGCGCAGTATGGGCGTGCCGGGGGCCGGGGTGGGGCCGTCGATCTCAACCGGCATCAGGCGCTTCTTGATAAGTGCGCGATACTTCGTCCGCGCGGTCAATTCCTGGCCCATGAAACACCCCTTGTCCCAATCCACGCCATTGAGCTCGTCGAAGCCGTTCTCGAGCAAGGGCGAACGCTCGACTTCCAGATCGCGGCTGCCGTCGGGAACGCCGAGCGACATGCGCAGGCGGTCGTAGGCGGCGGGACTGGCGGCGGTGAAACCGGCCTGCTTTAAAGCCGCGTCCGCTTCGCCGCGCGGTAGGACGGCGCGCGCGCCCAGGTCCGGCAGGCGGGGATCCATATAGGCCAGCCCGCCCCCAAGAGGCGCCGCTGCGCCGGCGGTTTCCGGTAGCGCCAGGGCCGCGGCCGTGCCGGCGCCGAAGAGGGCCGCGACCGCGTAGCGCGCGCCCGCATCCTCGATTTCCACCTTGGAGCGCAGCTTATATAGGGATAACCGGCGTTTCAGGTCGTTCAGCCGGGCCGCTTCGCAATCGATCAGGATGGCTTGCGGATCCCGCGGGTCCAGGCACAGGAAGAATTCGTGCAGGAACTTGCCTTGGGGGGTCAGAAACGCGGCCCAGATGGCGCGTTCCGGGGTTAGTTTCCCGATATCGTTCGAGATCATGCCTTGCAGAAAATCGCGCGAATCCATGCCTGTGACGCACAACACCGCGCGCGACTCCAGGACCAAGGCTGCAGGTTCCGTCATTTTAACCCCTTTTCTAAGTCTAGAAGGTGGCGCTGGACGGCGGCTTTGGCAAGCGCGCCTTGGCTGCGGGCCGCGGATTCTGTTATAAGCTTGCCGCTGTACCGCTGGGAAGGACGCGAAGCTTGCAAACCGTTATTTGCATGAAATGGGGCACGCTCTACGGCGTGGATTACGTCAACCGCCTTCACAGCATGGTGAAACGGCACACCCGCCATTCCTTGCGCTTTGTCTGCTTCACGGACGATCCGGCGGGCATGGACCCCGTGGTCGAGGTCCAGCCCCTTCCGGACATGGAACTGCCGGAACGGGTGCGCTGGAAGGGCTGGCGTAAACTGTCGGTTTTCAAGCCGGGGCTTGGCGATCTCCAAGGCGATGTTCTGTACCTCGATATCGATCTCGTCCTCACCCAATCGATCGATTGCTTTTTTGAGTTCGAGCCGGCCTCCAGCTACTGTGTCGCGGAGAATTGGACCCAGGCCGGGCTGGGTATCGGCAACACCTCGGTTTTTCGCTATCGCGCCGGCGTCCATGGCTACCTCCTCGATAACTTCGTGGCGGACCCGGAATCGAAACTGGCGAAGTACCGCAATTCGCAAACCTATATCTCCCGCGAGGTGTCGGAGATGGTCTTCTGGCCAAGCGACTGGTGTGTGAGTTTCAAGGCTAACCTGGTGCCGCGCTGGCCCATGAACTTCCTCAAGGTGCCGCCGCTGCCTAAGAATACACGTATCGTCGCCTTCACCGGAGAGCCTAATCCCGATGCCGCGCGCGACGGTTACTGGCCCGATTCATGGCGTAAGAAGATCTACAAGCGGGTGCGCCCGACGCCTTGGATCGCCGAGCATTGGCGCTAGAAATGAAGGTCATGCAGGTCATGGCGGGTGGGGAACACGGCGGCGCCGAGACCTTCTTTGTCGATTTGGTGACGGCCTTGCAGCGCCGGGGCCTGGATCAGCGCGCGGTTATCCGCCGCAATCCGGCCCGTTCCAAGATTTTGCGCGATGCCGGCGTGCCCCTGGCGGAATACCGCTTCGGCGGTCCCCTCGACATCGTGACCAAGCTGGCCTTGCGCCGGGAAATCGCGCGCTTTCAGCCCGATATCGTGCAAACCTGGATGGTGCGGGCGACCAAGGCCTGTCCGCGCGGCACCTTTGTTCACATCGGCTGGCTGGGCGGCTATTATAAACCGATGCATTTTCAGGATTGCGATCATGTCGTCGGCGTGACCCAGAGCATCGCCGATCATATGAGCGCCGCCGGTTGGACCGGGGCGCGATCCCATTTTCTGCCCACCTTCGCGGTGCGCCAGCCCGCCGAAGCCTTGAAGCGCGCCGACTACGGCACGCCGGAAGATGCGCCGCTGTTATTGGCGCTGGGCCGGCTGCACGCCAAAAAGGCCTTCGATATCCTCCTGAAGTCCTTGGTTTCCGTCCCCAAGGCCTGGTTGTGGATCGCCGGGGAGGGGGAACTGCGCGGGGAGTTGGAGGCCATGGCGGCGGACTTGGGGCTTATCGATCGGGTGCGCTTCCTCGGCTGGCGCTATGACCGGGAGGCCTTGCTGGCGACCGCCGACATCTGCGTTTTTCCATCCCGCTACGAACCCTTCGGCACCGTGACCATCGAAGCCTGGGCCTGCGATACCCCGCTGGTGGCGGCGGCCAGCGCCGGGCCGGCGGCGGTTATCCGCGACGGCGAAGATGCGCTTCTGGTGCCGGTCGACGACGCCGGGGCGCTGGCGGCGGCCATCAACCGCCTGCTGGACGAGCCTGCCTTGGCGGCAAAGCTGGTTGCCGCCGGGCGCCGGCGCTACGAGGCTGAATACACCGAGGAAGCCTGCGCCAAACGCTACCTCGCCTTCTACCAGGGTCTTTTGGACGCCCGGAACCTGGCCGCCCAATGAACGCCACTCCCTTCGATCTGATCCTCAAGGGCGGCACGCTGGTTACCCCGGCGGGCCTGCGCGCGGGGGATGTCGGCGTGCGCGGCGGGCGCATCGCCGAAATCGGCAAGCTGGAGAGCGAGGCCGCGGCCGAGATTATCGAGGCGCGCGGGCTTCATGTCTTGCCGGGGGTCATCGATACCCAGGTTCATTTCCGCGAGCCGGGCCTGGAGCATAAGGAAGACCTGGCCAGCGGCACGGCGTCGGCGGCCCTGGGCGGGGTCACGGCCGTGTTCGAAATGCCCAACACCACGCCCTCGACCCTGACCGCCGCCGACATGCAAGACAAGCTGCGCCGTGCCCAGGGGCGGGCCTGGACCGATCATGCCTTTTTCATGGGCGTGGCGGCGGAAAACGCCGGGCATCTGGCCAGCTTGGAAAACGAACCCGGCTGTTGCGGGCTCAAGGTCTTCATGGGCTCCTCCACCGGCAGCCTGCTGGTCGATGACGACGAAACTCTTCTTCAAGCCTTGCGCAGCGGCCGCCGGCGCATGGCGGTCCATGCCGAGGACGAGGCCCGTTTGCGCGAACGCCTGGCGCTGGTGCGCGGCGGCGCCGATGTGGCGCGGCATCCCGAATGGCGCGACGTGGAAACGGCGCGCCTGGCGACGGAGCGGGTGCTGGGGCTCGCCCGGCGCGCCGGGCGCCGGGTTCACGTTCTGCATGTGACCACGGCGGAAGAAATCCCGCTTCTGGCCGCCAACAAGGACATTGCGACGGTTGAGGTCACGCCCCAGCATCTGACCCTGACGGCGCCGGAGTGCTACGAACGCCTGGGCACCTTCGCGCAAATGAACCCGCCCATACGCGAGGCCCGGCACCGGGAGGCCCTGTGGCGCGCCATCGACCAGGGAGTGGTCGATGTGATCGGCACCGACCACGCGCCCCACACCCGCGAGGAAAAGGCGCGGGACTACCCGGCCTCGCCCTCGGGCATGCCCGGCGTTCAGACCCTGATGCCGATCATGCTCGATCACGTCAATGCCGGGCGGCTGACCCTGACGCGCTTGGTGGATTTGTTGTGCGCGGGGCCGCAAAGAATATACGGGATCGTTGCTAAGGGCCGGATCGCGGTTGGTTACGACGCCGACTTCACCGTCGTCGATTTAGCGGCGCGGCGCGAGATCACGGCCTCGTGGCTGGCCGCCAAATGCGGCTGGTCGCCTTTCGAAGGCATGACCGTCACCGGCTGGCCGAAAGCCACCATCGTGCGCGGCCGCACGATCATGCGCGAGGATGAACTGCTGGGCCCGCCCCAAGGACAGCCGGTACGTTTTCTGGAGACCCTAGCGCGCAAGCGGGGGTGACAAGTTAGCCGTTTAAAAACCGCCGTTCATTTTGAGTCGAACACTTAGCGGGGAGCGTTGGAGACTAGTTCTCGCTCGAGGGGACTTCGGCGGTCAGTTCCCACTCGGCCGGCTGCATGATGCCGACATAGCCGATGCGCACCGAATGCAGGGTGCCGTCCAGCTTGGTTTCCCAGTAGCCGAGGAACTCGTTCAGCTTGGGGAAATCGGGCACCCGGTCGAGGGATTGCCACAGGTAGCTTTGCAAGAGTTCCGGATAATCCGGCATTTTGTATAGAATTTCCGCCGTGGTTAGGCGAAAATCCTGCATCAAGCCTTCTGGCTGTTCCATGGGGCCCTCCTGGCTCTCCTGGATGCGGCGGCCGGGCACCTGCCCAGGACGCGCCTTCAATCGTTCGGTATCGCTCATATCCCATGATTGCCGGAAATCTCTGTTATTCCGTTAAATTTTATAACTATATGATAATATTGATATAATTACATCTTATCTAGGAACTGAGTTGCGACCCGAAATCGGGAGGAAGATAGAGACTCCTGACACTGCCTTTTCAGGAGCGATGAGTTACGAATGAGCCTTTGGGGGATAAAACCATGAAACCGGCGAGCGAAAATAAAGGCGACGTCTTCCGCGCCCTGCATGAGCGGCCCGGCGCCTTCGTCATTCCCAATCCCTGGGACGTGGGGAGCGCGCGCATTCTGGCCTCGGCGGGATTCGAGGCCCTGGCCACCACCAGCGCCGGCCTGGCATTCTCCCTCGGCTTGCCGGAGGGGCGGGTGTCCCGGGACCAGGTGCTGGCGCACTGCCGCGACCTGGCGGCGGCGAGCGATCTGCCGGTTTCCGCCGATCTGGAGAAAGGCTTCGGTGATTCGCCGCGAGAGGTGGCGGAAACCATCCGCGCCGCCGCCGAGACCGGCCTGGCCGGCTGCTCGATCGAGGATTACACCGGGCGGCCGGGCGATCCGATCTACGGCTTCGATGAGGCGGTGGCGAGAATCGCGGCGGCGGCCGAGGCGTGCCGCGCCTTGCCGCACGACTTCGTGCTGACCGCGCGGGCGGAAAACTTTCTCCATGGCCGCCCGGACCTGGAGGATACCGTCAAGCGCCTGCAAGCCTTCGAGGCGGTGGGCGCCGATGTGCTCTATGCGCCGGGCCTGGGCGATTTGGAGACTATCCGCAAGGTTTGCGCGGCGGTCGGCAAGCCGGTCAACGTGGTCATGGGTCTGCCCGGCCCAAGCTTCGGGGTGCAAGAGCTGGCCGAAGCCGGTGTGACCCGCATCAGCGTCGGCGCCGCTATCGCCCGCCTGGCCTACGGCGCCGTTATCGAGGCGGCACGGGAAATAGTGGAACAAGGCACCTTCGATTATTCCCGCGGGCTCATAGGCTTCAAGACGTTTGAAGATATCTTCGCGCCCTACACCACCTCGAAACCATGAGCGTAGGGGTCGCGCTCGTCGATGAAGATGGTGTTGTAGCCGGTCATGCGCGCCCAGCCTTGGATCGAGGGCAGAATGGCGGCGTGATTGCCGAGCTTTGTCGCGGCCTCGACCTTGCCGTGAAATAGAGAGCCGATGATGCTCTCGTGCACGAAGCTATCGCCCGGCTTCAGCTTCCCGCGCGCCGCCAGCTGCGCCATGCGCGCCGAGGTGCCGGTGCCGCAAGGGCTGCGGTCTATGGCCTTGCTGCCGTAGAAGACCGCGTTGCGGGCATGGGCTTGCCGGTGCTTGGGGGCGCCGGTCCAGAGGATATGGGTAACCCCCCGGATGGTCGGGTCTTCGGGGTGGACGACCTCGACGGCCTCGTTGAGGGTCCGGCGCAAAACCAGCGACATGGCGATAAGCTCCCCGGCCGTGAAATCGGCCATGTCGCGGTAGTTTTCTTGGGCATCGACGATGGCGTAGAAATTTCCGCCATAGGCGACATCGACCGTGATTTTCCCCAGTCCGGGACATACGGTTTCGATATTCTCCAACGCCAAATACGATGCGATGTTATGCAGGCGGACGCTTTCTATATACGAATCTTGCAAGGAATAATACGCATCGACCCGCCCCGCCGGGGTGTCCAGGCGCAACACGCCCGCGTCGCGCGGCTGGACCAGGCCGCGCTCCAGGGCGAAGGTGACCATGCCGATGGTGGCGTGGCCGCACATGGGCAGGCAGCCCGTGGTCTCGATATATATGACCCCGATATCGCAATCGGGGCGTGTCGGCGGATACAGGAGCGCGCCGGACATCATGTCGTGACCGCGCGGTTCGAACATCAGGCCGGTGCGGATCCAGTCGTAACGGGCAAGGAAATCCTGGCGTTTTTCGCTCATGCTCGCGCCGGTCAGGGGCGGCGCGCCGCCCGCGATCAGGCGCACCGGATTGCCGCAGGTGTGGCCGTCGATGCAAAAAAAGGTGTTGGGTTTTACCGTCATGGGCGAAGCTTAGCCGCTTGGCCCGCGGCCCGCCAGCCCGTGACAGAGTGGCGGTCTTAGGGCAGTTTAGGCGCGGAAGGATAGGCCATGAACGAAGAGAGAATTTTGCGGCCCGGCGCGGTCGCCCTGGTGACCGGCGCCAGCGCCGGGATCGGCCTCGCGACGGTGGAAGCCCTGGCCGCCAAGGGTCTTCGCGTGATCTGCGCGGCGCGCGATAAGCCGCGCTTGGATAAATTAGCCGCGCGCCTGGACGGCGCCCATGCCCTGGAGCTCGACGTGACCGATGCCGAGGCTTGCGCCGGCATTTTGGACCGCTTGCCCGGGGACTTGCGCGAGATCGACATCCTGATCGCCAATGCCGGCGGCGATGTCGGCGGCCGCAAGCGTTTCGACGAAGGCGAGGTCGAGGACTGGGCGCGGACCGTGGAAACCAATGTCACCGGCATGATCCGCACCTGCCATGCGGTGATCCCCGGCATGTTGGCGCGCGGCCGCGGCCATGTGGTGACCCTGGGGTCGATCGCCGGCTTGCGGACCTTCACCCATGGCTCCATCTACGCCGCGACGAAATTCGCGGTTCGCGCCTTTACCCAAGGCTTGCGGGCCGACTATGCCGACACCGATTTGCGGATCACCGAAATCTTGCCCGGCATGACCCAAACCGAATTCGCGGCGCGCCGCTTCCATGGCGACGAGAAGCGGGGCCAGGAGTTCTATGAAACTTTCCCCGCGAATCTGGGCGCCGTGGATATCGCCAATGCCATTCTTTATGCCCTGGAGCAGCCGCCGCAAGTGACCGTCGCGCAGATGGTGGTCGTCCCAACCCGCGAACGATAACCGAAGGCGATGGCGGCCTTTTTCATCGAGGCGGCGGGGCGGCGTTTACGCGCGCAATGGATTGGCGGCGTTGCCGGCAGGGAAACGCCGGTCCTGGTGTTTCTGCACGAGGGCCTTGGCGGCATAGGGCAATGGCGGGGCGTCCCCGAGGACTTGTGTCAGCGAACCGGGCTGAAAGGCCTTGTTTACGAGCGCTGGGGCTTTGGGGAATCCGACCGCCTCACCCTGCCCAGGCCGCTGGACTACATGGCCCAGGAAGCCGAGGAGGCCTTGCCGGATGTCCTCAAGGCTTGCGGAATTTCCCGGCCAATTCTGATCGGCCATAGCGATGGCGGTTCCATCGCGCTGCTTCATGCCTCCGCGCATCCGGAAAATACCAGGGCCTGCGTTTGTATCGCGGCCCATGTTTTTGTCGAGGACATTACGCTAGAGGGAATTCGCGGGGTTCTTGGCCATTGGGAAGGCGGCGATTTGAAACCGCGCCTGGCGCGTTATCATGGCGCCAATACCGAGGCCATGTTCAGGGGTTGGGCGGAGACTTGGCTGCACCCCGACTTTCGCGGTTGGAATATCGAGGCGTGCTTGCCGGCGGTCGCTTGTCCCCTCCTGGTCATGCAAGGCGAAAACGACGAGCACGCCACCCTGGCTCAGGTCGAGGCCATAACCGGCGGCGTCTCAGGCCCAGCCGAAACCTGCATCGTACCCGCCTGCGCCCATAGCCCGCATCTGGAGGCGCGCGAGGATGTACTGACGCATATGGCGGCGTTTATCGCGGCGTTGGATTGATCCGGCTCTAGTCAGGCACGTCGCCGCGCACCGCCCAGGCGCGGGCGGTCAAGTGGATACGCCCGTCCGCTTCCGCCGGCAGGGAGTCTTCCAGTTTATCGCGCAAGGCGGCGCGCGCCTCCTCGTCCAGGGACACGCAGTAAGCGGGCGCCGGGCCGACGCCGGCCAGAAAGGGGGCCCAGTAATCCTCGAAATCCTCGAAGATGGTCGGGACCTCAATGGTGTACTCCTCGACCTCCTCAAGCCCGGACGACTCAAATAACTGCCTCAGGGGGCCGGGGGCGGCGAGGGGAAAGCGGCTTCCCTCATCGAGGTCTTTCGCCCTTGGGTCCAGGGCGGCGGCCGCGTCCCAGAAGCGCCGTATCAGTTGCATCTCCCCGGCGTAATCCCAAACGAAGGCGGCCACCGTGCCGCCGGAGCAAACCGCGCGGCGCATTTCCGCGATGCCCTTGGCGGGATCGGGCAGAAAATTCAGAACCAGGCCGCTGACCGCGATATCGAAGGTATTGTCGTTGACCGGCAAGGCCTCGGCCGCGCCGATACGGAAATTGACCGCCGGGTGCCGTTCCTTGCCGCGGGCGTAGGCCAGAAATCCATCCGATGGGTCGACCCCGACAACCCGGCTGGCCAGGCCATGTTCCAGGGCGACCTGGGTTAGAATACCGGTACCGCAGCCGACATCCAGCCACCGCCTGTCCGGCGGTTCGGCCAGCCAATCGACAAAGGCATGTCCCGCGAAATAACTCCAGCGCCCAATATAAGGATCGTAGGCCTCGCCCGCTGCCCAGTTATCCTCAACGCCCTGGCGTGTCATTATCCGGCCGCCCCCTGGATTGTTTCTCTACTAGCGATCCAGCTTAATGGACCCGAGGTTTTTATCCTAGGGTTGTATTGCGGTAATCGCGCCACCTGCGTATGGCCCATTTCTCCAGTTCAACCAAGACATAGACCGACGAGGAGATCGCGACCAATCTGATCCAGGCCGCAAGCGGAAGCGGACGCGTGTCGAACAAGACCTGCATGAAACCCGCGTAGGTGAACGCGATTTGCAGGGCGATGACCAGACCAGCGGCTAGGAGCAATTGGCGGCTCCCAAAAAGGCCCTGCCATGTAAAAGTGTTGGCGCCGAGGTAACGTGTGCTCACGGCATAAAATATCTCGAACATGACCAAGGCGTTGACCGCTACGGTGCGGGCGGCCGCTACCTCGGCGCCATGATTAATCTCCCATAGAAAAAGCCCGAAGGTGCCGGCCAGCATGATCGTGGAGACGAAAGCGATCCGCCATATCAGGAAATGCGAAAGGATAGGTTCGGCCGGTGGGCGCGGCGGCCGCGCCATGACATCATGCTCGGCCGGTTCGAAGGCCAGCGCCAGCGCCAAGGTTACGGCGGTGATCATATTCACCCAAAGAATCTGAACCGGCGTGATCGGCAGGGCGTGCCCCAAGGCGATCGCGGCGACGATCATCAAGGCCTCGCCGCCATTGGTTGGCAGGATGAAGGTGATGGCTTTCTTCAGATTGTCGTAGACCGTGCGCCCTTCTTCGACCGCGTGGGCGATGGAGGCGAAGTTATCGTCCGCCAAGACCATTTCGGCCGCGTCCTTGGCGGCCTCGGTCCCCTTTTGCCCCATGGCCACGCCGACATTGGCGCGTTTCAGCGCCGGTGCGTCGTTCACGCCGTCACCGGTCATGGCGACGATATGCCGGCCCGCCTGCAGCGCCTGAACAAGCCGTAACTTGTGCGCCGGGCTGGCGCGGGCAAAAACATCCACATCGCCAATCCGGGCCCGCAGTTCCGGATCGTCCAGGGCGTCGATCTGCCGCCCGGTCAAAACCGCCTCCGGCCTTGCAAGTCCCAGTTGCTGGGCAATGGCGGTAGCGGTGCCCGCGTGGTCGCCGGTGATCATTTTGACCCGTATTCCGGCGCTCTGGCAGCGTGCGACGGCCTCAATGGACTCCGCGCGCGGTGGGTCGGCCAGACCGAAGAGCCCTAAAAGCGTGAGCCCGGAGGCGACATCCGAAAACTTCAGCTCCGTATGATCTGGCCGCGTGGCCAGCACCGCCAGCGCCAGCACCCGTTGCCCCCGCCGTGCGGTATCCGTAATTTCCCGCTGCCAGTAAGCCTGGTCCAAGGGCGCCTCGCCGGTCTCGGTGCACTGCCGGCCGCACATCTCCAAAATCCGCTCCGGCGCCCCTTTCACATGGATCAGCATGGTCCCTTCAATGTTGCGGTGCAGGGTCGCCATGAAGCGGTGTTCCGCATCGAAAGGGATGACGTCCATGCGTGCCCAGGCGGCGTTCTCGGCCTCGGGGTCGATCCCCGCCTTGCGGGCGAAAGCGATCAAGGCGCCTTCCATGGGGTCGCCGTCGACGGTCCAATCGCCGTCGGCATGACGCAGACTCGCATCGCTGCATAGAAAAGCGCCTCTCGCCAAGGCGTGCAGCAGGGGATCGCGGCCCGCGTCGGCCGGTCGCCCCGCGAGCCGGATTTCGCCTTCCGGCGAATATCCCGAGCCCGTCACTTCGAACACGTTTTGCCCGGCGGCGACGCCCATCACCGCCATCTCGTTGCGGGTCAGTGTCCCGGTTTTATCGGAGCAGATAATCGATACGGCACCCAAGGTCTCGACCGCGGGCAGCCGGCGGATAATGGCATTGCGGCGCGCCATGCGCTCGACGCCGACGGCCAGGGCTATGGTCATGATGGCCGGCAGGCCTTCGGGGATGGCGGCCACGGACAAGCCGACGGCGGCCAGGAACATTTCGTCCGCGCCGTAGTCGCGAAGGGTGACCCCAAACACGAAGGTGCCGGCGGCGATGGCTAGGATCGCGAAGGTCAGAACGCGGCCGAAAACCGCCATCTGCCGCATCAAGGGTGTGGTCAGCGGCCGGATTTGAGTCAGCATGGCGCTGATGTGGCCGATCTCGGTCGCCGCTCCGGTGGCGGCCACGACCCCCGCGCCGACACCCGCCCCAACCAGGGTTCCGGCGTAGGCCATGCAAGACCTCTCGGCCAGGGGTGTGTCCGCGGATACCGGGACAATTCCCTTGTCGACGGCCAAGGATTCTCCGGTCAAGGCGGCTTCCTGAAGACGCAGGCCCTTGGTTTGTACCAGACGCAGGTCGGCGGGAACTTTATCGCCCGAGCTCAAAAAGACGATATCGCCCGGAACCAGATCGCGCGCGGCAATGGGGATGCGATGACCGTCGCGCAGGGTCAGGGCTTGCGGAGAAAGCATGCGCCGAATTGAGTTCAGCGCGGATTCAGCCTTGCCCTCTTGCACGAAGCCGATTGCCGCGTTGATCAGGACAACGCCGAAAATGACCGCCGAATCGATGGCGTGGCCCAGAGCCGCCGTGATCGCGCCGGCCGCGATCAAAACGTAGATCAAGACGTTGTGGAATTGATCCAGAAAACGCAAAAAGGGCGCGCGCACGCGTGGCGGCGGTAGCTCGTTGGGGCCATGGCGCGCGCGCCGCCTATCGGCCTCGTCCGTGGACAGACCGTGCAGCTTGGCGCCCAACTGCTCAAGCACCAGGTCGTGACGGGCGGCATGCCAAGAGGACGGCAAAGTCATGAATTCGATCTTGGAACGGTGGTCCGGTGGCCCCAACGGCAGGGGCCGCGTCAAGCATATGGGTGTTTTTTTGCCGCAGCGCAACATAGTACGCCGCGACCTGGCTTAATCGGTGCGGCCGGACGGCGGCGTTTCAGCCAAGTCCCTGGTTTCCCGGCCGGCAAGCGTTCCTTTCTGTCCGATAGATGCTAACTTGACCGTGTTAGATACACGCATGACAAAGGTGGGCGACGTATGAAGGTTTCTTGGAAAGGGGTGTTCCCGGCGGCGACAACGCAGTTTCGGGCCGATCAATCGTTGGACCTCGAGGCGACGGCGGCGCACGCGGATACCATGATCGGCGCCGGGGTGGATGGTCTAGTCATGCTGGGAACCCTGGGCGAAAGCACGACCATGACGGCCCAGGAAAAGCGCGACGTCTTGAAAGCGACAATGGAGACCGCGGCGGGCAGGGTGCCGGTTCTGGCCGGGGTGGCGGAGTTTTCGACCGCCGCCGCCTGCCGCCTGGCCGAAGACGCGCAAGACCTCGGCCTTGACGGTCTCATGGTCCTGCCGGGCATGGTTTACAAATCCGACCTGCGCGAGACCCTGCACCATTTCAAGACGGTCGCGGGCGCCAGCGGCCTGCCGATCATGATCTATAACAATCCCGTGTCCTACGGCGTCGATATCCCGCCAGAGGGCTTCATGGAGCTTGCCGAACACGACACCCTGGTCGCGATCAAGGAATCTTCCGACGATCCGCGCCGGATCACCGATATCTTCAACGCCTGCGGCGACCGCTATATTTTATTTTGCGGCGTCGACGATTTGGCCATGGAGGCCGCCATGCTGGGCGCGGTGGGCTGGGTCGCGGGCCTGGTCAATGCCTTCCCCCGTGAGACCGTGCAGCTATGGCGGCTGGTTTCCCAGGGGCGCTGGGACGAGGCGCGCGGCCTCTACCGCTGGTTCACACCGGCGCTGCATCTCGATTGCCATGTCAAGCTTGTGCAGTATATCAAACTGGCTCAGGCCATGGCCGGCATGGGCACGGAAACGGTGCGCGGCCCGCGCATGACCCTGGAAGGCGAGGAACGCGCGCAGGTCGCCGATATCGTGCAACGCGCCCTCGATTCCCGGCCCGGAAAGGCGGCTTGAGGACCGATATGATCTTCCGCCAGCTCTTCGATAGCGTCTCCTGCACCTATACCTACCTGATCGCCAGCCGGCACGGCGGCGAGGCGCTGATTATCGACCCCGTGCTCGACAAGGTGGAACGCTATCTGCAACTTCTTACCGAGTTGGATCTCAAGCTGGTCAAGGCGATCGACACCCACGTACATGCCGATCACATAACCGGCGTGGGCGCCCTTCGCGACCGCACCCACTGCGTCACGGTCATGGGGGAGCAAAGCGGTGTCGATGTGGTTTCGGTCCGGGTAAGAGACGGCGATTGTATCGATGCCGAGGGTATCAGTCTGCGCGTGTGCTACACGCCGGGCCATACCGACGATTCATACAGCTTTCTTATGGCGGACCGGGTTTTTACCGGCGATACGCTGCTGATACGCGGCACCGGGCGGACCGACTTTCAGCGTGGCGACCCCGAGGCCCAGTACGATTCGCTTTTCAACAAATTGCTGAAGCTGCCGGAGGAGACTCTGGTTTACCCGGCGCACGATTATAAGGGCGACACAGTCAGCACCATCGCCGAGGAGCGGGCCTTCAATCCCCGCCTTCAAGTCGCTTCGCGCGCGGAATACGTCGAACTCATGAACAATCTCAAACTGCCCAACCCTAAAATGATGGACGTGGCGGTGCCGGCGAATTTGCGTATGGGCCTTCATCAGGACGAGATCGAGGCGCGCGGCTGGTCTTTGACTTGCGACGAAGCGACAGGGCTGCTCGGCGCGCCGGATGTGGTTTTGGTCGATTTGCGCGAAGCGGCGGAGCGCGAACGGCACGGCGAGATTCCCGGCTGCGTTCACGCGCCCTACGCGGAATTGCGGGAGAACGTCGCCGCCGGCGGTTTGCTGCACGTTCTGGCGGCGGCGGCGGGAAAGCGGCTGGTGTTCTATTGCGCCTATGGCGAACGTTCCGCCATGGCCGTGCAGAGCGCGCAGGAAGCCGGATTGACGCGGGCCTGCCACATTAAAGGCGGGCTCGATGCTTGGAAGAAAGCGGACGGCGCGGTCTCGGAAACCTCCGTTTGATGGCGCCGCGAAGATAGGATCCCGCATGAAGGTGGACTTGGCATGCATGACCTTGTGATCCGCGGTGCGCGGCTGATCGATGGAACCGGGGCGCCGGAACGGGCCGCCGATCTGGCCGTGCGCGGCGATCTGATTGCCGAAATTGGACCGTCGTTGGGGCCCGGGCGCGAGGAGATAGAGGCGGACGGCCTGGCGCTGTGCCCCGGCATTATCGACACCCACACCCACTACGATGCGCAGATCACCTGGGATCCAGGTGTCGCGCCCTCGCCGGAGTTAGGGGTAACCACCGCCGTGATCGGTAATTGCGGCTTCACCATAGCCCCGTGCAAGCCACGGGACCGCGATCTGACCATGCGCAATCTAACCCATGTCGAGGGCATGTCCTTGGAGGCGTTGCGTGACGGCATAAGCTGGGAATTCGAGACCTTCCCGCAATACCTCGACTTTCTGGAGGCGGCGGGCACGGTACCGAACATCGCCGCCTTCATCGGCCATTCTTCGCTGCGCACCTGGGTCATGGGCGAGGACGCGACAAAGCGCACCGCCACGCCCGGGGAGATTGACGAAATGCGCGCGATCGTGCGCGAGGCGCTCAAGGTGGGCGCCGTGGGTTTCGCGACCTCGACCGCCGGTCAACACAACGGCGAGGCTGGGGTGCCCATGCCCTCGCGATTGGCCGGCGAAACCGAGTTGCGCGCGCTGACCGGCGCCTTGGGCGAGGCCGGGCGCGGGCTCTTCATGCTGACCAAGGGCTCGGGAACCAGCATCGAGTTCCTGGAGGACCTGGCCGCCGCCAACGGCCGGCCGGCCATGATCGCCGCCTTGCTGCACAACAGCACGCGCCCGGATCAGGTGTTCGAGGATTTGCGCCGGATTGGCGCGGCGCAGGGGCGCGGCCGCGCGCTTTACGGTCAGGTTTCCTGCTGTCCGCTGACCAACGACTTCACCATGCGTTCGCCCTATCCCTTCGAGGGTTTCGCCGCCTGGCTGCCCGCCATGCAGGCCCAAGGGGATGAGGTGAAGGCGGTCTTCGCCGATTCCGGCTTCCGCGCCCGTGTGAAAGCGGAGTTGAAGATTCCGGCGGCCGTGCGCCTGTTCAACGGGGAATGGGATAAGCTTAATCTCCTTGAATCCGCGCTGGCGGAGAACCGGAACCTGGAAGGCCAAAGCGTGGCCGCTTTGGCCAAGGCGGCCGGCCGGGACCCGCTGGATTGGATGCTCGATTTCAGCCTCTCCGAGAACCTCGATACCGTCTTCACGGCCGTCCTCTTGAATTCGGACGAAGCCGCTGTCGGGCGCATGCTGCGCGACCCCCATGCCAGTATCGCGCTGTCGGATGCCGGCGCGCATTTGACCTTTTTCTGCGACGCCGGATTCGGCCTGCACTTGCTGGGTCACTGGGTGCGCGACCTGGGCGCCTTGCCGCTAGAGGAAGCGGTGTGGCAATTGACAGGCCGCCCAGCCGGAATTTTCGGCATCGCCGGGCGTGGCCGCCTGGAAGCAGGCGCGGCGGCGGATCTTTTGCTGTTCGACCCGGCGCGCGTGGGGCGCGGTCCGGCGCGCCGGGTCCATGACCTGCCGGGCGGCGCGCCCCGGCTGACGACCGCCGCCCTCGGGCTCCATGACGTGTGGGTCAATGGGGTGAGGGTCGCGCAGGCGGGCGCCGCCGTCCCTGGCCGCGGCCGGCCGGGCCGGTTGTTGCGCGACTTCGCGGCCTAGGGCCTGTGGCTAGGCACATCGGAACCTCAGAGCCGGCCCGCTCGACGCAGCCGTTCCGGCGGCGCGCCGGGCGGTGGTTTAACCGCTTTGGCATGGGCCGCGTACTGGGATTGGCGCTTTTGATGGCGGCGCTGGCGATCCGGGTTTGGGATCCGCCGCCGGTCGAAACCCTGCGGCTGCGCACCTTCGATCTCTATCAGCTTCTTCACCCCCGCCCCTCGACGGAACTCCCGGTCCTCATCGTGGATATCGACGAGGAAAGCTTGGAGAAACTCGGTCAGTGGCCATGGCCACGGACGCTGGTCGCGGACTTGGTGGTGAAGTTGCGCGACGCACCGGTGGCTGCGCTGGGATTCGATATCGTCTTCGCCGAACCCGATCGCATGTCGCCCGGCATGGTCGCCCAAAGTTTGATGGAGCTTGACGAAGATATACGAAAGGAATTGGCGAAACTGCCATCGAACGACTGGGTTTTGGCGCAAATATTGAAGGGTACGCGGGCCGTGCTTGGCCAATCCGGTCATCCGAGCCAAATTGGCGATTTGGACCGTCCCATACGGGGCGCGCCCTTGGCGACCTTGGGAGCGAATCCAAGTGCTTATCTCTATAGCTTGCCGGGAATTGTGCGCAATGTCGAAACTCTGGAAGACGCCGCGCGGGGGCACGGCACCTTCACGCTGATTCCCGATAACGACGGAATCGTGCGGCGGGTACCGGGCGCCTTGGTTGTGCGCGGCAAGGTCGTGCCGAGCCTGGCGCTGGATATGTTGCGGGTGGCGACCGGCCAGTCGGCCTTCGCCATCAAAAGCGATGAGATCGGTATTCTCTCTTACATCGTCGGCGGAGTTAAGATTCCGGCCGGCCGCAACGGCCGGATTTGGGTTAACTATGCCCGCTCCGATCCGAAACGCTATGTCTCCGCGGCGGCGGTCTTGTCCGGCGAAGTGCCCAGGAGCGTCTTGGCGAATAAGCTGGTCCTGATCGGCACCTCCGCGACCGGCCTGTTCGATGTGAAGACGACTCCGCTCAATCCAGCCATGCCGGGTGTCGAGGTGCACGCACAGTTGCTGGAGACGATTTTATCCCAGAGTTATCTTAAGCGTCACAATAATGCCTTGGGCGCGGAATTCGCCATGACCGCCTTGGTGGGGCTTATGGTGATCGCGCTCGTTCCCGTTCTCGGCGCGGCCTTCACCATGTTGCTGGGCGCCGTGGTTGAAGCCGCCGGGATCGGACTGTCCTGGTATCTATACGTCGACCAGTTGATCTTGCTCGATGTCTCCTATCCACTGATCGCCGGCTTGGCGATTTTCGTGCCCATGGTCTTCGTCAACTATTTCCGTGAGGAAGCCATGCGCCGCCAAGTGCGCGGCGCCTTCAGCCAATATCTATCGCCGGAATTGGTGGAACAGCTCGCGGACGACCCGGATCAACTGGTGCTCGGCGGGCAGACCAAAGTCATGACGATCTTGTTTTGCGATGCCCATGGATTCACCGCCATCGCCGAGCGTTATAAGGACGATCCACAGGGCTTAACGAGCCTCATGAACCGTCTGCTGACGCCGCTAACGAATGAGATCGTTGAGCGGCGCGGCACCATCGATAAGTACATGGGCGACGCCATCATGGCGTTTTGGAACGCGCCCTTGAACGACGCCGAGCATCAGGAAAATGCCTGCGCCACCGCGCTGGCCATGATTCGCGCCCTGGAGACGTTGAACAGCGAAAGAGCCGCGCGCGCCGAGGTCGAGGGGCGGGACTTCATTCCCTTACGAGTCGGAATCGGGCTCAACACCGGCGAATGCGTGGTTGGCAACTTCGGCTCCGATCTTCGCTTCGATTACACGGTTCTGGGGGATCCGGTGAATGTCGCTTCGCGTCTCGAAGGTCAGTCGCGCACTTACGGCGTCACCATCCTTTTAGGCGGCGCGACCGCCGGCGCCGTGGCCGGTAAATTCGCGATGCTGGAACTCGACCTTCTCCAGGTCAAAGGCAAGGATGTGCCGGAAACCATTTATACCCTTCTCGGCGCCGAGGAGATGATGAACGACAGCTATTTTCAAGCGCTATCTTTAAGCCAGGATGTCATGCTGAAAGCCTACCGGAGGCAGGATTGGGATGCCGCGCTTGTGGGTATCGGCGCGTGCCGGGAAAACGCCGAACGCCTCGAGGTGACGCTTACGACCTACTACGATCTGATGGTCTCGCGCGTCCGGGCCTTACAAGAAAATGCGCCGGAGGCGGATTGGGACGGCGTTACCCGCGCCCTGACGAAGTAGCCCTAGTGTGGTGGTCAGATGACATCCCGCGACAACCGGCCGCTCGCCAGGAGCGTGGCTTCCAGGCGCGCGATATCGCCGCTTAAGGGCCGGTCATCGTCGAGCGGCGCGACCAGGGCGCGGACTTCCCGCAGGACCTGGCGCATACGCGGGCCGAGTTGGATCGCGCCACGCATCTCCACCGCCTGAGACGCGATCGTCAATTCGGTGGCGATGAGCAATCGCATGGGTTCGGCGATCCTGGCCAATTTCATTACCGCTTGCGGGGCATGGGTCATGTGGTCCTCGACCCCATCGGCGGAGAGGCTTAGGCCGCCGCGTACCGGCTGGGCCTGATGTTCGATTTCGGCGATCAGGGCCTCGGCGGGTTTCATAAGCGGGGCAAAGCCGGAACGGGTCTCACCGCGCGGGCTTAAGTTAGCCGGCAGGCCGCTCAAACGCGCGAGCAGGAGTTTGGAAATCCGCGCGAGGCCGAGGTTCGCGGTCTGCACGCAGGCTTGCGAGACCGCGTCGAAAGCTATCGCCAGCAGCGGCGTGTGAAAGTTGCCGGTGGAAAGGATTTCGCCGTCCGCGGCTAAAACCGCTGGGTTTGAGGAATCGCCGTTGACCTCGGCATCCAGGGCCTGGGCCGCGAAATCCATGACTGCGTGCAGGGCGCCGTGCACCTGCGCCACACATCGCAGGCTCAAGGGATCTTGCAGCCGCCGCGCCGCGCCGGGCGTGAACAGCTCGCTGCCTTCCAGCAGCCCGCGCATGGCCGCCGCCGCCTCCGCCTGCCCCGGCTGTGGGTGCAGACGCGCCAGGCGCGCGTCCAGGGGGCCGGGGTTGGCGCGAAATCCTTCGTAACTGAGCGCCGCCGCGATATTCGCCAGATCCCAAACCTGGCGCGCGTCGTGCAGGGCCAGGGCGCCGATCCCGGCTGAAACGGAAGAGGCGTTGCAGAGGGCCAAGCCATCCTTGGGGCCTAGTTCCAGCGCTTTCAGCCCGGCCTTTTCCAGCGCCTTGGCGGCCGGCATGACGGCGCCGCCTAAGTCCATCTCGCCCTCGCCGATCAGGGCCAAGCCGATATGGGCCAGTAAGCATAAATCCCCCGCGCCGATCGACCCCAGGGCGGGGACAACGGGCGTGAGACCGGCGTTTAGCGCATCGGCCAAGGCCAGCGCCACACTTGGGGAAGCCCCTGCGGCGCCCAACAAAAGACCATTGAGGCGAACCGCCATGGCGGCGCGCACCGCCGCGCGCGGCAGGGGCGGTCCAAGGGCATGGCTACGCCCGCGCAAGGTCAGGCGGGAAAATTCTTCCAAGACCTCGCGCGGCAGGCTGTGAGTCGCGCGCGACCCCAATCCGGTGGTCAGACCATAGACCGGCGCCCCCGTCACCAGCGCCTTTTCTATCACTTGGCGCGCCGTGGCCATGCGTTCCAAGGCCGCTGGGTCCAGCGCGACCCGGCAGCCGGTCCTGGCGATCCGCGCTGTAGCAGCGGGTGTGAGCGCGCGCCCGTTCAGGACAATGCTGTCCGCTTTACCTTCCATGCCGTCACTTTCCCCAGATCCCAGCCAGCGGTTTCAGCTCTAGTCCTGGAACAGCAGATAAGCTTCCTCGCGCTGATCTTTTAACTGGCGATTGAAAAGTTTATTTTCCGGCGAAGCGGGGAGGGTGCGCCACGCGGCGCTGCGGGCCGCCAAGTCGGCCTCGAAACGCCATCGATGCAGGAAGTGCTCACCTGTCATGGTCCGCAGGGCGAAACGCTGCGCCAGGGAAAATGAGGTGTCCGACAGCCGGTTCAGCGTGCTTCGCGCCACGGTCAGCGGTTCGATCATGGCGTAAGCACGGATCGTTTTTTCAAAGGCGGGCTGCGGCGGGTCGAGGGTCTGAAGCGCCTCGCGCAGCGCGGACCAGCGCTCGAAGCGGCGGTCCTGCAAGGCCGACAAGGAATCCGTGGCGACCCCTTCGCTGGAAAGTTTCTCCATGACCGGCGCGGAGATAACATAGGCGTGTTCCTGAAAAACCCGCTGATTGAACACGTTCTGCAAGAAAAACAAGGAAACGAAGCAGATAACGCCGGCGATGATAGGCGTGGTGATCCAGCCGGACGCGATGCCGCCAAGAACGCGCCAGCGAATACCGCGGCCGCCTTTCAGAAGACCGATGCCGATCACCGCCCCGACCACAGCTTGAGAGCTGGAGACCGGCACCAGGGGAATGGTTGGCAGACCGTTCGAGGCGAGTAAGTTCTCCAGGTTCTGGGAGGAGAACAGCAGCAGCACGATGGAGTGCGCCACGACCACCACCCAGGCGGCAAGCGGCGACATGGGAAATAGGACGGACCCCACAGTCATCATCACCCGTTTGGAATAGGTGAAGACGCCAACCGCTATCGCCAAGGCGCCCAACAGAAAAAGCTGCTGGATCGCGGTAAAGCGGAACAGTTCTCCGCCGCCATAGGTGGTGAAGGGGTTGGACTGCACGAATACGCCCATCACGTTGGCGATATTATTGGCGCCCAGGGAATAGGCCCCCAGCGCGCCGACCAGGATGAGGCCAACCCGGGTATAGGCGTCGAGGCGAAAGATGTGAAGCCTTGCCCAGGTAACCGCCTTGCCGGTGATCTTGAACAGCAGAACCCCGATAATGCCCGCCAAGAGAGGGCAGGCGACCCAGGTCGCCAGAATCTTGATCAAGGACCCGGTATCTGTCGGCGAGCCGGTAAAGAGGTTCCAGCCGATAATCGCGCCGACAATGGCTTGGCTGGTCGAGACCGACACGCCCAGCTTGGTCATCCAATAGACGGTCAGGGCGGCGGAAAATGCGGCCATGCCGGCGCCGGCGACCGTGTTGACCGCGCCCAGCTTACCCAGGGTATGGGCGGCGCCGGCGCCGGAGATCACGGCGCCGAGGATGACGAAGATACTGCACACGGCGGCGGCTATCCCAAATCTCACCATGCGGGTGCCGACCGCGGTGCCGAAGACGTTCGCCGCGTCGTTGGCGCCAAGCGACCAGCCGAGGAACAAGCCCCCGGCTAGAAATACGAGTATTGAAACCTCCACCGAACTCTTTCCCCAGCGATACTTGCTGCTAGATGGTGCGCTTGATGGCGTAGATCGTCAGCCTGTCCGCCACGTCTTCGGCCATATCGGATATCCAGACGATACGCTCGGCGAAAAAGCGCAGATGGATCTTATTGGCCAGGGGCAACTCGGTCAGAAAAATCTCTTTGCGGATCTTGGTGACCAATACATCGGCGTCCTTTTCGTAGAAGTGGACTTTGTGCAGGTGGTCGTTGACGGTCTGAACGTCGCGAAAAAAGGCGCGGGCCGCCAACACCAGGGACTCGACCCCCGCGCAGGAAAGCTTGGCCAGATCGTCGAAAGATTGCCGCAGTTCTTCGGGAATCTCAGGAACTTCGGTCGAGAAGTAGAACAGGACGCTTTTAAAGGAGTCGAGAATTCCGTCCAGGGCTTCCAGAAGCGTGAGAACGTCGCCGCGCGCGTCGGGAATCAGGGTCTCGTTGTACATCTGCAACTCGACCGCGAGACCCAGCTCGTCCCCACGTGTCTCCAAGGCAATCATCTGATCGAGCCGCATGTTGAAGCGTTCGCCGATACCTTCGCTCAAATAGTTTTCTATGGCCTGATCGAAGGTCATGGCCGATTGAGAGACCAAATCGAGGATCTCGTCGACCTTGAGTTCCAATTGCTTGGTGCGTTTGAAAAGTTGAACAGCCATGGTCTTTTCTGAAATCCCGATTTCCAAGGACACAACGTTCTTCGCCGCGTTAGCCCGCGAATCTAAACGGTGCGATTGGAATATTACACTTCTATATTGGCCGACAAGGGCGTATTTCGCCGGCGCTTGAAACGCACGAGCTTGGCCCGGCTTCGCGCAATGTGATAGGTGAGATAAACCGTAGTGTCGTTGAACGCTCATTTCATGGCGAAGGCCAAGGCGGATTCGTGGCTAAACCCTATTTAACGAACGAGGTTCGCTGGTTCATTCCCGGCGCCATGCCAGATGCCGTTAGCGGCTGGTTTCTCCAAGTCTTGCCAGGGCATGGAAAAAAAAACAGGGCGCGAAACCGCGAGGACGTTTATCTCCTCATGCCGGGCCGCAACGATATCGGACTGAAATTCCGCCGGAATAAGCTTCAACTGAAGCTACGATACGAGTACCGCCCTTTTTCGGCGCTCGAGGGCCGTGTCGCCGGCGTGGAGACGGATTGGGAACGCCACTCCTGGACCTACGATAAGAAGGCCTACGATCTGGCCTTGGCCTTTTCCGGCTCAAGCGGCGAGGGCCGAACGGTTGCCGTTTCCAAGAAGCGGCGCCAAAAGATCTTCGATTTGGGACCGGAGGGCGATCCGCTCCCAGTTTCGCCGGGCCACAAGGTGCCGGCGCGGATCTTGATCGAAGTTACCGAGTTATCGTTTCCAGGATTTTCGGGCTGGAGCCTGGGGCTGGATGTCGTCGACCCGGGCACCGTGACGCGTGGCCGTTTGCACCAGGCTGCCGCGGCGCTGTTAAAAGACTTCCCCGCCTTGCCCCTTAAGCAGGACGATAGCCTCGACTACATGGCCCTGCTTTCGCGCCAAGCCCGCCCGCCCGGCCGCCGCAAGAAAAGCAAGGCCTGACCGGGGTAAAATGCGGTGCTATATGGCTGGTGCCGCCGGTAAGAATCGAACTTACGGCCTCGCCCTTACCAAGGGCGCGCTCTACCCCTGAGCTACGGCGGCATGGGGTCTTTGGAAAGCGGCGGCACCATGCCACCGGTCCCTGTTCCTGGCAAGACCGGATTGGCTCATTGGCTGGGCTCCAGGGCCTTGTCCGCCTTGACCTTGCCGTAATCGCGCGCCAGTCTTCGCCGCCATGAGCACAGGGGCTCCGCCACCATGAGTACAGGGGAAATCAAGGGCCCGAGGCTGTCCCAGGCAGGCCGCCAGGACCGGGTGGGACGCCAAGAACGCCAAGCCCAAGCCTTGCGTGAGAACCTGGCCAAGCGCAAGGCGCAACGGCGCGGGCGCGCGGCCGGCGCCGGCGGGGAATCCCCCAAATCCACGGAGCGGCCGCCCCGCTAAACCTTGAGGCGCCCCGGCCGATACAGTAGAAACCCCGCAGGAAACAGCCCGGAATTCCCTATTTTTCGCATATGCCGGTCTGAGGATAAGTCATGGATAAGATCCGAATTCGCGGCGGGCGGCCGATTGAGGGTGAAATACCCATCAGCGGGGCCAAAAACGCGGCCCTGAAGGTCATGGCGGCCAGCCTCTTGACCGCCGACACCTTGCGTCTGTTTAACCTGCCGCATCTCGCCGATATCACCACCCTGGCCAATGTCCTGGCCCAGCACGGGGTCGAGATTCATATGAACGGCGCCGTCGGCAACGGCGGTCACGCGGGACGGGTGCTGGAGCTGACGGCGCGGGAAATTACCGGCACCCGCGCGCCCTACGACCTGGTGCGCAAGATGCGCGCCAGCGTGCTCGTGCTCGGCCCCCTCTTGGCCCGCTGCGGCCATGCCGAGGTCTCCCTTCCCGGCGGTTGCGCCATCGGCACCCGACCGGTGGATTTGCACTTGAAGGGCTTGGCGGCCCTGGGCGCCGAGGTTGAGCTGCGCGACGGCTATATTCACGCCAAGGCGCCCAAGGGCCTGCGCGGGGCCGAGGTCGTGTTCCCCCTGGTCTCGGTCGGCGCGACGGAAAACGTACTCATGGCGGCGACCCTGGCCAAAGGCGAAACCCGAATCGTCAATGCGGCGCGCGAGCCTGAAATCGGCAATCTGGCGGAATGCCTGGTCAAGATGGGGGCCCGGATCGAGGGCATCGGAACCGGCAGCCTGACCATTCAAGGGGTTGAGCGCCTTGGGCACGCGGAGCACACCATAATGCCCGACCGGATAGAGTCCGGCACCTATGCCGTGGCGGCGGCAATCACCGGCGGCGAGGTTGAACTGCTCGGCGCCCGTGCCGGCCATCTCAGCACCATGATCGAGGTTTTGGGCCGCGCCGGCGTGGCGATACGCGAGACCGAACGCGGTCTGCACGTCGCCCGCGCCAACGGCCGGATCAAGGGCGTCGATGTGATGACCGAACCCTACCCCGGTTTCCCGACCGACTTGCAGGCGCAATTCATGGCCCTGATGTCGGTCGCGGAAGGGGCCTCCATGATCACCGAAACGATTTTCGAGAATCGCTTCATGCATGTGCCGGAGATGTGCCGCATGGGTGCGGATATAAATGTGCACGGCGCCTCCGCCATGGTCCGCGGACAGGCTAAGCTGACCGGCGCCGAAGTCATGGCGACGGATTTGCGCGCCAGCGTCAGCCTGGTCTTGGCGGCCTTGGCGGCCGAGGGCGAAAGCATCGTCAACCGGGTTTATCATTTGGACCGTGGCTACGAGGATTTGGAGGCGAAGCTGTCCGCCTGCGGCGCCGATATCGAGCGGATAAAATGAGTGCGCGCGAGTCATCGCCGCGCCGCGCCGGCCTCAAACTGCGCGCCCGCGATGCCGGCGATTTGCAAGCGATCGCAAGCTGTCTCCAGGATGCGTTGATACCCTTGGCGGACACCGCGTATTTGAAGCCGGAGAAACGCTTCGCCCTGGTCGCCAATCGCTTCCGCTGGGAGGGGGCGGCGAAGGAAGCGCCGGAAGCCGCCAGACCGCCGGATCGGACTGGAGAGGAAACGGGCGATGCGCGCTTTGAAGACGCCAACGGCGATGCGGACGCGCTTTACGAGCGGGTAAACTGCGGCTTGTGCTTCGACAGCGTGCGCAGCGTCAAATACCGGGGCGTCGATCTTCGGGACCGCAAACAGATTCTAAGCGTGCTGACCCTGACCCACGATGCGGGCGCGATAACCATCGTTTTCGCCGGCGGCGCCGAAATACGCCTGGAAGTCGATAAAATCCGCTGTCACCTGGACGATCTGGGGGAGCCCTGGCCGACACGTTGGCGTCCCGGCCACGACCTTCATGACGTCAAAACGCCGGAGCCGGGCTGAACGGTTGCGCATAGCGAGGAGTGTCACGGTGCCAGCCAATGAACCCCTGATTTTAGCCGTCCCCAAGGGCCGCATTATGCGCGAGCTGATGCCCTTGCTGCGCGGTGCGGGGATCGTTCCCGAAGCGGCCTTCGAGGACGAGGACGCCCGGCAACTGCGCTTCGCTACCGGGGATCCAAACCTGGACATCGTGCGTGTGCGCAGCTTCGACGTCGCGACATTCGTTGCCTTCGGCGCCGCCCACCTGGGCGTGGCCGGTAACGACATCTTGATGGAATTCGATTATCCCGAGTTGTATGCCCCGGTCGATCTTGGCATCGGGCGCTGCCGCCTGGCGGTCGCGGAACCCCGCGCGCTGGTGGACGAAGACGATCCAAGCCGCTGGAGCCATGTGCGTGTCGCCACCAAGTATCCCAAGATCACCCGAAACCACTTCGCCGCGCGCGGCGTTCAGGCGGAATGCATTAAATTGAACGGCGCCATGGAATTGGCGCCCAGCCTGGGCCTGTGCCAACGGATCGTCGATCTGGTCTCGACCGGGAGTACCTTGGCCGCCAATGATCTGGTCGAGGTCGAGATCATCGCGGAAGTCACCTCCCGCTTGATCGTCAACCGCGCGGCCTTGAAGACCCGGCCGCTTGAAGTGAACGGCTTGATCGAAGGTTTCCGGAAGGCCGCTCATGCCGCTTAGAATACATATCGAGCAAGAAGATTTCGAGCCTGCGTTCCGCGCCCTGCTGGCCGCACAGCGGGACGATGCGCCCGATGTCGCCCAGACCGTCGCGGATATCTTGAGCGAGGTTCGAACCCGTGGCGATGCCGCCCTGATGGATTTCACCCACCGCTTCGACCGCGTCGAGATGACCGCCGCAACCATGCGCGTCGGCGGCGATGAACTCGCGGCGGCGGCCGCCCAATGCCCGGCCGATACCCTGGAGGCCCTTGCTTTCGCGGCCCGGCGTATCGAAGACCATCATGCGCGCCTCATGCCCGCTGACCTGAACTACCATGACGAAGCGGGCCTGCGCCTGGGGCAACGCTGGAACGCGGTCGATGCGGCCGGGTTGTATGTGCCCGGCGGCACGGCGGCCTACCCGTCTTCGGTTCTGATGTCCGCGATACCGGCCAAGGTCGCGGGCGTCGCGCGCCGGGTCATGGTGGTGCCGGCCCCCGATGGGAAGTTGAATCCCTTGGTTTTGGCGGCCGCGCACCTGACCGGCATCACGGAGGTTTACCGGGTAGGCGGGGCGCAGGCGGTGGCGGCCCTGGCCTATGGAACCGAAACAATCCAAGCCGTCGATGTCATCGTTGGCCCCGGCAACGCCTATGTCACGGAGGCGAAGCGCCAAGTTTACGGTGCCGTTGGTATCGATTCCATTGCCGGTCCCTCGGAAATCCTGGTCGTCGCCGATGCCGGGAACGACCCCGCCTGGATCGCCGCCGATCTCTTGTCGCAGGCCGAGCACGACACTGCGGCGCAATCCATCCTCATGACCGACGATGCCGGCTTCGCCGATGCCGTGGAACAAGCGGTGGCGGCGCAGCTCGCGAATTTACCGCGCCGCGATATCGCCCGGCAAAGCTGGGACCGCCATGGCGCCATTCTTGTGTTATCCAACTTGGACGAAGCGCCGGCCCTGATCGACCGGGTCGCACCGGAGCATTTGGAACTGGCGGTCGAGGATCCCAAGGCGCTGGCTGGGCGCGTCCGCCATGCCGGTGCGATCTTCCTGGGCCGCTTCACGCCGGAGGTTATTGGCGACTATGTGGCCGGGACTAATCACGTTCTGCCCACGGCCCGCAGCGCCCGGTTTTCCTCCGGCCTTTCGGCCGCCGATTTCATGAAGCGGACCTCAATCGTCGAGTGCGGCCCCGATGGTCTGGCGGCGCTGGGGCCGTCGGCGATGCGCCTCGCCCGGGCAGAGGGCCTGGACGCGCACGCCCAAGCTGTTGCGATTCGCCTGAACCGGCGTTAGAGCCATGGCCAGGGAGGGAAACCTTGTCTGGAGCGAATAAGGAAACGTCGCGCATCTGCGATATACAGCTCGACGAGCGTAGCGTCGTGCGGCGCAGCGCCGATGTCGAGCATGAACGCGCGGTCGCCATCTTCGATCTGGTCGAGGAGAACTACTTCGCGCCCGTGGGCCGCGATGCCGGGCCTTACTGCCTGCACCTGGCGATTGAGGAAAACCGCCTGGTCTTCGATATCCAAAACGAAGCGCGGGAGGGGGTGGCGGCCGTCACCCTGCCGCTCTTGCCGTTCCGCCGCATCGTGAAAGACTATTTTTCCGTGTGCGAAGTCTATTTCGAGGCGATCAAGACCGCGAGCCCATCCAAGATCGAAGCCATCGACATGGGCCGGCGCGGCCTCCACAACGAGGGCTCGGAACTATTGCGCGAACGCCTGGACGGCAAGATCGACATGGATTTCGACACCGCGCGGCGTCTTTTCACCTTACTTTGTGTTTTGCATATTCGTGGCTAGACCGGGATGAAGGATCTTCCCGGCGCCGTCCTCTTTGCTTGCACCCAGAACTCGGTTCGTTCCCCCATGGCGGAAGCGCAGCTTAAACATCTGCTGGGTCACCGGGTCTATATAGATTCAGTCGGCGTGCGCGCCGGCGAGGTCGATCCCTTTGCGGTCGAGGTGATTGAGGAACTTGGCATCGATCTCTCGCGGCACCGATCCAAATCCTTCGGCGACTTGGAGGACACCTCCTACGATCTTATCGTCTCGCTGTCGCCGGAGGCGCAGCATAAGGCGGTCGAACTGACCCGCACCATGGCTTGCGAGGTTGAGTTCTGGGCGACCATGGATCCCTCGATCGTCGAGGGTAACCGGAACGTGCGACTGGACGCCTACCGCGCCGTGCGCGACCAGATAAAGAAGCGCATCGAAGACCGCTTCACCCTGGATTTGAAGCCGGTGGTGTGAATATATATTGAGAGTTTTCTAAAGTGGATCACCCATGATCTTTGAAACCGGGCGCCTCATTATTCGCAATTACCGCGATGAAGACCGGCCCATTTTCGCCGCTATCGTGGGCAATCCGAAGGCGCGGCCCTATCACCGGAGCGTGGCATCTCGCGCCGAGTCCGACGAATTTATCGACCGGCAAATCGAAACCCTTGGAAATGTAGGTTATGGCTTTGCCGTCGTAGAACGCAAATCCGATGGTGCGGTTGTGGGTGAGGTTGGCATGCGGCCGGTACCGGACTATTTACCGTTCTCGGATGACGTGCGTTTCGATATCGGCTGGATGCTCGATCCGCGCTATACCGGTATGGGCTACGCAAGCGAAGCCGCCAAAGCGTGGCTTGGGCATAGCGCCGCAGACAGGCAGGCGAATGAAGTTATCGCCTATACCGCGGCCTTAAACGCACCTTCGGTAATGGTCATGAAGCGCATAGGCATGACCTACGATCCCTCGAAAGATTTCGACCATCCAAAAGCACCGAAGGGTCATCGATTACGCCCGCAAATCGTTTATGTCATTTAACGGGACACTATCAAAAAGGGCTAAAACTTCTCCACATAGGGCCTCAAATCCATTTCCTGGGTCCAGGCATTCCTAGGTTGCAGGTGAATTCGATAATAGGCTTCGGCTATAGCATTGGGGTCGAGAACGGAATCCTCTCCACGTTCCTCGGGCCGGTAACCCGGGCGGTCTCCGGCGATCTGGCCGTCGATGATGACATGAGCGACGTGGACGCCCTTGGGCCCAAGCTCCCGGGCCATGCTTTGGGCCAGCGCGCGCAGGCCGAACTTGGGCACCGCCAGGTTCATGAAACCGGCTGAACCGCGCAAGGCCGCTGTCGCGCCGGTGAAAAGGATCGTGCCTTCACCCGCCGCCGCCATGCGCCGGGCCGCGGCCTGACCAACCAGGAAGCCCCCAAAGCAACCGATGCGCCAGCAACGTTCGAAATCCTCGGGCGCGATCTCCAAAATGCCGCCGCGCTGATAGGCGCCGGCGTTGAAGACTACCAAGCCGGGCGCGCCAAGGTCGCGCTCGACCGCCACGAACAACGCTTCGACGGAGCTTGGATCGGTGACATCGCAGGCATAGGCGCGGCCATCGATTTCCTTGATTAGATCGTCCAGCTTGCCGGGATTGCGGCGGGCCACGGCGACCGCCATGCCGGCCGTGGCGAAGCGCCGCGCGAGGGCGGACCCCAGGCCCGGCCCCGCGCCGACGATGAGTGCGGATGTCTTGGTCAAAGCAGTTCCTCCCAGTCATTCGCGCCATGCCGCGAGTCACCCCCACCCCGGCCCTACCCCGTCGAGGGGGAGGGAGAAGTGGAATGGAGCGGCGCCATATAGCCGCTACTCGGCGGCATCCTTTTGCGCCGGGGGTGGGGCGCGGAAACTGTTCAGAAGTTCGCTTTGGTGCATCTTCGCTTCCGCCAGGTGGCGCTCCTTGATGTGGCCGAAGCCGCGAATTCGTTCGGGCATCGAGGCTAGCTCAACAGCAACATCGTGGTTTTCCGGCGATAGCTTGGCCAGCAACTCTTCGACCAAGGTTTCGTAGTCCGCGATCAGGGCGCGTTCCTGCCGGCGTTCGGCGGTATATCCGAAGATATCGAAGGGCGTCCCGCGCACGCCGCGCAGCTTAGCCAAGGCCTTGAAGACGGAATACATCCAGGATCCGTATTCCCGTTTTGTAAGGTGGCCGGTTTCCGGATCGCGCCGGCCCAGCAAGGGCGGCGCCAGGTGAAAGCGCAGCTTGAAGCCGCCTTCGAATCTCTCATTCAGCCTGGCCATGAACTCGCCCTGGGTATAGAGGCGGGCGACTTCGTATTCATCCTTGTAGGCGAGAAGCTTGAAGTAATAGCGCGCGGCCGCGCGCGCCAGGTCCGATTGTCCCGGGGTCCGTTCGGATTCGCGCGCTTCCACCCGCGCCACCAGGGCCTTGTACCGCTTGGCATAGGCGGCATCCTGGTAATCCGTCAGGAAAGCGGCCCGGCGTTCGACGATCTCGCTTAAGTCCTTCGCGATACGGTGGCTCGGCGTCGCCCTGCGTGGCGCCGCCAGGCTTTCCACCGCCGCCAGATCGTGGGCGGCGCGCCGCCCCCACAGGAAGGCGTGCTTGTTCGACTCGACCGCCACGCCGTTCAGCTCGATCGACCGCTCGATCGCCTCTTGGGAAACCGGCACCAAACCCTTTTGCCAGGCGTAGCCGAGCATGAACAAATTGGTGGCGATGGAATTTCCCATCAGCGCCGTCGCCAGGCGGGTGGCATCCACAAACTCGGCGCCGCCCTTGCCGGCCGCGCTTCGGATTGTTCCGATAAGAGCCGAAGACGGGAACGCGAGGTCGGGATTGTGGGTGAAGTCGCCGGTGATGGTCTCTTGAGAGTTAATGACCGCTTGGGTGGCGCCCGGTTGTATTTTCGACAGCGCATCGAAGCCCGCGGCGACAACCAAATCGCACCCCAGCAGCAGCCGGGCGCCGCCCGCCGAGATCCGCACCGCGTGAATGTCGCCGGGCGATTGCGCGATGCGTATGTGGCTGACCACCGCGCCGCCTTTTTGCGCCAGCCCCGCCATGTCGAGAATCGAGCAGCCCTTACCTTCGATATGGGCGGCCATGCCGAGGAGTGCCCCGATGGTGACCACGCCGGTACCCCCAACGCCGGTAATCAGGATACCGTAAGGCTCCTCCAGATTGGGCAGGACGGGTGACGGCAACTCGGCCCAGGCTTCTATGGCGACCGCGTCGCTTTTTGCTTTACGCAGGCGTCCGCCGTGCACGGTCACGAAGCTGGGACAGAAGCCTTTGACGCAGGAAAAATCCTTGTTGCACGATGATTGATCGATTCTGCGTTTGCGGCCGAATTCCGTCTCCAAGGGCGCTACGGAGAGGCAGTTCGACACGGCGGAGCAATCGCCGCAGCCTTCGCAGACCAGATCGTTGATGAAGGCGCGTTTCGCCGGGTCGGGGAAGGTGCCGCGTTTGCGCCGCCGGCGTTTCTCGGCCGCGCAGGTCTGGTCGTAGATAATCGCGGTCACGCCGGGGTGCTCGCGCAAATCCCGCTGAACGCGGTCGAGGTCGTCACGGTGATGGATGCCGACGCCGGGCGCCCATTCGTAGCCGATGGGGTATTTATCCGGCTCATCGGTGACCGCGGCGATCTTGCGGACGCCTTCGGCATAAAGCTGGCGCGAAATCGCGGCCGGATCCAGCGCCCCGTCCATGGGTTGCCCGCCGGTCATGGCGACGGCGTCGTTGAACAGCACCTTGTAGGTGATATTGACGCCGGCGGCGACGGCGGCGCGCACCGCCAGTATGCCGGAATGGAAATAGGTGCCGTCGCCCAGATTGACGAAAACATGGCTGGTTTTGCTAAAAGGCGCCTGACCGATCCAGCTCGCGCCTTCGCCGCCCATTTGAGTGAAGGTGTCGGTCTTGCGGTCCATCCAGAGCGCCATGTAGTGGCAGCCGATACCGGCGAGCGCGCGGCTGCCTTCCGGAACCCGGGTCGAGGTGTTGTGCGGGCAGCCGGAACAAAAATATGGGATGCGCTTGATGGGCGCTTTTTCCGTCTGGAGGGCGTTCTCTTTCGCGGTCAGAAACCGTAACCGCTGCTCAATGCTTTCGCTGGAATGAAACCGGGCGATGCGCTTGGCGATGGTGCGCGCGATGCGTGCCGGGGTCAGCTCGTCGGTCGAAGGCAGGATCCAATGTTGGTCTTCATCGAACTTGCCGATGACCCGGGGCCGGACCTCGGGGCTCCAGTTATATAGCTGTTCCTTGATCTGATTTTCCAGAACCGCGCGTTTTTCCTCGACCACGAGTATTTCGTCCAACCCTTCCGCGAAGGCGCGCAAGCCTTCGCGTTCCAACGGCCAGGTCATGGCGACCTTGTAGACGGTCAGGCCGATATCGGCGGCCATGGCGTCGTCGATGCCTAAATCCTCAAGTGCCTGGCGCACGTCGAGATAGGATTTTCCGGCGGTCACGATCCCGAAGCGCCGCTTGGGCGAATCCATGACGACGCGGTCCAGTTTGTTGGCGCGCGCGAAAGCCAGGGCGGCGTAAACCTTGTATTTGTGCAGGCGTTCTTCTTGCTCCAGCGGCGTGTCCGGCCAGCGGATATTCAGGCCCCCGGCCGGCATGTCGAAGTCTTCCGGCAGGGATATTCGAATCCGGTCCGGATCGACGAAAACGCTGGCGGCGCTATCCACGGTCTCGGCGATGGTCTTGAAGCCGACCCAGCAGCCGGAATAACGCGACATCGCCCAGCCATAGAGGCCCAGATCGAGGAATTCCTGCACACCGGCCGGATTCAGGACCGGGATCATGGCGTCGGTAAAGGTGTATTCGCATTGGTGGGCGAGGGTCGAAGACTTCGCCGTGTGGTCGTCCCCGGCCAGAAGCAGAACACCGCCGTGCCGCGACGTCCCGGCGGAGTTGCCGTGCTTCAAGACGTCGCCGCTGCGGTCGACGCCGGGGCCTTTCGCGTACCACATGGCGAACACACCGTCGGCGGTCGAGTCGCCGAAAAGGCCGCCTTGTTGAGAGCCCCAGACCGCCGTCGCCGCCAGGTCTTCGTTGACGCCCGGCTGAAAATGAATGCGGTTGTTCTTAAGGAAGCGCTGGGCCTGCCATAGCTGCTGATCCAGGGCGCCCAGGGGCGAGCCCCGGTATCCGGATATGAAGGCGGCGGTGTCGAGGCCCGCTTTCGTATCGCGTTGGCGCTGCATCATGGGTAGGCGAACCAGGGCCTGGGTGCCGGTCAGGAACACGCGCCCGGACTCGAGTGCGTATTTGTCGTCGAGGGAAACCGCCGCTAGTGTCATCTTAGGAGATACCGTTTTGGAGATACAAAACCGACTTCAGTTCCAGAACACTAGCGCCTAGCTGTCCGGGCCGCAATTGGCCGGGCCCGTGTTGGCTAAATACGAAATAGGGCCACCGGCGCACCGGCGCCGGCGGTATTATTCGTTCCCGATTACCGCCGCCGCGGTATTTTTACTGCCTCTCCACCCTCGATTCGGCCCTGGGCGCGGGGTCGGGATACCGCAGGGCGACCCCGATAACTTGAGAGTTAGAGCGGATTTCAAACGCCGCTTCCTCGAAACTAGGGGGGCCCAGGCCTATCCAGGCCCCATTGCTAAATCCAAGACCCTCATCGGGCCAGCCGATCCAGGTCTTGTCGAATTCCCCGTTGCCGTTTTCATCGTGATAGGTCGCGATCGCGTAAAGCCCGGGTTTGAGGTCGCCTAAATCGAAGCGTACCGGCCCAGGGGCGGCGGGCTGTTCGCGCAAGATCAGGGCCGCGTTCGCATCGGTAAAGCCTTCGGCACGGCCCCAGAGCGCCAGATGGACGATGCCCGCGCCGTTGCGAAGCTTTTCTATCACCACCGTCAAGCCGCCGGCGGCGGCAGGTTCGCTGGCCGCATTGACGCCCAGGATCGTGGCGATGCCGATGGCAAGAAACCGTAGATTGCGCATCCGGGGCTAAGGCTTTCGCAGGTTCTTTGAAGCTCAGCCTATCTACATGGGCTATTCGGCGCCAAATAAAAAGGGGGCGCGCAACGCCAACCGATCACAGTATCGGGAGGAAAACCGGTAGTGTAGAGACGGCCATCAAGCTATTTGCTTGAGTAAGGTGAATAAGCCGGTGCCGGGTAAGGTTCCCTTCTTGCAATCGTCGAGCCGGGCATCGCGTAGATTTGTGTCGAGCATGTCCGCGCCGCGAAGATCGGCGCCAGACAGATTGGCCCGCACCAGGTTTGCGCTGCGCAGATTGGCGGCAACCAAAAAGGCGCCGGAAAGGTTTGCCCCGACCAGGTTCGCGGCTTCGAAGTTGGCCACCGCTAGGTTGGCGCCCTCTAGATTCTTTCCACGCAGGTTGATGCCGGTGAAATCCGCACGCTTGCCATGTTGTCCCCCGCTCCCAACCCAATCGGCATGGGTTTTGAGAGTTTTGACGATCCATTCGCCGGTTACCGTCTCCGTTCTGCCGGTCTTGGCCGAATTTAGGTCGATTTTCGAAACATCCGTGTCTTTGAGGCACGCGCCGCGCAGGTCGGCGCTCGCAAGCTTGGCGCCGGACAAATTTACCTTGGCCAACTCCGCGCCTTGAAACTGCGCCGCCTCTAAGTCGGCGTTGCTCAGGTCGGTGTGGTCAAGTATGGCGCCCTTGAACACCGCGTTCTTCAGTTTACTGTTGCCCATGTCGGTGCCGCACATGATCGCGTTCCGGAAGGTGCTGGCGATGCACCTCCCCGTCACTTGGGTCTGTGTATCGACAAGCGCGCACTCTCTCAAGTCGGCGCCTTTAAAGGTGGTTCCAGTCAGATTCGCATCCTCGAAACCGCACGCGCGCATGTCCGCGTTTTCGAAGTTCGCGTTGGTGAGATCGGCCCTGGTGAATTCTGTTGCGTATAAGGTGGCGCGCGCGAATTTGGCGCCAAACAGCGTTGTGTCGCTTAGATCGCAGGCCAACATCTCCACGTTTTTCAAGTTCATTCCCGTGAAATCGAGACCTCTCAAATCGCAGCGGCGCAACAGTATCCTGCGGCCGCCTCGCACGCCTTTGAGATAATGCACATGGTATTCGTGAAGTCGGGCCAAGGCCTGTTGCGTCAGGCGGACCTCGGATAAAATTGCGCCGCTCGTCAAGTGCTGCCTCCTATATGCAGCCCTGCACCGTCTATGCTATCGCACTATCGAACTTTGTTCCCGGAGTCTTGTCCCGGCGCCTTATCGGCCGGCCGCTCCGTGTGTTTGCCCAGATTAGGTGACGTAGAACCAAGACCTGGAACAGGGCTTCTTTAGTGCCTCCATCACACATTATCCAGGTTAAGAACTTAGTAAATATGGGTAAAAGTTGTTGGGATGAATGCGTCAAATGTGCGTTAAAAATCAAGTTTCTTGCTGGGGCCGCATGATTCCCAATTCGGCCCGGAAGTATTTTCTGTAAGCGGATTAAAAATATTTACGGAATATCGCGCCGTTTCTCAGATGGCCGCTTTTAGCAGCGTGGAAAGGCCGGTTCCGGGTAAGGCGCCTTTTTTACAGTTGGTCAAAATGGCGGATCGCATGTCCGTTTCCATGAGATCGGCGCCGCGCAAGTCGGCATTGCGAAGATTGGCCCGCAAAAGCGTCGCGCCGCGCAGGTTTGCCGCCGCAAGCAGCGCCCCAGATAGATCGGTCCCTATCAGGGTCGCCCGCTCCAAGTTCGCCGCGGCAAGGTTTACGCCGCGTAAGGAGCGGTGACTAAGATCCTCACCGAAAAAGTTAGCTTGCTCGCCGGCTTGCCCGCCCGTGTTGATCCATTCGGCATGGCGCGAGATTTTTCGGCGTATCCGCTCGGTCGCGGATATTTTAGGCGTTATCTTGGCCTCATTGAGGTTAACCCCCTCCATGCCGGCGCCAATCATGGCCGCGGCATTGAAATCGACATAGTCTAGCCGCGCGCCCGTGAGGTCCGTACCGGCGATTTCGGCGCCTTTGAAGCTGGCATTCCTCAAGTCCGCATTGGAAAGATTGGCTTGGTCGATGATGGCGTGATCGAAACTCGTGCGCTTTAATTTGCTTTTCGACAGGTCGGTCCCGCGCAAGAGGGCGTGCCGGAAATTGCTGCTTAGCGGCGCGCCGGCCACGTTCGTCTTTTCATCGTGAAGGGTGCAGTCCCTTAAATCCGCGCTATTGAAATTCGTATCCGTGAGGTCGGCGTACTCGAAAGTCGCGGCGCGCAGGCCGGCTTTGGAAAAATCGCTTCCTGTCAGGTCGCCTTGATCGAAGACCGACGCCAGAAGCTGCGCGCAAGAAAAATTCGTGCCGCGAATTGTCGCGCCTTTGAAGTCGCACGCTAAAAATTCCGCGTTCCTGAAATTCATTCCGCTTAAGTTCAGGCCGCTTAGATCGCAGCGCCGGAACAAGATCTTTCGGCCGTCGCGGACGCCGTTCAGGAAGTCGACGTGACGATCCATATACGTCGCGAGCATTTTCTGGGTTATGCGCGCGCCCGCCACAATGCCCCCGAATGTCATAGCCATACCTCGAGCGTACGATCGTGCCGCCGCCAAGCCATCGCCGGCGTGCGGGCGCTTGTACGGCTATTGCGCGCCGGCCGTGTTGCTTTTCTAATTCGTGGCTTTAAGGAGTACGGCACCTGTTGAGGTCTCCACTTGCGCCCGGCTTGGCAGTGCCGCCGCGCATATTTCACGACCCTATATTCGACACATTTTGGCTTAAAGAAAGTTTAATACACAACGTTACAGTGTAATATAAGTATTCTATATATTAATATTTGTAGGAAGTATGTTAATCATATATTGCGTTAAATATTAATACAGGTCGCATAGTATTTGTTCATATGTCTCGACAATTCGATGCCTTCGGATCTTCAGGGTCGGTGTCATCATTTCATTCTCGACCGTGAAGGGCTCAGCCACGATTGCGAATCGGCGCACCTTTTCAAGCTTGGCTAAGCCCAGGTTCACGCGATCCACGGCCTTGGATACCGCTGATTTGAAGTCGCTGTTTTTACTGAGTTCGATGTCTTTGGCGGCGATCCCCATGGTCTTGGCGAATTCGCCGGCGAAGGCCTCGTCGGGAACGATCAAGGCAACCAGGTGGGGGCGTTTGTCGCCAAATACCATGGCCTGTTGAATTTCGGGCTGCAGGGTCAAGAAGCCTTCGATACGCGCCGGCGACACGTTGTCGCCGCCGGTCAGAACCAGGATGTCCTTTTTCCGGTCGGTGATCTTGAGGTAACCGTCCCGGTCGAGCTCGCCGATATCGCCGGTGTGCAGCCAGCCGCCGCGCAAGGTCTCGGACGTGGCCTTCTCGTTACCCCAATAGCCCTGCATGACCAGCTCGCCCCGCACCAGGATTTCACCGTCCCCGGCGATTTTCACGTCCACCCCCTTCAGGGGCGGGCCGACGGTCTCCATCTTGACCCGGTTGGGTGGGTTGGCGGAGATTATGGGCGCGCTCTCGGTCTGGCCGTAGCCTTGCAAAACCGGCAAGCCGAGAGCGGTGAAGAAATTGCCGATTTCGGGATTAAGCGCCGCGCCTCCCGATACCATGGCCTTCAAGCGGCCGCCGAAACGGGCACGCATTTTATCGCGCACCAATTTATCGACCAAAGCGTCTTGGAGCCGTTCCGGTATGGTCAAGGCCTTGGGGTCTTGGCCGCGTTTCCGGCCTAATCGCAGCGCCAAATTGAAAAGTTTTTGTTTCAGGCCGCCCTGCTTTTCGACCCCGCGCAGGATGCGTTGATACATGTTTTCATAGAGCCTTGGCACCGCGGTCATGATGGTCGGGCGGGCTTCGGCCAGGTTGGTCAAGAGATGCTCGGCCCCGGCGCAGTAATAAATCTCCGCGCCGATGGAAATCGGAAAAAACTGCCCGGCGGTATGCTCGTAGGCGTGGGACAGGGGCAGGAACGACAGAAAGACTTCGTTGTCCAGGCCGAGCTGTTTCAGCAAGTGGTGGGCGCCCATGCTATTGCACAGGATCGATCCGTGGCTCAACATCACGCCCTTGGGCACCCCGCCGGTGCCGGAGGTATAGATGAAACACGCGGTATCGCCGCGCTTGATGGGCGCCAGCATCGATGCCGCATCCAGGGACGACTCCGCTCCCTTGGCCAGGACATCGGACCAGGCATGCAGGATTACCGGCCCGCCGCCACCGGCATCTTCCATGGCGATAACCCACTGGCAATCCGGGGCCTCGGTGGCGGCCGGCAAGAGCGTCCGGGCCAGGGCCTTGCTGGAGACGATGACTCCAACGGCCCCGCTATCGATCAGGATATGAAGATGGTCGGATGTTGTGTTTGTGGTATAGGCCGGGACGCTGACCCCGCCGGCGGTCATGATCGCCACATCGGCGATCAGCCATTCCGGCCGGTTTTCCGAAAGCAAAACCACTCTTTGACCCGGCTGGAGGCCGAGGGCGCGCAAACCGCGGGCCAGATTCGTGACCGTCTGCTCGGCCTCGCGCCAGGTGACCGGCTGGTAGGCGCCGTCGATCTTGGCCCACAGAAAATTCCGGCCGGCGTGGCGCGCGGCCTGGTGATAAAAGACAGTGGGCAAGCTGGTCCAGGCGTCATAGTCCATGGTCGCGAATCCAGCCTTTCGTTTATCTGTAGAAGAAGCGAATCGATAGGAAGACATTATCCTAGATTTGCGTACATAAGATAAGCCCGTCCGTCCTTCGGACTGTCAAGGAGATGACGATGTCTGATACCGGCGCTTCCGCGCGCGAAACCGCCCTCGACTTGGGCCAGCTGCCAAGCTGGGATTTGCGCGATCTCTATCCAGATCCCGGGTCGCCGGACCTGAAGGCGGACCTGACGCGCGCCGCCAAGGACGCCAAGGCCTTTCGTAGTGAATACGAAGGCAAGCTCACGGATTTGGACGGGACGGCCCTGGGCGCTGCCGTGGCGGCCTACGAGGCGATTCAGGAAGTGCTGGGCCGGATCGGCAGCTATGGGCAACTCCTCTACGCCGAGAATATGAGCGACCCCGCAGTCGGCAAGTTCTATCAAACCATGCAGGAGCGCACCACTGACATCTCCAGCGATCTGCTGTTTTTTGCCTTGGAAATCAACCGCTTGGACGCTCCCGCCTTGACCCATAAGCTGAAGGCGCCGGGCCTGGCCCGCTATGCCCCCTGGCTGCGCGACGTGCGGGCGTTCCGCGCCCACCAGCTTTCCGGCGACCTGGAACGCTTGCTCCACGAAAAGCACGTCACCGGGCGCGCCGCCTGGACCCGCCTATTCGACGAAACCATGGCCGCCTTGCGTTTTCCTCTGGACGGGGCGGAGCTGACCAGCGCCGAGATTTTCAACAAGATGACCGCGCGCGATGGCAAGGTCCGGGCTGCGGCGGCGAAATCGATCGGCAAGGTCCTGGGCGAGCACCAGCGGGTTTTTTCCCTGATCACCAATACCCTGGCCAAGGACAAGGCGACCGAGGATGGCTGGCGCCATTACGCCAAGCCGGTGTCGCTGCGGAATCTGGAGAATTTTGTCGAGGATGAGGTGGTCGAGGCCCTGGTCGGCGCCGTGCGCGATAGCTTTCCCCGCCTTTCCCACCGCTACTACGCGCTCAAGGCCAAGTGGATGGGGGTCGCGCAGTTGCCTTACTGGGACCGCAACGCGCCCTTGCCGGATGAAAAAGACCGGCTGATTCCCTGGAACGAGGCGCGCGATACGGTTTTGGGGGCCTATGCCGCGTTTTCCACCGGCTTGGCCGAGACCGGCCGGCCCTTTTTCGACAACAACTGGATCGACGCCCCGGTGCGCCCCGGCAAGGCGCCCGGCGCCTTCGCCCACCCGACCGTGCCCAGCGCCCATCCCTACTTGCTGCTCAACTATCAGGGCCGCACCCGCGACGTCATGACCCTGGCCCACGAGCTTGGCCACGGCGTGCATCAAGTGCTGGCGGGCGCGCAAGGCCATCTCATGGCCGACACACCCCTGACCCTGGCCGAGACCGCCTCGGTCTTCGGCGAGATGCTGACCTTTCAGGCCATGCTCAAGGGCGAAAGCGATCCGGTTCTGCGTAAGGTCATGCTGGCCTCCAAGGTCGAGGACATGCTGAACACGGTGGTCCGCCAGATCGCCATGCACAACTTCGAGACCCGGGTCCACGACGAACGCAAGGATGGCGAGCTACTGGCCGAGCGCCTGGGCGAGATCTGGATGGAAACCCAAAAGGAAAGCTTAGGACCCGCCCTGCGCTTCGAGGACGAATACAAGCACTACTGGGCCTATATCCCGCACTTCATCCATGTGCCCTTCTACGTCTATGCCTATGCCTTCGGCGATTGCCTGGTGAACTCCCTCTACGCGGTCTATCGGGACGCGGGCGAGGGCTTCGCCGAAAAGTACCTGGACATGCTGCGCGCCGGCGGCACCAAGCGCCACCAGGAACTGCTCGCCCCCTTTGGCCTCGATGCCTCGGACCCGGCCTTCTGGTCCAAGGGCCTGGACGTCATATCGGCCATGATCGACGAGTTGGAGGCCATGGGGTAGGGGAACCTACTCCGCCGCTTGGGCTTCCGGTTCGGGCGGGATTTCCGGCAGGTCTTCGGCGACCAGGGTTTCCTTTTCCAGCAGTTGGGCCGCGACCTCATCGAGTTCCTTGCGGTGGCGGGTCAGGATCGCGGTTGCCCGTTCGAAGGCCCGCTCGATCAGGGCGCGCACCGCGACATCGATCTCGCGCGCGGTTTCGGGGCTATAATTGCCCGCCATGCCGCCGGGCGGATGCAAGGCGCCGGTCAGGAATTGCGGCTGATCCTCGATATAGATCGCCTGGCCCAGGGTTTCGTCCATGCCATAGCGCATGACCATGTTGCGGGCGATGTCGGTCGCCTTGTTCAAGTCATCCGCCGCGCCGGTCGATATATTAGCGAAGACCAGCATTTCCGCCGCCCGGCCGCCGAGCAGGACCGCCATCTTGTTTTCCAGCTCTCCGCGCGTCATCAAATAGCGGTCCTCGGTCGGGCGCTGGATGGTATAGCCAAGAGCGCCGATACCGCGCGGTATGATTGAGATCTTCTGCACCGGGTCCATGCCCGGCAGGGCGAGGGCGACCAGGGCGTGGCCGGTTTCGTGAAAGGCCACGACCTTGCGTTCGTAAGGGTTGAGCAGGCGGTTTTTTTTCTCCAAACCGGCCACGATACGCTCGATCGCGCCCACGAAATCCTCGGCGGTGACATCCTCGGCGCCGCGCCGGGTGGCCAGGATCGCCGCCTCGTTGCAGAGGTTGGCCAGGTCTGCGCCGGTGAAGCCGGCGGTTAACCCGGCTATCTCTTCCAGGCTCATATGGCGCGCGAGGGCGATTTTCTTGACGTGAACGCGCAGGATTTGTTCGCGCCCGGCCTTATCGGGCCGGTCGATCAGAACCTGGCGGTCGAAGCGGCCCGGGCGCAACAACGCCGGGTCGAGGATCTCCGGCCGGTTGGTGGCGGCCAGCAGGACCACGCCGGCGGAAGGATCGAATCCGTCCAGTTCGGCCAGGAGTTGGTTCAGGGTTTGCTCCGCCTCGCCGCTGCCGCCGGAAACCGGGGTCAGGCCGCGGGCCCGGCCAAGCGCGTCCATCTCGTCGATGAAGATGATGCAGGGGGCGCTTTTGCGCGCCTGCTCGAAAAGGTCGCGCACCCGCGAGGCGCCGACGCCCACGAACATCTCGACGAATTCCGAGCCGCTGACCGAAAAAAAGGTGACCCCCGCCTCCCCCGCGACCGCCCGTGCCAGCAGGGTCTTGCCGCAGCCGGGCGGGCCGACCAGCAGGGTTCCCTTGGGCATGCGCGCGCCCAGGCGGCCATAGGCCTCGGGCGCCTTCAGGAACTGAACCACCTCCTGTAACTCGGCCTTGGCTTCGTCGACCCCGGCGACGTCCTCGAAGGTGACGCCGATTCCCTTTTCCATATGAATCTTGGCTTTGCTCTTACCGATTTGCATGAGATTGCCCATGCCGCCCGCGGCCCCGCCGGCGAAGCGGCGGAACACGTACATCCACAAAACGAAGAACAAGAGAACCGGCAAGACCCAGGACAGAATCTTGGACAGGAAATTATTCTGGACAATTCCGGTGTAGGTAATGCCGAACTTGTCCAAATCCTCGGCCAGGTCAGGATCGACCCGCACGGCGTAGATCTGATTGCGCCCATCGGGCAGGGGCGCGCGCAAGATGCCGCGCACATAGGTATCGGCGACCGATACCTCGGCCACCTTGCCGTCGCGCATGAGAGTCTGAAACTCGCTATAGGGGACGGTTTCGACCTGCTGCGCTTCCTGCCACCAGGACTGGATCATCATGATCGCCAGCATGGCGATCACGAAGTACCAGAAATTGAAATGGGTCTTGGGTTCCATCAATCGATTCCACTGTGCTCGGGGGCTATGCCGGCAACTAGGAATAGCATATACCGGCGGCTGGATGCGTCCTTGACCTGAATCACCCGGTTCTTGCCAGTGCCCCTTCGGGGCTGATATGGCGATGCTAAGCCACCACAATTAAAAGGAAAAGACCATGCCCGAAGACATGCCAAGAATTACCGAGTGGCAGAATGGCGAAAAGGCGTGGTCGCCTTTTTCCGGCGCCGAGATGACGCGGCGACAGGACGCCCTGCGCCGCTGGATGGGCGAGGCCGGCGCCGATGCCGTGCTGCTGACCTCTTATCACGGCATAAACTATTCTTCCGGCTGGCTTTATTGCGCCTTCGGGCGCAAATACGGCATGGTTATAGACCGGGACAAGGCGACGACGATTTCGGCCGGAATCGACGGCGGTCAGCCCTGGCGGCGCGGTTTCGCCGATAACATCGTCTATACCGACTGGCGCCGGGACAATTACCTTCACGCCGTCAAGAACCTGACGGTGGGCGTCAAGCGCCTGGGAATAGAGTTCGATCACGTCACCCTCGATACCCGGTCTCAGCTTGAAGCGGCCCTGCCGGGGGTCGAATTTATCGATGTGGCGACGCCTTCCATGTGGATGCGCGCGATCAAGTCGGCCGAGGAGATCGCGCTCATCAAGGAGGGCGCGCGGATCGCTGATCTAGGCGGCGCGGCCTGCTGCGCGGCGGTGCGCGCCGGGGCGCCGGAACACGAGGTCGCCATGGCCTCCACCAACGCCATGATCCGCGAGATCGCCAAGTCTTTTCAATTCGCCGAACTCATGGACACCTGGACCTGGTTCCAGTCCGGCATCAATACCGACGGCGCCCATAACCCGGTCACCAACAAGATCGTCGAAGCGGGCGATATCCTGAGCCTGAACTGCTTTCCCATGATCTTCGGCTATTACACGGCCCTGGAGCGCACCCTGTTCTGCGGCCATGCCTCGGATGAACACCTGCGGCTGTGGGAGATCAACTGCGAGGTCCACCGCGCCGGTTTGAAACTCATCAAGCCGGGCGCGCGCTGCGGCGATATCGCCAAGACCCTCAATGAAATTTACCGCGGCCGCGATTTATTGCGCTACCGTTCCTTCGGTTACGGTCATTCCTTCGGCGTGCTGTGTCACTACTACGGGCGCGAGGCGGGGGTGGAATTGCGCGAGGACATCGATACCGAACTGGCGCCCGGCATGGTGGTTTCCATGGAACCCATGATCATGATCCCCGAAGGCCAGCCCGGCGCTGGCGGCTACCGCGAACATGACATTTTGGTGGTGACCGAAGACGGCACCGAGAACATCACCGGCTTCCCCTTTGGCCCCGAGCACAACATCATCCCGGCTTGAACGCGCACCGCTCCGGTCCTCGCCGCTGGGTCGTGCTCAGTTAGAATTTCAGCTGTTCCAACATCCGGAACGTCAACTTTTCAGCGGATCATGTCCGCGTTGCATCCAACTGCAGACCTTGGCGAATGGTCATCGCTACGCCCGCTCGTGACCCATAACCGACGTCGGGCGTCTTTTTTTGGTTGGTATTTTGGATGCAGAGTCCTAACCATAATATAGAGCGTTCCGCATCACTCGGAGTTACGACTATGAAGCAGATTACGGGAATCAACCACGTTGGGCTCAGGGTTCGAAGCCTGGAGACGGCAAGAGCATTTTACGAACAGCTCGGATTCGAGTTCATCATTGGTCCGATCGGACCTGAACCAGTCGCAGTGATGTTACACCCTTCGGGTGTCAATATTAATTTCATCATAAACGCAACATCCAATGCCTCGGCGAGCAATGTCCTCATGGACATATCGGAAAAACACACGGGGTTTACGCATATTGCACTCGAGGTCGATGATCTTGACGCAGTTCGGCAGCAACTAGCCGCTCGTGAGATTCCTATCACCGAGACCGTAGAGCTGCCGGACGGGACAGTTTTCATCTTTGTTCGCGATCCGGACGATAACGTCATCGAATTTCATAAACCGGCCTAAGATGAATAAAGAATGTCCGAATCTGGCTAGTTTTACCCGTTCAGACCTGTGGACCAGCATGACCGCTTAGCGCCCGGGTACGGACTCTTCAGCGCGGATGTCCGGAAACTCAGAAATCCAGGTGATACCGTCCGGTCTAGATACGCTTTCATCACGTCGGATTTTAAACTGATGAGTATTACCCACCGCTGGACTTCCCCGGCGCGCGGCCCCACCATGAGACCATGAGCGACAGGGATTACGGGGACGAGGAGTCCCGTCTCGGCGGCCGGATCCGGCGCTTCGCCAAGGTTGGAACCGGACTGAGCGGCGTAGCCGCCCAGGTTGTCGGCGCGCGGGTGCTGGGGGTTAAGCTCGACCGGGGCCGGCATTCCACGGCCCTCAAGGCGGCCCTCGGCGGGCTCAAGGGCCCGCTGATGAAAACGGCGCAGATCCTGGCCACTATCCCCGATGCCTTGCCGCCTGAGTACGCCGAGGAACTGCGCGAGCTTCAAGCCAATGCCCCGGCCATGGGCTGGCCCTTCGTGCGCCGGCGCATGAGCGGTGAGCTGGGGGCCGGCTGGCGGGACAAGTTCGCCAGCTTCGAGCGGGAGGCGGCCGCGGCCGCCTCGCTCGGTCAGGTTCACAAGGCCACGGCGCCGGACGGCCGGGCGCTTGCTTGCAAGCTGCAATATCCCGACATGGCCTCGACGGTCGAGGCCGATTTGCAACAGCTCAAGCTTGCCTTCGCCATCTACCGGCGCACCGATCGTTCCATCGACCCGAGCGAGATTTACCGGGAACTCTCCGCGCGTCTGCGCGAGGAACTCGACTACGGGCGCGAGGCGCGGCACATAAGTCTGTACAGGGCCATATTGAAAAACGAAGCCGGCGTGCGCCTGCCGGAAGTTCTGCCCGAACTTTCGACCTCGCGCCTCTTGACCATGACCTGGCTGGAAGGCCGGCCGTTGTTGGACTTCATCGCTGATGCCGGGGATGTCGAGCGCCGCAATCGGGTCGCCATGAACATGTTCCGGGCCTGGTATGTGCCGTTTTACGGCTTTGGCGTGATCCACGGGGATCCGCACCTGGGCAATTACACGATACGCGGCGATGGCACGGTGAATTTGCTGGATTTCGGCTGCATCCGGGTTTTCCCGCCAAGTTTCGTGAAAGGCGTCATCGACCTCTACATGGCCCTGCGTGACGATGATGAGGAACTGGCCGTGGCGGCCTACGAGTCCTGGGGCTTCGAGGCCATGTCCCGGGAACTGCTGGAGGCGCTCAACATCTGGGCGCGTTTCATCTATGCGCCGCTGCTCGAGGACAAGCCGCAGCGCATCATGGACAGCGAGGGCGGGATCTATGGCGCCAAGGTCGCCCACCGAACCCATGCCGCCCTGCGCCGTCTGGGCGGGGTCCGTCCGCCGCGCGAATTCGTGTTGATGGACCGCGCCGCCATCGGCCTGGGCTCGGTCTTTATGCACTTGAAGGCCGAAATCAACTGGCACCGCCAGTTCAACGACCTGATTGAGGGCTTCGACGTGGATAAACTCGCCCGGCGCCAAGCCAAGGCGCTCAAGACGGCGAATTTGCTAGATTCTATCCACTAGACGTTGCGAAACGGCCTAGAATCCGTTTAAACCCTTAAAGACATGAAAAAGATGCGGCGGGAGTGTTCGGCTTGGGCGGCCGTTGGCCCGCATGGCACAATTGGGGAACCTGGACATGAAGATCGCCATCCTGAAGGAGCGGCGGGCGAGCGAGAGCCGCGTCGCGGCGTCTCCGGAAACGGTCAAGAAACTGGCCGCGCTGGGCTGCGAGCTCGCGGTCGAGAAAGGCGCCGGCGCCGGCGCGTCCTATAGCGATGCCGCCTACAAGGAGGCCGGCGCAGAAATCGCCAAGGATGCGGCCACGGCTCTGTCCGGGGCCCAGGCGGTGCTGAAGGTTCAGCGTCCCATCGTCGGCGGAAAAGACGATGAGGTGAAGGGCCTGACCAAGGGCATGCTTCTACTCGCGATCATGGATCCCTACCGCGAACGGGCGGATATGGAAGCCTTGGCCAAGGCCGGGGTTACCGCCTTCGCCATGGAGATGGTGCCGCGCATCACCCGCGCGCAATCCATGGACGTGCTGTCGTCGCAAGCTAACTTGGCGGGTTACAAGGCGGTCTTGGACGCGGCGGCCGAATACGGGCGCGCAATTCCCATGATGATGACAGCGGCGGGTCGGATCAATCCGGCCAATGTCCTGGTCATGGGTGCCGGGGTCGCGGGCCTTCAAGCGATCGCGACCGCCCGGCGCTTGGGCGCGATTGTTTTCGCGACCGACGTGCGTCCGGCGGCCAAGGAGCAGGTCGAAAGTCTGGGCGCCAAGTTCCTCGCGGTCGAGGACGAGGAGTTCAAGCAGGCGGAGACCGCCGGCGGCTACGCCAAGGAAATGAGCGACGCCTACAAGGCCAAGCAAGCGGCCTTGATGGCGGATACGCTCAAGAAGCTGGATATCGTCATCACCACGGCGGCGATTCCGGGCCGGCCGGCGCCGCGCCTGATATCGGAAGACATGGTCAAGACCATGAAGCCCGGCGCCGTGATCGTCGATCTGGCGGTGGAGACCGGCGGCAACTGCGAATTGTCGGAGCCCGGCAAAGTGGTCACGAAGCACGGCGTGCGGATCGTCGGCCACCTGAATGTGCCCGGCCGGCTCGCCGAAGACGCCAGTGCCTTGTATGCCCGCAACGTCCTGAACCTCCTGCAACTGGTCATCGACAAGGAGACCAAGGAGTTGAACATCGATTGGGACGACGAAATCGTCAAGGGCCTGTGTATCGCCCACGGCGGCGCGGTCGTGCACCCGGCTTTTAAGCCCGAGGATAAACCCCCGGCGGGCGCTGCGGCCGGAAACGGCGAGAAGGAGGATAAGACCGATGGCTAGTCACGCGCTGACTGACCGGGCCCATGAACTGGCGCGGGATGCCCAATCCCTGAGTCTCGACCTGCAGACCTTGGCCCGCGACGCCGCCGATCAAGCGGCGGTCCAAATGAACCAAGCCGGTCAAGGGGATACGGTCCTGGTCATGGGCCTGACTGTTTTCGTGCTCGCCATTTTCGTCGGCTATCACGTGGTCTGGCAGGTTACTCCCGCCTTGCACTCGCCCCTGATGAGCGTCACCAACGCGATATCCTCGGTCATCATCGTCGGGGCGCTGATCGCGGCGGGCACCGGGGGCTACGGTTTTAGCGAGATTATCGGTTTCCTGGCCGTGGTCCTGGCCAGCATCAACATCTTCGGCGGCTTTATCGTGACCCAGCGCATGCTGGCCATGTTCAAGCGCAAGAAAAAGTAGGGCCAAATCATGGATCAGAGTTTCGCCACCCTGCTTTATCTCGTCGCCTCGGTCTGTTTCATCCTGGCGCTGCGCGGACTGTCGCACCCGCAGACCAGCCGGGCCGGCAACCGCTATGGCATCGCCGGCATGGCCATCGCCGTGGTCACGACGCTGGCGCTATTGCCTGAGGTCAACTACGTCCTGATTCTGGGCGGCATTGTGATTGGCGGTGCCATCGGCACGGTAATCGCCAAGAAGATCGAGATGACCGCCTTGCCGCAATTGGTCGCGGCG
>JAJFGL010000038.1 GCA_021776135.1 Kiloniellaceae bacterium
ACCGCCCAGAAGTCGCTCAAACGCAGACCAATCGAGAAGCCCGGAAATCTTCTGCAAACGAGCACCCCGGTCAGCACCCCGCTTCATAACAACCCCATCAGACCAGCCTAACTGACCAATTCGACGCTCTGTCATGCTTCACTCCAATCAATGAACTAACAAAATCATCGAATCACTATCTATCCCTTCGTGCAAAGGTCTCCAGGATGAGGATCATCATGTATGGCATTAAGAAAAACTTCATGCTGAGCCTGTCGAAGCACGCACAGCGCCGAGGCGGGCCTGCCATCGCCAAGGCGCCCACCCCCCTCAGGTAAAGGCGTCGGGCATGGAGTCCTTTTTTTCCCGGATGTAGGCTTGCAGGGCCTCGTCGATGGCGGGGTCGAGGTCCGGGGCCTGATAATCGGCCAGGATCTTCTTCCATAGGGTGTTGGCGCGGCGGGCGGCGTCCTGGCTGCCTTCTTCCTGCCACTGCTCGAAGCTGTTGTTATCGGCGATGTTGGAACGGAAAAAGGCGGTCTCGAAGTTGGCCTGGGTATGGGCGCAGCCGAGGAAATGACTGCCCGGCCCGACCTCGCGTATGGCGTCCAGGGCCTGGCCGTTATCGGATAAGTCGTAGCCCTCGCAGAGCTTATGCATCATGCCGAGTTGATCGGCGTCCATGACCAGCTTCTCGTAAGACGAGGCGAGCCCGCCCTCCATCCAGCCGGCGGCGTGAAGCACGAAATTGACCCCGCCCTGGACCGTGGGCAGCAGGGTCTGCGCGCTCTCGTAGGCGGCCTGGGCATCGGGCGCCTTGGACCCGCATAGCGAACCGCCGGAACGGAAGGGTACGCCGAGCCGGCGCGCCAGGGCCGCCGCCCCGTATAACACCAGGGCCGGTTCCGGGGTGCCGAAGGTTGGGGCGCCGGACTGCATGGAAATCGACGACGCGAAGCTGCCGAAGACCGCCGGCGCGCCGGGGCGCACGACTTGGGTAAAGGCCAATCCGGCCAAGGCCTCGGCCAGGGTCTGGGCCAGGGTTCCCGCCGGGGTGACCGGCGACATGGCGCCGGCCAGGATGAAGGGGGTCACGATGCAGGCCTGATTATGGCGGGCATAGACCTTGAGCGCGCCGAGCATGGTGCCGTCGAAGGTCATGGGCGAGTTGGCGTTGATCAAGTTGATCATCACCGTGTTGGCCTCGACGAAATCCTCGCCGAAGACCAGCTTGGCCATGGCGACGCTATCCTCGGCGCGCTCCGGCGCCGTGACCGAACCCATGAAGGGCTTATCGGAATAGCGGATATGGCTGTAAACCATGTCGAGATGGCGCTTGTTAACCGGAACGTCGACCGGCTCGCAAACCGTGCCGCCCGAGTGATGCAAGGCCGGCAAGGAATAGGTCAGCTTAACGAAATTTTGGAAATCCTCAATCGTCGCGTAACGCCGGCCTTGATCCAAATCGTGCACGAAAGGCGGCCCATATACCGGCGCGAAGACCAGATTATCGCCGCCGATCTGGACGCTGCGTTCCGGGTTGCGGGCGTGCTGGGTGAACTCACTGGGCACGGTCTCGATCAGCTTCCGGCATAGGCCACGCGGAAAGCGGACCCGCTCGCCCTCGACCTCGGCGCCCGCGTCCCGCCATAGGGCAAGGGCCTCAGGGTCGTCGCGAAACTCGATCCCGATTTCCTGCAAAATCGTATCGGCGTTTCGCTCGATAAGCTCGAGACTCTCTTCGTTCAAGACCTCATAGGCCGGGATTTTACGGGTGATGTAGCGCATCGCCGTTATGCCGCCGCCGCGCCGCGCCGCGCGCCGGGCCTCGGCCCCGCCGCCGCTACGCCGCCCGCGCCGGCCTCCGGCCTCCACAGCGGCGTCAGGCGCCGTATCCTTCATCTTCGCGTTCCCCAAGGTTTAGTCACTCAAACACTAGTATTCGGCCCAGTGGGTCTATCGCTCTAGCATTTCCGCGACAGCGATCCGCTAATTCGCGGCGCGGGCGCCCGGCTTGGTTTTCTGCCATGCCGCCAGGGCGGCATGGGCCTTGGATTCAGCCCGCGCGGCATAGTCACCGGTAGAATCCGCGGGCGCCGCCAGTTCGATCACATAGCCATTGGGATCCCTGAAATAGATCGAGCGGATGAAGCCGTGGTCGGCGACGCCGCGTGTCTCTATGCCTTCGGCCTTGCCCTTTTCGAACATGGCCTGGAGCGTCCCGGCATCGACCTCGAGGGCGATGTGCAGGTCGTAGTCGTGTTGCGCCTTGAACTCGAAGGGCGTGCCGGGCACCTCGAAGAAGGCCAGATACGAACCGTCGCCCAAGCGGTAAAAACTATGCAGCACCCCGGCCTCGCGGCCGGTCTTGGTTTCCCCGATCTCGAAGGCATCGGCCAGGGGCAGGCCAAGGAAGTCCTCGTAAAAGCGGCGTGTTTGCTCGGAATCCCGGCATCGATAGGCGTTGTGGTGCAGTCCTTTGATCATCGATCCATCCCTATTCTCTGAAGACTACGGCTTCATCTTGGACTCCGGGGGGATATTTGCAATCCTTTCGCACCCGCCCCGTCCCTGGCGCGGGTGTCGGAATCGCGCACGCCCGCGTCGCAATCCGCCTGGAAGCCGTATATCCTATCGGCCAATTTCGGGGCCGTACAAAGACCGTAAAGTTAAGGAGACCCAGTCATGAAATCGCAGGCGCGCGTGGTGGTGATAGGTGGCGGCGTGGTCGGGGCCGGCACCCTCTATCACCTGGCCAAAAAGGGCTGGAGCGATGTCGTCCTCCTGGAACGCACCGAGCTGACCGCCGGATCGACCTGGCATGCCGCCGGTCTCTTGCCGCTGTTCAACATGAGTTACAGCGTCGGCCAAATCCACAAGTACTCGGTCAAGTTCTACAAGACCCTGGAGGCGGAAACCGGCCAAGCGGTCGGCTTCACCGTTTGCGGCAATTTGCGCTTGGCCACCAACCAGGCGCGCATGGACGAATACCGCCACTACGCCGGAACCGCGCGCACCATCGGCATCGATGTCGAATTCCTGACCCCGAGCGAAATCAAGGATCTGGTGCCCTTCTGCGAGACCGGCGACCTGGTCGGCGCGATCCTGCACCCGGACGACGGCTACATCCAGCCCGCCGACGTCACCATGGCCATGGCCAAAGGCGCGCGCGACATGGGCGCCACCATCTATCAGCACACCCCGGTCACGGCGATAGAGCAGCAGGCCAATGGGGAATGGCTGGTGAAGACCGATAAGGGCGACATCACCTGCGAGCATGTTGTCTCGGCGACCGGCAACTATGCGCGCCAGACCGGGCGCATGGTCGGGCTCGATATACCCAGCATCCCGGTCGAGCATCAATTCATCGTCACCGAACCGCATCCCTTATTGCAGGCGCGCAAAAAGAACGGTGAGCGCGAAATGCCGGTGCTGCGCGAATCCGACGCCTCCTACTACATGCGCGAGGAACGCCAGGGCTTGCTTCTGGGCCCCTACGAAAAAGGCGCGCCGGCCTGTTTCCTGGACGGGGTGCCGGCGAGCTTCGAGAAAGACCTTTTCCCCGGCGACCTGGAACGCCTGGAGCCGCATATCGAAGCCGCCATGGCGCGGGTGCCGATCTTCGGCGAGGTCGGGGTCAAGGACGTCATCAACGGCCCCATCGCCTATACCCCCGACGGCAGCCCCATGGTCGGCCCCGCCTGGGGTCTGAAAAACTTCTGGATCAACGAGGGCCACAGCTTCGGCGTCACCGCCGCCGGCGGCGCCGGATGGCAGCTTGCTGAGTGGATCGTCGAGGGCCAGCCGACCATCGACATGCTGGGCGTCGATCCGCGCCGTTTCGGCGGCTATGCCGGCAAGGCCTTCCTCAAGGCCAAGAACGAGGAAGCCTACGCCAACGTCTTCGTCATTCACTATCCCGACGAGGAGCGGCCGGCCGCCCGCCCGCTCAAGACCTCGCCCTGTTACGACCGCATGAAGAACCTGGGCGCCGTGTTCGGGCAAATCTTCGGCTGGGAGCGGCCCAACTGGTTCGCGCCCAAGGGCGTGGAAGCGAAAGACGCCTGGTCCTTCCGGCGCGCCAACTACTTCGAGCATGTGGGCAACGAGTGCAAGAACGTGGCCGAGAACGTCGGCGTCCTGGACATGACCGCGTTCTCTAAGTTCCAGGTCTCCGGGCCGGGCGCGGAAGCCTATCTCGACCGCCTGGTCGCCAACCGCCTGCCCAAGACCATCGGCCGGGTGAACCTGTGCCATGCGCTGAACAAACAAGGCGGTGTGCGTTCCGAATTCACCATCGTGCGCGACGGGCCACAGAGTTTCTATCTGGTCTCGGCCGGCGCGCAGGAGCGTTACGACTGGGACTACCTGTGCAAGCAGGCGCCGGACGACGGTAGCGTGCGCCTGGAAAAGATCACCACCCAGCACGGCGTTCTTGTGGTCGCGGGACCGAAATCGCGCGACCTCATGCAAAGGGTTAGCAACGCCGATTTCTCCACCGCCGCCTTCCCCTGGCTGACCACCCGCTTCGCCGATGTCGGCGTCGCGCCCTGCCGCCTGGTCCGGGTCAACTTCGTCGGCGAACTGGGTTGGGAAATACATCACCCCTTGGAGATGCAGAACCATATCTTCGACGCCTTGATGAATGCGGGCGGCGATCTGGGCCTGAAACCCTTCGGCATACGGGCCATGAACGCCCTGCGTCTGGAGAAATCCTACCGCCTGGTCGGCACCGAACTATCGATCGAATACGCCGCCTTCGAATCCGGTTTGCAGCGCTTCGTGCATCCGAACAAGGGCGACTTCATCGGCCGCGACGCCTTGGTTGCCTGGCAGCAGCGCGGCTTCAAGAATGCTTTCGTGACCCTGGAGGTCGAGGGCGTGACCGACGCCGATGCCCTGGGCAACGAACCCTTGTTCAAGGACGGCCAGATGGTAGGCCGGGCGACCGCCGGCGGCTTCGGTTGGCGCCTTGGCAAGAGCCTGGCGCTCGGCTTCCTGAAGCCGGACTTGGCCGAAATCGGCACCGAGGTCGAAATCGAGATTCTCGGCAAGAACCACCCCGCCCAGGTGATTGAGGACTCGCCCTACGATCCCCAGAACGAGCGGCTGCGAGCCTGAATCGTTCAATCTCCCAAGTCGCGCGGGATCGCGACTCGGAGGCGAAAATTTGCGATTTTGGCCCGTTCAAACGGCGCCGCGGGCCCGGCGGCGCGATAAAAAGGCGCTCAACAGGCCCGAATCGCATGTTTTTTCGTGCTCAGACCCAAAAATAACACAAATCTCACTTTCGTTTTTCACCCCGAATGCACTACATATTGTGCATCCGCAATCCAAGGGGGACCATATTATGAGTAAAACAGCATTCGTCGAACAGATCGCATCCAAGGGCAAGGTCAGTAAGGCCGAGGCCAAACGCATGATGGAGCTGGTGCTCGGCGAGATCGAAATGAGCTTGAAACGGGCCAAGAGAAATGGCGGCAAGGTCACCATCGGCACCTTGGGAACCTTCACCATCGCCAAGCGCGGTGCCCGCGTGGGCCGCAATCCGCAAACCGGCGAATCGATCAAGATCAAGGCGTCCAAGAACCTGCGGTTCCGCCCTGCCATGAACCTGAAGCGCGCCGCCGGCTGCACCAAGGCCCGGGCCGCGTAACACCGCCGCGCCGGATTATTCCGGCAATTGAGGCTTAACGGCAAGCCTAAGGCCGCCGCCCCATTCGGGCGGCGGTTTTTTCTTGTGCCAAGTAGGAATATAAGAACTCTTCTCGGCTAGTCTGAACGGTAAGATGAACCACTTTCACATGTCCAACCGCTTTACCCAACTCCTGGCCGAGGACCGTGTCCTCTTGGCCGACGGCGCCACGGGAACCAACTTCTTCGCGGCCGGCCTGCAAGCCGGCGACGCCCCGGAGCTTTGGAACCTGGAGGAACCGGCCAAGGTGCGCGCCTTGTGCCAAGCCTTCGTAGAGGCCGGGTCGGATATCATCTTGACCAATACTTTCGGCGGCACCCGCAACCGCCTGAAGCTTCATAAGTCGCAAGACCGTGTTCACGAGATCAACCTGGCCGCCGCCCGGCTAGCGCGCGAGGTCGCCGATGCGGCCGAGCGGCCCGTGGCCGTCGCCGGCTCCATGGGCCCGACCGGCGACTTGTTCGAGCCCTTGGGGCCCTTAACCATCGAAGCCGCCACCGAGGCTTTCGCCGAACAGGCCGTGGCCCTGGCCGAAGGCGGCGCCGATCTGCTTTGGATCGAGACCATTTCTTCGGTCGAGGAGATAACCGCGGCCGTGGCCGGCGCCGCCAAGACCGGCCTGCCGATCCTCTGCACCCTCAGTTTCGACACAAATGGACGGACCATGATGGGCATCACCCCGGCCCAGGTCGCGGAACTGGCCCAAAGCCTGAACCCCAAGCCCCTGGGATACGGCGGCAACTGCGGTATCGGCCCGGCCGAGCTTCTGGTTGCCCTGGCGAATATGAAAGAGGCGGCGGGCGCCAACGACATTCTGGTCGCCAAGAGCAACTGCGGGGTGCCCGAATGGATCAACGGCGCGATTGTGTATCAGGGCTCGCCGGATCTCATGGCCGACTACGCCCGCACGGCGGCCGATATCGGCGCGCGTATCATCGGCGGGTGCTGCGGCACCAGCCCGGAACACGTCGCCAAGATGCGGGCGGCGCTGGACGGTTACGTGGCCGGCCCGAAACCCAGCATCGAAGACATCGTTAAAAAATTCGGCCAGGTATCCATGGGCGGCCTGGCGCAACACGCCGACCCTGCAAGCGGGCCCCAAAAGCGCACGGCGGGCCGGCGCCGAGGCCGCGCCGCGCGCTCTTAAGCTACATCCGATCGACCGCCGTGGGGACGTGGGCTTCCGCCGAGCGTTTTACCGCGTCGTAGTATGGCGCGAAGGTCGGCCGGTCGATATAGCGTCCGGCGCCGCGCTCGGTTCGCACATCGCCGTCCCGATAGACGATCTTGCCCTGGCTGAGAGTGAGCGTGTTGATGCCCTTTACGGTCATGCCCTCGAAGATATTGAAATCGATGTTTTGGTGGTGGGTGTCCTTGGAGATGGTGCGCTCTTTCTCCGGATCCCAGATCGCGATATCGGCGTCGGCGCCGACAGAGACCGATCCCTTACGCGGATAGATGTTGAATATCTTTGCGGCATTGGCCGAGGTGATGCCGACGAATTCATTCATGGTCAAGCGGCCGGAGTTGACCCCGTGGTGCCAGAGGACGTGCATACGGTCCTCGACCCCGCCGGTGCCATTGGGTATCTGGGTGAAATTGTTGTGGCCCATACGCTTTTGCGGGGCGCAGAAACAGCAATGATCGGTCGCCGTGGTTTGCAGCATCCCAGCCTGCAAGCCGCGCCATAGGGCTTCCTGATGCTTCTTGGGCCGGAACGGCGGGCTCATGACATGGGCCGCCGCCCGGTCCCAATCGGGATCCCGGTAAACCGAATCGTCAACCAGCAGATGACCGGCCAGAACTTCGCCGAAAACCCGTTGGCCTTCGTTGCGGGCGCGGGTGATCGCCTCCAAGGATTCCATGCAGGAGTTGTGGACCACATACAACGGCACATCCAAGACCTGGGCGATCCTGATCGCGCGGTTAGCGGCCTCGCCCTCCACCTCCGAGGGGCGCGATAGGGGGTGGCCTTCCGGCCCGGTGATGCCTTGCTTCAGAATCTCCTGCTGCATGTGCGCGACCAGCTCGCCGTTTTCGGCATGGACCGTGCAGATGGCGCCGAGTTCACGGGCGCGCTGAAACGAGTTCACCAGGATCTCGTCGTCGGCCATGATCGCGCCCTTGTAGGCCATGAAATGCTTGAAGCTGTTGACGCCATGATCCCTGGTCAGGGTCTCCATGGCCTTATGGACGCTGTCGTCCCACCAGGTGATGGCGACGTGAAAGCTGTAATCGGTCGCCACCTTCTCGGCCCAGCCGCGCCAGGTTTTATAGGCTTCCATGACGTCCTGCTGGGGGCTCGGGATCACGAAATCGATGATCATGGTGGTGCCGCCGACCGCGCCGGCCGTGGTCCCGGAAAAGAAATCCTCGGATGCGACCGTGCCCATGAAAGGCAATTCCATATGGGTGTGCGGGTCTATCCCACCAGGCATGACATAGCAGCCGCCGGCATCCACGACCTCGGCCCCCGTGGGGGCTTCCAAATCGGTGCCCAGGGCAACGATCCTGCCGCCTTGCGTCAAGACATCGGCGCGCTGGGACATATCCGCGTTCACCACCGTGCCGCCACGAATCAACACCGCCATAGCTCTTCTCCTCTCAACGAACCTTCAAAAAAACGTCGGGGTGGAGGCCGGTACTCATGCGCGTACCGGCCTCCCAGGTTCGGCGTTACATGCCCTTGGCTTTATCGGTCACCGCATGGGTCCAGGCGCCTTCCGGGGCGCTGGTGATGACCGGATCGGAACCGCCGGATAGCAGGGTTTTCACCGTCCGCTCGTAATCCTTGGGATCGAGGGTGCCGTCGGAACCGGCGGTCAGCTTGTTGATCTCGCCCATCATGCGGATTTGATGTTTTTCCGTCTGGGCGCCGGTCTCATCGTTCTCCAGCACGATCAAGGCCGCGTCCTTGGGGTGCGCGCGCGCCCAGGCCCAACCCTTCATGCTGGCCGAAACGAAACGGGCCATGGTCTCGACGAACTTGGGATCCTTCAGCCGCTTTTCCAGAACGTAGAGACCGTCTTCCAGAGTCGCGACGCCTTCGTCCTCGTACTTGAAGACCACCAGTTCGTCGGCGGGAATACCGGCGTCGATGACCTGCCAGTATTCGTTATAGGTCATGGTCGAAACGCAGTCCGCCTGCTTTTGCAGCAAGGGATCGACGTTAAAGCCCTGCTTCAGCACGGTTACGCCGCCGGAACCACCCTTGGTCGATATACCCAGGCGCGACATCCAGCTCAAGAAGGGATACTCGTTGCCGAAGAACCAGACCCCTAGGGTCTTGCCCTTGAAGTCGGCCGGGCTGGCGATGCCGGTTTCCTTGCGGCAGGTCAGCATCATGCCGGAGCGCTTGAAGGGCTGGGCGATATTGACCAGGGCCACGCCCTTTTCGCGCGACGCCAGGGCCGAAGGCATCCAATCGATGATCACGTCGGCGCCGCCGCCGGCGATTACCTGGGGCGGCGCGATGTCGGGACCGCCGGGGCTGATCGCGACATCGAGACCGGCGTCGCGGTAAAAGCCTTTATCCTGGGCCACGTAATAGCCGGCGAATTGCGCCTGGGTGACCCACTTGAGTTGCAGGTTCACTTTTTCCGCGGCTTGCGCCGCGCCCGCCACGGTCATTATGGCGGCGGCCGCCATTAGAATTGAAACGCGCTTCATTATCAGCCTCCTGTTGGTTTTAGTTAATCTAGTTTGTTCTATCGCCTTTGCCTGTATGACGGGTGCCAAAAGGTCACGGCCCGTTCGCATAAGGCCATTGCGCCATAGAATGCCGATCCAGCCAAGGCCGCCATGGCGATTTCCGCCCACACCATGTCGACGTTCATGCGCCCGACCTCGGTGGAAATCCTGAAACCCATGCCGACAATCGGGGTGCCGAAGAATTCGGCGACGATGGCCCCGATCATGGCCAGGGTCGAATTGATCTTCAAGGCGTTGAAAATAAAGGGCATGGCCGCCGGCAAGCGCAGCATGAACAAGGTCTGCCAATACCGGGCGCCGTAGGAGCGCATCAGATCGCGTTCCAGCACGCCCGCGGCGCTCAAGCCGCTGACCGTGTTCACGAGCATGGGAAAGAAGGTCATGATGACCACCACCGCAGCCTTGGACTGCCAATCGAAGCCGAACCACATGACCATGATCGGCGCCATGCCGACGATGGGCAGGGCGCTGACCAGGTTGCCGAGGGGCAAGAGGCCACGCTTCAGAAACGGCACCCGGTCGACCAGGATCGCGACCGCGAAGCCGCTTCCGCAGCCCATGACGTAGCCGCTGATCACCGCCTTGATAAAGGTCTGATGGAAGTCCGCCGCGAGTATGTCGAGCGATCCCGCTATCCGCACGGCGATCATGCTGGGTGAAGGCAGCAGCACCTGCGGCACGCCGAACCCAACAGTCAGAACCTCCCAAAGAAAGAGCAGCCAGCACCCGAACATCAAGGGCACCAGAAGATCGGCAAGCCGCTGCGCCCAAGTATTAAGGCTGCGAAAGCTGGAGATGGCGTCCAGCCCGCACCAAACGGCGGTCCAGAGCGCGAAGATAAACAGCCAAAAGCCCAATTGCGCCTCGCCGCCGGCGCCGGCCTGGTACAGCACATATAAGGACATACCCCCGCCAAGCCCAACGGCCCCAAGCAGAAGCAAGCCAAGGGGCAGACCCCGGAGCGCACCGCGCGCCAACCAGACAGACATGGCGGCGAAGATAAGCACCGAAACCGACAGCGCCGGTATATCGGACCAAGACAGGGCGCTCTCGCCCGCACTCAAGGGAAACAGCAAGGCCGCCAAGGCAAGGATGGCGCTGGCCATCATCCAGGGATTGCGAACCGCGATCATGGCCGTCCGCCCATGGCGCGGACTACCACGCGTTCCACGACTCCCACCAAGACCACCATGGCGGCGGCCAAGGCGGCGGCGGTAAACAGCGCTGACCAAATTTGAATCGTCTGGCCATAGTATGACCCGGCGAGCAGACGCGCACCCAGGCCGCCTTGGGCGCCGGTCGGCAGCTCCCCGACGATGGCGCCGACAAGACTTATCGCGACCGCGACTTTAAGACTTGTGAACAGGAAGGGAAGCGAGGCCGGCCAACGCAGTTTCCAAAACGTCTGCCAGGGGCTCGCGCTATAGGTGCTCATCAAATCCATTTGCAGGGGGTCGGGGGAGCGCAAGCCCTTTACCATGCCGATGGTAACTGGGAAAAAACACAGGTAGGTGGAAATCAGCGCCTTGGGCACCAGGCCCTTCAAGCCTATCGCCCCGAGGACAACCACGACCATGGGTGCGATCGCCAGAATCGGTATGGTCTGGGACGATATGATCCAGGGCATGAGACTTTTCTCGAGGGTGCCGACATGGACGATGCCGACCGCCAGCACTATGCCCAGAACGGCGCCGGTGGCGAATCCGAGCAGGGTCGAGGATAGCGTCACCCAGGTATGAAAGACCAAGCTGCGTTTCGAGGTAACTTTCTGGTCGATGATGGTCTTCTTCAACTCGGCCAGGATTTGATGAGGCGCCGGTAAAATCGGCCGGTCTTGAGCCCAGGTCCCTTCGATCAAGTCCACGGCGCCCCAGTCCGCGTTCGCGCGCTTGAATACATCCATCTGGCGCGGGGCGTTCATGTACACCGCCCCCGCGTACCAAATAACGACAATCGCCAGGACAACCACGGCTATGGGACCGGCATGTCCGGCGAAGATCCGCGCGGTCAGACCGGGAACCGCCCCCTGCCCCTCAATCGTCATAGCTATGCCCAGCGCGCAAGCCTTCGCGGACCCGGTGCGCGACCTCCAGGAATTCCGGGGTTTCGCGTATGTCGAGGCTCCGTTCGCGGGGAAAATCGGCCTCGATGACATCAATGATCCTGCCGGGTCGGGGCGACATGACCACGATCTTAGTGGATAGGAACACCGCCTCGGGGATCGAATGGGTGACGAAGACCACTGTTTTTTGGGTCTTGGCCCAGAGCTGTAACAACTGCTCGTTCAGATGATCGCGGACGATTTCGTCGAGCGCCCCAAAGGGTTCGTCCATCAACAGCAAATCCGGGTCGAAACACAGCGCGCGGGCGATGGAGGCGCGCTGCTGCATCCCCCCCGAAAGCTGCCAGGGAAATTTCTTTTCGAAACCGCTCAGGTTCACAAGCTCGAGATAGTCGCGCGCTTTCTCCCGCCGCGCGCCCGCCGCCATGCCCATGATCTCCAGCGGCAGGGTCACATTGCGTTCGATCGTGCGCCAGGGATAAAGCGCGGGCGCCTGAAATACATAGCCGTAACCGCGCGCCAACCGCGCCTCGTGCGCCGGGACGCCGTTGACCGAAAGATTTCCGCCTGTCGGTTGTTCAAGATCGGCGATCGCCCGCAAAAGCGTCGTCTTGCCGCAGCCAGAAGGGCCGATCAGGGAAACGAATTCGCCCCGCCCGATCTCCAAATCGATGTCCGAGAGGGCATGAACCGGCCCATCCGCCGTCTGGAACGACAGTGTCAGGCCGTGGGCCCGCACGACGCTATCGCCGTCGCTGCCGGCCGGACCGGATTGTACCGGGCTGGGCGTCATGGGGACTCCCAGGCCCTCAAACGGCGTGACCCGCTTTCTCAAGCACGGCTCTCAGCAACACCTGCCCGCCGGCGGTGATCCATTCGGGCTTGGCGTCCTCGATCTCGTTATGGCTGATACCGTCGATGCAGGGAATGAAGATCATTGAGGTCGGCGCGACACCGGCCATGTAGCAGGCATCGTGTCCGGCGCCGGAGACAATATCGCGCATGGGATAGCCGCATTCCTCCGCTGCCTTACGCACCGCGCCGATGCAGGTATCGTCGAAGTGGATCGGTGCGTAATAGAAGATCTGCTCCAATTCCAACTCCAGTCCGATGTCGGCGCAAATCTTATCGACCCCGGCGCGCATGGCCGCGTCCATCTTGGCCAGAACCGCATCGTCGGGGTGGCGGAAGTCGATGGTCAGGAAAACCTGGCCGGGGATGACGTTGCGCGAATTGGGCATGACGTTCAGCATACCGCAGGTAGCGCAAGCGACCGGGGCGTTATCGAGGCCGATCTTGTTGACAAGTTCGACCATGCGCGCCGCGCCTAGAAGGGCGTCTTTTCGCCGTGGCATGGGCGTGGGCCCGGCATGGGATTCGACCCCGGTGATCGTCAGTTCGTACCAGCGCTGCCCCTGGGCGTCGGTCACGATACCGATGGGCTTTTCCTCGGCCTCCAAAATCGGCCCCTGCTCGATATGGGCCTCGAAATAGGCATGAACGTCGCGCTTGCCGACTTCGTCCTCGCCGGCGTAACCGATGCGCTCCAGCTCCTCGCCCATGGTCTTGCCGTCGGCATCGGCGCGCGACAGGCCGTATTCCAGATCGTAAACGCCGCCGAAAACGCCCGAGGCGACCATGGCCGGGGCGAAGCGCGAGCCCTCTTCGTTGGTCCAGACCGCGACCTCGATCGGCCTTTCGGTTTCGAAACCCAAGTCGTTCAAGCTGCGCACGACCTCAAGCCCGGCCAGCACCCCATAGACGCCGTCGAAGCGCCCGCCGGTCGGTTGAGTATCCAGATGACTGCCGGTGATGACCGGGGCCAGGCCGTTGTCGCGGCCCGCGCGGCGGGCGAAAATATTGCCCATCTTGTCCACCCTGATGGTACAGCCCGCATCCTTACACCACTTAACGAAAAGATCGCGGCTCTGCTTGTCCAGATCGGTCAGGGCCAAGCGGCAGCAGCCGCCCTTTTCGGTCGCGCCGATCTTGGCCATGTCCATGAGGCTGTCCCACAGCCGTTTAGGATCGATGGATAGGTTTTTATCGCTCATGCCGTCCTCCCGTCGTTTGTTATTGCGCGGTTATTGCCCCGCGTGCCGCCAGCATTCAAGAACTTATCGCTGCAAGAAATCCCGCGCGTCCTTCGCCAAGCTCAGGATGAGGATAATCGTGCATGGCATAAAGAAAAATCCTCATGCTGAGCCTGTCAAAGCACGCACCCCGCCGATCCAAACTCTCGCGCGGCAGCGACTCCACCAGTTGACAGAACCGTCATCATCAATTCATGTTGTTTCTGACCAAATGGTCAAATTATTTTTTAACTAGGGATACCGCTAGGGTCAAGCCGGTATCCGTCATTATGGGCGGTTTCGCCCCGGAAACAGTGCGGTGAAACTGGCACGAAGCGAATCGGCGAAGCCCTCGAAGACCCGTATCCAGATGCGCAACGAGGCCCGCATTCTGGACGCGGCGGAGCATGTTTTCGCCGAGCACGGCTTCCGGGGCGCCACCGTCGATCGAATCGCGGCGCGGGCGGGCATGTCCAAGCCCAACGTCCACTATTATTTCAAACGCAAGGCGGACCTCTATTTCGCGGTCCTGATGCGCATCCTAGAGATTTGGCTGGCGCCCTTGAAGGATCTCGACCCCGGGGGCGACCCGGCTCGGGAATTGCGCCACTACATCGCGGCTAAGCTAAGATTCTCGCGCGATAACCCGATCGCCTCACGCATCTTCGCCACCGAAATCCTGCAAGGCGCCCCGGTGCTGGAGCGCTACCTGGGCGAAGACCTGCGCCGCCTGGTCGAACGCAAGGCCAAGGTCATCCGCCACTGGATCGACACCGGCAAGCTAAACGATGTCGATCCCTATCACCTGGTCTTCCTGATCTGGGCCGCGACCCAGCACTACGCCGACTTCGCCCCCCAGGTGACAGCCGTCATGGGCCGCAAAACCCTCGGCAAGGACGAGTTTGAGCGGATCGAGGACTCGCTGTGCAAGATTATTTTGAGCGGGCTGCTGCCGCGCGGGGAAATATAAGCGGCGCACGGCAACCATGCACATGGCGGTCCGGCCGAAAAAGGCTCCAGCGGGCCGGCGGGCTTGACTTGCATCAATGCATAGGTGGCCTCCGCCACTCTAAGAACATAGAAAAGCATGTAAAAGGCGAATGGCGATGGAAGAAAAATTGGGGCTGCTGGAAACTGTCGCCAAGTCAATCCGGTGCAAGGCGCATCGACTTGGTTCCTTTGTCGCCGAAGAGTTCAAAGAATCCGAGAACGAGGCCCAGGAACGCGCCCATCTTGCCACCATAGGCGATCACCCCTTTATCGGCTGTAGCCCCTGCCAGCCGGGCGATGTCATTCCCCTTTCGAACACAGCGCCCAACCCCGCCGCCACCGCGCGTTCGGAAAATTCGTAGGGCGGAATAGCGAAGCGTATTCCGCCGAATGTTTCGTTCCGCCATGCTCTCCAGTTAGCCGGCATTCTCCCCATAAGATTCAGCGTCTTTCCTAGGTCAAAGGTGATCGTCAGGCATCTTCGACGTTGGGCGGTTATGCATTGACTGTTCTGCGCTGCACTGAACGTAGTGTCACGGCATGAGTTCGTCGAGAGGTGTAATCATGTAGTCATCGATTCGATTCAGCTCGCGTAGAATGTATCGCCACAGCCAGTATTGGCGGATTACGCTAACGCTAATCCACCCTACGTGCTACGTGCTGTGCACCGGTGTGGATGTTCTAGTGGAAAGCGAAATATCATGAGTACTTGGGCCAGACCTTTTGAAGACACCTCTTCCGGCGCTGGCGTGACGGATCGGGGCCGCGCCGCCGAGGCGCCGAGCCGCCGTGCCCAAGATGCGCTTGCCCGCGACAAGCGCGAGGGCCTCGATCTTGCGGTCAAGGCGCGCTGGATCGCGCTCGCCGTCATCGCGATTCTGCTGCCCTTCATCAATCCGAGACTGGAGGTTCTCTACTATGAAGCGCTCCTGTGCGGTTTTGGCCTGATCGGCTGGGCCCAGAAGCATATCGGCCGTCTTGGCCTGTCGCGTCCCGAATTGTTCCTGATGTTCTGCGATCTTGCTCTCATGACCATCGCCTGCGTCGCGCCGAATCCTTTCAGCCATGTGGATTGGCCGCTGGCCATGTATTACCGCTTCGATAATTTCGTCTATTTCTTCGTGCTGCTCGCGGGTGCGACCCTGGCTTATTCCTGGCGCACGGTCGTGGCCATGGGCACCTGGACCACCGGGTTGTGGCTCTCAGCCGTTTCTCTAATCTGGCTGTTCTCCGGTAGCTACCCCGAACTCACCGATGGGGCGAAGGCCGCATTTGGCAACAACGAGCGCATGGCGGGTATACTCGACCCGAACAATCTCCGCTTCGAGCTTAGGGTACAGGAGGTCGTTGTTTTTCTGATCGTGGCGGCAATGCTTGCGCTGACATCGCGACGCTCGAACCGCCTCTTGATCGGGCACGCTCTCCTGGAGCGCGAACGCGCCAATCTCGCGCGCTACTTTTCTCCCAATATGGTGGATGAGCTTTCCTCGAACGACGAACCGCTCAAACAGGTGCGTAACCAGAATATCGCGGTCCTGTTCGTCGATATTGTCGGCTTCACGGCCTTCGCCGCTGATAAGACGCCGGAACAGGTCATCGACACCCTGAGGGCGTTTCACGGACGCATGGAACGAGAGGTCTTTCGCCATGATGGCACCTTGGATAAATACCTCGGCGACGGCCTCATGGCCACCTTCGGCACTCCCTTGACCGGCAAAACCGATGCCCGGAATGCCTTGAAGTGCGCCCGCGCCATGGCCACGACCGTCGAGACCTGGAACGGCGAGCGGACGGCAGACGGCGAGCCGCCCATCCGCGCCAGCTTCGGCCTCCACTACGGGCCGGCGGTTTTGGGCGATATCGGCATGAACAGGCTGGAATTCGCCGTGATCGGCAGCACGGTCAATATCGCCAGCAGGCTCGAAGCCCTGACCCGCGTACTTGGCGTGGTCTTGGCCGCCAGCGACGCCATGATCGAGCGCGCGCGCCAAGAGCCGGGCGGCGAGGGTGGAGAACTGGAGGGCTTCGCCAAAAAGCCGGACCAAGCGATCCGCGGCATCGGGCAACCGATGACGGTGTGGACGCTTGGCCCACACAACTCACTTAGCGGCAATTAAAGCTTCCCGCTCACCAGCCGCCGGTGTCCAGCCACATGCCCAGGTCTTCCAGGCGGTCATAACCCCAGAAGGCTTCGCCGTCGGCGATAAAAAAGGGCGAACCGAAGACGCCCTTCTTGAGCGCCGCTTCGACCTCGGATTTCAGGCGGGTCTTGATGCGCGGGTTTTGCAGGGCCGCCATGACTTCCTCGGGGTCGTGGCCTTGCTCCTCGGCGACCTCGGCGACCTCCTGAGGTTCGGCGATGCTCTTGCCCTCGCCAAAGGCCCGCTCGTAGAGGGCCAGGGCCAGATCCTGGGCCTCTTCGGCATTGTCTTCCTCCAACCAGTAGTACGCCCGGCACGCCGAAACCGACATGAAGGGAAACCGCTTGGGTATCGTGAAGGGTATATCGAAGAGCCGAGCGGAACGCGCCAGGTCGTGATGGGCATAGTCGCCCTTCATGGGCAGGCCCAGCAGCGGCTGGGCTCCGGTGGTCTTGAATACCACGCCCAGAAGAAACGGCCGCCACCTGATCTCGCGGTTGTGTTCTTCGGCTATTTCGCCCACGCGCTGGGCGGCCAGGTAACCGTAGGGGCTGGAAAAATCGAAGTAAAAATCAATGGGACTGGGCATCTTTCGGCCAGGGCTCCTGATGCGGTTGCGATTCGCGCAGCAGCATACCCTCCCTGAGTGAAAGAGGCTAACGCAAGTCCAGCGCCGCGGCGAAATTCCAGCCGTTAACCATAGCGCTTAGTTGCCGATCCGCCGCCGTCCTTCTATACTTTCTCTAACAATGGGCCAGAACGGCCCTCGTGAATATTGGGCACGGGAGACGGTATCTGATGGCGCCCCTGGGCGGGGACCCAACAGCGCCGGCGCTACCGGAGAAGGACGCCACCAACCGCTTGGCTTGGTTGAGCCAGCATGGCTCGCCGGCCGAGGCGCGGTGGTTTCGTGCGGCCATCATCGGCCGATACGAGGACTTCTTGCGGTGCAGCGTCGATTGGTTGTGGGAAACCGATGCCGATCTGAACTTGAGCTACGTGTCTTCGCCCGTAGCTCTGAGGCTGGGTATCCCGGCCCAGGTTCTGCTTGGCCGCCCGTTATTGAGTCTCGGTCATTTCCTTGACAGCGCGCCCTTCGCGGATCGCCGCCCGTTCCGCGATGCGGTTTTCGCCATGACCGGCGCGGAGGATCGCGAGGTCGTCTATCGCCTGAACGGAGTCCCCTATTTCGGCCCGGATCATGGCCGCTTCGCCGGCTTCCGGGGCACCGCGAGCGCCCCCCTCCCGGCCCCGGCATCCAGGCCCGAGGCCGGACAAGAAGAACTTGCGGCCCTCCACCGGACATTGGAAGAGGCCTTGTTGGAGAACGCGGATCTAAAATGGCGGCTCTCCCACATGGATAGCCCCGCCGCGGCGCCGCGGTCCGAGGCCGCGCCTTCCTCGCCCGCCGAAGCGGATTCGCTGGCGCGAACCGCCCATGAATTGCGCACCCCCTTGAACGCGGTCGTGGGCTACGCCGATCTGGGTCTGAGCGAGGCCTTCGGTCCGCTCCCAGAGCGCTATTCGGACTGTTTCCGCACCATCAGAGAGGCCGGCCGGCATATGGACAGCCTGGTCTCCGGACTTCAAGACTTGAACCGGGCGTCCGAAGCGGCCGCGCTCGCGTCCGAACCCGTCGATATCGGGGCCGTGGTGGCCAAGGCGAAATCCATGATCGCCTTGGCGGCGCGCGAGGCCAAGGTCGATATATCCAAGGTCGGCGCGGTGGCGGGCGGCCGGGTACTCGGCGATCACCGGGCCTGCGTTCAGATCCTCCTCAACCTCTTGTCCAATGCGGTGAAGTACACCCCGGCGGGCGGCTCGGTCGGCCTGGAAACCATCGCCGGCCCCGGCGCCACCCTGCAAATCGTGGTTTGGGACAGCGGTATGGGCATATCGCCCGAGGAGCAGGAAAATGTGTTCGAGGCGGCCTATCGCACCAGCGCGGTACGGGCCGCCAAAACGATTCCCGGATCGGGCCTGGGCCTATCGATCTCGCGTAATCGCGCCCGCGACATGGGCGGCGATCTAAGGGTCGTCTCTCAGCCGGGCCAGGGTTCGCGCTTCATCCTATCCCTGCCCGTGGCCTAGGGCCTGTGGCCGCGATTTGGCGGCTGATAACCAGGCGCTGGATGTCCGAGGTGCCTTCGTAGATCTGGCAAACCCGCACGTCGCGATAGATACGCTCAACGGGAAAATCGGCCAGGTAGCCGTAGCCGCCGTGAATCTGTATGGCGTCGGAACACACCCGCTCCGCCATTTCGGAGGCGGTGAGCTTGGCCATGGCCGCCTCTTTCAGGCATGGCCGGCCGGCGTCGCGCAGGGCGGCGGCGTGAAGCACCATCAACTCCGCCCCGTGCAGACTGGTCGCCATATCGGCCAGCCTGAAAGCAACCGCCTGGTGTCCGAAAATGGCCTTGCCGAAGGTCTCGCGCTCGCGCGCGTAGCTGAGGGCCGCCTCGTAGGCCGCGCGCGCCATGCCCAGGGACTGGGCCGCGATGCCGATGCGCCCGCCCTCCAGGTTCGACAGCGCGATTTTGTACCCCTGCCCTTCCTCGCCAAGCAGCAGACTGGGGGGCAGCTCTAGATCATCGAACACGATCTGACAGGTGTCGGAGGCCCTCTGGCCGAGTTTTTTCTCGACCGAGGCGACCCGGTAACCGGGCGTATCCGTGGGCACGATAAAGGCGCTGATGCCTTTCTTACCGGCGGCCGGATCGGTCACGGCGAAAACGATCGCCACCTGGGCATTTTGTCCCGAGGTGACGAACTGCTTCACCCCGTTAAGGATATAGCGGTTGCCGACTTTCTCGGCCCTGGTGCGTATCGCGGCGGCGTCGGAACCAGCCTGGGGTTCGGTCAGGCAAAAAGCGGCGAGCATGCCGCCGCCCGCCATGGGCTTCAGGAAGCGCTCCTTCTGTTCGGAGGTGCCGAATTTAAGGACCGGCATGCAGCCGACCGAGTTGTGGACGCTCATGATGGTCGAACACGCACCGTCACCCGCCGCGATCTCGGCCAGGGCCAGGGCATAGGAGACATGATCGGCCCCGGCCCCGCCCCAGGCCTCGGGCACCAACATGCCCATGAAGCCGAGGCCGCCCAGTTCGGCCACGGCTTCGCTGGGAAAGCGCGAATCGCGGTCCCAGGCCGCCGCCTGGGGCGCCAGGCGGTCGCGCGCGAAGGCGCGCGCGGCATCGCGGATCATGGTTTGCTCTTCGCTCAATGCCGCCCGGTTCGGAGTTTCGGTCATGGTACGCCTGCCCTTGTTAGGATTCCCAAGTTTAGACTATATCAAGTCTGAGCGATGTTGATCCATCTCCCGATGACGATTGGAATGAGATCATGCTGAAACTGGAAGGGGTTTTAACCGGTGACCAGATTGCCGAGATTCTGCGCATCGTCGCGGATGCCAAGTTCGTTGACGGCACGGTCAGCGGCAAAGGGTCACTGAAAAAGAACCTTCAGGTTGACCGCGGCGCGTCCCAGTACGAGACCGCGATCCGGATCGTTGCCGGGGCGCTCATGGCTAACAAGGACTTCAAGGCCTATGCCATGCCCAAGCAGATCACGCTGGAATTCAACCGCTACGATCCCGGCATGTTCTACAAGGCGCATATGGACGCCGCTCTCATGGGCGGGATACGCGGGCAGCCCCTGCGCACGGACTTGTCCTTCAGCGTTTACCTGAGCAACCCGGATAGCTACCGCGGCGGCGAGTTTGTCCTGGAAACCCCTTACGGACAGGAACGGATCAAGGAAAAGGCCGGCAGCGTCATCGTCTATCCCTCGACCATGCTGCATTGGGTGGAGCCGGTCGAAGAAGGCTCGCGCCTGGCCGCCGTGGGTTGGATTCAATCCATGCTGCGTGACGAATCCCAGCGCCAGATCATGCGCGATATAGAAGCGCTAAGGGCTCATACCGCAAAAGCCTTCCCGGATTCCGAGACACAGGAACGCTTCGACCGCTTGCATAGCAACCTGATGCGCTATTGGGCCGAAGTCTAAGCACGCCTGGCCAGCGCCAGCCACACACCGGCGCCGATCAGAAGGCTTCCCACGACGCGGTCGGCGCTCCGCCGGCGGGCGCCCTTGCCAAGCCAGGCCCGCGACCGGCCCGCCAGGAGGGCATAGGATCCATCCAGAAGGGTCGCGATGGTCAGGTAGGTGACGCTGAGCACGAAAATCTGAACCCCTAAGGGGGCATCGGGATTGACGAACTGGGGAAAGAAAGCGGCATAAAACAGCCAGGTCTTGGGGTTCGTCAAAGCGACCGCGAAGCCTTGCCAAAAGAGGCCCTTCGGCACCGCCCCGGCCGTGCCGCCGGAATCGGGCGCGGGCGCACGCCAGCGCTGAATCCCAAGCCAGATAAGATACCCAACCCCGATCCAACGAAGCCACTCGAAGACAGCCGCGAAGGCGACGATCAGCGTGGTCATACCCAGGGCCACGAAGGCAAGTTGCACCGCTTGTGCGCACTGGGCGCCCAGCACCGTGGCGAAAGCCGTGCGCGCGCCATGGGCGATGGCGTGGGCGACAATCAAGGTCACGTTCGGGCCGGGTATGGCGATCAAGACCACGGTCGCGAACACAAACGCGAAATACAGTTCCAGACTCATGCCGCCGTTCCCTTTCTAGCCCCTACCAAGGGAGAATCGAACCGTCATAGTTGAAAAACTTACCGGTGTCCCCGGTGTCCAGCCGGTCGATAACGCCACGCATGCCCTTAACGCTCTCGGCCGCCGTTATGGCGGCGCTCTCGCCGCCCATGTCGGTCTTGACCCATCCAGGGTGGAAGGCGACCACCGCGATGCCGCGCGGCGCCAGATCGACGGACAGGCTTTTCACCACCGCGTTCAGAGCCGCCTTGGACGAGCGGTAGATGTAAGCGCCGCCGCCGCTATTGTCGCCCATGGAGCCCATTTTACTTGAGATGTTGACCATCAGCTTGCGCTTGCCCAGGGCCACATGTTCGACGAAACGTTCGGCCATGCGCATGGGCGCCAGCACGTTAGCCGCGAAGACCGGCGGCCAATCGCTGTAATCGGTCTCGCCGAAGCCTGTCCTTGGGCCATAGATCCCGGCATTGTTGAGCAGGATATCGATCGGCTCGTCGGCCAGCTCGCGCGCCAGGCTGGCGACCTTCAGGCCGTCGGTTACATCGAGCTTGTGCAGAGTCACCGCGCCCACGGTTCCCTCGATCAGTTCCTGCAAGTCATTGGCCTTATCGGGATTGCGGCAACAGGCATGCACATGCCAGCCGTCGTCCGCGAAGGAGCGGGCGAATTCGTAGCCGATGCCCCGGTTGGCGCCGGTGATAAGAACGCTAGCCATCCCAAACCCTTCCAAAAATATCAAAACCGGACTTCATGCGGCCGCCGTGCTGGGCCCGCGCCGTGGGCGCGCCACCAACTCGCCGCCGCAGTTGGGGCAAGTATTGGCCATCTTGTGCGTGCAATCGCGGCAAAAAGTGCATTCAAAGCTGCAAATATAGGCTTCGCTTTCATGTGGAAGCGCGGTTTCGCAAGCCTCGCAGCCCGGTTTCATGATTAGGGCCATGTTAGTGCATCCTCTCGACCGCCACGGCGGTCGCCTCGCCACCGCCGATGCACAGGGCCGCGACACCGCGTTTCAGATCGTACTTCTCCAAGGCCGCGATCAGCGTGACCAGAATGCGGGCGCCGGAAGCCCCGATCGGATGACCGAGGGCGCAAGCGCCGCCATGCACATTGACCTTGTCGGCGGGTAAATCCAAATCGCGCATGGCCGCCATGGTCACGACCGCGAAGGCCTCGTTGATTTCGTAAAGATCGACCGCGTCCTTCGGCCAGGCGGTTTTCCGCAGCAGTTTTTCGATCGCGCCGATGGGCGCGGTGGTGAACTGAGCCGGCGCCTGGGCGTGGGTGGCATGGCCGCGCAGGATGGCGCGCGGGATCAGTCCCCGGCGTTCAGCCTCGGAAGCACGCATGAGAACCAGGGCCGCCGCGCCATCGGAAATGGAACTGGAGTTCGCCGCCGTCACGGTCCCGCCATCGCGAAAGGCGGGCCGCAGTTTGGGAATCTTGTCCAGGTTAGCCTTGCGCGGCTGTTCGTCTTGTTCCACGCGCCGTTCGCCGTTGCGGTCCTTGACGGTGACGCCGACGATCTCGCGCGCCGCAGTGCCGTCCTCGGTCGCGCTCTGGGCTCGTTTCAGGGAGCGGATGGCAAAGTCGTCCTGGGCCTCGCGGGTGAATTGGTATGCCTGCGCCGTATCCTCGGCATAGGAGCCCATGAGGCGGCCCTTGTCGTAGGCGTCCTCCAGGCCGTCCAGGAACATGTGGTCCATGATCTGGCCGTGGCCCATGCGATACCCGCCCCGCGCCTTGGGCAGCAGGTAGGGCGCGTTGGTCATACTCTCCATGCCGCCGGCGACCATGACCGCGCCTGAACCGGCCAACAACCCGTCGTGGGCCAGCATGGCCGCCTTCATTCCCGATCCGCACATCTTGTTGACCGTGGTGCAGCCGACCGCCTCCGGCACCCCGGCGCCGAAGGACGCCTGACGCGCCGGGGCCTGGCCAAGCCCGGCCGGCAAGACGCAGCCGAAAAGTACCTCGTCCAGATCCTCGGGCGCCACGCCGGCGCCTTGCAGCGCCCCGCCAATCGCGGCCGCGCCAAGCTGCGGCGCGGTCAGGGGCGCCAATTCACCCTGGAAGCCGCCCATGGGCGTGCGCGCCAAGCCGACGATTACGATGGGATCTTCGGTCATGTTCAAGTCGTCCTCATAGCAAATTATCGTCTTGTCTTACGTTTCGGGTTCGCCGGCGTCCAGCCAGGTCTGGTAGGCTTCCAGCGCCGCTTCGCCGGGCGGGTACAGCCCGACCAGGGAATCGTTTTGGCTGACCCGGAATAGCACGAAACGCTCGAAGCGTTCCTGCTCTTCGGATGCCTCGGCGACCTCGTCCGCCAAGCCCCTGGGGATCACGACCACGCCGTCCCCGTCGCCGGCCAGGATATCGCCCGGCAGGACGGCAACCCCGCCGCAGCCGATGGGCTGTCCCCAGTTCGCGAAGACCAGACCGCTAATGCTGGGCGGCGCGGCGATACCGGCGCAAAATACCGGCAAGCCAACCGCGCGGACCCCGGCGGCATCGCGCATGGCGCCGTCGCTGACGGCGGCCGCAACGCCGCGCTGGCGCATACGCATAACCAGGATATCGCCCAGGGTGGCGTTACCCTCATCCCCGCGCGCGTCGATCACGGCGACCTGGCCCGGATTCATGGCCTCTATCCCTTCGCGTATGGAACCGGGCCGGGCATAGCTTTCCGGCGTGCCCAAATCCTCGCGCAAGGGCAAAAATCTGAAGGTAAAGGCCTCGCCGACGAAGTGGCTTTGCGCGGGATCGAGGGCCTGGGGCCCCTTCATCCAGACCCGGCGCAGACCCCGCTTCAATAGCTGCATGGTCAAGGTCGCGGTGGTGACCCGGCCCAAGCGGGCAAGGGTGTCCGCGGCCAGCCGGGGACAAGACCCATAGGCGTCCAGCATATCCATACCGGAGCCTGTCATGCCCTAGTAAGGAGTGCCATCTTTATGGACATATTTCTCTTCGCCGTCGACCGAGCGCACCAGCATGTCAATATCCGGATAATCGACCTCGTCCAAGGCGGTGCGGTCGCCGACCTCCAGGTAAACCGCCTCCTCTTGGGAGCGGTTGACGAGCATGTGGCCGTCGCGCTTCCCGGCGGGAAAGCCGGCCACCATGCCGGCGCTCAAGACCTGTTCCCCGGCATCTGTGACCAGGGTCAGTTCGCCGGAGACGATAAAGACGAACTCGTCCTGCTTGCTGTGCCAGTGGCGCTGGGCCGAGGCCGTGCCGGGCGGCAAGGCGGTCAGATTGACGCCGAAATTGGTGAGCCCCAGGGCATCGCCGAGAATGCGCTTCTCGCGCTTGGCGGCCTCGGCATGGTAAGGCGCCGGATAGCTGTTTCCTACGCGCGGCGTTAGGGCCGCGGGATCGAGGGCGGGCGATTTCACTTTACTCATGGACATAAGATTAGCTCCTGGCCGCCGGCGGTGCATCGTGAACCTCAACGAAGGCTTCCGGATAGAAGCCGTTGAAATGGGTCGCCAAAGCATTGGAATAAGCGCCGAGTTGATCGATCTCGATCCAGTCGCCCTCGCGCGTGTCTTCCGGCAGGTCGAAAGTGCCAGGAAGTACGTCGAGAGAATCGCAAGTCGGGCCGTTCAGGATGAAGGGCCGCAATTTCGGCGCCGCCTCCCCCTGCAGACGGATAAGCCGCACCGGCATGCGGATATCGACCTGGGTCATCTCCGACAGGCTGCCGTAGATGCCGTCGTTGATGTAGAGGCGGTCGTCCTTGCGCAACTGGACCTGGGTCAGGAGCGAACAGCCGGCGGCGACCAGCGCCCGGCCCGGTTCCGAGAATACCTCGACCGTCGGCTTCAGCCCTATATCGTTCAGGCCGCCGCGAATTTCCGCCATGTAGTCTTCCAAGGGCGGCACCTGGGTATTGGCGTAATAGGCGGGGAAGCCGCCGCCCACGTCCAGGCTATCGATTTCCACCCCGGACCTGGCGATTATGTCCCCGCACAGGGCCAGGGCTTTGCGGTAAACTTTGGGTTCCCGGCACTGAGACCCGATATGAAAGGCCAGTCCGGTCTTGCAATCCCGGTTGTTCGCCGCGCGCAGCAAGGCCACCGCCTCGTCCGGCCCGGTCCCGAACTTGGAAGCCAGATCGTAGAGCGAATCGCCGGTATCTTCGGTCTTGATACGCACGATAATGGTCAGATCCTTGCCGCCGGTTTCTTCCAGCACCTTGGCCAGTTCGTCCTCGTGGTCGATGACATAGTGCCGGATACCATAGGCCTTGTGGGTCATGCGAATCGCCGCGCGGGCCTTGACCGGGTGCATGAAGTAGGCGTGGGCGTCGGGGTAAGTATCGCAAATCTGCGCGATCTCGGGCAGGGAGGCGGTATCGAAATGCCGGATCCCGCCCCGGTACACGGCGTCGAGCACCTCCGGGCGCGGGTTGCACTTGACCGCATAGAGCACGGTGCCGGGAAAAAGCGAGATGAAACGCTTAGCGGTCTCGGTCAGTAGCTTGGGGCGCAGGCAATAGACCGGATATCCCGGCTGCAAGGCGCGCACGACCGACACCACGTCATCGAAGCGCCGCTTGGCCCGCGCGTCGGGCGCGCGTTTTTCTTGTAGCCCGTCCATTAGCGCAATCCCAGCCGCCGCAAGGGATCCAGCCCGTTCGGTTCCTTGACGGGCTTGCACAGGGTTTTGACCTCCGCGCTCATGGCGAGCGTGCCGTCATTCATATAGGCCTCGTGGTTGGCTTCGATCCGGTCGAGACTATAGCGGTAATTTACCATCAATCCGGCTGAAAGTTTCAGTCCATGTTCGGAATCGTCGCCGAGCCAGGATATGTGCTCCAGGCGGGCGCCGTTCTTCAGGTGAAACCGGGCCACGGGGTCGATCGGCCGACCGTCGCCGCGGCACTGCAAGAAATAGCACCCGCAAAGCCGAAGCAAGGGTTCCTTTAAGGCTTTGCAAACAACCGGGTCCGCCGGCCAGTTTTCGCGCTCCAGCACGGCGTCCAGGGCGACGGCGGTATCGTCGCTGCCGCCCAGGGCCCGCACCCCGCCCAGGGCCGCCTCGTCAAAGGCCGCTTCCAGGATCTCGTGTTTGCAAGACGACAGCCAGGCCCTGAATCCGGGAACCGGCGACAAGGTCGCGAAGGTTTCGATACGCGGCAGTTCATGGCTCAAGCGCGCCACCGCCCGCTTAATCAGAAACTCACCGAAGCTAATCCCCCGCAAGCCTTTCTGGGTGTTGCTGATGGAGTAAAAAATCGCGGTATTGGCCGCTTGCGGGTCGGCGCGGGGCGCGTCCTCGTCGAGCAGGGCTTGTACGTTACGGGCCATGCCCTTGACCAAGGCGACCTCGACAAAGGCCAGAGGCTCGTCCGGCATGCGCGGATGGAAAAGCGCGAACAGGCGGCGGTCGGATTCGAGCCGATTGCGTAAATCGTCCCAGGAACGAATTTCATGCACGGCCTCGTAGGCGATTACTTTCTCCAGCAGCGCCGCCGGCGACTCCCAGCTTAGTTGCCGCAGATTGAGGAATCCGGTGTCGAACCAGGACTCCAGAAGACCGCGCAGGTCATTGTCCAGGCCGTCCAAGGCGGGGCCCCGGTCCTTGAAGCTCAAGAGATCGGCCCGCATATCGACTAAAAACCTAACACCTTCCGGCAAGGCATTGAACTGGGTCAATAAACGAATCCTAGGCGGGCGCGTCGCCTGGTGCAGATCCTGAAGCGCGCGCAAGCGCTCCGCCGGCCCCGGCGCGGCGCCGAAGGCGGCGGCCGCCGCCGCGACCCGGTCCTCGTCGGCGGCGAAATCCTCGGCCATGATCTCCAGGAATCGGCGCCGCCCGTCCCTATCCAACTGGATATAGGTCTGGCCCAGGCCGGCCGCGCGCATACGGGCCGATACCTCGCCGCCGCGCGCCTCCAGGCAAGCGCCCATGAGCTTCTTGAGGCTGGCCGAATCGCCGCCGGCCGGGCCTTGCCCGTTCAGGCCGATGGTCCGGGCCGCGCTTTGGGCGATATCGCGCCAAACCCCCGCCAGGTTCGACAGGGTACGCCCGATCAAGGTGGTTTCGTTGGTTTCCATGGCTTTAGGGTCGTTGGAACCGGAGGTCGTAAAAACATTAACTCCTATGTATGAAGCCTTCGCCAAGCGGCCAAGCGATCCTGATTCAGATTTGCCGGCCCATCATGGCGGTTGGCAGCCAAAGGGCGATCTGCGGGAACAGGCAGAGGAGGACGATGCCCAGGACCATGCACAGCATATAGGGTAAGGCGCCCCAAAGAATCGTTTGCAAACGCACGTCCGGAGCGATGCCGTTGATGACATAGAGGTTGAGCCCGACCGGCGGCGTGATCAGGCCAATCTCCATATTTATGGTCAGAACCACGGCGAACCAGATGGGGTCGAAACCGACCGCCTCGATCACCGGAATCAGGGTCGGCGCGGTCATGAGGATGACCGCCACGGGGGGCAGGAAAAACCCGGCGACCAGCAGGAAAATATTGACGTAGAACATCAGAACCCAGCGATTGACGTCCAAATCGCCAACCCATATGGCCAAGGACTGGGTGATGAAAAGCGACGACATCATGTAGCTGAACAGAGCGGCGGCGGCGATGATGGTCATAATCATCACCGATTCGCGCGTTGCCGTGCTGACCACATTCCAAAGCGCGGAGAAGTCGGTCATGCGGTAGACCACGATCACCAGGATAATGCAGAACACCGCGCCGACGCCGGCGGCTTCCGAAGGGGTCGCCACACCGCCGTAAAGCACCCAGAGTATGCCGCCGATGATAACCAGGAAAGGACCGACCTTTGGCAAGACAGCCAGACGTTCGCGCAGGGTGAAATGCTGCGCTTGCCCTTGGCGGAATTTGAAGCCGCCGCGCCAGGAAGAAAATAAACCCCAAGCGATGAACAACAAGGTCAGCATAAGACCGGGCAGCAACCCGGCAATGAACAAGCGTCCGATCGAGGTTTCGGTCGCGATCCCATACACGATCATGGTGATGGAGGGCGGGATCAGAATGCCCAAGGTGCCTCCGGCGGCGATTGACCCGGTGGCGATCGAGGCCGGATAGCCGCGCTTACGCATTTCGGGAATACCCATTTTGCCGATGGCGGCGCAGGTCGCCGGCGAAGAACCGGACAGGGCCGCGAAAACCGCGCAGGCGCCGATGTTGGAAATCATCAGGCCGCCCGGCACCCGGTACAGCCAGCGGTCGAGCGCCTCGTAGAGGTCGGCGCCAGCCCGCGATGAAGCTATGGCCGCCCCCATGAGGATGAACATGGGAATCGACAGCAGGGCGAACTCGTCCAAGCCGCCATAAAAAATATCCGGTATCACCGACAAAGCACCCAAACCATCGTAAACAACCAGGAAAAGCACGGCCACCGCGCCCAGGGAAAACGCTACCGGCGCCCCGGTCAAAAGCACGGCGACGGTCACCGCCGAAACAACGATGCCCAGTTGCAGTTCGTTCATGGCGCTTCCGGCTTAGGCAAGCCAAAGGGCGCTTCACGGCCGGTCAGTAGTGCGAGAATATCGGCGATATATTGTAAGGACAGCAAACCAAGACCGATCGGCAGGGCGGCGCGGGGTATCCAGAGCACCGGGGCCCAAACCGTTTCCGCATGCCAGCCGCCGGCCCAGGCCTCATGCCACCAAAACACGCTCGCCCACAGCAGAATCAAGCAGAACGCCAGGGAGATCGCCGCCGCCAGCAAGGCCAGGGCAAAGCGCGGACGGCCGCCCAGGTACAGGGGCAAGAGGTCGACATTGACGTGCCCGCGGTTCAGCAGAAGATAAGGACTGCCCAGAAAGGTCGAGGCGATCAGGCTGAAGGTTACGAATTCGTGCTGCCAGATGGCGGAGGCGTTCAGGACATAGCGGACGAAAACCAACTGGCATACGACCAAGGCGGAGGCGAGCAACAGCAAGGCCGCAAGGATGCCGCACAAACGGGACAGGCCGCGCACACTATCGATGAATCGAGTCATGGAGTTCTTGGTCCAGCGAAAGCGCGCCCGCCCCTGTTAGTCTTTAGGGGCGGACACGGTTTCGAACTTGGAACGCGGGCCTAATCGACGGCCAGCGCCTTTTCTATCAAGGCGGCGCCGCCGGGTACTTTCTCGGCGAAGATCTTGTAGGACGATGCCTTGGCGATCGCGACCCAGGCGGCCTGTTGCGCGGAGGTCATGGCGGCCACCTTCACGCCGTTCTTCTTGTAGGTATCGACCAGTTTCTGGTCGAGCGACTTGGCGGCGCCGAAGAAGAAGTCTTCCGCTTCCTGTCCGGCGGCCATGAGCGCGGCCTGCTGCTTAGCGTCGAGCTTGTTCCAGCTTTTCTTGGACATCAGGATCGGCTCGTACATGAACCACAAGGCGTTGGCGCCCGGCTCGGTCAGGCACTTGACCTGCTCGTAAATACGATAGGAAACGAAGCTGCCGGAACTGGTGTTGGCCCCGTCCAGAACGCCGGTCTGCAAGGCCGAGTAAATGGCCGAGGACGGCATGGAGTTTATAGAAGCACCGGCGGCGACCAGCATCTGCTCGAAGGCCGGCCCGGCGGCGCGCATGACCTGGCCCTTGGCGTCGGCGGGATCAAGAATGCAATTCTTGTTGGAGGCGAAACCGCCGGCCAGCCAAGCATCGGAGATAACGACAATCCCCGCGTCATCGATGATCTTCTTGATGTCATCCATGAAGGGCGAATCGTTCAGACGCTTGGCGTGATCGTGGTTCTTGACCAAGCCCGGCATAAGGGTGGCGCTGAACTGCGGGTGACGTCCGGAGGCGTAGTCGAGCGGGAAAGCGGAGATATCCAACTGTCCCTTGACCATGGCGTCCCACTGCTGCTTTGGCTTGAACAGCGACTTGCCCGGATAAATCTTGATGGTGAGGCCGACATTGGCGGCCTCGGCTCCGCGCTTGATCATCTGCACCATTTCGTCGCGGACATCGCCCTTGCCGCCCGGCCATTGGTGCGAGGCGCGCAGGGTCATTTCGCCGGCCATGGCGCCGGTGGTAAAGACGATCGCCGCCGCCATGCCGGCCACGGCCAGCGTGATCTTGGATAATCTTGCCATCTCGGTTTTCCTCCCTAGGATTATGTGAACTCACCAAGCGTTCTGCGGCCCGGTATAGTCATCGGTAACGATACACAGGGGGTTTGGCCCTGTCTACTCTTGTATACAAAAATATGTTTATTGTATAATTATACTTACGCATCGCATACCTATGCGCAAGAAAAACGGTGGAAAAGGGACATCGCGTGCACGAGGTCAAACCCCGAGTCTCAAAGATCAAAAAAGACCAAACCCGCTTGGCGGAAGATTTACGCTGTAGCCTGGAGACGGAGATCCTGTCCGGACTCCTGTTACCGGGCGAGCGCCTGGACGAATCCGGTTTGGCCAAGCGCTTTGGCGTCTCACGGACACCGGTGCGCGAAGCGCTGTTACAGCTCGCCTCTTCCGGCTTGATCGAGATGCGTCCGCGCCAGGGCGCCGTGGTCGCGACCGTGACGGTGCAAGACCTGATGCAGATGTTCGAGGTTATGGCGGAGCTCGAGGCCATGTGCGCCCGCCTCGCGGCCCGGCGTATAAATCCGGTCGAACGCGCCGCCATCGCGGCCGCGCACGAGACTTGCAAGACCGCCGCGCGAAGTCAGGATCTAGGCGCCTACTACAAAGCCAACCGGGTGTTTCACGAAGCGCTCTACGCCGGCGCCCACAATGCTTATCTTCAAGACAAGACGCGCAGCCTGCGTAACCGGCTTAGCGCCTATCGCCGCTACCAGCTTCACCAGGTCGGCCGCGTAGCGCGGTCCCTCGCCGAGCATGAAGCCGTGGTCGAGGCGCTCATGGCGGGCGATGCCGAGGCGGCGGAGAACGCCATGCGGACCCATGTCGCCATACAAGGCGATGTTTTTTCGGACCTGATCTCGCTTTTACCGCCACGTTATCTGCAAGCAGCCGCTAAATGAGCGGCAATCTATACGAGCTGTTCCAGGCCCGCTTTCCGGCGGATCGCGCCCGTGCCTTTATCGAGCTGGCGGATGGCCGTGTCTACAGCTACGGCGATTTGGAGGATATCTCCGGGCGCTATGCCCGCCTGCTGACGGACCTGGGCGCCGCCGGGGGTGAGCGGGTCGCGGTCCAGGTCGAGAACTCGCCGGAAACGATTTTCCTCTATCTCGCTTGCCTGCGCGCCGGGGCGGTTATCCTGCCCCTCAATCCGGCTTATACCACGGCCGAAGCCGGTTATTTCCTCGGCGACGCAGAACCCAGGATCGTGGTCTGCCGCCCCGAAATCGAGGATGCGGTGCGCGAAATCGCCGGCGCCGCCCAAGTCTTGACCCTGGATCGGGAAGGCGGCGGTTCCCTGCCCGAGGGCGCCCGCGATCTAACGCCGATGGAAGACTGCGCCACAGTGGATGCGGGCAGTATCGCGGCTCTGCTCTATACCAGCGGCACCACCGGCCGTTCCAAGGGCGCCATGCTGAGCCATGGCAACCTGGCCTCGAACGCCCTGGCCTTGCATGAGATTTGGGGCTTTGCCCCGGACGATGTCCTGCTCCACGCCCTGCCCCTATTTCATACCCATGGCCTGTTCGTGGCCACCAATTGCGTGCTTCTGAACGGCACCGGTATGATGTTCCTGCCTAAATTCGATGCCGGGACGGTGGTAAAGCTGCTGCCGCGCGCCAGCGTGATGATGGGGGTGCCGACCTTCTATACCCGGCTGCTCGCCGACCCCGGTTTCGACGCGCAGACCTGCCGGAACATGCGGCTGTTCATCTCCGGCTCCGCGCCCCTGCTGGAGGAAACCTTCCACGCCTTCAAGGCGCGCACGGGCTTCACGATCCTGGAGCGCTACGGCATGACCGAGACCGGCATGAACGCCTCCAACCCGCTGGACGGCGAAAGGATCGCCGGGACCGTCGGCTTTCCCCTGCCCGGGGTCGAGGTCCGGGTGCGCGGCGAGGATGGCCAGGTGCTGGAGCGCGGCGGGGTCGGCGTGCTCGAGGTGCGCGGCCCCAACGTCTTTAGCGGTTATTGGCGCATGGCCGAAAAAACCAAGGCCGAGATCCGGCCCGACGGCTATTTCGTCACCGGCGATGTCGGTAAGATCGACGCGCGCGGCTATGTCCACATCGTCGGCCGGGCCAAGGATTTGATAATTTGCGGCGGCTTCAACGTCTATCCCAAGGAGGTCGAGCTATGCATCGACCGCATTGACGGCGTGGCCGAATCCGCCGTCATCGGCATCCCCCACGCCGATTTCGGCGAAGCGGTCGTGGCCGTCATCAAGCGGAAAGCGAAGCATCCCGATCTTACGGCGGAAACGGTCATCGCCGCCTGCAAGGGCGAGCTCGCCAATTTCAAGGTTCCCAAGCAAGCCCACTTCGTCGATAACCTGCCGCGCAACGCCATGGGTAAGGTGCAAAAGAACGAATTGCGGGAACGCTACACGACGCCCTGAATTCTAAGAGTTGAAGCGTCTTCGAAGGAGACCCTGCCATACCCTCCTGGGATATACTGCTCGCGTTTTTCGCGGCCACCCTGGTCTTTGCCTACATGCCCGGCCCGGCCATGATCTATGCCTCGGCGCAGACCCTGGCGCGCGGACGGCGGGCCGGATTCATGGCGGCGCTTGGCATTCACCTGGGCGGCTATGTTCATGTCGGGGCGGCGGCCTTGGGCCTGGCGGCGATCTTCCAATACGTCCCGGCGGCCTACGCGGCACTGAAATTCGCCGGCGCCGCCTATCTGGTGTGGCTGGGTATAAGTATCCTGCGCACCAGGCCGAGCTTGAGCGGCGTGCCCCAAGCGGCCCTTAGATCCGCGCGCCGGGCCTTTTTCGAAAGCGTGGCGGTCGAGGTTCTCAATCCCAAGACCGCGCTGTTCTTCATCGCCTTCCTGCCGCAGTTCGTGGAACCGGGCGCCGGTTTAGCGGTCGCGGTGCAATTCCTGATTCTGGGCACCGTCGTCAACCTCACCTTCTCCTCGGCCGATCTGGTTGTTGTATTCCTGGCATCGTCCATAATGGCCCGGCTTCGGCGCGGCAATGCGGCGGGCCGTTGGATCAAAATCGCCGGCGGATCGCTGCTGGTCGGCCTCGGCCTGCGCCTGGCAATGATGCGGGATTAGCGGGCCGTTTCTAGCCGCCCGCCTACACGAACCTGGACATGGCTCCGGGGCACGATTTGAAATATACTTCCCACTACACTACGCTCGCACCTCATAGGAGCCACCATGCCAAAGCTGCTGAGCGAAGATGCTATCGCGCACTACCGGCACGCGGGATATTTCTTTCCGGTCCCGATACTGTGCGCGGAGGAGGTTGCGGGTTTTCGGCGTCGCTTGGAAGCCTTCGAGGCACAACAGGGTCAACCAATTCAGGGCGGTCACCGCAACAAGTCGCATTTGCTCTTCAAGTGGCTCGACGACCTGATGCGCCACCGGCGTATCTTGGATGCGATCGAAGATCTCATCGGTCCCGACATCCTGTGTTGGAACACCATCTTTTGGGTCAAGGAAGCTCGCAGCCCAAACTATGTATCGTGGCATCAAGACTTGAATTACTGGGGCCTGGATGCTCCGGATTTGATCACCGCCTGGCTCGCTTTTTCACCGGCGACTGTTGCGAGCGGCTGCATGCACGTGCTGCCGGGAAGCCATACGGAAAAGCCCCTGCCCCACGACGATACCTTTCATCAAGACAACATGCTCACGCGGGGCCAAGAAATCGCGGTTGAGGTCGATGAAAGCAAAACCGTGGCTATGGCGCTCGAACCGGGGGAGATGTCGGTTCACAACGCAGGCATCGCCCATGCTTCGGGGCCGAACACCTCGGACGATCGACGCATAGGCATATCGTTGCACTACATGCCAACGCGCTCGCGGCAGGTGGTTGGCGCCTGGGACAGCGCCGCCCTAGTGCGCGGCGCCGATCGCTATCGCCACTTCGAACCCACGCCCGTTCCGACTTGCGACATGGACCCCGTGTCGGTGGCCTTCCATGGCAAAGCCATCGCGGCTTTGCATGACATTTTGTATCAAGGCGCCGAGCAGCAGACGAGCCGCATGGGTTAAAGCGCGCGCCGGTGTGCCTTGATCGACTGGGCCTCAATGAAAACCCGCGCGATCTCCGGGAATTCGTTCTTGATTTTTTGTTCCAGGGACGTAATCGCGGCCTCGACATCGTCCGATGAAAGTCCGGAGCGGAAATCGACGCTGAGATTGAGCAGGATATCCTGCGGCCCCATGTGCATGGTGAGTATCTCGTTGGTTTGCGCGATACCGTTTTCCTGGGCGATGGCGCGGCGCACCCCCGCGACCACATCGGGCGCCGCCGCTTCGCCGATCAATAGCGCCTTGGTCTCATAGGCCAGGAACGCGGCGACCAGGGCCAGCACCACACCGATCAAGATCGAGGCGATAGCGTCTAGTTCCGGCATGTCCAGGGCCTCGGCCAGGTAAATGCCGGCCAGGGCGATAATCAGGCCCAGCATGGCGGCGCTGTCTTCCATGAGCACGGTGAACAACGAGGGATCCTTGCTGACCTGCAGGGCCCTGAAATATCCCAGGCGGCCCTTGCGGCGCCGGAATTCCCGGAAGGCGACGATCCAGGAGGCGCCCTCGAAAACGATCGCGAGGCCAAGCACGATGTAGTTGATCGCGGTGTCCGTGACCGGGTGCGGGGCGGTGAGCTTGGACACGCCCTCATAGACCGACACCCCGGCGCCGGTCGCGAACAGCATGATCGCCACCACGAAGGCCCAGAAATACAACTCGCGCCCATAGCCGAAGGGATGGGTGCCGTCCGCCGGTTTATCGGCCCGCTTCATGCCGTAAAGCAGCAATCCCTGATTGCCGGTATCGACCAGGGAATGAACCGCCTCGCTGAACATGGCGGAACTGCCGGTTAAGGTCGCCGCGATGAATTTCGTCACCGCGATCAGGCCGTTCCCGACCAGGGCGGCGATGACGGCGGTTCTTGAGCCACTTGCGGCCATGCTGTTTCCTGACTTGCGGATGTCCGGCACGAGTTTATACCAAGCCTATGAGAAACAAACGTCTCTTGCTCGCGCGTCTGCTTTCTTGGGCCCTTTGGGGCCTGGCGGCCCTGGCCGGCTTGAGCGTCCTGGCCGCCGGTGGCGGCTATTTGTGGTTACGCGGCTCGCTTCCCGAAACCCAAGGCACGGTCAGCGCGGCCGGCTTGACCGCCCCGGCTGAGATTCTGCGCGACGACGAGGGCATGGTCACCATACGCGCCGATAACGAGACGGACGCGGCCTTCGCCCTCGGTTTCGCTCATGCCCAGGACCGGCTGTGGCAAATGGATTTCACCCGCCGCGGCGGCGCCGGGCGCGTCGCCGAGGTCGTGGGGGCGCGCGCCCTGCCCTTCGACCGCTTTATGCGGACCCTGGGTTTGTACCGGACCGCCGAAGCCAATCTGGTGGGCCTGCCGGACCAGACCCGCGCGGTTGTGGATGCCTATACGGCGGGGGTAAACACCGTGATCTCGCAAAGACAAGGCCCGCTGCCGCTGGAATTCCAAATCCTGCGCTATGAACCGGAGCCCTGGCGCCCGGCCGACAGCCTGGTTTGGGGCCGGCTCATGGCCTTGCAACTATCCGGCAATTGGCACGACGAGATTTTGCGCGCGCGCCTCGCCAAGCGCCTGACGGCGGCACAGATTGGCTTCCTGTGGCCGGCCTATCCCCAGGACGCGCCCACGACGATCGAAGACCGGACGGACGCCGCCGGCGGGATATCCTTGGAGCGCCTGGCCGGACTCCTGCCCTGGGATCTGGCGCCCAAGGACGCCTCGAACGCCTGGGTTCTGGATGGCGCCCGCACCAAAAGCGGGGCGCCGATCCTGGCCAACGATCCGCATCTGGCCCTCGGCGCGCCGGGCTATTGGTATCTGGCGCGGATCGAAACCCCAAAACGCACCCTGAGCGGGGCCACGGCGCCCGGCCTGCCATTCATGATGCTGGGGCAGAACGGCCGGGTCGCCTGGGGCTTCACGACCGCGCACAGCGACACTCAAGACTTGTTTATCGAACGCACCCTCAAGAACGATCCAAGCCGTTACGAAACACCGGACGGCCCGCGCGAATTCGTTACCCGGCAGGAAATTATTCTCGTAAAGGATCAAGCGCCGGAGACTTGGACGGTTCGCGAAACCCGTCATGGGCCGGTCCTCTCGGACGCGCTTCAGGACCAAGTAAATGACGACGGCACGGTCCTGGCCTTGGCCTGGCCCGCCTTGCGCGCCGACGACCGGACGGCGGCGGCCTTTCACGGCATGAACCGCGCGCGCGATACCGGAGAATTCCTGACCGCGCTGCAAGACTTCCATAGCCCCCATCAGAACATTGTGTTCGCCGATACACGGGGGCGGATCGGATTCGCCGCGCCGGGGCGAGTACCGATCCGCGAGAACGGCGACGGCCGCCGGCCGGTGCCGGGTTGGAGCGGCGATTACGACTGGCGTGGCGAGATTTCTTTCGCCGATTTACCGCAAGCCAGCGATCCGGCGGCGGGATCCTTTATCAGCGCCAATAACAAAATCGTCCCCGAGAGTTACCGCTATCTTCTGACCGCCGATTGGCAGGCGCCTTACCGGGCTCAACGTATCGATACCCTGCTGAACGGGACCGCGAAAACCGGCTGGACGATCGAAGGCACCATGGCCGCGCAACTCGATATCGCCTCGCCGGCCGCGCATGCGCTTCTGCCGCTGCTGTTATCGACGCCGGTCACCTCGAAGCGCGGGGCCGAGGCCCTGGCCATATTGCGGGCTTGGGATGGACGCATGGAACGCGACGCGGCCGCGCCGCTGATTCTTTATGCCTGGGCCGGAAGCCTGACCCGAAGGCTCATGGCCGACGAAATCGGCCCGGCTTTCGATAAGTTCCGCAAGCCCAAGCTCGCGCTCCTGACCGCCATCCTGCGCGATGCACCGGTCTGGTGCGACGACGTGAACAGCGACACGGTCGAGACGTGCCCTGCCCAAGCGGCGGCGGCTTTGGAAACCGCCTTGGCTGAACTGGACCGCCGCTTCGGCCGGCCCTTGGACCAACTGCGCTGGGGCGAGGCTCATAGGGCCCGCTTCGCCCATCCAATTCTGGATCAAGTGCCTTTGGCGGACATGCTCTTCGGCTATGGCATCGAGACCTCGGGTGGGACCTATACCCTCAACCGCGGCGCCGCCGCCTATGGCACCGACCCGGAGCGGCGCTTCGAGAATATTCACGGTCCCGGTTACCGGGCCATCTACGATCTCGGCGATCCCAACAATTCGCGCTTCATGATCGCCACTGGACAATCGGGAAATCCCCTGTCGCCGTGGTATGGTAACCTGGCGGAGCGCTGGCGCGACGGCCAATACTTAAAACTGGTCGGTCCTAAGACAGGAACCACGCGGCGTTTGCGGCTCACTCCGCGCTAGACTGGGAGGGAGATCTAGGATCATGACAGTAACCCCGGAAGATATCCGCCTCGCGCGCGACCTGATCGCCGGCGAGGTGGTCCGCACACCCCTGGTTCCGGCGCGCCGTCTTGGCGAGGCCCTGGGCTGCGAGCTGTATCTCAAGCTGGAGAACCTGCAGTACACCGGCTCGTTCAAGGACCGCGGTTCCCTGGTCAAGCTCAAGAGCCTGACGCCCGCCCAGGCCAAGCGCGGGGTAATCGCCATGTCGGCCGGCAATCACGCGCAAGGGGTCGCCTATCACGCTCAGCGCCTGGGCATTCCGGCGACCATTGTCATGCCGGAATTCGCCCCCGCCACAAAAGTCGAGCGGACCAAGAGCTTCGGCGCCCGGGTGATGCTGACCGGCGAAACCCTGGATGCCTCCGCCATTGCCGCGCGCGAAATCGCGGCGAAAGAAAACCTGTCCTTCGTTCACCCCTACGATGACCCGCTGATCGTCGCCGGCCAAGGCACCATCGGTTTCGAGATGCTGGAGGACATGCCCGATCTCGACACCATCGTGGTGCCCATCGGCGGTGGCGGCATCATTTCCGGCATCGCCATCGCGGCGAAATCGATCAAGCCGGACATACGCATGATTGGGGTCGAGGCCGAGCTGTTCCCCTCCATGTACCAAGTACTTCGCGGCCTACCCCCGGCGAGCGGCGGACAAACCCTGGCCGACGGCATCGCGGTCAAGAATCCGGGCGAGCTGACCCGCAAGATCATCGCAGACCTGGTCGAGAACATCGTTCTGGTCGATGAAAACCTGATCGAGACCGCCGTGCACACCCTGGTCGAGCAACACAAGATCGTCGCCGAGGGCGCCGGGGCCGCCGGCGTGGCCGGGCTGATGAAAGACCCCAGCGCCTTCGCCGGGCGTAAAGTCGGCGTGGTCATCTGCGGCGGCAACATCGACGTGCGCATGCTGTCCTGGGTCTTGACCCGCGGCCTGGTGCGCGACGGGCGCATGGTGCGCCTGCGCATCGGCATCGTTGACCGGCCGGGCGTGCTGTCCCAGGTCACGCAATTGATCGGCATGACCGGCGGCAACATCATCGAGGTTTACCATCAGCGCCTGTTTTACGACGTCCCGGCCAAGAACGCCGATGTCGACGCCATGGTGGAGACCCGAGACGCCGAGCATGTGGCGGAGATCGTCGAGGCCCTCAAGGCCAAGGGCTTCCCAACAAGGGTACTCTCGTCCCGCTCCGACGAGGGCCTGTCGCCCAGCACCAATCTGACCCCCGGCGCGGCGGCACCGCCCGCCTAGGCGGTTTATCGGCGCCTAGCGTGCCGCTCGACGCGGAACTTCATTTTGCCGAGCCGGACCTGCGCACCCGGCGTGAGCGGCGCGGGTCCGCCGCTGGGATCCACGAGGCGTTCATCCACCGCCGTGCCGGCGCCGGAATGCAAGCCGATTATCCCAAGGTCTTCGCCCAGGGGAATTACTTGCGCATGTTTTTTGGCGATTCCGTCGGCGTCCAGGCAGCGGTCGCAGGCAGGGTCGCTACCGATCACCAATCCCTTCGGGGCCCGGCGCAGGTCTTCTTGCGTGATCACGATATCGAGCGGACCGCCCTCCACATCCTCGCAGCGCAGCCGCCAAGCGGTCTCATGCCTTTCGTGCCGCCACGGCGGCAGGCGAAACAAGTGCCCAAGCGCGCGGGCGCCATTGCGCGTGGCCGCACCGCCGAGAACGACGATGTGAACGGCACGCCGAGGCCAGTGTTTGATCAGGAGCAGAGCAAGGGCGAGAACGGCGGCGACGGCGGCCGCCGCGTACCAATAAAAATTAGTCGTGGCCACACCGAGAATTACCCGGCAGACCTTTTGCGTGCCCTTGTAGGGAATACCCAGGGCCTTGAGCTTTTCCACCAAGACAGAAACATGGGAAGCGAAGAACACGCCCTGGATCACATCGTAGACGATGGGCATACCGCTTGGCGTCATGAATAGCGCGATTTCGCGTTCGGTATTCATACCCACGACCTGGCCGCAGGGATTGACGACCGGCCCGCCGCTGTTACCGGGGTTGGTGGCGGCCGAATGCTGGATTATCTGGATTCGGGGACCGTCCCGGGTCCAGGCGCCCTCGAATATTCGATTGGCGACTCCGGCGGTGAAGCTGGTCCCGCTGTCGGCGCCGAGCCTTTCCCCCGCGCCCGGGTATCCGATGGCGAACACCGTCATCCCCTTGGTCGGCGTATCGACACCCGATTCGCTAAGAACCACCGGCCGCCGGTTCAGGTTCTCCACTTTCAACACCGCCAGATCCTCGTCGGGATAGGCCTGAACCACCTTGGCCGCCCGGCGCGCCCCGGGTGCGGCGCCGCTCTCAACCACGAAGAGGCTCCAGCCCTGATCGATATGCGGCCGGACAACATGATAAGCGGTCACGGCATGGCCCTGTGAGCTAACGACGAACCCACTGGCGCTCGCGATCCGGCCCGGTCCCTCAACAAGAACGCGGACCATGCTCGGTTCGACCAATCTCGCCACCGTCGTCGGCTCGATAGCGGCAGCCGGCTGCGCCGCATATAGGCTCAGGGCGCTGGCCGCGAGGATCGGGAGGCGAAGTGTCATGGCGCGAATACTACGACACCTATAGGGCGCGCGGGACAAGCGATTTGACCGGCCCCCCCTTGACGGCGGGATTAGCCCGGCCGAGGGCCTTGCGCGCACCGCGTGCCGGGGCCACCCTGAGCCCAGGGAAAACCTACGCGCGGAGAGGCTAAACATGACCGCCCCCGTCTTCAAGAACGTGCTGGAAAGCATTGGCAATACCCCCATGATCAAGGTCAGCCGGCTCGATACCGGCCCCTGCCGCCTGTTCCTCAAGCTGGAGAACCAGAACCCCGGCGGCTCGATCAAGGACCGCATCGGCGTGTCCATGATCGAGGCGGCGGAAAAGGACGGCTCGCTCAAGCCCGGCGGCGCCCTGATTGAGGCGACCGCCGGCAACACCGGCCTGGGCCTGGCCCTGGTGGCGGCGCAAAAGGGCTACCGCCTGACCATCGTGGTGCCCGACAAGATGGCGCAGGAGAAAATTTTTCACCTGCGCGCCCTGGGGGCCGAGGTGATGCTGACCCGTTCCGACGTCGGCAAGGGCCATCCCGACTACTATCAGGACATAGCCGAGCGCGTCGCCGGCGAGACCGGGGCCTTCTACGTCAATCAATTCGCCAATCCGGCCAATGCTCTAGCGCACGAAACTACCACAGGCCCTGAAATATGGGAGCAGATGGGCCGCGATCTGGACGCGGTTGTCTGCGGCGTCGGCTCCGGCGGCACCATCGCCGGGCTATCCCACTACTTCGCCAAGATGGCGCCCGAGGCGGAGATGATCCTGGCCGACCCCCAAGGCTCGATCCTGGCCGAATACATCGAGACCGGAAAGCTCAACCCCGATGTTGGCTCCTGGCTGGTCGAGGGCATCGGCGAGGATTTCCTGCCCCCCGTCGCCGATCTCTCCCGGGTCAAGACCGCCTATAGCATCCCCGACAAGGAAACCATGCTGACCGCGCGCGAGTTGCTGGCCAAGGAAGGCATACTGGCCGGCTCCTCCACCGGCACCCTGGTCGCCGCCGCCTTGCGCTATTGCCGGGCGCAAAGCGCGCCCAAGCGTGTGGTGACCCTGGTCTGCGACAGCGGTAACAAATACCTGTCCAAGATGTACAACGACTACTGGATGCTGGATCAGGGCTTTCTGGAGCGCGAAAGCACGGGCGATCTGCGCGATCTCATCCTGCGCCGCCACGCCGAGCAAGCCACGGTCACGGTGGCGCCCGAAGACACGCTACTGATCGCCTATGGGCGCATGAAGCTCTATGACATGTCGCAGCTTCCGGTCCTCGACGGCAAGGACCGCGTTGCCGGGATCATCGACGAAAGCGATATCCTGCTCGCCGTGACCCGCGACGAGGCGGCCTTCAAAACCCCGGTGAAAAACGCCATGACCAGCCGCCTGCAAACCGTCCAGGCCAATCAGGACATGGACGGCCTACTCCCCATCTTCGACGCCGGCCACGTCGCCATCGTGGTCGAGGGCGAGAAGTTTTTAGGCCTGATTACGCGCATAGATTTGTTGAACCATTTAAGAAGGAAGATGCGCTAGGGGTGCGGTGCAATGCGCTGACGCTATTGCGCACCGTACGGCTACGAAGACTATTGTGTACCTCGATTGCGGCTAGGAGCGGATGAAAAAAAAGCATCCCATTGACGTTCTGAGAGACAGTGCCGGCTCAATGACCATTGGCACTGCCGATGACAAGAGCGCGATCACAGGCATGCTTACTTTTACCGACAAACTATTCATAGTGAAAGAGAAAGGCATCTATCAGGTCCAGATGGCCGATGATTTCGATCCCGACCGCACCAATCCAAGCATCCCAAACGCCCAGAAGTTAGTGCTCAAACACGGATCTAAGTCAGAGTTCGTCGGCCGAACGTTACTCTTGGGCGATCAGCTATTGAAGGAGATCTATCTTCGGAACAACGTCAAACGCGATCGCATCATGCCACAGATTCTAGAGCTTACCCAAAAGCTATCCCTGATGAATGACATTGCTAGAGAGCACAAGAGGCAAGAGCGACGAGCCATACGACAAATTGAGAAGGCAGGAGTGCGTTCAGAAACGGACGATACCGCGTTCCACCTCCCTCAAATTCCAAGTCTTTCTGAGAACCTCACAACTTTCTTCATCAACGCTAAGTTCGCCTTACAGTGTTTACTCGACATAGCTTACGATATTTACGGCCCACATCTAAAGAAGAGCTATTTCACGTCTCTCATCAAATTTGCAAGGGACGAGTATGGCAAGGACGATAACTTCTATGAATTTCTTAACAATCAAAAAGACTTCTGCGAAAACGTCAGAAAAATAAGAAACTGCCTCGAGCATCCGAAGCCCAGCGAAAAAATCGACATTCACAACACGACAATGAATGCCGATGGGGAGGTGTTGCTGCCACACTTCTATGTCATTCATCCCGACTATCGAAATGAACCGCATTCTGTTACGCATACTTTCGATCATTTTTTCAAAACCCTAATGTTCTTTTCGGAGGCATTCATTGGTCACATCGTTGGAAAGCACATTGATGCGACAAAGATAAAGCCCTTCCCAATCGGAATCATTGGGCTGCCCAAGAACCGGCGACGTTATCCGTATGTTGAATACAGCCTCGGTGCGTTTGATGGAAAAAATTATATTGTCGTAGGATGACAATCTGATTCTCGTGAATGCTTATCGGTTCTCCCGCGGTCAAAGCTCGTCACTCGGATCAACCCGCATAGGTCGGAACAGAAAGCCGTTTTCCGCTGCATGTGGTATCATGACGCTCATCTGGCGGGTTACACTAACACCAACACGCCCAGCGGCACTACGGCGTCCACACCACCACACTCAGCCGGGCCCTGCACTTCCAATGGATGTGCAAGATCGCAAGACCGGCCCCTCTTTGAGACCGCTCTTTTCCGGTATGTTGTGAAAAATCGTCTGCCGACAAGAGGCGCTAATATACCTTATGCAGATTGTCTATCTCGACCAGAATCAATGGGTGAAATTGGCCAGGGCCTGGAAGTATCCTTCCGAATATGCCGAGGTGCGGAAGCTATTTGGAGAGATCGAGCGTGCAGTGTTGAATGGGAAGCTTTGCCTGCCCCTGACGGCAACGAATATTTACGAAACTTACAAGATCAATCGTTCTGAAAGACGACAGGACCTCGCGCTCGTTCAGAGTGCGCTAAGCCAAGGAAAAGTATTTGTCGGGCGTCACCAACGGTTAGCCAACGAAATTTCGTCGGTAGTGAGGAACATCCACAGCTTGCCTCCCGAAGATCGAGAAGAGTATTGGTTTTTATCGGACCTCTTCTTCGAAGCGTTCGCCGAGCATGGTGATGATCGAGTACAACTCACATTGCCAAAAAACCTGTTAGCGGCTATGCGTGCTAACCCGCCTTACTTCCTTCTTTGCTATTTGGTTGGTGCGCCGGACGAGGAACGACAGTTCGCCGTAGGACGGTGGTCGGCTGGGTCGGAAGAACTCCGACAGCGCATCGAAAACAACCGTCAGAAGTTGAAGAACGAATCTATGGCGATGCGTAGAAGGATCTACAGCGCACTCCTGATGCTAGGTGAGGTTGAGATCATTCTAGGGTTCGCCTGTGACGCGGGCGCTCCTTGGCAAACTGTAAACGACATCAAGAGCTCGAATGCGCGGCGGCTAATCCGAGAAGTTCCCGCCTACTATGTCGAGCGTGAGTTGGCTCTGAGGATTGGCGCACTGGACCGCCCAATAGAAGAGAATGATTTCCGCGACATGACCGCATTCTGCGCTGCCGTGCCGTATGCAGACTGCGTGATCTCAGAAAATCTGTTCGTCAATCTCGCCCTTCAAGCCGGACTGGACCAGCATTTTGGAACAACAATTACGACTGATCTAATGGAGGTGGCAAAGTTCCTTTAGCATTTTAAATCGCAAGATCCCCCCACCCCGGTCAATGCCCTAGGCGGGTACGGCCTCGGCCTCGCGGCGTTCGGCGGCGAGCTTTTGGCGTAGCGCTTCCTCGGCCTCGCCGTAGAAGAAGGCGAGCAGGATCATGCGCCGCCCGGCGGTGACCAGGGTCACCTCGTGCAGCATGGAAACCGAGAACACCACCGCCGCGCCGGTTCCGGCCCGGAACAACTGCGGCCCGTATTCCGGAAACCGCACATAGCCGCCTTCATAGGCGTCATTGTCGAGCGCCAGGGACATGGCGAAGCGGCGGTGCGCGGAATAGGGCGTGGTATCGTCCCTATGGGCGAGGAAATGGCCGCCGTCGGCGGCGTGATAGGCGCCCAGACGCAGGGTGTCCGAGCGGGTCACCTGGAAGCCGTAAGCCTTCTTGATCTCGGGAAACAAGCGCCGGCGGAACATGCCCAGAATCTCCTGCGCCTCGGCGCCCCGGTCGGGCAGGGCCACATCCTCGCGGGACTTCACTTTCTTCATCGGCACATTGCCGCCGTACTCGCCGCTCGCGACCCCGCCCTCGAAGCGTTCGCCGGCCTCCCAATGGGCGATCAGCCGCTGGCAGTGGGCCTTGTCGAGCACGTCTGGAACGATGAGCACCGGCGCCTGCGCGGCGGCCAGCACCGGGGTCAGCAGGGCGGCCCGTTGGGTGCACTCGCCGAGCGCCTCAAGCGCCTGGTCCGCCGCGCCCTGGGCGCCGATGCGCTTCACGACCCGGCGTCCGGGATCGACGATCAGCGTGCACCAGGACTCGGCGCTGGGCGCGGCGAAGGGGCCGGCCGGGGCACGGCCGAGACCCAGGGCCCGGCCGCACGAAAAGCCCTCGTCCGAGAGAATCGAAAACGGCAAATCGAGACGCTGCATGGCCGCCGCGTTGACCGCGACCGGATCGCCGCTGACCGCGAACATCAGGCACCCGAGATCGTTAAACTGCGCCGCCAGCGCGGCGAGGCGCTTAAGCTCCCGGGCGGCGCCGGGGGCTTCCGCCGAGGTACAGACGAAGATCACCGTGAGCCGGCCCCCGAAACGCGACTGTTCGAGCGAAAACTTACCGCCCCGGTGGTCGCGCCAATCCATATCGGCGACCAGGTCGCCGGGTTCGAGATAAATCCGTCCGGACGCACTGCTGTTCATGGTTTCCTCCCCGCCGCGCCAAAAAGGCGCGGGCGCACAGGGTTCCATAGGCCGGTCCGGCACCCACCGGTGCATTGATCCAGGTCAAGTGGGCGGCCGGCCCAAATTATGGTGGGCAATCCTCTTGACTCGAATATTCCTATTTTGTTCTATATCCGCCCTCTATCGCGACTCCTAGAGAGCAGGTATGCGCATGCGGGGCTGGACAGGGTATTTCTGGCAAGGGCGGTTCTTCTCATCCGCCCTGGATCGGGATTATCTTTGGGCGGCGGTGCGCTACGTCGAGCGCAACCCGGTGCGGGCGCGGATCGTGCGAACGGCGCGGACCTATCGCTGGTCAAGCGCGGCCGCGCACTGCGGGCTGAGACAAGACCCGGTCTTGACCTCAAAGCCGTCCTGGCGAAGGAAGTTTGAAAGTATCGGCGACTGGCCCGCTTGGCTGGCCGAGGGCGACGAGCCGCAAAAGCTGGAGGTCTTGCGGCGCAACGTGGACAAGGGTTTGCCCTGCGGTTCGGAGAAATTCATCCGGACGCTGGAGAAGTTGACGGGGCGTGCGCTCCGGTATCGGCCGCCTGGACGCCCGAAAAAGCAGCATAATAAAAAAGGGTAGCGTCCCCTTTATCCCTGAATCGCGGCCCGCCGGTCAGCGTCCTTATAGTCGGCGCCCAGCTGGTTGATGATCCGGATCAGCTGTTTATGGTCATCGTCCAAATCGGCGAGGCCGACGCTCATCTCGCGCTTCCATTCCATGACGCTCACGGCCAAGCTCCTTTCCTAGTGAATACCCAGAACTGGCGCTCGGGTAGCGCCTCGTCTTGGACCGCTATTATTGGATATTCAGGCACCCTCGAACTTGATGCACATCAAGCGGCGCGGGCTTGGCGGAGCGGGGGCCGCGCCGGGGCCCGAGGTTCGGCCCCGGCGGCGGCCTCAGGCCGGGGCGCTTAGCCCAGATAACCGCTCCACTTGCCACGACCGTCGAGTATCGGGCCGGGCCCGTTTTCGATTCCGGCCGCGGTGTGGGTGCCGGCAGTGTCAATCGCCGCCAGGGCCAAGAGCAGGGCCAGGGTCAGGGCGAGCAAGGATTTCGCGCCGATACCGGCGGCACCGTCGGTTTTCGGCGCGGATTTCGGGTCGATTTGGCTGAGTTGGTCGATCGTGGAGTGCGCTAGGGACATCTCAATACTCCTTATCCGATGGAAAACGATGTCCGCCATAGCCGACGGTACATCTTCGCTTCATTCCCTTTAAGATGTTGAGTATTCAGGCAGTCTTCAAACGATAACTTCTCATTTGACGGATTAGTAGAACTTATTCGAAAAAACCACCCCGTAAGATCGGAAACACCCCACTAGTGGATGGAATCTAACGCTTAAAAGACGGGCAAAAGGGGACGCTACCCTTTATTTTTCGGTGTCCTCCGTATCGTAATCAAAAAGGGTAGCGTCCCCTTTTTGATGTGGCCCGGTCAATAAGCCCCGCTCCGCCGCTTCCCCCTTGACTTAATTGTTCCTGCTTTGTTCTATATCTGCCCTCTACCGCGAATCCAAAGGGGCAGATTGGTGCGCAAGCCGGCGACTGTTGAGCGTCTTTATCTTGATTTCGACGGCTTCTTCGCCTCGGTGGAGCAGCAGGTCCGGCCCGCGTGCCGGGGCCGGCCGGTGGGGGTGGTGCCATTCGATTCAACCACTTACACCTGCGTCATTGCCTGCTCGAAGGAAGCCAAGCGCTTCGGCGTGACCAACATCATGCCGGTTTTGGAGGCCAAGCGGATCTGCCCGGATATCGTGCTGGTGCCCCAGAACCCGGATTTGTACCGGCGCGCCCACCATGCGCTCCTGGCCGAGATTTCGGCGGTCATCCCGGTCGACGCGGTCAAGTCCATCGACGAGCTGACCTGCCGCCTGGAATCTGCCGACCGGCTTGACCCCCACGGCCTCGCCCGGCGCATCAAAGCCCGCATCCGGGACAATATCGGGCCCTATATCACCTGTTCCATCGGCTTCGCCGCCAACCGGCACCTGGCCAAGATGGCCGGCAAGATGGACAAGCCGGACGGGGTGACCGTCTGGCGCCCCCAGGACATGCCCGGTCCCTTGCTCGGCATAGCCCTGCACGACGTGCCGGGCATCGGCAAGCGCATGGGCTACCGGCTTCAGGACGCCGGTATTTTCACCATGGCCGATCTTTGGAAGTCGCAACCCAAGCACCTGCGCAAAATCTGGGGCAACGTGACCGGGGAGCGCCTGTGGTACGCCCTTCACGGCTATGACATTCAGGCGGCGCCATCCGGGCGGGGCATGTTCGGCCATGGCCGGGTTCTGCCGCCCAAGTTCCGGGATATCCGCCATGCCTATGACTGTTCGCGCCTGCTGCTGGTGAAGGCGGCCCGGCGCATGCGCCGCGACGGTTTCTATGCCGGGAGCCTGTGGCTGTGGCTGAGTCTGCGCGACAGCCGCTGGTCGGGCGCCGCGCCCCTGCCCATCGTTCACGACGATCAGGCGTGCCTGGCGGGCCTCGAAATCCTGTGGGCCAAGGCGCGCGCGCAAGTGCCGCGGGAGGCGAAAATCATCCGCCTGGGGGTCACCTTGCTGGAGCTATCCCCGGCCAACGCCCGGCAGCTCGATATGTTCGTGAACGACGACGACGCGCGCCAACGTTGGGAGCGGGTCACGGCGGCCGTGGATTCCCTCAATGCGAAATACGGCCGGACCATGGTCAGCCTAGGATCCTGGACGCCGCCGCCCGGCGGCTACGCCGGGGGCAAGATTTCCTACACCCGCATTCCACGGGCGGAGGATTTCTGGTGACCTGGAAACACGACCTGCAACTGCGCGACCTGGAAGACGGCCGGTCCATCGAGATCGCCTGCCGCCGCTGCGGCCAGACCTATTACCGGCAGGTTCGGGAGCTGCGCGACCTCGGCGTCCTATCGTATCTGGACGAGGTTGAGGCGCGCCTCGCCTGCAAACGCCGGGGCTGCCGCGGCGGGGTGCGGATATCCCTGATGGACAGCTCCGAAACCGACGGCTTCGTCGGCGGCCTGCCATGAGGCGCGCGGCGCATTCTCTTGGGGACGGGCGAGGATTACGCCCGCGCCCAAACTTGCGGATATAACTCCGACCCCAGTCCGTCGCCGGGCTTAAGGCCGTGTTCGGTCATGATGGCCGAGTGATCGGGATCCATGCCTTCCTCGCGAAAGCAGACGCGGACATCGTCGCCAAGCCATTGGGTGTTGAAAATCTTGAGATCGCGCCCCTCGGATAGATTGCCCGAACCGCCATGGACGGTGCGCCCATTGAAGGCCACGCAATCGCCGGGCTCCATGTCCCAGCTTAGAATGTCGTAATCGCCGCGGTTGTTTTCCACATCGGGGAACGGCACCGTGCCGCCGTCGCGAAACTTCACCCGGTCGCGGCCGTCCTTGGTCAGCACGGCGAAATCGGTCTGGCGGAATTTCTGTTTCCACAGGTGGGAACCGAGGACGAACTCAAGGGCGCTCTTCTTTTCAACCGGTACGAGCGGCATCCAGATGCTGCAGGTATCGAAGCCCTTAACCGACCAGTAGGGCTCGTCCTGATGCCAGGGCGTGCGGAATTGCGCCCCCGGCGTGCGCACGAACACCGCATCGTAGAAGAAATGCACACGCTCGCTGCCCATGAGCTTTCCGGCGATCCCGGCACAAGGCGAATTGAAGGCAAAATCCCTGTAGCCCTCGATGTCGCGCCACGCCTGATTGTCGTAAAAACACGTCCGGCCCTCGGCGTCGCGGTCCCATATCCGGCTGCGCGCGCTCGGGCGGGCGATATTGTCTTCTATGCCGCCGCGCAGGATATCGATCCAATTCCGGTCGAATGCCTGGGGCAAAAACACAACGCCGTCACGGGCAAAAGCCGCGGTATCTTCCTTCGCGATCATGGCCTGCCTCCCTCTTCCAGACATCAGAAAATATATTCGCCGAACGATAGGATTATCGGCGGCCGCAAGTAAATTGCTTAGCGAAATGCGACAGATTTTCAGGTCGTTTTTTGTAGCGATTTACCGGGAGAGCGGCTGCAAAACCTACCTGGAGGCGGCGAAATATCAATTTCCTTGCCTGAAATCCCCTAGCCTTTACGGGAAGAGCATCGAAATGAAACGCGGAGTTTTGATCGGCGGGGGCGGCATACTTGCGCTCGGCGTCGTTGCCATTGCCGTTATCTTCTTTTTCCTGGGATCCATTATCGTAACCGCGGTCGAGACAACCGGGTCGGAGGTGACCAAGACCAAGGTCACCCTGGCCGGCGCCGATATCGACTTGAGCAGCGGCAAGGGCACCCTTCAGGGCTTCAAGATGGGCAACCCCGCCGGCTTCAAATCGGCACGGTCAGCATCCTGCTCAACCAGCTTCTGGACAAGACCATGGACGCCAATCTTCCCGACATCCACCTGAAGGACGTGGGCAAGAAAGAAGGCGGCGCGAGCCCGGGGGAAGTGGCGAGCCAGACCCTCGATGCCGTTCTGACCCGGGTGACCGCGCTGGTCGGCGGGATCGACATGGGTGCGCTCACCGATGCCCTGGGCGAGGGCGCCGCCGGGGCGCTCAAGAATATCGGCGGCGGTGCCGGCGGCGTTGTAGAAGGCACGGCCGAGACCGTGGGCGGCGCGGACGAGGGCGCGGCCGAGGGCGCCAAGGGTGCGCTCAAGAGCCTCTTCGGCGGCGGCAAGGACTGAGCGGCGGCCCCTTTGACAAGTCCCCGCTAAGGGCCACATGTTGAGCCTTGCTCAACACCGAGGTCCTCATGCCCCAAGAACCGAGCCGCCCCAACCGCCCTCACTTCGCGACCCGCGCCATCCATGCCGGGCAGTCGCCCGACCCCAGCACGGGCGCCATCATGCCGCCGATCTACGCTACCTCGACCTACGTTCAGGAGAGTCCAGGGGTCCATAAGGGCTACGAATACAGCCGCAGCCAGAACCCGACCCGCATGGCCTATGAGCGCTGTATCGCCGATCTGGAAGGCGGCACGGCGGGCTTCGCCTTCGCCTCGGGCATGGCCGCGACCTCGACCGCCCTGGAGCTGCTGGACGCGGGCGATCATGTGGTCGCCATGAACGATCTCTATGGCGGCACCTACCGGCTGTTCGAGAACGTGCGCAAACGCTCGGCGGGCCTGTCGTTCAGCTTCGCCGATATCAGCGACATGAACGCCCTGGAAGCGGCGGTGCGGCCGGAAACCAAGATGATCTGGGTCGAAACCCCGACCAATCCCTTGCTGACCCTGGTCGATCTGGAGGCGGCCGCCGCCTTCGCCCGCCAGCGCGGCATCTTGTGCGTGGCCGACAACACCTTCGCCAGCCCCTGGGTTCAGCGCCCCATCGAGCAGGGCTTCGACATGGTCATGCACTCGGCCACCAAGTACCTGAACGGCCATTCCGACATGGTCGGCGGGATCATGGTTGTGGGCGCCGACACGGCACTGGCCGGGCGCCTGGCCTACCTGCAAAACGCGGTCGGCGCAGTCCAGGGCCCCTTCGACAGCTTCCTGGCCCTGCGCGGCCTCAAGACCCTGGCGCTGAGGATGGAACGCCACTGCACCAATGCGCTTGGAATCGCCGAATACCTTGAGGCCCACCCCAAGGTCGAGCGGGTGTACTACCCCGGCCTGGCCAGCCACCCCCAGCACGCCCTGGCCCAACGCCAGATGGATGCTTTCGGGGGCATGGTGACCATGGTGCTCAAGGGCGGCTTGGACACCGCCAAGCGCTTCCTTGAGCGGGTCGAAATCTTCGCCCTGGCCGAAAGCCTGGGCGGGGTCGAGAGCCTGATCGAACACCCGGCGATCATGACCCATGCCTCGATTCCGGCGGAAATCAGGGCCGAAATCGGGATCGGGGACAGCCTGGTGCGGCTCTCGGTCGGGGTCGAGGACCGGGACGATCTGATCGCCGATCTGGACCAAGCCCTGCGCTGATCGGGTGGCTTGAAATTCCCTAATTATCCATTTGATATCATAGAGTTAAATTCTTTTTAACTGAGTCTGTCCACAATGGAGACCGTTGCTTCCATTTTGCGCGGGCAGGATCTCGGGATGCTGGTAATCGTCGGTAGTATCATTGTCGCCGTTGCCGTCTTAGGCGGTTATGCGCTTCCGGGCGGCCACCTGGCGGTGCTGTTCCAACCCTACGAATTCATGATCATTATCGGCGCCGCCATCGGCGCCTTCGTGATCAGTAACACCAAGACCATCCTGGCCGGCGCCGGCAAGGGCGTGGGACGCACGCTCAAAGGGCCCAGGCACGGCCGCGACGATTATGTCGAGCTGCTGAGCCTACTTTACCAGATATTCAAGCTGGCCCGCTCCAAGGGCAACCTGGCCCTGGAAGCGCATATCGAAAAGCCGGAGGAAAGCGATATCTTCGCGCAGTACCCGGCGGTTCAAGGCGACCATCACGCCATGCTCTTCATTTGCGATTACCTGCGTCTCTTGACCATGGGTTCCGATAATCCGCACGAGTTGGAAAACCTCATGGATCAGGATATGGAAACCCACCATGAGGAAGAACACGCCATCGTTAGTGCCTTGACCACCGTATCCGACGGCTTGCCGGCCCTGGGAATCGTCGCCGCCGTGCTGGGCGTGATTCACACCATGGGCTCGATCTCCGAACCGCCGGAAGTCCTGGGCCATTTGATCGGCGCCGCCCTGGTCGGAACCTTCCTGGGCATTCTGGTGTCCTACGGTTTCGTTGGGCCGCTGGCGACCGCGCTTGGCAACATCGTCACGGCGGATAGCCGTTTCTATGCCTGCATCAAGGCCGGGATTCTGGCCCACATCGGCGGCCATCCGCCGGCGATCGCGGTCGAGTTCGCGCGCAAGACCTTGTCCACCGATGTCCGGCCCAGCTTCTACGAGCTTGAGGAAGCCTTCGAAAACTTGCCGACGGCAGCGGCGGCATAGCAGAGCGGCGGAGATCGCGTCATGGCCGATAAGCCCGAAGAGGGTAACGTAGCCCCGATAATCGTTAAAAAGATCAAGAAGGGCGGCCATGGGCATCACGGCGGCGCCTGGAAGGTCGCCTACGCCGACTTCGTCACCGCCATGATGGCGTTCTTTCTGCTGCTTTGGATCCTGCAGGCGACGACGGAGGAGCAAAAACTGGGCATCGCCAACTACTTTGCCCCGGCCAGCGTTTCGCGCTCCACCACCGGCAGCGGCGGCATCATGGGCGGCCGGACCTTCACAAAGGAAGGGGCCAGTCCCAACGATCAGACGCCGATCGGGGTCATGATTCAACTGCCTACCAGCCCGCCTGATTTCGACAATACGGGCGACCCGCAGGAAAATACGGCGACAACGGAAACCGGCCCCGGTGGGGCGCAAATGGCCGATCGGGCCGACCAGGATCTCGACGCCGAGCAGCTTGAAGAATTCCTCGCCAAGCGCGAGGCGGAGCAGTTCGCCCAGGCCGAGCAAGCCTTGCGCGAGGCCATGGAGAATGTCCCCGACCTGAAGGGGCTATCCAACAATCTGCTGATCGATCAAACCGAGGAAGGTCTGCGCATCCAGATCGTGGACGAGGACGGCAAGTCCATGTTCCCCTCGGGCAGCGCCAAGATGTTCGACCACACGCGCGAAATCCTGTCCCTGGTTGTCGATGCCATAACGACGCTGCCGCAACAGATCGCGATCAAGGGCCATACCGACGCGACCCCCTTCTCGACCAAGAGCGGGTATTCGAATTGGGAGCTGTCGAGCGACCGCGCCAATGCCAGCCGCCGGGTCCTGATCGAATCGGGTTTGCGGCCGGAAAGGTTCTCCTCCGTGGCCGGTCTCGCCGATCAAGACCCCCTGGATCCAACCGATCCCTACACCGCGCGCAATCGCCGGGTTTCGGTGATTCTGCTTCGCGAAACCGGCAGGCCGCCGCAAACCGCCGTCAAGCCGGCTGAGTAGCGCCCGCCCGTCTTGACGATTTGGCCGCCGGCCCCCATCTGACTAGCACACAAGTGCGGTGGGAGGCCGCGTCCCATGGAATCCCGAACTAACTTGCCAAGCCTTTCACTGGACGATTACGCCTGGGAAGAGACACCGCCGGACCCGTTATCGGAACCGGGGTTCTACGAGGGTCTGCTATGGCGCCGCAGCCTGGGCTTCCTGGTCGACGCGATGATCGTTTCGGCCCTGAACCTGGCCCTGGCCACTGCTTTCTGGGTCGCCGGGGTGCTGACCTTCGGCTTACTGTGGCCCCTTGGCGCCCTGGCCCTGGCGATTTTCCCGGTCGCCTACCATACCTATTTCCTAGGCCGTGGCGGCGCGACGCCGGGTATGAGCTTGTTCAAGGTCGAGCTTCGCCACTGGAACGGCAAGCGGCTCGATTACCTTCAGGCCTTCCTGCAAACCGCCCTGTTCTACACCACCGTTCCCTTGACCGGCGGATTGATCCTGGCGGTCAGCCTGTTCAGCGACCGCCGCCGCACCCTGCACGACATCCTGGCCGGAACCCTGGCCCTGCGCCGGTTTCCGCCATCCGATTAGTGCCATTTAGCGCAGCGGTTAAGCATAAAGCTTAACGAAACATTACTGGCAAGCTCCCCCCTTTTCCTGCGATAATGGCTCCGCCAAGCGGCATTGGCGAAGCATAATAACTAATAAAGCCGCGGAATGAGACAGGGACGGAAACCGATCGGACTCGAGCCACGAAACGGCGCGCTTGGCCTTGGCCTGCCGCGGCAGGCGTTCTTTGTTCTGACCGACACACCCTGCCCCTATGTGCCCGGCCAGCGCGAGAAAAAGCTGATTACCGAAATTTCGCGCGACAACCCGACGGGATCCTATAGCGCTCTTTCGCGCGCCGGATTCCGGCGTAGCCATCACTTCGCATACCGCCCGGCCTGTACGGATTGCCGGGCCTGTTTGCCGGTCCGCATCCCGGTCCAGGGTTTCACCCCAAGCCGGTCGCAAAAACGGGTCCGGCGCGCCAACGCGGCGCTTGAGGCATCCGAGGTTCCGGCACAAGCGACGGGCGAACAATACCGCGTTTTCGCCAAGTACATCGCCTCGCGCCATGGCGACGGCGAGATGTCCGGCATGACCATGGCCGACTACAAGAGCATGATCCATCATAGCCGCGTCGATACCCGCATGATCGAATTCCGCGCCGCCGACGGATGCCTGGCCGCGGTATGCCTTATCGACTGGCTGGATGACGGGCCTTCCGCCGTATACAGCTTTTTCGATCCCGAACTCAGCCGGCAAAGCCCGGGGACATTCGTGATTTTATGGATGGTCGAAGAGGCGTGGCGCCGGGGCCTGCCCTACGCCTATCTCGGATACCTGGTCGAGCAATCGCCGAAAATGGCCTACAAGCTGCGCTTCCGCCCCCTGGAAGCCTTCGGCGCCCAGGGCTGGCGAACCTTGGCCGATTCAGCAGAACCTGCCTGAAGACCGGCCCTGACGCCACACCGCAAACAACAACCAAGGACGCCAGCTACGATGGCGTGACTACGGGTGGGACATGCGATCCCTCGCGGATAAATAACTATTGAGATAAGTGCCAATGACCCAAACCACCCCCTTCCCAACCGCACCCGAACTTATGGTGTCCGAGTGGTTCAATACCGGCGCGCCAATTACCCTATCCGGTCTGCGCGGGAAAATTGTCGTTATCGAAGCCTTTCAAATGCTGTGTCCCGGTTGTGTCTCCCACGGCCTGCCGCAAGCGCAGCAAATCCACGACATCTTTCCAAGGGACCAAGTCGCCGTCCTGGGCCTACACACGGTATTCGAACACCACGATGCCATGCGGCCCGTGTCGCTCAAGGCTTTTATCCATGAGTACCGCTTGAGCTTCCCCATAGGCGTGGACCAGGCGGGCCATAGTTCCATGCCCAAGACCATGGAGGCCTATGCCATGCGCGGCACGCCGTCCTTGATCGTTATCGATCGGCTTGGCCGCCTGCGTGCCAAGCATTTCGGCCGGGCGGGCGATATGGAGGTGGCCTACCAGATCGCTTCCCTGATGGAATTTGGCGCCGCCGCACCCCAAGAGGATGGGGAGACAAAAGAAACCGGCCCTAAGTGCGATGAGGACGGCTGCGCTTTGCGTTAGTAGGATAGCGGCGTCACTATTTGAGCAGGGAAGATCATGGCCGACGCCCGCAACATCATCGCCATGAAAAGCGGTGGCTACTACAGCGCCCGCATCTTATGGATGGTCGAAGAGGCGCGGCGCCGGGGATTGCCCTACGCCTATCTCGGATACCTGGTCGAGCAATCGCCGAAAATGGCCTACAAGCTGCGCTTCCGCCCCCTGGAAGCCTTCGGCGCCCAGGGCTGGCAGACTGTCGGGACTTCCGCCTAAGGTAGCGAATACTGGCAAGCCGAGGACAAAGCCCCTAGATATGGCTCAGGGACTGCCATAGAGGGAGGGTGCTTATGACCGACGAAACCGCCGTAACGGAGTTCAAACCGCACTGGAAGGAGCGCAAGACTTGGTCGCGGGGCCTGTTCATGCTGCTCTTCGTGCTCGTATTTTGGATCGCGGAGTTCCTGCTGGCGATGGCCGCCGTGTTTCAGTTCGGCTTCGTCCTCTTCACCGGGCGCGCCAACGACCGCTTGCTGAGCTTCAGCGACGATCTAAGCTGTCTGTTTTATCAGCTCGTTAGATATCTGACCTTCAAGTCGGATGAGAGGCCCTACCCCTTCAGCGATTGGCCGGGCGGCGCGCCAGACTAACTAAACTTACCGTTCTTGGGGAAGCCTTTGGGCGGCAAGCGTCCGGCCGCCGCGCGCTTGCCCATCCAAGCCCGAAGGTCTGTTTCGGTGCGGGTGCGGCCGCCGCCCATGGTCCAGGACAATCCCTTGGCGAGGTTAAAGCTGGCGATGTCGGCGAGGCCGCCGTCCTTGTATTTTTGCAAGGTAACGCCGCGCCCCCGGGCCATTTCTGGCAGCTCCGAGAGCGGAATAACCAGGAGTTTGCGGTTATCGCCAACCATGGCCATGGTGTCCCCGTCCACCGGCTTACAAACTGCGGCTTCCGCCCCACCGGCCAGGTTGAGCACTTGCTTGCCGTTCTTGGTCTGGGCCAAGACTTCGTCCTGGGGCACCACGAAGCCGCGCCCGTCCGAGGATGCGACAATTGACTTTTGCCCCGCCTTGTAGGCGAAGAACGCCACGATCTCCTGATCGTTCGGCAGGTCGATCATCATGCGCACCGGCTCACCCAGACCGCGCCCGCCGGGCAGCTTATTGGCGCCGATGGTGTAGAAGCGGCCATTGGTTGCGAATATCAGCAGCTTGTCGGTGGTCTGGGCATGGAGCGTGAAGCGGGCCCGGTCGCCTTCCTTGTACTTGGCGTCCGAAGAATCTTCGGCATGGCCTTTCATGGCCCGGATCCAGCCCTTGGCGGAACACAGCACGGTAATCGGCTCGCGCTCGACCTCGGCTTCCAGGGGCACGACAATCTCGTCCGGCGTGTCGCCGAGCTCGGTCCGGCGCTTGCCTATCTCGGTGCGGGGACCGAAGGCCTTCTTGGTCTCATCGATCTGCCCGGCGACCGTGGCCCAAACCCGGCCGCCCTGGTCCAGAGTCTTCTTCTCGTCTTTCAGCAGCTTCTTCAGATCGCTCTGCTCGGCGCTGAGGTCCGCGTGTTCGCCGCGGATGCCCTCTTCTTCCAGCTTACGCAGGGCCCGCAAGCGCATGTTTAAGATTGCTTCAGCCTGACCGTCGCTCAGCTTGAATCGCTTCATGAGAACGGGCTTGGGCTCGTCCTCGTTGCGGATGATCTTGATGACCGCGTCCAGGTTCAGGAAGACGACCAGGTAGCCTTCCAGCATCTCCAGGCGGCGCGCGATCTTGTCGAGGCGGAAGCGCGTGCGCCGGCACAGCACCACATGGCGGTGATCCAGATAAGCGCGCAAGACCTCGCGCAGGTTCATCACCCGCGGCGTGTTATCGGCGTCCAGAACATTCATGTTAAGGCTGAAACGGGTCTCCAAGTCAGTTTGGCGGAACAGGGATTCCATCAGCACCTGGGGATCGACGTTGCGGCTCTTGGGCTCCAGGACCAGGCGCACGACATCGGTGGATTCATCCATCACATCGCCCAGCATGGCCAGCTTGCGGGCCGACAAAAGCTCCGCGATCTTTTCCACCAGGCGCGATTTCTGAACCTGATACGGAATTTCCGTGACCACGACCTGATAGCCGCCGCCCTTCAGCTTCTCGGCCTCCCAGCGCGCGCGCAGACGGAAGGCGCCGCGCCCGGTCTTGTAGGCTTCGACGATGTTCTCGCGCGCCTCGACCAGGATACCGCCTGTCGGAAAATCGGGGCCGGGCATGAGCTCGACCAGCTTGCCGACCGTCGCCTTGGGCGTCTTGATCAGGTGCAGCAGGGCGTCGCAGATCTCGCCAACGTTATGGGGCGGAATCGAGGTCGCCATGCCAACCGCAATACCCTGGGCGCCATTGGCCAGCAAATTCGGAAAGTTGGCCGGCATGACCACCGGCTCTTCGGTCTCGCCGTCGTAGGTCGGGCGGAAATCGACCGCGTCCTCGTCGATGCCCTCGAGCAGAGCACCCGCGACC
>JAJFGL010000039.1 GCA_021776135.1 Kiloniellaceae bacterium
TCAGGGCGTTCTTCTTCTCCCGCCTGTTAAGTCGAATGCTCTGAATTCGCTCAGCCACGATAATTTCAACGCTTTCACTCACGACCACACTCCACTCGCTTGCGGCACTGTTCCATCTTCAGGTCATGCCGAAAGCTGGCCCGGGCTCAACATCAATACAGCATCGCCCCCCGACATCACGGAGGTCGCAAGTCCCGCTGTTTCCACGCTCAGATGCTCCGCGAAATACCGCGCCAACGCGACGTAGCGTTTCCCCGGCATCACAATTCCGTCGTCCCCGGACTGGCGTTGCACGTAAAGCGCACCGCGCGCCAGATAAACCGCGCCAGCCGTCAACCCGAACACCCGGAGATAATCCGTTGCTCCCGCCAGTGCCGCCTCAGGCCTTCGAACAACGGCTTGCGCCATCCACTCAGATGATCGCCTGAGCGCATCGACCGATTGCGCCAGCCGCTCGGCCATCTGCCCGAAGTCCGGTGCGTTGCTCGCAGCAACGTCGGCAACCGTGGCGTCAAGTTCGGCCAGATACCCTTGCATGACATCGCCATTGCCAAGCGGCAACTTGCGGCAAACTAGATCCATCGCCTGGATACCGTTGGTGCCCTCGTAGATGGGCAGGATACGGGCATCGCGGTAGTGCTGGGCGGCGCCGGATTCCTCGATAAACCCCATGCCGCCGTGAACTTGAACCCCCAGGGACGCGATCTCGCATCCGCAATCTGTCAGCCAGGACTTGACCAGGGGGGTCAGCAGGTCGATACGCGCCTGGGCGGCGGCGCGCTCGCCCGCCTCGGGCGCGCGCTTGGCCTTATCCAGGGTGGCGGCGGCCAGGTAGGCAAGGGCGCGCATGGCCTCCACGCTCGCCTTCATGGTCATAAGCGTGCGGCGCACGTCGGGGTGCTGAATAATCGCGACGCCGCCAGCATCCTTTGAGTCTATGGCCCGGCTTTGAATGCGCTCGCGGGCGAAATCGCGGGCCTGCTGATAGGCGCGCTCGGCGATGGCCAAACCCTGCACGCCGACCGAGATGCGGGCGTTGTTCATCATGGTGAACATGCAGGCCATGCCCTGGTTTTCTTCGCCGAGCAGATAACCTATGGCGCCGCCGGAATCGCCGTAAGCCATGACCGCGGTGGGGGAGGCATGAATGCCAAGCTTGTGCTCCAGGGAAACGCAGCGCAGATCGTTGCGCGCCCCCAGCGTGCCGTCTTCCTTGGGCAGGAATTTCGGCACGATGAACAGGCTGATGCCCCGGGTTCCCGCCGGCGCGTCCGGGGTGCGCGCCAAGACCATGTGAACGATATTCTCGGCGCAATCGTGGTCGCCCCAGGTGATGAATATTTTTTGACCGGTGATGAGATAATGATCGTCTTGCTTTACCGCGCGGGTTTTCAGCGCCCCGACATCGGACCCGGCCTGGGGCTCGGTCAGGTTCATGGTGCCGCTCCAGCGGCCCGAGATCATGTTCGGTAAATATGCGGTCTTCTGTTCCGCCGTGCCGTGAACCTGCAAGGATTCCACCGCGCCTTGAGTCAGCAGAGGGGCGAGGGAGAAGCTAAGGTTGGCGGCGCTCCACATTTCCTGCACCGCGATCGACAGAGTCCAGGGCAGGCCCTGGCCGCCGTGTTCGGGATCGAAGGGCAGGGAGCCCCAGCCCCCCTCCACGAAGAGCCGGTAAGCCTCGGGAAAGCCCTTGGGCATGCGCACCGCGCCGTTTTCCAGGGTGCACCCCTCTTGGTCGCCGGTTCGGTTCAGGGGCGCCAGGACGTCCTTGGCCAGGCGCCCGGCCTCGGTCAGAATCGCTTCGGCCAGGTCCGGCGTGGCTTCCTCATAGCCGGGCAGGTCCGCGATTTCCTTCAGACCCGCGATCTCGCCCAGGACGAATCGCATGTCCGCGAGCGGCGCGTTGTAATCGCTCATGGGGCCGGTCTCCTTGGGTTATCGCATTTCGTTGTGCCGCTACCGATGGCTGGCTTGGATCGGCGTTGTGCGTGCTTCGACAAGCTCAGCATGAGGATTTTTCTATATGCCACACAAGATTTTCCTCATACTGAGCTTGTCGAAGGACGCATTGGTGGAAATGCCGTGCTATATGCGCATGGCCCTAGCCTGTCTTCTTACCACCTTGATCGGTCATACCGCTTTATATCAAATGGGGGGTTCCAGTACGAGGGGGGCGGCGTGTTTTGAAATATCTCGTGCGCTCATAACTCTTGCTTTACCCGGCGTGTGGAGAATACGGGCATGAATCCGCCAAGCTCTTCCAAGACCGGCGTCTTGCCGCCGCCCCAGGTGCTCAGCCGCGCCGGCGTCCGCCATGGGCTCTTCGCCCTGGGGCTGATTTGCCTGGGTCTGGGTGTTGCCGGCGTGGTGCTGCCGGTGCTGCCGGGGACGGTGTTTTTCCTGGTCGCGCTTTGGGCCTTTTCCCGCTCCTCGCCCCGGTTTCACGACTGGCTTTATACCCACCCGCGCCTGGGCCCGCCCTTGATCGTCTGGCACGCGCACGGCGCGATTCCCTTGCGGGCCAAGATCGCGGCGGTTTCCATGATGGCCGTCAGCTTGCTGCTGGTGACCCTATTTGTGGCCGAGGATTGGGTGCTGCCCAGCGTTTTGGGCGCCATATTGGCGGTTGTTTCCGCCTACATCGTCACCCGCCCGCACGGCGCCGCTAGCCAGGAAAGCTAGCGGCCCGTCCTTGAAGCGGACTTTATTTAGTACATGGCGATCGGATTGCCGGGGGAGCCGGTGCCGCCCTTTATCTTGAGCGGCGACCAGGCGAAGAGGAACTCATAGGCCTTGTCGGCGACCAGTTGCGACAGGTCCATGTTCTCCAGGTTCCAAATGCCCCGCTTGGTCATCATGGTGATGTGGCATTCGAAGGGCTGCGGGTTCTCGCCGCCGAAGCCGAGGCCGACCGCTTCCGAGGGCCAGGTGTCGGAGCCCCAGAGGATGATCTTGCGCGACGCCAGGTATTCGCAGGCCGAAAGACCGAAGCCCGGCGTGCCTGAGTTGAACTTGGCGATGCGTTTGGTTTTCTCGGCCGCGTCGTAGGTGTCCCACTCGGAAGGATGCCAGATATCGCCGTGCCCGGTGTAAAGAAAGACGCAATCGCCTTCGCCGATCTCGCCGATACCCTGGCGGCGGATCATGTCTTTCACGTCCTTGTCGGTGATGACGCCGGGATCGTCCATGGAGTTGGCGACCGGGATCGGCAATTGCCCGCCGCGCAAGGCGGTGGCGTCGAGTAGCACGCCCCGGCAGACGAAACCCTTTTTCGCCACGAACTCGACGCCCAGCGGACCCAAGCCATAGGTGCCGATATCGGGATCTTCCAGGAAGCGGCCGTTATAGAAATACATGCCCTTGGAGGTAATCACGCCGATGTGGCCCGGCCCGTCGAATTGGGTGCCGAACTGGCCGATTTCGGTCGAGAGGTATTCGTCGTTGTAGACAAGTTCCTGCGGGCCGAAGGGGCCGCCGGTGGGCAAGCCCGGAATAGTCATGCGCCAACCGCGCGAGCCGAAGCCGGGCGCGTCTTGCTGATAGACCTTGCCGAGGGTCGCGACCTTGCCTTGCTTGACCAGCTTGGCGGCCTTGAGGACCATGGCCGCGGTGGTGCGGTTGACCGCGCCGGCCTTGTCGTCGGCGCCCCATTCGCTGGGCGCCCAGTTCTCGGTCAAGGGCTGGTCGTTGGCGGCGTTGGCCGGGGCGGATAGCCAGGCAAGCGCCGCCAAGGCGGTGGCCGCGCGGCGTAGATTTATTTGCGACATTTTCTGCAAGCTCCCAAATATTTTTACGAACCCCAAAACGTTAACCTTTGAGGACGGCAAATAGAAGGGGCTCTTTGGATACTTACGCCTTCTTCGCCAGGGCGGCGGCCCGGATATCGCTCAGGCTGGCCCTGGGGGTGATGGCCTCCGGGTCGATATGCAGATCGAGGAGGGCGGGCTTGCCGGCGGCCAGGGCGCGCTCGAAGGCGGGGGCGAAGGCCGCCGTTTCGCTCACGGTCTCGCCGTGGGCGCCGTAAGCCCGCGCCAGGGCCGCGAAGTCGGGATTGCTCAGGCCGGTGCCCAGAACCCGGCCCGGATATTCCCGCTCCTGATGCATGCGGATGGTCCCGAACATGCCGTTGTTGACGATCAGAATCACGATATTGGCGCCGTATTGAACCGCGGTGGCCAGTTCCTGGCCGTTCATCATGAAACACCCGTCGCCGGCGAAGGAGAGGACCGTGCGTTCGGGAAAGGCCAGCTTGGCCGCCACCGCCGCCGGGGTGCCGTAGCCCATGGAGCCGCTGGTCGGGCCAAGCTGACCGGGAAAGCGGCGGTATTGGTAAAACCGGTTCGGCCAGGTCGAGAAATTCCCCGCCCCATTGGTGAGAATGCTATCCGCCGGCAGGGTCTCGCGCAGATAGGCCATGACCTCGGCCATTTGCAGGTCGCCGGGAATTTTTACCGGCCCGATATTATCCAGGTAATCGCGGTGCGCCGCCTCGGTATGCGCCGCCCAGCGCTTCGTATCGACGGGGGCCATGGCCTTGGCGGCGGCGGCGAAGGGGACCATGCTGGCGTTGATCGGCAGATCGGCCTGATAAACCCGGCCGAGTTCTTCGGCGCCGGCGTGGACATGCACCAGGGTCTGCTTGGGCCGGGGGATATCGATCAGGCTGTAACCGCCGGTGGTCATCTCGCCCAGGCGCGCGCCGACCACCAGAAGCAGGTCCGCGTCCTTGATGCGTTGTTCCAGCTTGGGGTTGATGCCGATGCCGACATCCCCGGCATAGCTGGGGTGGGTGTTGTCGATCTTGTCCTGGCGCCGGAATCCGGCCCCGACCGGCAGCTTGTTGGCCCCGGCGAAGTCCGCGAAATCGGCGACCGCCTGAGCGGTCCAGCCGCTGCCGCCAAGAATGACGAAGGGGCGCTTAGCCTGTTCCAGAAGGCCGCGCAGGCGGACCATGTCCGCCGCCCCGGGGTGGGTGAGGGCGGTGCTGTAGGGGGCGGCGTCCTCGGCCGCGACCCGGTCGCGCAGCATGTCTTCGGGCAGGGCCAGGACCACCGGGCCGGGGCGGCCGGAGGTGGCGACCGAAAAGGCCCGTGCCATGAACTCGGGGATACGCTCCGCCTGGTCGATCTGGGCCACCCACTTGGCCATGTGGCCGAACATGCGGCGGTAGTCGATCTCCTGAAATGCCTCGCGCTCCATCATGCCGCGCCCGACCTGGCCGATCAGCAGGATCATGGGGGTCGAATCCTGGTGGGCGATGTGCAGGCCGGCGCTGGCGTTGGTGGCGCCGGGTCCCCGCGTCACCATGCAGATGCCCGGCTCCCCGGTCAGCTTGCCGTAGGCGTCCGCCATCATGGCGGCGCCCCCTTCCTGGCGGCAGATGATGTACTTTACCTCCGGCACGTCGTTGAGGGCGTCCAGAACCGCCAGGTAGGATTCGCCCGGCACGCCGTAAGCGAAACGGGCGCCGTGGATACGCAACTGATCGGCCAGGATTCGGCCGCCGCTGCGCAGGTTATGAGTCTTGGCCAAGGTGTCTGACCTTTCCGGTTTTCTCGGGTTGGATTGTTTCAGCGCAATGCGCGCCGGTCTTCAGGCCACATCTTGTATTGCTGGCGGCGCGCCGTCAAAATCCTTAACTCGGACAAAGCGGAAGGGCAGACTTACCATGTACCGGTCTCTGATGGTCATCGACGACTTTTATCCCGATCCCATGCAGATACGTGCCGCCGCCCTTGCGGCCGACTACGTCAAGCGCGAAGGGCACTTGACCTTTCCAGGGCGCAATTCGGTGCAAAAATTCATACCGCCCGGCCTGGACCTCATGATGTCGCGGTTGTTGGGCGAGAAGGTCGTGAGCTCGAACGATCCACGGCCCACTCATGGCAAGTTCCGCATCACCCTGGCTGGAGAGCCGAGCCGCTATCTGGTTCACGTCGACCCCAGCATTTTATCCTGGGTCGGGGTGATTTATCTGAACCCGCCCGAGCAGTGCCAGGGCGGCACCAGCTTTTACCGTCACAAGGGACTAAACTCCGACCGCACGCCCTTGAGCCTGGAGGAATTGCGCGCCTATGGACCCAACAGCATCGCCGAGTTGTTGGAGCAAGACGGCGCCAATCCGGATATCTGGGAACACCTGATGACCGTGCCCATGCGCTTCAACCGCCTGATTGCCTATCGCCCCTGGATCTGGCATTCCGCCGGCCCGGCCTTCGGCGATTCGCTGGAAACCGGCCGCCTGGTCCAGTTGGTCGGTTTCGAGGCGGCGGCCTGAGTCCGGTCGTGACAAACTTACCCGAACGCGCCCAGAGCGTCTTTCCCGCCGGGTCGAACGGCGAGTTCAATCTGCCGCCGGAACTGTCGATTGTGATCGCGCGCGGCGAGGGCTGCCGGGTTTGGGATTCCGGGGGCCGCGAGTTTCTCGATTTTTCCATGGGCTGGGGCTCGGTGCTGGTCGGTCATGCCAGGCCCGAGGTGGTGGCGGCGGTGACCGCGCAAGCCCCCATGGGGTCCAACTTCGCCACCGTCACCGAGGCCTCCCTGGCCCTGGCGGAGGAGATCGTGCGGCTGTCTCCGGCCTGCGAACAGGTGCGCTTCTGCGCTTCGGGGACCGAGGCGACCATGTATTGTCAGCGCCTGGCCCGGGCCAGGACCGGCAAGCCGAAGATCCTGAAGTTCGAGGGCGCCTATCACGGCGCCAACGAAACCGGGGTGACCAGCCTGTTTCCCAAGAATCCGCCGGACTTTCCCGAACCCGACTCAACCGCCGGGGGCCTCGCCCACAAGGTCAAGCGCGACATCCTGGTGGCGCCCTACAACGACCTTGAAACGACCCAGCAAATCCTGGCCGAGCACGGCCAGGAGATCGCGGGCGTTATCGTCGAGCCCTTGCAGCGCTGCACCCCGCCTGAGGCCGGCTTCCTGGAAGGCTTGCGCGCCGCGACCCGCGACGCCGGTATCCTTCTGATCTTCGACGAGGTGGTGACCGGGTTCCGCCTAGCCTATGGCGGGGCGCAGGAATATTACGGCGTGGTCCCGGACCTGGTGGCCTATGGCAAGGCCCTGGGCGGCGGTTATCCCATCGGCGCCTTCGGCGGCCCGGCGGAGCTCATGGCCCTGGTCCGCGAAGACCGCTTGGGCGATTCCGATTATATGTGGGTCGCCTCGACCCTGGGCGGCAATCCCATCTCGACCGCCGCCGCCGGGGCCGCCCTGGGGGTCTTCCGCCAAGACGGCACCTATGAGCGCCTGCACGGTTTGGGCGAAACCTTGCGCGCCGGGATGCGCCGGGTCTTGCGCGATCGCCAAATGACCGCCCAGGTGATCGGCGACGGCCCCCTGGCGCAGATCGTTTTCTCTGACCGGCCGGTGCGCGACTACCGCTCGACCCAGCGCGGCGACGGCGCCAAGGGCCGGGCCCTCATGCTCGGGCTGTTCAAGCGCGGGGTATTCCTCAACCCCATGGGCACCAAGCTCTATCTGTCCCTGGCCCACGATGAGACCGTGTGCGGCGAGCTGCTTGACCGCCTGGACGACACCTTGAGCGAAATCGGATAGGAGGACCGGCCCATGCGCACACGCAGGTTTGGACGCAGCGGGCTTCGGGTTTCGGAATTGGTTTTCGGTGGCGGCTATGTCGGCGGCCTTCTGGTCCATGGCGGGGACGAAGCGAAACTCGCGGCGGTGCGCCGGGCCTTGGATGCAGGGGTCAATTGGATCGATACCGCACCGCTCTATGGTCAGGGCAAGTCGGAGCAGGCCCTGGGCTGGATCCTGCCCGAGGTCGAGCAAGAGCCCTATATTTCGACCAAGGTCATGCTCGACCCGGCGCGTCTCGGCGATATCGCGGGCCAGGTCGAGGAAAGCTTGCACGCCAGCCTGACCCGCCTGAACCGGGACCGGGTCGATCTGCTGCAATTGCACAATCATCTGGGCCCCGGCGGTCTCGCGCTCCATGAGGTGCTGAAAGAGCGCGGTGTGGCCGAGGCGCTGGAAGACATGCGCGCCCAGGGCCTGACCGATTTTATCGGCCTAACCGCCCTGGGCGAAGCCCGCGCCGTCAACGCGGCCCTGGACAGCGGGCGTTTCGATTCGGCCCAGGTTTACTACAACATGATCAATCCCAGCGCCGCTCACAGCTTGCCCGCCAGCTGGTCCGGTCACGATTTTACCGGGATCGTGGATACCTGCCTGACCCACGGCGTGGCCATGATGGCGATTCGCGTGCTCGCCGCCGGGGTTCTGGCCAGCGATACCCGCCATGAGCGCGAGATAGTCATTACCGAGGGCAGCGAGATGCCGGCGGAGGAACGCCGCGCCAAGGCCGTGTTCGACGCCCTGGGCGAAACCGGCGGAACCCGCGCCCAAGCGGCCATACGCTTCGCCCTGTCAAATCCCGATTTGTCCTGCGCCGTTGTCGGCCTGGCCGATATGGCGCAGTTGGACGAGGCCCTGGCGACCCAAGACATGGCGCCCTTGCCGAAGGAAGCCCTGGCCACCCTCAACCGGCTCTACGAGACCGGCTTCGCGCGGCTTTAGGGCCTGTGGGCAATATGGAGCCTAGGCCATGCGGTTAAACCGGTTGTCGCGACTCTGGACCTTCGATCGCCGCCGTTTCACGATCTTCGCCGTCCTTCTCACGGCTATCTTCGTCTTTGTGATCTTCGGTATATCGTATGCAATTGTTATTCCCTTGATCGGCACGTTCTTATTCTTTGCCGCGCTCAAGATCTGGTTCGCGCCAGACTTGCTGTTCGGCTGGACTGGATTTTTCGTGTATTACGAGTACGGTGCCGCACCCAGCGGCGTCGCGGGTTATGTCGTCATGTTTCTTTTCTATGCGGCGGTCGCAACGGTCGTGACATGGCCCTTCGCCCCAAAGCGCGAATAGCGCGGCTTTAGTTGAGGGGTTGGAATTGCTTCCGTGTCATGAGGTTCCCGCTTACCACCAATCCGGAAGTTCGGCGAAACGTGGAACCTCGTCATCCGCGCACGACCAGGGCGCACGGGACTCCCAAAAAATTCGCGCTTGCGGTTCCAGATCGGGAGCCTGGTCGAGGGAGCCCGCCGGAACGACAATTTCCTGGCCGCTACGGGTATGGTGCGGCAGGGGTGACCCGCAGTGCCGGCAGAATGTCGTGGCAAAGCTTCGCGCCGTTGGGACGTCGTAGCGGACGGCAGACTCCTGCCCGGACGTCCATTGGAACAGAGCAGGCGCGACGTATAGGTTCGTGGCATGTCCGCTACCGGTGGCCTTGCGGCACCGGGAACAGTGGCAATGAGCGAATCTAAGAAATGGCTCTTTAACTTCGAAATTAACAGCCCCGCAAAGACAGCTACCCTTGAGAATATTATCCACCATGATGCGCCCTAACGCCCCGGCACCACCTTGCCGGGGTTCATGAGGTTGCGCGGATCGAAGGCCGCCTTGATCCGCTGCATGAGTTCGATCTCGATGGCGGCTTTGTAATGTACGTTTTCTTCCAGCTTGAGTTGGCCGATGCCGTGTTCGGCGCTGAGAGAGCCGCTAAGTTCGGCGACGATATCGTGGACCGCGCGGTTGACCTCGGCCCAGCGGGCCAGGAAGGCTTTGGGGTCGGCACCCTCGGGCTGGCTCAGGTTGAGGTGAATGTTGCCGTCGCCGATATGACCGAAGGGCAGGGGCCGGACGCCTGGGATCATGGCCTCGACCTTTTCGCAAGCCCGCTCGATGAAGACGGCGACCGCGGAAATCGGCACCGAGACGTCGTGCTTGATGGAGCCGCCTTCGAACTTTTGCGCTTCCACCATGTCCTCGCGGATACGCCAGAAGGATAGCGCCTGAGCCTCGTTGGCGGCGATGGCCGCGTCCGGCACCAGGCCGTCCTCGTGGGCCTGGGCCAGCATGGTCTCCAAGGTCTCGCGCTGGTTCGAATTCGCGGTCTCGGACCACAGCTCGATCAAGACATACCAGGGGTGCGCCTCGCCAAGCGGGTCCACGATACCGGGGATGTGCTTGAGGGTCATATCCAGGGCAAAGCGCGGGATCAGCTCGAAGCTGGTCACCGCCTCGCCGCTCGCCGCGCGGACCCGGCCCAACAAGGCGACGGCGGCCTTCACATCGGGCACGGCAACAAAGGCCGTGACCTTGTCCTTGGGCCGGGCAAACAGGCGCAGCACGGCGGCGGTGATGACGCCTAGGGTACCCTCGCCGCCGATGAACAACTGCTTCAGGTCGAAGCCGGTGTTGTCCTTGCGAAGCCCGCGTAAACCATCCCAGACTTGCCCGTCGGGCAGCACCACTTCCAGCCCCAGCACCAGGGCGCGCATATTGCCATAGCGCAAAACTTGAATGCCGCCGGCATTGGTGGAGATATTGCCGCCGACCTGACAGGTGCCTTCCGCGCCCAGGCTTAAGGGGAACAGGCGGTCCGCCGCCTCGGCCGCCGTCTGCACGTCTTGCAGGATGCACCCGGATTGAACGGTTATGGTGTCGTTGACCGCATCGACCTCAAGCACCCGGTTCATGCGCACCAGACTCAGCACGACCTCGCGGTTCTTGCCCATGGGGATGCCGCCGCCGACCAGGCCGGTATTGCCGCCCTGGGGCACCACCGCCACCCCCGCATCGGCGCAGAGCCGCACGATCTCGACCACCTCCTGGGTGCTGGCGGGCTTCACCACGCAGCGCCCTTGGCCCTGGTACAGCCCGCGCGGTTCCTCCATATGAGCCGCCATGCCGTCCGCGTCGCGGATCAGATAGCGGACCCCGACAACGGCCTCCAAACGGTCGAGCAGATCGTCGTTATGTGTCATTGCAGAACTTTAGTGCCAGGAAGCGGCGAAAGCTAGGCGGGCGAAGCTTGGGACTTCGGCTCGCCAATGCGAAAATCGTCATCCCGGACCCCGATCCGGGATCTTCTGGAGATTACGAGCCCAGTCTAACCTAAAGACCCCGGATCGGGGTCCGGGGTGACGATGCTAAGGGAAAGGATGACGATGCACTTAACGCGGCGCGGCTACGTTTCCTCAAGTGTCATACGCGGACTTGATCCGCGTATCCATGGCGGTCGCTGTACGGTCTTAGGCAGTATTGTACTCATTTCAGGGGCCAACGGCAGGAGCTGACTTAGGCATGGGGTCGTTCATGCCAGGGCCATGGATACGCGGATCAAGTCCGCGTATGACGCTGTGGGGGTGAGGCTTTGCCTCACCGCCCTTAACGCGGCGCGGCGGCGCGGCGTAGGCGGTCGTTGATGGCGGCGCCCAGGCCGGTCTCGGGGATCGCCATGACCGCGATGCCGGTGAAGCCGGGCCGGTCCAGGCGGTGCAGGGCGGCGAAGAGCTTGGCCGCCGCTTCCAGAAGATCGCCGCTTGGGCTCAAGTTTTCGGTCGCCGCCTCGCCCTCCGGCGGGGGGCCGAAAGCGAGCAGGGCCTCGCCGGGCCTGGCCGCGCGCGCGTTGAGGCGCAAGGGCAGGCGCGGGGCATAGTGGCTTTCCATCATGCCGGGGGCGGTGATCGCCGCGTGCCTGCCCGCCAGGGAGATAGGACCGATCTCGGCTTCCAGGTCTTCGCGGGTCACGCCGCCGGGGCGCAGCAGTACCGGGTCCGCGCCGGTCAGGTCGAGGATGCTCGATTCGAGGCCGAGCGGACACGGCCCGCCATCCAATATCATTCCGGCGGCCTCACCCAGCCCCTGCACTACGTGGGCGGCGTCGGTCGGGCTGACGGCGCCGGAGGGATTGGCGCTGGGCGCGGCGATGGGCCGGCCCGCCGCCTTGAGTAGCGCCTGGGCCACGGGATGCCTGGGGGCGCGCACGGCCAGGCTCGGCAAGCCGGCGCTGCACAACAACGACACGCGGCTCTCAGAGCGGCGCGGCAAGACCAAACTTAGCGCGCCGGGCCAAAAGCGCGCCGCGATACGCCGCGCGCGCGCGTCGGCAACCACTTCGCGCGCCGCCGCTTCAATATGGGGGACGTGAACGATCAGGGGATTGAACTGAGGCCGGCCCTTGGCCGCGAAAATGGCCGCCACCGCGCGGTCGTCGGTGGCGTCCGCGCCCAGGCCGTAAACGGTCTCGGTCGGGAAGGCCACCAAGCCGCCCTGGCGTAAAATCTCCGCCGCCTCCGCGATGGCCGCGTCGTCAGCCGCGCGCCGGTTATTTCGGTGTTCTTGCCGCTTGTTCATGGCGGCGCAGTTTATTCATTGCCAGTCAATTGAAAAGGCGGCTGAACCAGCGCCGGCACTGAAGCCTTAACTAACGAGGCACGAAATTTAGCTTGGATAGTCTCTATGAAGGGCGCGGCCGCTGTCGGGCCGGGCGCGAAGTTCGAAATCGTCATTGTAATTCGATGCGCTGGGGTTCTCCCCGACCGGCCGGAAATACTGCGTTTGGCCGTTGGCGGGAACGTCGTAGTCCCAAAATGCCGGGTGGCCCCGCGCGAGGGCGCGATCTATCAAATGGCGCCCGCGCTGGCTTTCAAGCACTTGCCGGCGGAGTTCCGCTAGATCCCAGTTTTCCTCGACCAGTGCCGCCAAACGCTGCTGGGCTGGCGCGTGTTCCGCTTGCCCCGCCAGATTTTGTGTCTCATGGCGATCGCATTCGAGATTGAAGAGCAAGGGCGCATCGCCGTCGCAGTGAATATATTTATACGGCCCATCGACGATCATGATGGCAGGGGATTGCAATCCTTCACCGCTCATCTCAGCGAAAACCCGGTTCGGCCTGCGCGCGGTTTCTCCCATCATGTATGGACGAAGGCTATGCCCGTCGTGGCGGGTTTCGATCAGGCCGCCGCCCGCATCCGGCTCCGCCAAGTCCACGACAGTGGGAAGAAGATCGACCAGAGACACATTTTCAGCGCATCTGCCGGCGGCAAAATGCTTGGGAGCGGAGACGATCAGGGGAATTCGCATCGCGCAATCGAAGAACGATCGTTTGAACCAGAGACCTCTTTCGCCGAGCGCCTCGCCATGATCGGACAACAGCACGACTATTGTATTGTCAGCGAGTCCCGCCACCCGCAGCGTATCCATCAAAGCGCCGACCTGATCGTCTATGAAACTAACCGCGCCATAATAGGCATGTCTTGCGACACGGATATTTTCCTCCGTCATGCCCGCTTCCGCGACGCCGATGTGATCGAACAATCGTTGTGAATGAGCGTCCAAATCCTCGCGCGCCATGGGCGGTACCGATGGCATGTCGATATCGCCGTGGGCATAGCGGTCCCAATACCGCCGGGGTATCGCGAAGGGGTCGTGAGGGTGCGTGAAAGACACGAATAGGCAAAACGGCCGATCGTCGTCGGATCGCGCCATATCGTGGATTTTCCGATTGGCCTTGAAGGCGACTTCCTCGTCGTAATCGAGCTGTATCGTGCGCTCGTAAACGCCGGAATTCAGGATACCATTAACATCCCCCTCCGCCGCGAGGAGCCGTTTCGATCCGGTGACAGTACTCTCCCAATTGGCCGTCCAGTTGAAGTCGGAAGGGTAGATGTCGGTTGTCAGCCTCTCCTCGAAGCCGTGCAGCTGATCGGGGCCAATGAAGTGCATCTTACCGGATAGGCATGTCTGATAGCCAAGAACGCGCAAGTAGTGAACAAAGGTCGGCAGAGAGGCCGGAAATTCCGCCCCGTTGTCGTAGGCGCGGGCATGGGAGGCCAAGAGGCCGGACATCATGGAGAACCTGGACGGCGCGCAGAGCGGATAGTTGCAATATGCGTTCTCGAACACCATGCCTTGTTCGGCCAGTGCGTCAGTGTGAGGTGTCTTGGCGACTTGGTTGCCATAGGCGGATAGGAAGCGCGCGGCCAACTGGTCGGCCTGTATGAAAAGAAAGTTCGGTTTATTTGTCATTTCACAGGTCCATAAATCGGGAAGTCTTGCGTCAGTTTTCGTACTTGCGCGAAACAGCGCTGTTCCACGGCCTCCATGCCGCTTGAGCCGGCGGACAGGGCCGCCAAGATGTCCGCGATCAAGTGGCCGATCTTTTCGAACTCCGCGGTCCCGAACCCGCGCGTGGTTCCGGCCGAAACCCCGAAACGCAAACCCGAGGTCACCCTGGGCGGTTGCGTGTCGCCGGGGACCGCGTTTTTGTTGCAGGTCAGTCCGGCGCGGTCGAGGCTGTCGGAAGCTTGGGCGCCGGTTAGTCCCTTGGGCCGCAAATCGACCAGCAATAGGGGCGTGTCGGTGCCGCCGGTCACGACCCGGAGGCCGCGCTCCATCAGACTGGCGGAAAGTTGGCGCGCATTGTCCAAAACCGCCTGGGCGTAGGCTTTGAACTCCGGCCGCAGGGCCTCGCCAAGACACACCGCCTTGGCGGCCACGGCGTTCAGAATGACCGAGCCTTGAACGCCGGGAAACACCGCCGAATTGAGTTTGCGTTCGAAACCGCTATCCGGTGCCAGGATAAGCCCGCCGCGCACGCCGCGCAGGTTCTTATAGGTCGTCGCCGTGGTCACATGAGCATGGGGGACCGGGTCCGGATGAACGCCGCCGGCGACCAGGCCCGCGAAATGCGCCATGTCCGCCAACATCATGGCCCCGGTATCCTCGGCGATTTGCCGGAAGCGGGCAAAGTCGATGGCGCGGGGATAGGCCGAACCGCCGCATATAATCAGTTTCGGCTTATGCCTTTCGGCCAGGGCCGCGACTTGCGCGTAGTCGAGGAGGCCATCCTCCTCGCGGACCCCGTAATGCCGGATATCGAACCATTTACCCGTCAGGTTCGCCGACGACCCATGGCTTAGATGGCCGCCGGCGGAGAGGTCCATGGACAGGACGCAATCCCCCGGTTTCAGGAACGCCACGAAGACGGCCAGATTGGCCTGGCTGCCGGAATGCGGCTGGACATTGGCGTAAGCGCAGCCGAACAACTGCTTCGCCCGCTCTTGGGCCAGAATTTCCAAGCGGTCGGCGTGCCGCGCGCCGCCGTAATACCTGTGCCCCGGATAGCCTTCGACCGTTTTATTGACCATGGCCGTGCCCAGGGCATCGAGTGTCGCGCGGCTGACGATGTTTTCCGAGGCTATCAGTTCCACGCCATGGTCTTGGCGGTCTTCTTCGTCTTGAAGCATGGCATGAACCTGCGGGTCTATGTCTTCGATACCATGATCGAAATAACCCTTGTGGCAATAAGTTGTCATACCAAGCGTTCAGCTAGATTCTGATAATTCCGGGATTGCGAGGGGCGCTAAACGTGCCAAGAGCCACCGCTGCGGGCAGCTCTTGGGCTTCAGCTCTCTCTCCTTGGATGTCAACCCGCCCTAGGCCGCGGGGTGCATCCAGAGTCACCGCACAGGCTTTGCGATGGCTATATCGTCACCGGCAGTTCGTCCGGTCACGTAAAAATACTTTGCGCTTTTGCATGGCGGCGGTCAAGTGCCGGCTGTGAAAAAAAGTACCGATCTTGCGGCGGTATCGGCCAAGCAACATACGTGTGCAATTCCATCCTAAAACAAAAACAGATTGTGCAAGTTATGGAGATGACAGCTTAATTACGCGCGACGATTTGACCGGTGGAAAGCCTTTGAGACCTCTCGATATTTTTCTCGCCATCAGCGTGCCGGTGATCTGGGGGTTTGGCTTTACCCTGACCAAGGTTGCCTTCGTATTTAGCGATTTTCCGCCGATCCTGTTGATCGCCTTCCGCTTCGGTCTTACCGCACTGCTCATTGTCTGGTTCGTAAAGCCACCGTTTGGGTATATGCGCACGATCTTTTGGATTGCCGTTGTCAGCGCCACCATCCAGTATTCCCTGACCTTTTCCGGCCTTGATCGCTTGAACGCCTCGACCGCCATCATCGTTCTGCAGTTGGAATTTCCCTTCATGGCCTTAATGGCGGCGGCATTTTTAAAGGACCGTATGAGCTGGACGCAGGTCTTGGGCGTTGTCCTGGCTTTTGTTGGGGTTGTCATGATTGCCGGTCAACCGCATTTGCAGGATGACTATGGTCCCATGTTTCTGGTCATCGCGGGCGCGCTCGTTTGGGCCGCCGGGCAGATCATGATTAAAAATCTACGGGGGCGGGTCAGCGGTTTTACCTTGATTGCCTGGGTTGCCGTTTTCGCCACGCCGCAGTTGTTTTTAACCTCTTGGATCTTCGAGGACGGCCAAATCCAAGCGATCCAATCCATGAACTGGATCGGCTGGGGTGTCGTGGTTTACCTGGCGCTGATCATGACGGCTTTGGGTTACACGATTTGGTATCATCTGCTGGGGAAGTTCCGGGTAACCCAGGTCGGTCCGTTTCTTTTGCTCTTGCCGGTGACAACGATCGCGGGAAGCACGGTTCTGCTGGGTGAGCGGCTTACTCTAATCGAAGCGCTGGGCGCCGTGGTCGCAATTACCGGCGTTTGGATCGTCACCAAAGGCACAGGTTCCAAGGATCGCCGGGTTAAAGCTAGGGGTACAAGTACATGAAGGCGGCGATGTTTGAGGTTTACGGCGGCCCCTTGGCGGTTGCGGATATTCCTGAACCCAGGTGCCCGCCCGATGGCGTGATCGTGGAGGTCAAGGCCTGCGGCGTTTGCCGCTCGGACTGGCACGCTTGGAAAGGCGCGGACCCGGACGTGACCGCGCCCCATGTTCCTGGCCATGAGTTTGCCGGCGTCGTCGCCGAGCTTGGGCGCGATTGTACCCGCTTCCGAATTGGCGAGCGGGTGACCGCGCCCTTCATTCTGGCTTGCGGGTCATGTGCTGTGTGCCTGGGCGGCGATCCCACGGTCTGTGCAGATCAGCATGTCATCGGCTTTTCCGCCTACGGCGCCTTCGCCGAGCGGGTCGCGGTGCCGCGCGCCGATTTCAATCTTGTGCGCTTGCCCGATGCCCTGGGATTTGCCGATGCCGCCGGGATGGGATGCCGGGTCACCACGGCCTTTAGGGCCTTGGCCGACCGCGCCCGGCTGGCGCCCGGTGAATGGCTGGCGGTTCACGGCTGCGGCGGGGTCGGTTTGTCCGCCATCAAGATCGCGGCGGCGCTGGGGGCCTCCGTCGTCGCCGTGGATGTTTCCGCCCCGGCGTTGGAGCTGGCGTCGCGTCTGGGCGCGACACGGGTTTTGAACGCCCGCGAGGTCAACGATGTCGGCGAAGCGGTCTTCGAGGTCACCGGCGGCGGCGCCCATGTTTCCATCGATGCGGTCGGCACCACACCGGCCTTCCATAACTCCCTGGCAGGGCTGCGCCCGCTCGGCCGTCATGTGCAAATCGGCATGCCCACCGGCCCCCATGCGGAGCCGAGCATCAAGCTGCTGGACATGGTCTACGCCAAGCAACTCACCCTGCACGGCACCCGCGGTATCGCCGCCAGCCGCTTTCCCGCCCTCTTCAGCATGATCGAGTCCGGCCGCCTGAGTCTCGACGGCCTCATCACCAAGCTCATCGGCCTCGAAGACGCGGGCGCGGCCATCGCCGCCATGGACGGCGATCAACCCGCCGGTATCACCGTTATCAACGCGTTTTGAGCCGGGGCCGGGGTTCCTTAGGGAGCCATCCGATAACAGCCATGTTCGATTTCATCGAGCAACGGCCGGGCGATGGGATTCCAACCCAACTCGGCCCGCGCGCGAACGGCGCGAACGCGGCTGTTGGACCCCATGGTGTTCTGGGCCGCGCCCGCGCCCCAGACCTTGGAGGCTTCTTCCAGGGACATGGGCTTGGATGCGCCATCGAAACCAAGCATTGCGTTAATCGCCTCGCAAATTTCCTTCATGGAATTCTCGCCGTTCTCGGCATAGTAAAACGCACCGGCTGGCGCGGACTCCAGAGCGAGCCCATAGAGCTTGACCAGATCGCCGATGTGGACATTCGACCAGATGTTCTCACCGGGGCCGTAGTGTTTGGCGGCTCCTTGTTTCCTGGCCAGGTCAAGAAGCCAGGGCACCTGCATGCTGTGTTCCTTGATTCCAAGACCCAGGCCGTAGATGAGACTCGGGCAGATAACGATGGGGCGAAGTCCCTTGGACTTGTGCGCGAGAATGAACTTATTCAACGCCACACGCGCCGCCCGTGCCGGCGAAGGCGTAAACGGAGTCTCTTCGTCGTAGATATCGCCGACCGCGTGCCCGGCGGACTGGGTGCCAACGATGCTGGAACCGCTGGTGTGGATAAAGGTTTTTCCGGAACCTTCCAGGGCGCGAAGGAGAGCCCACGCCGCCGCTTCGTGATCCGCGTTGGCCGCGTTCACGACAACCTCGGCGCCCTCCGCGGCGTCTTCCAGTATGCCGGTATCGTCAAGCGTTCCGGTCACCGGAACAATACCAAGCGCACGCACCTTGTCCGCCATGGCGGTGGATCGAACCAGTCCCGATACCTCATGGCCGGCCGCGATCAAAGCGGCGGCGAGCGATCCACCGATGTATCCGGTGACGCCTGTGCAAAATACTTTCATATGCTTGCCTCTGTTTTTCCCCGCGCGATGAAGTGCGGATTTTCGAAGCCGGGCTTGCCGTAGGTTAGGGGCGTAGCGTCGCCGGCGCGCACCACCTCGCCGCCGGCGGCGCGCAGGACCGCGTGGGCGGCGGCGGTGTCCCATTCCATGGTTCTGCCAAAGCGCGGATAGAGATCGGCCTCGCCTTGGGCGATGCGGCAGAACTTGAGCGAGGATCCCGCCGTGATCCGGTCCTTTATATTGTATTGCGCCAAGAAAGCATCCAGTTCCGGGCCGCTGCCGTGGCGGCGGCTGGCGATCACGGTCGCGCCCCCGGCCGGGATCGCCCGCGCCGAAATGGCTATGGGTTGCGCGCCGTCCTTGGCAAAGGTGGCGCGGCCGTCCGCGCCGCTCCAGGTGCTTTTCAGCACCGGCGCATGGACCACCCCGGCGGCCGGTTGACCGTTTTCGATCAGGGCGATGTTGACCGTGAAATCGCCGTTTCGCTTGATGAATTCCTTGGTCCCGTCCAGGGGATCGATCAGCCAGAAGCGCCCGCCGGAAACATCCGGTTCGGCCCCCGCCGCCATGGCTTCCTCCGCCACCGTGGGAATGCCCGGCGTTATCTGGGCCAGAGCCGCCAGGATCACATCCTCGGCCGCTTGATCGGCATCGGTGACCGGGGAGGCGTCGTCCTTACGCCGGACTTCGATATCCCCGCCGTAGACGGCCATGATGGCCACGCCCGCGCGCCCCGCGATTTCGCGCAGGACGGCGATCAGGGCCTCGCGGTCGTTGGGATCGATCCGCGCGTAACTCATGCCGCGCCCTTCCCCCCGGCGGCGCGGATCGCGCGCCAGACCGTTTCCGAGGTAACCGGCATGTCGATGTGGCGCAGGCCCAGGGGCTTGAGCGCGTCGAGAACCGCGTTGACGACGGCGGGGGAGGCGCCGATGGAGCCGGCCTCGCCGGCGCCTTTCACGCCCATGTCGTTGGTCTTGCAGGGGAAGTCTTCGATCATGGTCAACTCGATCTCGGGGAAGTCATCGGCGCGGGGCATGGCGTAGTCCATGAAGGAGCCGGTCAGTAGCTGGCCGCTATGGGGATCGTAGACGGTGTTTTCCAGCAAGGCCTGGCCGATGCCCTGGACCGTGCCGCCGATGACCTGTCCGGCGGCCAGCAGGGGGTTCACCAGGGTGCCGAAATCGTCAACGATGACATAGCGCAGCAGCTTGACCGTGCCGGTCTCGGGATCGATTTCCACCTCGCAGGCGTGGCAGCCGTTGGGATAGGTCATGGTGGCGCCGCTGTGCTTGGCGTTGGCTTCGAGCGGCCCTTGCAAATCTTCGGGCAGGCTGGGCCCCGCACCCTTGGCGGCTCGCGCGATCTCGCCCAGGGTCACCCGGCGGTCGGTGCCGACAATGACGAAGGCGCCGCCGGTCAGTTCCAAGTCCGCCTCGGCGGCCTCCAGCAAATGACTGGCAAGCTTGCGGGCGCGCTCGACCACGGTTTCGGCGGCCTTGGTAATGACCGTCCCGCCCATGAGCAGGGAGCGCGAGCCGCCGGTGCCGCCGCCGGATGGCAAGTCGTCGCTGTCGCCCTGGCGTATGCGGATCGCGTCCGGCGGCAGATCGAAGATGTCGGATAATATCTGGGTATAGACGGTTTCGTGGCCCTGGCCATTGGTCTGGGTGCCGACGTAAACGGTAATACCGCCATCGTCGTCCAGGCCGGCGCGGGCGTCCTCTTTCCCGCTGCCGCCGCATTCCTCGATGTAGCAGGCGAAGCCCAGGCCGCGCAGCTTGCCTCTCGTTTTTGCTTCCGCGCGCCGGGCCTCCAGGTCGCCATGACCGGTTTCGGCCAAGGTGCGTTCCAGCATGGCCGGGAAATCGCCGTCGTCGTAGGTCAGGCCGGTCGCGGTCGTGTAGGGCATATCCCCGGGGGCGATGAAGTTGCGGCGCCGCAACTCGACCGGGTCCAAGCCCAGATCGAAGGCGGCGGCGTCGAGCAGGCGTTCGACGATATAGGCCGCTTCCGGCCGCCCGGCGCCGCGGTAGGCATCGACCGGCACGGTGTTGGTGAAGACGCATTTCACCTCGCCGTAGGCCGCCGGGATCTTGTACTGGCCGGAAAACATCTTCACGCAGCACCCGGTCGGGATGAAGGTGCTGAAGTTGGAAAGGTAGGCGCCCATGTTGGCGACGATGCTGGCGCGTATGGCCAGGATGCGGCCGTCTTGGTCCAGGGCCAGTTCCGCCAGGGTCACATGATCGCGGCCGTGGCTATCGCTCAGGAAGCTTTCGCCCCGCTCCCCGTTCCAACGCACCGGGCGGCCCAGGTCCCGCGCCGCGTAGAGCACCAGCACCTGTTCGGCGAAAAGAAAGTTCTTCATGCCGAAGGCGCCGCCCACATCGGGGGTGATGACGTGGAAGTTTTCCGCCGGCAGCTTGAAAATGGGGTCGGCCAGTTGATGGCGCAGTTTATAGGACCCTTGGGTGCCCGTGGTCAGGGTGAAACGCCCCGTGTCCGGATCGAAGGCGCCCAGGGCGTTGCGCGGCTCCATGGAGTTCACCACCAGGCGGTTGTTGACCAGCTCCAGGCGGGTCACATGGGCGGCCTTGGCCATGGCCTCGGCGGTTGCCGCCTCGTCACCCAATTCCCAAAGGACCGCCAGATTATTGGGCGCCTGGTCCCAAATCCGCGGCGCGTCCGGGTCCAGGGCGCGGGCGGTCTCGGCCAGGACCGGCAGCTCCTCGAAATCGATCTCGATGGCCTCGGCGGCGTCCTTGGCCTGGTCCAGGGTTTCGGCGGCGACGAAGGCGATGGGATCGCCCACATGGCGCACCCGGCCGCGCGCCAGCACCGGATGTCCGGGATCTATCTGCTGGGTTCCGCCCTTGCCCGGCATGGGGGTCTGGCAGGCGATATCGCCGATGCCGTCGCGGACGAGGTCCTCGGCGGTGTAGATCGCCAGCACCCCCGGCAGGGCGCGGGCGGCGGCGGTGTCCACGGCGCCCAGGACGGCATGGGCATGGGGGCTGCGCAGGACGAAGCCGACGGCCTCGCCCTCCAGGTGGATATCGTCGGTATAGCGGCCATCGCCGGTGAGCAAGCGGGCATCTTCGACCCGGCGCATGGCTTGGCCGACGCTGAAACGACCCATGGCGGAAACCCTTATCGGTCAGAGAGGTCTGGACGGCGCCGGCGCGGGCGCCCGGCGGCGGAATGATAGGCGCGGGCGCTGGCCGCTCCAAGTGAAAATTCGGCCGCCCCGTTACCGGACTTTAAACCGTCCCGTGACAGGATCGTAAGATCGGGGACCGGCCCCTGAGCCCCTTTGCCACGAGGTTCGAGATGGAGACAGCCTTTCTTCCCGCCGCCATCGTCTGGGCCGCGCTCGGCATCGGCCTGGCCTGTATCCTGGTCCGGCTCAAGGAGCCCCGGCCCGGCCAGGAACCAAGCGGCGAAGAGCCGGCCGCCGAAGGCTCCCTGGACTGAATCCACCCCCGTTTCGGCCCGCTTCGCGGACGCCCAAGTCATGCCCCTTTCGCATGGCTGGGGTGCGGCCTTCGCAATTGTCCGGGGCCTGGAAAGGTCTAGATATGCTGCATCGCAACAAACACGAAAAGCCTGGCTCGCCAGCGCCTTAACCAAGGGAACAGCGCCATGAAAAACATCTTCAGCACGATCCGCCAGTGGCACCGCGACAACGCCGCGGCCATGATGCTGTACCGCTTGAGCGACGGCATGCTCGACGACATGGGCCTGGCCCGCGCCAACCTGCGCCGGGATATCCACATTTTTCACTAAGGGCTTCTCCGCCCTCTGGTATTGCCCGAGCGGCGGTCCAGGCAGGACCGCCGTTTTGGTTTGAGGCTAGGGGATGGCGTTAGTCATTCCCCGGCGCCGTTACAGCAAATCCTCGAGCCGGCGGGCGCCGTGGAGGATACGCTCGACAACGATACCCTCCCTGGCCGCCGTGAAGAGAACGAGATAGCGCCCGTGGACTGCTTGCCGCAGGTCAGGGGCTAGATCGTCCCTTCGCCCATAGGCTTTGGGCCGCTCGGCCATACGGGCGCAAAGCGCCCGCAGTTCGTCGATGAACGCGGCCGCGCGGGCCGGATTATCGACGGCGATATAATCGCCAATCGCTTCCAGGTCTTGAACCGCCTTCGGCCGCAGGCGGTAAACGCCCATTAACCACGTTTGCCGGGCATGGCCGCGTATTTCTCGCGCAGCCGCTTGAGCGCCGTTTCACCGTCCAGCGGCTTTCCGCTCGCGCGGCCCTCGGCTACGAGCCGTTGCAACTCCTCGTCATTCATGGCGATGACGGTGCGTGCCCGCTGCCAGTGGCGCAGGGCGTCGCGGATGACCTCGCTCGTGTTGGTGAATTCGCCGGCCGCGACCGCCTTCTTGATCTCCGCGAGCATCTCGCGCGGCAAGGAAATCGTCGTCTTTTCAATGGCGCCCATGGAAGCCTCGTTTTCTACGGTATGAACATATCATACCGAGAATGCCCCGATTTCGGAAGCGGTACTTTCAAGCGGACGGAGAATGAATGGCCGTCCTAACGTGAGCGGGCGGCGCCGCGTCTCGCCCCGCCGATGCTGCGGGTGTTCGCGCCCGCCGCCGGGCCGGTGATGGAGCCGGGACCCGGATCGAACTGCCCTGGGTGGGGGGGTTGCGTGGGCCCCTTGGCGGCGGCGCGCTTCTCGGCCTTCTTCGCCGCGTTCGCCTTCGCTCTCTGGCGGGCCTTGGCCTTGGTCATGGGGGTGGCGCCTCTCTATGGTGGTCTTTCCCAAGCATATCATGCCCGGCCGGGGAAACAAAAATCCCTGTTTCACTTAATTTTTCTAGCCGGGGCGCGATACCCGCCAGGCCCAGAAAATCAACACCAGCTGAAACGGCAGCCGCGCCCAGAGCAAAGCCGCCGGAATGTGAAAACTCGCGGGCTGAATATCGTGCAGCGCCATGTTGAAATTTGCCGGCAGCACCGCCACGAACAGCAAGATCAAACCAAGCCCCGCCAGCCGCCGGGTCCGCCTCCATAGCAAACCCAACCCAAACAAAATCTCCAACCCGCCGCTGAGATAAACCAGCTCCCGGTGCCAAGGCAGGTAAGCGGGCATGATGGCGACATAAGCCTCGGTCGCGGCAAAATGCAGGGAACCGGCAACGACCATGACCAGGGCGAGCGCGAAGCGGGAAATGGACCGTGAGGAGGTTTTCAAGTGCCCGCGCCCAGTACGCTCAGGTGCGGTCGCCTTACTGCCCAAAGCCGTCGTCGAAAGGCGGCCGGCGATGGACCAGGGATTCCAGAAGACGCAATTCGGCGTCGCCATGGCCGATCACCGGCGCCGCTTCGACCGGAATCGGGCTTCCCGGTTATCGGCTCACAGGAGGAACATCAACAAGAGGACCAAGCAGACAGCGGCCACGATAGCGATTCCGAACTGGTTCCAGAGGCTCATTTCGCCCCAGGAATCTAGGAATTTGTCGAAGAATGTTCTCATGGAGGTCTTGGCCAGTAATTCCGGTTCGACTCAGGTTTCAATCCCCATACTGCCAAAACGGCGCCTGGCGGACAACAACCGTTATTTCCCCGATATCCGCCGTGGGGGAGAGGGGGAAGCATGCGATTAACCGGGACCGCATCGCGATCCGTTCGATGAGAAAGTGTTAGAAAATTATATACTGTCCCCAATTAGCCAGAAAATTTCTACTATGTGGCCTTAAGAGGGTTCTTGAACGTAAGTGCGAGTTCTATCGCTATCTGTATATACCTTCTGATCTGCCTTGTCGTCGGTTGAAACTGAGGGGTGTGAGCAGCTTCATTGCGAAGCCCCCGAAGTGAATCGAACAGTGGCAGAACAGTCTTAGCATAGCGTCCTGTGTTTATTAGAGAGATTATGGTTTTTGAGCTCATTTGATGCGGATGTGTATATATCTTAAACCTCTCTGCGGCTTCGGACAGAGCAGCTTCCACGTCTACCCACGCCTCAAGTAGAGCAACTCGTGGCGATTCTTCCGCAATTCTCAAGAGTTGGGCGTATCGGTCATCGTAGGGTGGTGGATATATTGGCTCTTCATCTTCCGTTGCGCGACGCTGTGTGGATAACATTACTTTTCTCGCTTCGGCTTCGATTTCGTTTAGCTCTAGCTCGAACTTTGCCTCCAAATCCTTATATTTTAGATGGCTTACTCGTCCCAAGAGTATGCGAATCTCGCTCCGAAAGAGATACCCAATCCAGACTGCGGCAAACGGCCAGGCAAGCGAGTCTACTAGGCTGGTTACAGCGTCAATCATCGATGGATAGTGACCAAGGAGTCGTTGAATAAATTCTTCAATTTAGCACCAGGTGATAATAACCAGGATAATTAAGGACAGTATATAATTTTTAAGTTAGAATTGCTATATACTGTCCCCAATCATCCACAACGGTTGTTGCGTCATGTGGTTGTAGGAATAGTTGTAATTTCAGTTTGTACAGCCTTGTATGCTGTGTCCATGAATCACGCCGGTTATGTTTTTGTCCGTGATAAAATAATCCACTGTTATTCCGATGATTGGGTATTTTCTTGACTGGATGCATCTCCCTTTCTTCTGCAACAAACTTCCATTGAACATTTCAGATGCATGGGTTTGGAAATCTGCATCGCTGTGGGAATACCATCTTGAAATTATATTATTTATCATCATTGCATTCAGATTCAGACCTAGCCCAGTGCCTGAATCTGACATACATGTTGGGCTATCAAAGGTAAGTATTCCATTGGCACCCTTTAGGGAGCCATGAAAATAAGTGTTATTCTTCTTTACGACTTGTGTGTACCAACATTTATCGCCTTCATCATTTTGTATATAGCCTCTCTTTAGTCCCTCCGCTGGGCCGGCTAAAGCGAGACTGCTACGAAAAATTGCTATAAACATAAGCCCTGTTATGATTTTGAAGTTCTGTAACTTCATGTGCTTTCTCCAGGGATACTGAATAAGTGGGCACAGTATATAATTTCATGCAGCGAGGCGTCGGCATAATGGATTGCCGGATCAAGCCCGGCAATGACAGTGTAGATAATACCCCCTACTCAAACGCCTCGTCCCACGTCCCTCTTGTCGCCGGCCGTGAATACTCCGTGGCGCGGTTTTCAAAGAAATTCGCGTGTTCGACGCCGTTGGGCATGGCGTCTAGCCAGGGCAGGGGGTTTTTTCGCTGCGGTATATGGGTTGCAGGCCGAGCTGACTTAGGCGTCAATCGCGCTTGGCGGGTCGCTTGGCTTTCTTGGCTGGGGCGGCGGGCTTTGCGGCCTCGGCCAGGGCCGCGGCTTCCTTGTCGGTGGCTTCCTTGGCCAGGCGCAGAGCCTTGAGGCGCGCCGACTTTTTTTCCAGTTCCAGCCAGGCCCGGTCCTTTTCCTTCAGGGCTAGGTCGGTTTTCTTCTGGGGCGAGAAGAATTTTTCTTGGGAGCGCGATTTTGCCGACTTCCACATCTTGGCTATCCTCTATTCACGGGTTGAGGGATCACGGGCAGGATCGCGAATCCAGCGCCCGGGCGGAGTCTCCGGCGAAACCTCGGCATAATCTGGCGGCGCGCGGCGCCGGGGCGGAAACGGTGGCCGCCCCCAGGCGAACCTGGGGGCGGCAACGTCGCGTGGTTAGTCGACGACGGACAGGTTCTCGGCGGATGACTTGCCGTTTTGTCCGGCTTGGATCTCGTAGTTGACCTTTTGCCCCTCGTTCAGGGAACTCAGGCCGGCGCGCTCGACGGCCGAAATGTGGACGAAAGCGTCCTTGGAGCCGTCCGACGGCTCAATGAAACCGAAACCCTTGGTCGGGTTGAACCACTTAACTGTACCAGTAGCCATAGATATATCCTCTAACAGCTGTAACGTTTCCGCGCCTCACACCATGTGGCGGCGCAGACGGCTTAATTCGCACATTGTCTGGGGATAACTAAGCTAAACGGCGTACCGGATATCTAGGTAACTCGAAACAAATGGAACACGTCCGTAGACTGTATATGGAGCCGAACCCCCCAAATGTCAATGGCGCTGTGCGGCGCGGCCAAGCCGGGGGCGCCGTGGGCGGCGGCGGAAGGCGGCCGGCGCCGGTGGGCGGGCGGGAGTGTCCCCCCTAATCGAACGCCTCGTCCCAGGTCCCCCTGGTCGCCGCGCGTGAATACTCCGTGGCGCGGTTTTCGAAGAAATTCGCGTGCTCGACGCCGTTGAGCATGGCGTCGAGCCAGGGCAGGGGGTTCTTTTCGCTGCGGTACATGGGTTGCAGGCCGAGTTGGCTTAGGCGGCGGTCGGCGATGTAGCGGATGTAGGCTTTGACCTCGCTGGCCTCCAAGCCCTTGACGCCGCCAAGCTCAAACGCCAGGTCGATGAAGGCGTCTTCGTGGGTGACGATGGTCTCGCAGGCTTTATAGAGTTCGCGCTCGAATTCGGGAGTCCAAATCTCCGGGTTTTCCGCCACGAAGGTGCGGAACAGGCGGATGATGGAGAGGGTGTGCAGGGATTCGTCGCGCACCGACCAGGTGATGATCTGGCCCATGCCCTTCATCTTGTTGAAGCGCGGAAAGTTCAACAGGATCGCGAAGCTGGCGAAGAGTTGCAGGCCTTCGGTAAAGGCGCCGAAGACCGCCAGGGTGGTGGCGATGTCCTTCTTGGTCTCGACCCCGAAGGTCTGCATGTAGTCGTACTTGTCCTTCATTTCCTTGTAGCGCAGGAAGGCCGAGTACTCGGTTTCGGTCATGCCGATGGTATCGAGCAGGTGCGAATAAGCGGCGATGTGGATGGTCTCGGTATTGGAGAAGGCGGCCAGCATCATCTGCACCTCGGTCGGGCCGAAGACGCGCGCATAATGCTTCATGTAGCAGTTGTTGACCTCCACATCCGCCTGGGTGAAGAAGCGGAAAATCTGCGACAAGAGGTTCTTCTCGCCCGGCGTCAGGTTGCGTTGCCAGTCCTTCACGTCGTCGGCGAGGGGCACTTCCTCGGGCAGCCAATGGATGCGCTGTTGCATCAGCCAGGCGTCGTAGGCCCAGGGATAGCGGAAGGGTTTGTAAACCGGATTGGCGTCTAGCAGGGACATGGCGGTGAGTTCCTAAAGTTTTGTTCGTTACCCCGGACCCCGATCAACGGCTGTCCGGTTTAATTTAGCGGGCCCGTCCGCATAGGTTCCCGGCGCCGCAAGTCCCCCCACCCCAACCCTCCCCCTCAAGGGGGGAGGGGGAAAATAGCGGCGCTCTTCCCCTAGCTCCCTCCCCCTTCGATGGGGGAGGGTTGGGGTGGGGGTGACAGCGGCGCCAAGCTCAGGATGCGGGCCGAAAGTATTTCGTACTGCCCGCCGGTTACTGACAGGCCAGGCATTCGTCGTAGTCGATTTCGGCGGGCTGGCCGGTTCTTTCCTTGCCGTTGACCTTGCCGAGCAGGGGGATCGCCTGGGCGCCGGCAAGCTTGGCCGCGAGCGCTTCGGCGATGCCCTGGCTGGCCGCCGATTCGGCGCGCTGGATCGATTTGGAGCGGCAGTAGTAGAGCGACTTCACGCCCTTTTTCCAGGCCAGCAGGTGCAGGCGGTGCAGGTCGCGCTTATGCACGTCGCCGGCCAGGAACAGGTTCAGCGATTGCGACTGGCAGATGAAGGGCGTGCGGTCGCCGGCCAATTCGATCAGCCAGCGCTGGTCCAACTCGAAGGCGGTCTTGAAGACGGCTTTTTCGTCGTCGTTGAGGCAATCGAGATGCTGGACCGAGCCTTCGTTGAGGGTGATCGAGGTCCAGGTATCCTCGTCGTCGCGGCCCTTTTCCGCCAGCAGGGTTTCCAGGTGCTTGTTACGCACGGCGAAGGAGCCGCTGAGCGTCTTGTGGGTGAAGCTGTTGGCGGCCAGGGGCTCGATCCCCGGCGAGGCGCCGCCGCAGATGATGGAGATCGAGGCCGTGGGCGCGACCGCCATCTTGTTAGAAAAGCGCTCCATGATTCCGAACTCGGCGGCGTCGGGGCAGGGGCCGCGTTCCTCGGCCAAGCTCCGCGAGGCGGCGTCGGCACGATCGCGGATGTGCTTGAAGATGCGCTTGTTCCAGACCTTGGCCATGACCCCTTCCAGGGGGATGGCGCGCTGTTGCAGGAAGGAGTGAAAGCCCATGACCCCCAAACCGATGGAGCGTTCGCGCATGGCGGAGTATTTCGCCCGCGCCATGTTGCTGGGCGCCCGGTCGATAAAGTCCTGAAGCACGTTGTCGAGAAAGCGCATGATGTCGGGCACGAAGTCCGCTTCGCCGCTCCAGTCGCCGTAGGTTTCCAGGTTGAGGGAGGACAGGCAGCACACGGCGGTGCGCTCCTCCCCCAAGTGGTCGGTGCCCGTGGGCAGGGTGATCTCGCTGCACAGATTCGACATCTTGACGTTGAGCCCGGCGAGCTTCTGGTGCTCGGGCAGGGCCCGGTTCACATGGTCGCCGAAAAGGATATAGGGCTCGCCGGTTTCGATGCGCGCGGTCAGGATGCGGATCCACAGGTCGCGGGCCTTGATCTTGCGGATCAGGGCGTCGTCCTTGGGGCTGGTCAGGGCCCATTCCTCGTCGTTCTCCACCGCGCGCATGAAGGCGTCGGAGACGACCACCCCGTGATGCAGGTTCAGGGCCTTGCGGTTGGGGTCGCCGCCGGTGGGCCGGCGAATCTCGACGAATTCCTCGATCTCCGGGTGGGAAACCGGCATGTAGCAGGCCGCCGAGCCGCGCCGCAGCGACCCTTGAGAGATCGCCAGGGTCAGGGAATCCATGACCCGGATGAAGGGAATAACGCCCGAGGTCTTGCCGTTGTGGCCGACACGCTCCCCGATCGAGCGCAGGTTGCCCCAATAGCTGCCGATGCCGCCGCCGCGCGCCGCCAGCCAGACGTTCTCGTTCCACAGGCCCAGGATGCCCTCCAGGGAATCCCCGGCCTCGTTCAAAAAGCAGGAAATCGGCAGGCCGCGCTTGGTGCCGCCGTTGGACAGCACCGGCGTCGCGGGCATGAACCACAGCTTGGAGATGTAGTCGTAGAGGCGCTGCGCATGGGCGCTGTCGTCGGCGAAGTGGGCCGCGACCCGGGCGAAAACATCCTGAAACCCTTCGCCGTCCATGAGGTAGCGGTCGCTCAGCGTCGCCTTGCCGAAGGCGGTCAGCAGGGCGTCGCGTTGGCGCGCGATGCGCACCCGTATGCCGCGTTCGTTCTGGAATACATCGCGGACCTGATCGCCACCGAATAACTCGGCGCCTTCCGCAAGAAACGGCGCCTGCTTATCCACAGGCGGCGATTCGGCTCCCTTGGCCTCAAGGTATTCTAATTCTTGATGACTTCCAGGACCGGCCATGCAAACTCCCCCTTATCCACGCCTGTGGATTGAATTATTTGAGGATAACCCCAATATCTTGCGCTGAAGATCGGGGAACATACCACAACTTGTGGCTTTGGGAACTCGAACAAAAACAGAACAAACATATTATCGAGTCTGGCCGCGAGTCGCAACGTCAAGTCCGCGCCGGCGCCCTGGGGATGACGTCAACCGGGTGAGGCGCCGCTCGGCGGGCCGGAATGCGGGGTGGCGCTCCATGGGGCTTTGGCCGTACGCGGGCCTGGTTTCAGGCGTAAGTCGCGGTCTCCCAAAGGCCGGCTTCCGCTTCGCGCCGGTTTATCAATCCCTGGACAACCTTGCCCCCCGCCCGGTTCCAGCGCTTTAGCTGCGCCGGCACCTCTTCGGGTTTGCCTTCGTTGAGGAGACGCAGGAGGGTACTTTTGCGGAAGGCGCCAGCGCCGATATTGAAGACGAAGCTGGTCAAGGTGTCGAACTGCGCCTGGGTCAGCTCGACCGTCACCTTCGCATTGACGCAGTCTTCGGCATCTTCCACGTCTTCTTTCAGCAGGCCTATGGCCGCTTCCTTCGTGATTCCGCCGCTGAAGTCGGGATCGTCATCGCGAATGAGGTGCCCAACGCCAATCGTGGGATAGCCCGCCACGTCCCGATAGACGCTCAGGACGCAGCCTTCGTGTTGGGCGATGAAATCGAGGCCCGATTTGCTCATTCGCATGATCCGGTCCTTTCCAGTGTGAAGTCCCGTCCAGTGTCAAATCCCGCCGCCTAAGTGCGGGGGGAGGCCCCCCAAGAACCAAACCCGGTTAGTCGGGAAAAGTCGCCGTGACGGTGAAGGTGCCGTCGGCGTCTTTCTGGGTTTGCACGTCGGTTGCGCCCTCGGCTTTGAACATGGCGACCATCTTATCGACCTTGTCCGCGGGGACTCCAGTCAATTGCTGTTGAGACATGGTTTCCTCCCGTGCCGGTTAGTTTTTAAGATTGAAGTCGCGCAGGAATTTTTCCCGGTCCGCCGCATAGACTCCACCGTTCAAAAATAACGTCAGGGACAACCCTTGCAGATCGTTGGTGTCCAACCAGGTACGAACCGCCGTTACATGCGGGGTATCCGTGAAATTGGTTCCGTTCCAGCCGAGGAAGGATTCAATTACCGGCGTCGCCTCATCCTCTCCAAAGATGCTGGTGATGGTTACGGTCCGAAGATTATTTTCCGCGTCCTTCTTGGACTCGGATACGGTCTCGTCAGCCTTGGTTAAACCGGCTAGCAGAGAACATGATTGATGATAAGCCAAGGCATCGCTGACCGCCGCCTCCACGGAATAATTACTGAAAGACATTTTTTGTTTGGCTCTGATATCGGTGAGAATTTCCGCTCTTTTGTCGTCTATCGCTTTGACGATGACAGAAAGAGTAAGTGCATTCAGATAGGCCTCGTCCGCGGCCGTGCCGATGCCCAGTACGCCGGCGCTGGTGCCTGACAATATCTGGCTCGCCATTCCTCCGGCTAAACCGCCGGCGGTACTTAGCGCTGTCGCGACCGCCTTGGAGATGAAATTCAGGTCGCCCTTGAATCTATGCACATCTTTTTTGAAGTCGGCGCATCTGATCTCGGAAGCGCTAACGAGCCGGTCTTGCACTCTATTACGCCGAAGCAAAATAGACTCGTATTGGCCTGTGTCGTACGCGGGATGGCGAAAACCGACAAATGCGTTTTCAATAAGATCGGCGCCGGGGTTCGTCTTTGGGGCCGTTGGGTCGTTTGGGTCGTCAATAACACCTGCTTTGACGATCTTACGGCGCGCAATCTGCAGAGGATCGAGAAGCGCGATCAAATCGACTTTGGAAAATTTTTCTTGATCGGCGATGTTTGGATTGGCCCCCGTGGTGATTAACCCCGGATCCAAGGATTCGCAAGCGCCTAGGCTAATTGCCACTATGGCGGCCACGCATAATTTGGGTGCGAGACTCCGCATGACTATACCTCCCCCGAGGTTTTTGCCCTGGCTTGCGCCATTTTATTTTAGTCGCCGTGTCCGGCAATCTACGTGGGCTTATTATTCTTTATCCATTAAAATTACTGCAATCGGAGAAAGAATACAACGGCATTAATGCAATCGCGGATACCGGTGTTTTTTTTACATACTTGTCCTTGTCTCTTCGCCCTGCCCTGTGCTTCATCTCGCCCCCATGTGCGGACGATATTCCCTGACTTCGGCGGCCGAGGCGGTGCGCCAGGCTTTCGGTTATCCCGAGCGGCCCAACCTTGAGCCCCGGGCCAATATCGCGCCGACGCAAGAGGTGGCGGCGGTGCGGCTTGGCGGCGGCGGTACGCGGCACTTCGCCAGGTTGCGCTGGGGCTTGATACCGGCCTGGGCCAAGGATGTTTCCGGCGCCGCCCGGACCATCAACGCGCGCGCCGAAAGCGTCGCCGAAAAGCCGTCGTTCCGCGCCGCTTTCGCGCACCGGCGCTGCTTGATTCCCGCCGACGGTTTCTACGAATGGAAAACCGAAGACGGGCTCAAGCAACCCTACCGCATCGCGGCGCCCGATGGCGCGGTCTTCGCCTTCGCCGGTTTGTGGGAACGCTGGGATAATGCAGCGGAGAAGAGGGCGCCGGTGGAAAGCTGCACCATCGTCACCACCGAGGCCAATGAACGCTTACGCGCGATCCATCCGCGCATGCCGGTAATTCTCGATGCGGCCGATTACGAAACTTGGCTCGACCCGCAAACCGCGGCCGCCGAGGCCCTGGCCTTACTGCGCCCGTGCCCGGCGGAAAGACTGACCGCGTACCGGGTTTCGCGCCGGGTTAATACCGTGGCCAACGAAGATCTATCCCTGATCGAGCCTTTGGTTGGCGAGGAACCGGCGGCGCAAGCGCGGCTGCTATAGGCGGCCCCGCACAGATTTGACACAGAGCCCGGCCTAGGCGTGACGCGCCGGCGCCGGCATAGTGCCTGGACGCGCCGCGCCGCCGGTGGCGTTCGCTTTCGGGGGGAAGCGGATTTAACGGCGGTGCGCGTGTATAAAAAGCTAGCCGATGCGATGTGCGGGAACCGGCGGGGTCGTGGCCTCGCCGGTTCTTCGCGTTAGCGCGCCTTGGCTTGTTCGCTCAACAAGCCTTCGACCAATTGATGCGAGATGCGCGGGTCGCGCGGCTGACCCGATTTATTTTGAAACGCGCCGATCGCGCCATGGGTGCGTTTACCCGGCTGGCCATCGACCGGACCGGCATCGTATCCCAGGTCATTCAACACCTGCTGCACATACATGACCGTCGGCGGATCCGCGTAGGGCGCCTTGCGCTTGGGCTGAAACCGATCCGCCCATGCTTCGGCGAGTTGAACTATCTCCGGCGCCATCTTGGTTTTCAGCGCCCCGCGCACCACCTCGGCGCGTTCGTGTCCGGCGCGCGCGGCGAGCAAGAGCCAGCGGTATCCTTCCGTGCGGTCTAAGGGCAGGCCAAGCCCACGGGCATGAACCAGGCCGTAAGCATATTGCGCCTCGACCAGCCCCCCATGGGCCGCCTTGCCGTACCAGCGCGCCGCCCAGGCTTGGTTTTCCGGCACGCCGCGCCCGGAGGCATAGGTTTCGCCCAGGGCGTATTGGGCCTTGGTGTGGCCCTGCTTGGCGGCCTGGGTGAAAAGAGCGGCCGCCTTGACCGGGTTCTCTTCGATGCCGTCGCCCATGGAATAAGCCTGGGCCAGGAAAAATTGCGCGCGCGCCTCGCCGTAGCGCGCGGCCCGTGCCATCCAGGACATGCCCTTGGCCCGGTCCGCCTTGACGCCGTGTCCCTTGAGGTAAGCCCGCGCGGTCTCATAGGCCGCCGCCGGGTGCCGGTTTTCAGCGGCCGCGAGGAAACCCGCGAAGGCCTCCACGCGGGCGCCCTTGGCGCGCGCCGCCAAGGCCTTGCGGTACACAGAGTCCTGGGGCTTGCGCGCCCGGGTTTCCTTGGCGGTCTGGGTTTCCTTGGCGGTCTGGGCGGCGTCCGGCTCGGCCGAAGTCTCGCCTTCGCTGAAGGCCCGAGCGATACCGCCGCGCGCGTCCTGCCAGGTTTGCGTCAAGGAATCCGCCATCTCGGCGCAGCCGCCCAAGATCAACATCGCGGCGGCGGCGCCCGGAATCCGGGGCCAGGAGGTGTGTTTGCGCATCGGGGCAACCCTCGGTGTGAAAGCCAGGTTTTAGACCCTTTACCCTAACAGCCCTTGGCCAAGAGGGTCTTAACGCCTCAGCGAATATCCGCGCCGGGCTTGATCGGCCATGTGAAAGCACATATATATTTGTATATATAACAAACATAACACAATAATTATGTGTATTCTTTCTCCTTAAAACCGGTCATGGAGGCTTTCATGCGTAAAATTCTTCTCGCCCTCGCAATCGCGGTTCTAGCCACCGCTCCGGCCGCCGCTGCCGCGCCGGCGGCGCCCTTAGTTGATTCCGCCTGGATCCGGGCCGAGGGGGCCGGGGCGGAGGTTGTCATCCTCGATGTCCGCAACAAGCTGGGCGGCGCTTCGCGCGCCGCCTTTCGCCGGGGCCATATACCGGGGTCGGTTTACAGCGATTACCTGTCCGGCGGCTGGCGGACAAAGGCCGGCGGCGTGCCGGGGCAGTTGCCGCCGGTGGCGGATTTGGAGCGCCTGATCGGCGGCCTGGGAATCGATAACGGCAGCCATGTGGTGATCGTCAGCGGCGGCGCCAGCGCCCTGGACGTGGGTAGCGCGACCCGGGTCTATTGGACTTTCAAGGTTCTGGGCCACGACCGGGTATCGATCCTTGACGGCGGTTGGCGGGCTTACAAGGCGGATCCCGCCAATCCGGTGGAAACCGGGGCCGTGGCGCCGTCGCCCAAGCGCTTCAACGCCCATTTCCGGCCTGAAATGCTGGCCGACAGCACGGCGGTCCAGGCCGCGCGCAAGGCCGGCGCAGCCCTGATCGACATGCGCCCGCCACCTCAATACCGCGGCGAGAAGAAGCATGCCCTGGCCAAGCGGGCCGGCACCATCCCCAACGCGGTCAACGTGCCCGAGAGCGAGATCACGGCCAGCGACGGCCGCTTCGTGAGCGCCGCGCGGATCGGCGCGTTGCTGGCGCAAGCAGGCGTATCGGCCCAAGACGACGCCATCGCCTTTTGCAACACCGGGCACTGGGCCTCCCTCGGCTGGTTCGCGCGCAGCGAAATCCTGGGGCAAAAGAACGTTACCCTCTACGACGGCTCCATGGTCGATTGGACGGCCCAAGACGCGCTGCCGGTCGAGGTCAAGGCAAAGGTCCAGTAATATCAAATCTTCTTGAGACCTTGGGCGGTGGCGATGTTAGCCGTTAAGTTCCCGCCATGAGCGCTTCCCAACACGCCTTGCTCCGGCCCGATTGGCGGGCCGCGGGTCCGGCCCTGGTCCTGGTGGCTGGCGGCGCGCTGTATTTGATCCAGGCCTACGACGGCCGCCAAGCCGCGCTCTACCTGCTGGGCGGGGCCCTGGGGCTGGTCCTGTTTCGCGCCGCCTTCGGTTTCGCGTCGAGCTGGCGCGCGTTTCTGTTCGACGGGCGCGGCGCCGGTTTGCGCGCCCAGATGCTGATGCTGGCCGTGGCCAGCGCGATTTTCCTGCCCGCCTTGGCGCAAGGTACCTTGTTCGGACAGCCGGTCGGCGGCGCGCTCGCGCCGGTCGGGCTATCGGTCTTGCTGGGGGCGTTTCTGTTCGGCCTCGGTATGCAGCTGGGCGGCGCCTGCGCCTCCGGCACGTTGTTCACGGTCGGCGGCGGTTCGACCAACATGGTGGTGACCCTGGTGTTCTTCGCCGCCGGGTCGCTGCTCGGCACCGCCCACATGCCCTGGTGGTTGGAACAACCGAGTTTCGGAACGATCTCGCTGCTCAAGATCTTCGGCCTCACGGGCGCCTTGGCGCTTCAGTTCGCCCTCTTCGCCGCTATCGTGCTGGCGAGCGTGCTGATCGAGCGTAAGCGCCATGGCCGGATTGGGTTTGGATTTACCGCTCCGGCGGCGCCGGGAGCGCCCCGGCCAAGCCTGGTCCGGCGCCTGATGCTGGGGCCTTGGCCCTTGCTTTGGGGGGCGGTGCTGCTCGCCTTGCTTAATGGGGCGACGCTCTATCTGGCCGGTCATCCCTGGAATGTGTCCTTCGGTTATACCCTGTGGGGCGCCAAGGCGGCCGTGGCCCTGGGCGCCGATGTCGCGGCCTGGGACTTTTGGACCTGGCGTTATCCGAAACGGGCGCTGGCGGGCGGTTTGCTCGAGGAGACCACCTCGCTGATGAATTTCGGGATTCTGGCCGGGGCGTTCCTGGCCGCGGGACTGGCCGGGCGTTTCGCGCCCCAGGCCCGGATTCCGGGCCGCGTCGTGGCCGGGGCGGTGCTCGGCGGCTTGCTCATGGGCTACGGCGCGCGCTTGGCTTTCGGCTGCAATATCGGCGCCCTGTTCAGCGGCATCGCCTCGGGCAGCCTCCATGGCTGGTTGTGGTTCGCCGCCGCCATGGCCGGGACCGCCATAGGCGCCTTTCTGCGGCCCAGCTTCGGGCTGGCGGTCGAAGGCAGACCTGTATCGCCCGGATAATATCTTCATTCGTCCCGGCCCCGGCGCATCGGTTACTTGCGTGCCTGGGCGGTTTTGCGTTATACGCAAATGGAATCGCGCTATTTTGCGGTCGAAAACTAGGATATTGGGCGTCTAGGATACCGGGCGTACTTGGCCTAGTTGTAGAAGCTGGGGCGTTTGGCATTATCGGGAGGGAGTCGGGACCATGAGAAAATCAATCGTACTGATTAGCGCGCTTGCGGCGGTGGTTTACACGGCGCCGCTCAAGGCCGACATCGTTTTCGACACCTCTACCGGTCTGGGATTGACCGCGGATGGCACTGCCTTCCACCAAGGGCTTTACGAGGGCTATATCGGCTTGCGCGACGAAAGGGTCCATGTTCTGGATCCGCTCGACGGCGAGCATTTCAATCACAAGGCCCGGCGCGCCGCGCGGCGCTCAAATGTCATGCCCGACCGGGCGCAAGACCGCCGCCTGATCGACGAGGACGTCGCCGTGTTCAAGTCGGCCTGGAAACGCATCCACGATGCCTGGGATCGTGGCGGCCGCAGCTTGGCGCCGGCCGACGCGGCCAAGGCGCAGGTCAGCTACGACTGCTGGATCGAGGCGCGCGAGGGTGCCAATTCCGGTTACGGCCTCGGCAATATCGCCTCCTTCCGGAATAAAGATGCCGAAGCTTGCAAGGCGGCTTTCGAAGAAGCCATGGCGGCGGTCGAAGCGGCGGCGAACTTGCATCTCACCATGCTCGAGCGCAAACCGGCGCCGGCCATGGCGGCGGCCCCGGCGCCAGCGCCGGCAATGGAGGCGCCGAAACCCTTTATCGTGTTCTTCGGCTTTGACTCCGCCGATATCACGGCCGCGGGCAACCGCGTGATCGACGACGCGATGGCCACGGCGGAACGCATGGACATCGTCGACTTCACCATTACCGGCCATGCCGACCGGGCCGGCGTCGAAGCCTACAACCTTCAGCTTTCCCTGCGGCGCGCCAACGCGGTTCGCGAGGAGCTGTTGGCGCGCGGGGTCAAGGCGAGCGGCATCAGCGTCGCCGGCCGGGGCGAGGCGGAGAATGCCGTGGCCACGGCCGACGGGGTGCGCGAAGCCGCCAACCGCCGGGTCGAAATTATTCTACTCTAAACGCGGACGGGCGCGTTACCGCCGCCGTTCGCCCAGGCCATCGGCTGGAAACCCGAGACCCTTGAGTTCCGTAAAAAGGCCCCGCCCGGAGAGCGATTCCGGCCGGGGCTTTTTTTCGTTCATGCCCCGCGATCGGTGGAATCGCCGCCGTGGGGACTTCTGGGGAAGGCATTTAGGATCTGCGTCCGGTTACGGAATTAAGGAATTATATAAATAGAAGTTTCCAGCATTATTTTAGATGCCTCATTCATATGCTTACTGTTGCAAAACAAAACTAATACGGTATTTGTCAAATACGTTTGAATACAAATCAATTAGATAATAATACGTAATGTCTTAACCTGTTTACTATATTCTTTAATGGTTCCGGCGCAAACTCATATAATACTATGTAGTTTTTGCGCAGAGAATGATTGAGTCTTTAAGCGCGATTCCACAGAATTGGCACAAGTTTAAATGAATAACGGCGTTGCTGGCATACTGGGGATTCAGGTGCGTGCCGGCGGCGGCCATTGCCAGGGAGGTTTAGGCATGACCGAGGAATTTGGCGGCATCGATAACGAGCGTGGGATCGAACGTGACGGATCCGATAACGCGGGCCTAATCGGCGGCGAGGATAGCGCCGCTCTGATCGGGCAGACCGCGATCGCGGTCGCGCAGCCCGCGCCGGGCGAAAGCCTTTCAATCGATGCCGCTGCCGGTCAGCGCTATGTGATCGAATTCAGCCCCGATGCCGCGCAGGTGCGGGTCCGGGGCAACGATCTGATCCTGGAATTCGCGGACGGCGGCAGCATTACCTTCGCGAACCTAGGTCTGGTTGTCGACGCGGCCGATGAGCCGGTCTTCGAGGTCGCCGGGCAACCCATTTCCAGTGCCGTGATCTTCGCCCTGGGCGAGGGCACGCTGGAGACCGCCGCCGCCCCAACCGTGGTCGGCACCGGCGAAACCCGCTACGACGACGACACAGGCGAGCTGATCGACCTGATCGATCCCCAAGGCGTGATCCCCCCGACCGAGCTAGAGTTCCGCCTCATCGATCTGGAGCCGACCGAGGTCTTGGCGGGCCTCACCCCGCCTGTCGATTTCGATGTCAGCGAGACCGCGAACTTCGTGAACAATCTCGATGACGTGGGAATAAGTTTCGCGCCCGCGCTGGGAGATCCCTTTGCCTTGGTGGGCGCCGCCTTCGTGCTGGATGACAACAACGGGCGGGTTCTGGAAATCGCCATCGATGGCAGCACCAGCGTTCTGGTCCAAACCATCGAGATTCTGGCCGCGACAGGAGAATCTTCCGTCGATTTCGAAGATCGTGGGGTCACCATCGATCCGGCGGGGAATATATATTTCACGGATGCCCGTTCGGATACGGTTCTAGTGAAACCCGCCGATGGCAGCCCGGTACGGATCGTCGCCACGGAGGCGGACCTGGACGATGCCGTGCCAGGCTCGGCCGATCCGCATAGCCTGGTGTTCGCGCCCGACGGCTTCTTGTATGTGGCGGAAGAAAACTCCGATTCCATTCTTAAGGTCGATCCGGCGACCGGCGCCGTCACGCTCCTCGCCTCGGACAGCGATTTCGAATCCCTGAGCGGCATTAGCAACGTGGATTTGGAAGGCGGGCTTATCGTCAGCGCCGATGGGACCAAGATCTACGCCGCCTCGGACGGCAGCCCGGATGCGATCTTCGAGATCGATATAGCGAGCGGCGATGTGAGCGTGCTGGCCACCGATTCGCGCTGGGGCGATCTCGATGTCTTCATGGTGTTGGCCCCGAACGGCGATATCATCGTGGCGGACGACAGCAGCGACACCATCTACCGGGTCACGCCGGCCGGGGTGGTAACGGAATTCCTGACCGAGGATGAACTCGAGGCCACTGTGGGCCAAGATGTCGACCTCGAGGGCGGAATCTGGTTCGACGCCAACGGCAATTTCTACGTGGCCGAGGAAAACACGAGCACGGTCTATCGCTGGACCGGCACGAATCCCGCCACCGGCGCCATCGACCCCGCGTCCGGCACGGCCTTCGCGACCGATGCAAGTATTGCCGGCGCCACCGGCGAGAACCCCGATTTCGAGGGCGGGGCGCTCTTCCAAGCGCTTTCCGGCACCACCGGTGGGTTCCTTTACGAATTCCAGGTCGGCGAGTCCGAGATTCTCGCCGACAACATCCACGGCACCGATGCCGAGGATGGGGTTACGACCCAGTTCACCATCACCACCTTGCCGACCATCGGCCTTGGCGATCAAGTCGGCGTGCTGCTGATCGACCGCGGCGACGATAACGTTATCGACGAGATTTTCGGCGAAGGATTCACACCGCTTCCCGCCGGCGGAATCAACGTTCAGACCGGCGATTCGGTGTTCTACTTCCTGCCCGAAGGCGCGACCGTGCCCAACCCGGACTTCGTGCCCGGTTTAACGTTCGACACGGTTTCGGGATCGGACCTCAATCTCAGCGACGACGATACCGAATCCGTGGCGCTCAGTTTCAACTTCAATTTTCAGGGCGTTGACTACTCCGATATCACGGTGTCGAGCAACGGCTTCATCTGGCTAGGCGGCACGAGTTTCGGGAGCGATTGCTGCGATGGCGATGTCAGCGAGTTCCTGGGCGATCCGCCGCGCATCGCGCCGGCTTGGTTCGATCTCGATCCCGGCGACAGCGGCACGGTCACTTTCGCCGATCTGGGCGACCGCGCCGTCATCACCTGGAGCGGCGTGGAGGAGTTCAGTGAAAGCAACAGCAATACCTTCCAGATCGTTCTCTTCGCCGATGGCCGGATCGCCTTCAATTACGACGAGCTTTCCAATCTCGATCACGATGGCTTGATCGGTATCACTGCCGGTAACGGCGCGGGGAATCCGGGCGAATCCGGGTTGTCGGCCGAGGGCTCTTTCAACACGGGCAGCGAGGGCACCGTTTACCAATTCTTCGAGGATTTAGACGGAGACCGCTTCGATGTTTCCGGCCAGTCGATTACATTCACGCCCAACGGCTCGGGCGGCTGGATCGTCGAAACCTCACAATCCCCCGATGCCGTGCCAGAGACCCTTCGCGCCGACGATCAAGGCCCGGTCAACTTCAATTACTTCACGACCGATTCCGATGGCCTCGACAGCCTGGGCGATGGCCCGGCGACGGTCACCATCGATTTTCCCGATGCCCAGCCGATCGTGGTTTCGGCCCAGGACGCCAGCGTCGACGAGGACGACATCGACGGCGGCGAGGGCCGTTTCGAGGAAGGACAATCGATTTCCTTGGCGAGCATCTTCGCCTTTGGCCAGGAACCCGGTTCCGATACGCTGGATCTGGGCGACCCGCCCTTCGATCCCGACGGTCAGCAGCCGACCAGGGTGTTCGGCGCCATTTCCGTCGATTTCAGCTTCGACGGTCCCGGAACGGCGGCCTTTACCGGCGCCACGATCAGCGCGCTAGAAGCGCTCGAATTGACCTCCTCGAGCGTCACCGGTCCCTCGGGCACGGATCACGATGCGCCCCTGTCCTATCAGATACTGAACGATGGGCGGGCGCTCATCGGCTTCGTTGACCGTGTGGGCGATGGCGGCTCCGGCGACGGCGTTTTCAACGAAGGCGACGTGCCGGTGTTCACCCTTGAACTCTCGGAAGCCAACAATGCGGGGCTGTTCTTCTATACCTTCGATTTGATCGGCTCGCTCAACCATCCCGACAACGCCGGTGAGAACACGCTTGGCATCGGGGTGCCCTTCGTAGTCACGGACTTCGACGGCGACAGCACCGCGGCGACATTCGAGGTTACCGTGGTCGACGACGTGCCGACGATTGCTTTCGATGGCGGCGAAGGGCCCTTCGCCTTCACCGTCGATGGGGATTCCGGGTTCGATACGCCCGATCTGTGGCAGGTCGGTCTCGACCCGGACAATAGTTTCTCTTTCCCTTTCTCGGGCTTGGATGGCGGCGAGGGCACGGACTTCGAGGGTCTGACCTTCGGCACTAACGGACAGGTTCTGTTCGCCTACGACGACGATACCGAAAGCTTCGACCAAAGGATCCTCAAGATCGACCCGAGAAGCGGGGATACACTCGCGATCTGGACACTCGAGGCCGAAAGCGCGTTCAAGCTCCACGACCCGGGCCTGACGGTTAACGCCGACGGTCAGTTCTTCGCCATTGGCGACGGCACCGGCGGCTTCGACGACACGCCCCTCGGCTCCCTCTACAAGGTCAACTTCGAGCCCGGAAGCAAGACCGGCGGCGCCTTTTCGCTCGAGTTGGTGGCGGTGCAGCCGGCGGATCTCGGCATGGAGCTAACCGGCTTGGCGGCCGACCCGAACGATCCTTCGATCCTCTACGCCCTGGGACGTGTCTCCTCGGTCGCGGGCGAGGAGACGGCGGTCAAGCTGGTCAAGATAACCCTGGGCGACGACACGGCGTTGCCGCCGACCGCGACCGAGTTCGAGTTCCTGCCAGGGGCCACCGGCTTCATCAGCGTGGGCGATTCCGAGCACGGCCTGAGCTTCGCCCCCGACGGCACCCTTTGGGGTCTGGTCGAAAACGACCTCGCCAATACCGGCGGGGTGGGGTCCCAAACCGTCGCCTTCCAGATCGATCCCGAAACCGGGGCCTCGATCCCCGACACCACGGTTGTGCTTCCAAACGACCAGAACGGTTTCGAATCCCTCGCGGTCGATCAGTTCGACCCAGGTGCCCTCAAGATCTGGGAGCAAAATCTGGACGGCGGGGAAGGTACCAGCACCAGCCAGAGCGCCACGGTCGTGTTCGGCGCCGACGGGCCGGAAGTCGATCCGGCCCATAGCAGCGACCCGAGCATCGTCACCGCCGACGCCGCCGTGATCGCGGCGATCAAGCTCGACATCGTCAAGATCGAGGAGCTCGACGAGACCGGCAACAACCTGGAAGGCGGCAACCAGACCGTGTCGAGCCTGACCGGCGGCGCCTTCTCCAGCGGCCTGTTCTCGCGCGCCGACCCGAGCGATCCGGACTCGCCGGCCCTCGAGGTCTTCCTCGAGCGCCCGCTGATCGTAGGCGGCCCCAATGACGGTGAAGTCGATCCAACCAAGATCGTCGGCTTTATCGGCGGTACGGGGAACGAGCCACGCGTTATCTACGAGAACGATTTCTCGACCGACGCCGCAGGCGCGACACTGATTCTGGCCGGTAATAGTCCCGGCGCCGAGGTGACGGGCGGTCAACTGGTTTTGACGCAAGAGACGAACAGCCTTCAAAACTGGATTCAGATTGACGGCGGCGCGCCGCTTTCCGGCAGCTTCCTGGCGGAGTTCGATCTTCTGATCTCCAGCGATGGCGATTCAGGCCGGGCTGACGGTGTCAGCTTCCAGGTCGGTAACGACGTGGCTACGAGTGGCGGCCCGGCGGAAGAGCCAAGGACATCAGGCCTCGTTCTGACCTTCGACACCTTCGATAATTTCGATGATTTTGGCGGTCCCGACGTTGAAAACGAGATTGCTTTGTGGTTTGGGGGCGTCAAGTTCGCGTCCTTCGTGCCACCGGCTGGCCTGCACACCGATACGCCCGTACCGGTCACGGTCGATGTGCTAGGTACCCTGGTTACGGTCTCCTATAACGGCGCGGTGATATTCGACTCGGTCGATGTGGGCGGCACGGTGCCCTCCGACTCCGACTTCTTTTTCGGTGCGCGCACCGGCGGCGCCAGCGATTTCCAGGCCATCGACAACGTCCGTATCGAGGAACCGGGCAGCGGCGAACCGCGCGTCACGGTCTTCGAGGCCGATGTCGATCTGCATCAGGTCTTTAACGGCGAGTACCAGGCGCCCATCGAGTTCACGCTGTTCAAACCGCTGGTCCATCCGGACGCCGACAACCCGGACACGGCGGCGAACGAGAGCGAGTACGGCGATGGCAGGAGCTTGGTCGGTCCCGACGCGGATTCTATCCAGTTCTCCTTCAACATCACCGTCACCGACGACGACGGCGATTCCAACAGCATCCCGATCACGGTCACCATCGACGACGACGGGCCGCGGGTTTTCGAAGATACCCTTGCCCAGGTCGACGAAGACGGCCTGCCGGCACGGGGTGAGGGCGGCAATGAAGGCATTCCGGGCGGCCCCGGCGACGTTCCCGACCCACAGCCGGCCCCCGGCGGCGACGGTAACGAGGCGACCTTCGTCGGCTTCCTCAACGCCAGCTTTGGCGCCGATGGCCCAGGCGAAATCTCCTTCGCCGCGCTCGACGGGCAAGCGGTCGTCGATAACGGTGGCGTTGCGGTGCTCTCCAACGGCAACCCGCTGGTCTATAGCTGGGACGCGGACAGCCACACACTGACCGCCTTTGCCCAAGGCACGAGCGGCGAGGATGGAACCGGCGGTTCGATCTTCATCACCGGCCACGATTCCGACGAACACGAGAACTACGAATACGACAGCGCGGGCCTGGACTACCTGTTGTTCGGCGGTGCGGCCGACGTGACCGCGCGCGCGGGCAAGACGGTCGCCCTTCTGCATAACGGCCCGAATCTGGATGGCGGTACAACCGTCGCGGAATACATCAGTGAAATCCAGGCCGATGAGGGCTATAACGTCTCCTTCTTCGACCTCGCCAATTCAAGCTGGACGGATGTCTTCGCGGCCGGTTTCGACGTCATCATGGTCGCCTCCATCGAAGATTATGCCGGCGACGACCCAACCCCGGCGGATGACATCTTGGCCCAGGCGTCCAGGGATGCCTTGTTCGGCGCCAAGGAACAGTTCGCGGACTACATCAATGCCGGCGGCGGCCTCTTCATCCATACCGACGGCGGCTTTGGCCAAACCTTTTACGATTTCGTGCCCAATTTCGGCACCACCATCAACAACACCATCGATATCGCGGGAATCTTCACGCCGACCGCAGCCGGCGCGGGCATCGGCCTGACCGAGGCGATCGTCGATAGCGACGTCACCCACAGCTTCTATACCGGCATCGATACCGGCCTGTTCACCGTGTTCGAGACGACCGAAGCCTTCACGGGGACGGACAGCAATAATGACCCGGTCACCATCGAGGGCGGCCAACCGGTCGCTTTCGGCGCCCGCGGTATCGGCATCCAGGACGGCGAGTTCGGTTTGACCAACCCGGTCTTCACGGTTCAGATCACCGACGTGGCGACCGGGGCCTATGAGGTCGTCTTGCTCGATCAACTCGATCATCCCGATGGGAGCAGCGAGGACAACATCGTCCTCAACCCCGAATACACCATCACCGACTTCGACGGCGATACCCAGACCGGCACCCTGCTGATCGACATCGACGACGATTCGCCGGCGACGACCGACAATAAGGTCATGGGCGTGGTCGAGGAAGAGCAGCTCGCCGGCGGCAACGAGGATACGACGAGCGGCGTGGTGCCGGATCTGGACGAGGATACCTCAATTCCGAACCGGGATGACCCGGCCAACCCGATCACGAACTTCGGCATTACCACGGATGTCGCGACGGGCTCGCTCGCCCCGCTAGTGAATTTCGGCGCCGACGGGCCGGCCGAGGGCGGCGGCTTCAGCTTTTCTTCCAATACCGGCGGACTGCCGGCGTTGTTCTCGAATGGCGAGCCCATCCTCTACGACGTGGACGGCGATACCCTGACCGGTTTCGTGGATAGAGACGTCCCTGTTGGCGAGCTCGATCCCGACGACCTTCCGGTCTTCACCCTGACGCTACAGTCGAACGGCGACTACATTTTCACCCTGTTCGAGCAGCTCGACCATGCGGCGCCCCCGGCGGGGACCGCCGAGGAGAATATCCTGGAGATCGACTTCTCCTCGGTCGTGGTCGCCACCGACTTCGACGGTGACTCGATCACGCTCGACGAGGGCGACTTCACCGTCAAGGCGATCGACGATGTACCGGTGATCGCCGACGGCACGGCCACTGTGGCGCACGACGAGACGCCGGGTGTTGACGCCGACGCCGACGACACGGCCGATACCCTGCCGGACGCCATAGCGGCGCTCGGCCTGACCCCCATCGGCGCCGCCCAGAGCCCGGCGGGCCAGTTGGACTACAGCTTCGGCGCCGACGGTCCGGGCCAGGCGTCGCTGACCGGCGCCAATGGCGCGCCACTCGATAGCGTCGACAGCGGCTTGACCCGCTCCTCGGACGGCGCGTCCATCTTCCTGTTCAGCGACCCGGCCGACCCGCAACTCGTGCTCGGCAAGGCCTTGCTCTCGTTCGAGACCGCCGGTGTCGACGGAGACGCCACGCAGGAAACGATCTCCTTTGACCGGGAGCATCGCCTTTCGACCGGCCAGATGGTGATTTACAGCTTCCTGGGCAGTGGGGTTGACGGCCTGACCGACGACGGCGAGTTCTTTGCCATCGTGGTCGATGCCGACACCATCAAGCTGGCTTTGACCGAAGCCGATGCCCTGGCCGGCAACGCCATCAACCTTACCCCGCCGCCGATCGACGCGGACGCCTTGCACTTCCTCGAAGCGGATGGCGATCCCGTGCTGGCGGTTTATCTGGACACCAACGGCACTGATGCGATTGCGGCCGACGACACTCTCTGGGTCGCGCAGTTCCAGGCGATCGAGCATCCGATCGCCGGCGACGGGGCCGAAGGCTCGCACGACGAGAGCGTATCGCTTGCCGATGAGATATTCGTGACCGTCACCGACTTCGACGGCGACAGTGTAACCGCTGACTCGGCGATTACGGTCGAGATACAGGACGATGGGCCAAGCGTCGGCAACATCGCGATGACCAACGACGAGACGGCGGGTGTACAGGACGGAACCCCGCCGACCGACCCGGACACCGGCGCGGCGGCGGACCCCGACAACGACGACACCGGCGAAACGGCGCCGTTGCCGGCCGGCGTTCTCGCGCTCGTCACCGGGCTGACGCCGATCAATACTTCGGTCAAGGCGATCGACTTCGATTTCGGCGCCGATGGGCCGGGCGGCATCGCGCTCGATCCGATCGACGAGGTAGAGTTCCCCGGCGGCAAGCCCAGCGGCTTGTTCGATACGGCCAGCGGCGATGAGATTCTGCTCTTCAATGGCGCGGACGATACCATTATAGGACGCGTCGGCACCGCCGATGGCCCCTTGGCCTTCGTCAGCTTCATCGGCGATCCGGACCCGGCATCCGCCGACCTCTGGTTCGTCCAGTACCTGGCGATCCAGCACGACAATCCCCTCGACCCGGACGAAGCCGGGCCCGAGGGCGGGAGCGCAAGCTTTGCCGGCGATCCCGATGTCATTAATTTCGAGACCCTGGACGCCGGCACCTTCGCTGAAACCGTCGATGACGGGGTCGGCGTCTTCGAGGTTCTCAGCGTCGGCGGTCACAGGATCCTGGTGACGGGCGAAAATCCCGACGCCGACGGCGCCGGGGCGCGTAACGCCAACGCGGCCGTGATCTTCGACTCGGCGGACCCCTCGCGCGGCCTGTTCGGCCTGGGCACGCCCAACGAGGACTTCGACATCGATCCCGATCCGGCGGTTTTTGAGCCGGGGCCGGGCATCGGCATCGGCGGCGAACTTGGCAGTCCATTCCAGAACGACACGCCACTCGGCAAGACGCTCATCATCGACCGGGATTTGCGCAACGTGGACGCCGATCCGCTTCTGATCGACGACCCGGCGGTGCAGGGCAACGTGGTCAACTTCCTGACTTTGGATTTCTCCGCCGACGGTCCGGTCACCATGGACTCCCTCGACGTCATGGATCTGAATAACGGTCAAACCATGACCATCAGGTTGTTCGGGGCGGGCGATACCCTGCTGGCCGCCTACAACGCGCCGGGGACCGAAGTTAACGGCGTGGCCACGGTCGATCTCGGTGGCACCGCCGGCGTTGTCCGCGTGCTCATGACCATCAACGGCTCCGCCGCTGTCGATAACATCGTGTTCCGGCCGGAAGAGGAGCGCACATTCCAGGACGAGTTCCTGAACCTCACTTACACCGTCACCGACGGCGATCTCGACACGGTGCAGGGTACGGCCAGGATTACCATCGAAGACGACGGGCCCACGGCGGTAAACGATACGGCCCTTCTGGATACGGCCTTGGATGAGATCGCTTTCGGCAATGTCTTCGGCAACGACGTTCCCGGGGCCGACGACGCAACCGTGGAGGACGAACCGGTGACCTTGTTCAGGTACACCGGCGAGGATTCCGAAGGAAACCCGGTTGAGCTTTCCGCCGCCGCGGGCAGTGACGTCACGACCGCGAACGGCGGCCTGTTGTTCGTCGATCCCAATGGCGACTGGGCTTACCTGGCCAGTTCCGGCGACGGTATCAGCGAGGCCGGCTACGTCGAAACCGTTTCCTACGTCATCGAGGACGGCGACGGCGACACGGACAGCGCCACCCTGCAGATCCGGGTGATCTTGGATCCGGATAGTGTAATTGAAGCAAGCGGTGAAATATTAATCGGGACTTTTGCAGAAGACTTCCTGGTCGGCGATGGGACTGATAACATTATTTCAGGACTTGGCGGCGCCGACCTGCTGTTCGGCGGCGCTGGCGGCGATACGCTGATCGGCGGCGACGGCGTCGACCAACTCTACGGCGAGGGGGGCGCGGATACCTTCGTGATCGAAGCGACCGGCGTTCCGCTTAGCTTGGGCGATGTCATCGCCGATTTCGAGGACGGCGTCGACACCATCGGCCTGGCTGGCGGGCTTAGCTTCGCCGAGCTGACTATCTCCGACGTTGGAGGGGCCGCTGTTATCTCCGTCACCGCGACCACGGAGGTTCTAGTGACCGTGGAGAGCGTCACCTCAAGTCTGCTCGACGACACCGATTTCACCACCGTCATCGTCTAAGCTATCCGGCCCGCTCCGGCGGGTTCGGCACCAGGGGGGCGCAGGTAGCGCCCCCCTATTTTTTTCACCCGCGATCCGTCATGCCGCGCCGGCGATGGTTAATGAAAAGTTAATATTCCTGCGTGTACTTTCCGGTGCGGCTTGTCCGCGTCTGTGTCCTTTTTGTGGTTAAGGTTATTATTCAGGCTTGGCGCGCTATAAGTGCTTACAAGATAGATTGGCGGCAAATAAACCCCCAAGGATACGAGATGCCACGCGCGATGCGATTCAAGACCTATCGGATCTTCCGGGCCGGAAAGGCTCTGCCGGTGAAACTCGGTCTTGGGGTTCTCATCTTGGGATTGGCCGGGCCCGCCCTGGGCGGCCGCGAGGCCCCCGCCGTTTGGGTGCCTCTGGCGCCAACCGTGGAGGCGCCAACCGCGCCTCGCACGCCCATGGTCCTGGTGCCCTGGTCGCCCGAATACTTGGCGGCCCCGGTTCCCGGTTTGCTGGATGGCGCGGTGCGAAGCGGTGTCTTGCCCGATAGTATTCAGCCGTCCGAGACCAACCCTTCGAACCGCCCGGCGGCGGGAAGCGCGCGCTCCTTGACCTTCTCCGACGTGATTCGCGACGTCGATTGGCGCCGACATACCGCCAAGCGCCTACGCCAAGTGCCCAGTTTCAAGCCCAACTTTTAGCGCGCTTTTCCCCCTATTTGGCGGCCGGCCCCGATCCACAGGTGTCCGGTTTAACTTCGCGCTACCCGCCCGAACGGGTTCCCGGCACCGCAAGTCCCCCCACCCCAACCCTCCCCCTCAAGGGGGGAGGGAGAATAAGTGGCGTTCTCCCACTAACTCCCTCCCCCTTAGACGGGGGAGGGTTGGGGTGGGGGTGACAGCCGCGCCAAGTATTCCCGTTGTCCGAAGACGCGCCGCTTTCCTGGCCAAAACCGCGCCGGGTACTTGGAGGCGTATAGACTCAATGCCTTGCCACCTGTCTTCATATTTAAACCGGACAGCAATGGGCCCGATCCGGCCTTTCCGGTCTCGTAAGTGTGGCTTGCGGGCTTGCGGATTGTATATTTTAATCCTCCCGGCCGGTTACACACCGGGGTGTTTACCCGCCAAGTAAACCGGCAAACTCAAAGGGCTCGGGACCGGGCGGAACTTCGAATCGCGCGGCCCGATACCTAAGGCGAGCTGGGTATTGTCACGCGGGTCGCCGGCAGCGCCGCCCCGGCTGGAAACGGGGGCAGGATTGGTGGAATGTCACCTCTATGCCGATGCCCGATAATCCCGCGCCCAGTACCGGGGCCGTTACCGGCTTTATCGAGACCATAGGTTCCAGTTCGTTTTTTCACGATTTCGGCGACGTGGTCGCGCGTATAGCCCCTTACGACGGCTTGCTGTTCTTTTTATACCGGCCCGACGCGGCGCCGGTCCTGCTGTCGAATTCCCGCTTGGCCGATAAGTTCCAGCAGGGTTTGGATAACTACCTGGACCATACCTATTTGCTCAATCCCGTATATCAGGGTTTCAAGGCCGCGATACCTTCCGGCGTCTATCTGATGAAGGAAATACTGCCGGACGGTTATGGCGAACTCATCTCGGCGGTCGAGTTCGAGATCGAGATCGACGTGAAAGAGACTATCGGTTACCTGACGCCGGGCTGGCCGGCGCACATGGAGGAATTGATGCACCTCATCAACCTGCCCGACGGCAGCATGGTGGAGGTGACGGTTCTCCGCCAACGCGATCTTGGTTTCAGCCCCGGAGAACACGCTGCCATGAAGCAGGTGTTTCCCGTGGTCTCCAGTGTGTTCCATAAACACTGGGAACTCATGAACCAGGATTTCAGCGCCCACGAAAGCCGGCCCAGCCTTGACAGCAGTTTTAATGAATTCGGCGCCGAGGTTCTGACCGGCCGGGAAAAAGAGGTGGTGAAATTGGTGCTGACGGGGCATTCAAGCCAGTCCATATCCCTGCGCCTGGGTATCTCCCTGCCGACCATAAAAACCCATCGGCGGAATATATATACAAAACTGAAAATCGGTTCCCAGGCCGAATTGTTCAGCCTCTTTATCGGCTTCCTGACATCGCGGACTGGATTCTGATCTCTCATCCTTTGGGACGATGGCCTGCACTAGGCGAAACCGGCACACTACCGGCTAGAGTTAGCCGCCCGGTATCGAGACCTGGAGCAGTTTATGGATTTTCCCATATCCGAAATTCGCGCGAAATTCCCCGCGCTTTCAAAAACCGACGGCTCTAACGCGCGTTGTTACCTGGATAATCCGGCGGGAACCCAGGTGCCGGCGACGGTTATCGAGGCGATATCCAGCTACATGCTGAACGACTGCGCGAACCTGGGCGGCCACTTTTCGACCAGTATCGCCTCCGACCGTATTGTCGAGACGGCGCACCGGGACATGGCCGATTTCCTGGGCGCGGACACGGCCAAGGAAATTATCATCGGTCAGAGCATGACGTCGCTCACCTTCCATCTGTCGCGCAGTATTTGCCGCGGCTTCGCCGCCGGCGACGAAATCGTTATCACCCGCATGGATCACGAAGGAAACATCGGTCCCTGGCTGGAAATCGCGAAAGATAAGGGCCTGACCATCCGCTGGCTCGACTTCAATCGCGAGACCTGGCAAATCGAGACCGAGGCGCTTGAAGCCATACTGACCGAGCGGACGAAACTGGTTTGCCTGAACTATTCCAGTAACCTGACCGGCTCCATCAACGACATCGCGGCGTTAACGGCCATGGCGCGAAGCGCCGGTGCCTGGGTGTTCGTGGATGCGGTGCAATTGGCGCCCCATCATCTCGTGGATGTGAAAAAACTCGGCTGCGATTTCCTGGCTTGCTCGTCTTATAAGTTTTTCGGGCCCCATCTGGGCATCCTATGGGGCAAGGAGGAGATCCTGGCCGAACTGCACCCTTACAAGGGGCGCTGCACGCCGGACGATCTGCCCGGGCGATTTGAGCTTGGCACGCCGCAGAATGAACTGCTCGCGGGGCTGTCCGCGACGGTCGATTACTTCGCCTCCCTGGGAAACGGGAATAGCCGGCGCGAAAAGATCGCCGCCGCCTACCGGGCCTGCATCGATTATGAAGAACCCCTGACAAATAAATTGATCGACGGGTTGTCGGCGGTTTCCGGGATCGAGATTTTCGGAATCACCAACCCTAACCGGGTTCACGAGCGCGTCCCCACGGTCTCGATCCGGCATAACGTCCTGGATCCATCGGCCATGGCGAAGACGCTGGCCGAGCAGGGAATATTCGTCTGGCACGGCCACAACTACGCCTATGAGCCGGTTAAGTTTCTCGGCATCCCGGAAAGCGAAGGGGTCGTGCGTATAGGCCTGGCCCACTACAACACGGAATCCGAGGTAACCCGGGTCGTCGAGGCGGTCGGGGCGATGGTAAACGGTGTATAGTACGACAGGCCCAAGGAAGACGTGCGTTGCAACCAATGGGAGGATGAAATGAAAAAGAACTTATTCAATACGATTCGCCGTGTATTGCTCGGCGCCGCCGCCTTCGCGGTGTTGTCGATCGGTACGGTCCAGGCGGAAAGCCTGAGGGTCGGCATGGAATGCACCTATGCGCCCTTCAACTTCAAAAATGCCGACGGTTACCTCGACGGTTACGATGTCGATGTCGCCAAGGGGGTCGCCGGAATACTCGGCGCCGATCTCGAATTCGTCTGCCAGAAATGGGATGGCATGATCCCGGCCTTGCTGGCTAACAAGTTCGACCTGGTTATCGCCTCCATGTCGATCACCGACAAGCGCCTGGAGAAGATGGATTTTTCGGCGCCCTATCGTATTTCCGTCGGCCGTCTGGTGGGTAAAAAGGACGCGGGCATGAAGCTGTTCGATTCTGCGGGCATGCCCATCGCCGCGAATTTCGACGGCCTGAAAATAGGTTTGGGCCGCGCGACAACCTACGCCTCTTGGTTCGAGGCCAAGCTGCCCGGCGCGAATGTCGTGTTCTACGATAGCTCCGAGGCCATGTATCTCGATCTGGAAAACGGCCGCACCGACATGATTATGACCAATCCCATGAAGGCCTTCCTCAAATTCCTGAGCAAGGAGAACGGCAAGGGCTTCGAGTTCGTCAGCCCGCAAATCGACGAGACCGAGTTCTTCGGCGTTGGCGTCGGTATCGGTCTTCGCAAGGGTAACGAAGAGTTGCTCGCGCGCCTGAATAAAGCGGTTCTGGAGCTTACCAAGAACGGATCGCTTGAGGCTTACGCCCTTAAGTACTTCCCCTTCGCCATCCACAATGAAAAGTGGAAAGGCTAATTTCGGGTTAAAATCCGCGGCGGGGCCGGAATAGGGCGCCGCCGCGGAAAACTTACACCGGATACGCGGGCAGGGGGATCGTCCCAGTGACGGATTTAGTTGGATGGTGGGACGACTTCTTCTGGGGCTCCGTGGTGGTGTTGCAGGTATTCGTGGTCTCCCTGATCATGATGGTCCTGTTCGGATTGATCGGCGCCGCCGCCAAGCTTTCCAATAACCGGGTCGCACAAAAAATCGCCGGGGTTTATACGGTCATCTTTCGCGGGACCCCGGAAATCCTGGTCCTGCTTTTGATCTATTTCGGCTCCGCCATTACCCTGACGGCCATTGCCCAGGTTTTCGACCCCAGCATTCGTTTCGTCGATATCCCGCCCTTCTGGGCCGGTTCCTTCGGCATTGCCTTGATCGTCGGTTCTTATGCGACCGAAACTTTCCGCGGCGCCTTCCTTGGCGTCGATCCGGGCCAGATCGAGGCCGCGCGGGCGCTGGGTATCTCTAATTTCCAAACCTTCGTCTATGTGCAAATACCCGAGATGTGGCGCCTGGCCTTGCCGGCCTTCGGCAATCACATGCTGTCGCTGATTAAGGACACGGCGCTTATTTCCATCATCGGCTTGAACGAAACCCTGTTCGTCGCCGAGCAGGCCACGGGCACGACCGGAAAGCCCTTCACCATGTATATCGTGGTCGGCGGCATTTACCTCGCGTTCTCCACGGCGATCACCTTGAGCGTCATGGCGTTGGAGAAGAATGCCAACCGGCACCTGGAGCGGGCGCGATGATTGTCGATTTTACCCTGATTACCGACAGCATCCCGAAGATGCTCATGGGTATCGGCCTGACAGTCGAGTTGATGATCGTCTCGGCGGTGCTGGGCACGGTCTTGGCCATCGTTTTGCTGCTCATGCGGATCAGCGGCCTTTGGTATCTGGTCTGGCCGTCGGTGAGCTACATTTACGTCTTTCGCGGCACGCCCATTCTGGTGCAGATATTCATCATCTATTACGGTCTGCCGCAGTTCGAGGTCATACGGGACAGCATTTTCTGGCCGATACTGCGCGAGCCTTACGGCTGCGCGGTTGTCGCCTTGTCCCTGAACACCGGCGCTTACGTGTCGGAAATCCTGCGCGGCGGAATCCTGGGCGTTGACCGCGGCCTGGGCGAGGCGGGGGCCGCCTTGGGGCTGTCGGTTCGTCAGCGTTTTATCCATATCACCACGCCGATAGCCATAAGGCTGGCCATACCGGCCTACAGCAACGATATCGTCAGCCTGATGAAATCCACCGCCTTGGCCAGCACCATCACCCTGCTCGATATGATGGGCATCGCCCGGACCATTGTCGCGGAAACCTTCGCGCCCTATGAGGTCTTCATTTCCCTGGCCGTGATCTACATTATCATGACGTTTTTTATCCAGAAGGGATTTGGGCGTTTTGAAAAACACATGAGCCGATATTTGAAGAAAGAAGCCTGAGATGACGGAAAACGGACAGCAGCCGGTGATCGTGCTTGAAAATGTGGACAAGCATTTCGGCGATTTTCAGGCGCTCAAAAACATCAACCTCACCGTCAACAGGGGTGAGCGCCTGGTTGTCTGCGGGCCTTCCGGATCGGGTAAATCGACCATGATCCGTTGCATCAACCGCCTGGAAGAACACGACGGCGGGCGCATTTTCGTCAATGGCAAGGAATTGACCGGGGATGTAAAGGATATCGACGCGGTGCGCCGCGAAGTCGGCATGGTGTTCCAGAGCTTCAATCTGTTTCCCCACCTGACCGTGGTCAAAAACCTGATGCTGGCGCCCAAGCTGGTGCGCAAGGCCGGTAAGGCCGAGGCCCGCGAGACGGCCATGCGGTTTCTCGAACGGGTGCGCATTCCCGAGCAGGCCGATAAATACCCGGCGCAATTGTCCGGCGGACAACAGCAGCGCGTCGCCATCGCCCGGGCCTTGTGCATGAACCCGGAGGTCATGCTGTTCGACGAGCCGACCTCGGCCCTGGACCCGGAAATGATCTCGGAAGTTCTCGACGTCATGGTCGATCTCGCCAAGGATGGCATGACCATGATCTGCGTGACCCACGAGATGGGTTTCGCCCGCTCGGTCGCCGACCAGATCCTGTTTATGGACGCCGGTGAGATCGTGGAAATGGGGCCGCCGAAAACCTTCTTCGACCAGCCCAAGAACGAACGGACTAAGCTATTCCTCAGCCAGATCATCCAGCATTAGACCAGGCCCTAGCTCCATGAAGGACTATATCCATTTCGCGGAAAGTCTGGCCGATGCCGGCAGGACGACTATCCGCGACGCGCTCCGCAAGCCCTTCGATCTCGAAATCAAGCCCGACGGCAGCCCGGTCACGGCCGTGGACAAGGCGGTCGAAGATGCCATGCGCGCACTTATATCGGATCGTTTCCCCGGCCACGGTATTCTGGGCGAGGAGCGGCAAGACAGCGCCCCCGATGCGGAGATGAAATGGATCATCGACCCGATCGACGGCACCTTGCCATTTCTGGCCGGCATACCTGTCTTCGGCACCTTGATCGCCCTGGTGCGCGGCGAGGTTCCGGTGCTGGGTATTATCGACATGCCCATGACCGGCGAACGCTGGGTCGGATGCGAGGGGCAAGCAACCACCCGTAACGGCAGCCCGGTACGCAGCCGCGCCTGCGGCGAGCTTTCCCAGGCTTTGATGTCCAGCAGTAATCCCGACTTCTACGGTGAGCGGGACAGGCCGGCCCTGGGGCGGATGAACGCGGCCACGCGCTGGTGCGTTTACGGCGGCAGCTGCATGGCCTATGGGCAAATTGCCAGCGGCCGGATCGACCTTGGCATCGACGTGAATTTCGATATTCACGACTACCTGGCCCTGGTGCCGGTTATCCAGGGCGCCGGCGGGGCGATTACCGACTGGGATGGGGCCGGGCTGACCGTTAATTCCGGCGATCGCTTTGTCGCCGCCGGCGACCCGCGGGTTCATGCCCAGGCCTTGGCGGTGCTCAACGCGGAAGGCTAGAACATGCTCTAGCTATCGGTCTCCAGGTAACAGGCCATGGAATCGTCCAGGGCATCTTTCCAGGGCGTATGGTGGACCGGCGCCATGGTTCCCGTAATCACCGATTTATAGCTGTTGTCCCGGAAGGTCATGATGTTCTTTTTCTTATGCTTCTTCCATCGATAGAAGGCATCGCAAGCGCCATCCACATCGAAGCTGGGATAGTCGGTTTCGTCGATCAATTCCTGAACGTAGTCGCCTTGATATTTGATCGCCCCGTAATCGTCGGCGATGGCGTCCTCGGCGGCGACACGGTCCACGACGTCCTTGGTCATGACCTCCCTTGAGGGCACGGCGATGCGGTCCATGATGACATCGCGGGCAAACCAGGCTTGACCGTCGAACATGTTGAAGGTGAACCACTGGTCCTGCATCCCCAGGTACATCAGCTTGGGATTGGCGACCCAGACAACGCCCTTATAAAGATCCGCGGTGGCCAGGCGGTTGGCGGTCCGCAGGCGCAGATCGTCGGGCAGGAAGGGGAAGTGATGCTGATAACCCGTGCACAGGATGATGGCGTCGACATCCTTGGCGGTGCCGTCCTTGAAGGTCGCGGTATTGCCCTCGACCTTCTCCAGCAGCGGCACTTCCTGCCAGTTATCCGGCCAGTCGTAGCCCATGGGCGCGGTGCGGTGGCTGACGGTCACGGACTTGCAGCCGTATTTCCAGCATTGCGAGCCGATATCCTCGGCCGAATAGCTGGTCCCGATCAGCAGCAGGTCCTTGTCCTTGAATTCGAGCGCGTCGCGGAAATCGTGGGCGTGCAGCACCCGGCCGTTGAAGGAGGAAAAACCTTTGAAATCGGGGACGTTCGGGGTCGAGAAATGGCCTGACGCCACCACCACATGATCGAAGGCTTCGCTGTATTCGCGGTCCTCTATCAGGTTGTGGGCCGTAACCGTGAACTTGCCGCTGTCCGCGCTGTAGGCGACATGGCGCACCGGGGTGCGAAAGCGGATCCAATCGCGCACCTTGGCCTTTTCAATCCGTCCCTCGATGTAGTCGAACAGAACCGCGCGCGGCGGATAGGACGCGATTTGCCGCCCGAAGTGCTCCTCGAAGGAATAGTCGGCGAATTCCAACCCTTCCTTGGGGCCGTTCGACCACAAATAGCGGTACATGGAGCAATGAACGGGCTCGCCGTATTCATCCACCCCGGTGCGCCAGGTGTAGTTCCACAGACCGCCCCAATTGTCCTGGGTCTCGAAACAAACGATTTCGGGAATGTCCGCGCCTTTTTGCGCGGCGGATTGAAAGGCCCGCAAGAGGGCTAATCCGGAAGGGCCCGCGCCGACAATTGCCACTCTCTTGGTCATTCCCTAGCTCCCCTGATTCCAATTTATATATGGCCACAATGACGCTATGGCCTCTTGGTAAAAAACTGAACCAATTTCAGTTTATTTACAACCAATACATTTCACTAAGGATATCATAGCCCATTTGATTGTCGATACGGCGCTTCCATAACGGGGCGCTGGCTTGGATCTCGATCTTGAGGGGTCCTAGGTGAAATTCACCGGCCGTTAGTCGAACGTCGCGGGCTGGCTGCTTTTCATCATGTCCGCCCTCGGTTTCATTTGATCCAGCCTCGAAAGCGGGGATATAGCCAGCCTGATAGGCGGAGGGGTTTTTCTGCTGGCCTGTTTTGTCTTCATGATTCCCTATGTTTGAAGGCCGATATGGCGCCCCGTGGCGCGGGGAAGTGGTGAGAATCTATATATTGGCCTCAGATCTGGATCAAATTGGTCTTGAATTGGTATATGAAGTGGCCTAGTTTCATGGCCTGATTGAAACGGTTGGAAAAACCGATTAGCCGGATAGATTTATCTGACTGCGATCTTGATACGTGGGAACAACCCCCAACACACCCCGGGAGGAAGATAGTAATGCTAAGCACTGCGATTAAGAAAACTTCGGCCATGGCCTTTGCCGCCACGGTGGCCTTGAGCTTCAGCGCCCAGGCCGCGGCGCCGGAATCCGACGATCCCATCATCATCGTTCAGAACAACTGGACCAGCCAATTGGTGCTCTCGACCGTGCTGGGTAAGGTTTTGGAGGACATGGGCTATACCGTTGAATTCGCCCCCTCCGATTCGCAATTGCAATTCAAGGCCATCGCCGATGGCGACATGCATTTCCAGATCGAAGCCTGGGAAGGCTCCATGAAGACGGCCTTCGAAAAGGCCGTCGCGGAAGACGGCATGGTCGATGCCGGCACCCATGAAGCGAAAACCCGCGAAGAATGGTGGGTTCCGCAATACGTCGCCGACAAATGCCCGGGCCTTCCCGATTGGAAAGCCCTGGACAAATGCGCCGGCATTTTCGCGGTCGCCGAGACCGCGCCCAAGGGCCGTTTCGTGGGCCCCCCGGCGGATTGGGGCAAAAACTACGCGGAACGAGTCACGGCCTTGAAAATGGACTTCGTGGCGATCAATGTCGGCCAGGCCGCAACCCTGTGGGCCGAGCTTGACGCGGCGGTGGCCAAGAAAGAGCCCGTGGTGCTGTTCAACTGGACGCCGAACTACATCGAAGCCAAGTACGAAGGCATGTTCATCGACTTTCCAGAACCGGAAGGCGACAAGTGCATGACCGATGCGTCCTGGGGCCCGAACCCGGACGCCACCGGCGACTGCGGCGCCCCGCGCGCCGGTTGGCTGAAGAAAGCGGCCTGGGGCGGGATCGCCGAGCAATGGCCGGAAGCTTGGAAAGTCATGCAGAACATCAACTTCTCCAGCGACCAGATCGCCGCGGCGTCCTTGCTGGTCGATGTCGAGGGCTTGTCCACGGAAGAAGCCGCCGACAAATGGATCGCCGACAACGGCGGCCTGATCGGCAAGTGGAAAGGCATGTAAAGCCATTGAGTTTTTCTAGGGGCTAACTCCCCAAATATCAGCCGGGCGCAATTAACATTGCGTCCGGTTCTTTTTTATCTCTGAATAGAGCGGGATAATTTCAGCAGACGCGGACAACAGCGTCGCAGACGCGGTCAACAGCGTCATCGAGGGGAGCTCCATGCAGCGACAAATTCAGATCACATGCCGGAATATCTGGAAGGTCTTCGGCCCGAATCCGGAAGAATTCATGGAACGCCACAACGGCAAGCCATCGCCCGAAGCCTTCAAGGCCGAGGGCTATATCGGCGCCGTTCAGGACGTATCTTTCGATGTTTATACCGGCGAAATTCTCATCATCATGGGCCTGTCCGGGTCCGGAAAATCGACGATTATCCGCTGCATCACCCGCCTGAACGACCCGACCAGCGGCGAAATGGATTATGAAGGCAAGGACTTGCTCAAGGCCACGCCGCAGGAATTGATTGAACTGCGCCGCCATAAAATGGGCATGGTGTTCCAGAATTTCGGCCTGTTGCCGCATCGCGACGTCCTGTCGAATGTCGCTTTCCCGCTCGAAGTCCAGGGCATCGATCTTGCCACCCGCAATGCGCGGGCGCAGGAGATGGTGGACCTGGTCGGCCTCGGCGGCAGGGAAAGCTATTTTCCGCGCGAACTTTCCGGCGGCCAGCAACAGCGCGTCGGCATCGCCCGCTCGCTCGCCGTGGAGCCGGACATCTGGTTTCTCGATGAGCCGTTCTCGGCTCTCGATCCCCTGATCCGGGCCGAAATGCAGGACGAATTTATCCGCCTGCAGCAAATGCTCAAGAAAACCATCGTCTTCATCACCCACGATTTCGAGGAAGCGACCAAACTCGCCGACCGCATCGGGATCATGAAAGACGGGCGCATGGTGCAGCTGGACACGGCGGAAGAATTGGTGCTGAACCCGGCCGACGACTACGTCGCCGAGTTCGCCAGGAACGCGCCGCGCGAAAGAATCGTATCGGTCGGCGCCATCATGGAAGACCTCAACGGCACGGCCGGCAGTGCCGAACACGCCCTCGACGCCAAGGCCAAGATCGGCGAGGTCGCGGAGCGGGTATTGAATTCATCGGTCCCGCTTCCCGTGGCCGGCGAGGATGGCGCGATAATCGGCATGTTGTCGCGCGAGCGCATTACAAAGGCACTGTTCGGAAAGCAAGATCAGTGAGTGCTGGCGTTTCCGAACCGGACCGGAACGGTCTGGTGGGACGCTTCCTCGCTCGCGGTTCCTTGCCGCTGCAAATGCTGGCTGTTGCCGCCGTTGCCTTGGCTCTTTCCTCGGTCATGGACTGGGCATGGGATTGGCCCAAGGAATGGGTAATTCCCATCAAGCTCTGGATTTCGGATTTTTTCCGGTGGCTCGACAAGGAAGCGACCCTTGGCCTCTTCACGGTCAAGCAATTGACACGCACCCTATCCTGGGTCCTTAAACAGCCGCTGATCTGGACCGAGCAATTGTTGTGGAAGGGCGCCAAGCCCTACGAATTCCTGCCCGTGATGTGGATCGCGATTAGCTTAGCCGTGGGGATCGTCGCGTCCCGCCTGCGCGGCCAAAACTTCGCCATGATCGTGGTGGCGGTCCTGCTTGGCGTCGTTGTTATCGATTCCCTTCCCTTCATTCTTTTGAGCCTGACAAAGGCCCTGAAGATCGCGCCCTGGATGGAAGCCCAGGCCTTTACCGGTATTTCGCAAATTCCGGCGGACATGCTCGACGCCGTCATGACGTCAAAAAAACTGAAGCATATTCCCTGGATCGCCGTGGTCCTAGGTTTCGGCGTCTTCGGCCACTGGGTCGGCGGATGGCGTTTGGCGGGCGCCGTGGTCCTGTCCATGAGTTATCTCGCGGTCACCGGATTGTGGCGCGAATCCATGAAGACCTTCTCCCTGGTGGCGGTTGCCGTGCCGTTCTCGGCCCTGCTCGGCCTTTCGCTCGGTGTGTGGGTGACGCGCTCGAAACGGGCGGCGAAAATCATCACACCGATATTCGATTTGATGCAGGCGACACCGCATTTGGCCTATCTCGTGCCGGTGGTTGTGATGTTCGGCGCCGGCCAGGTGCCGGCCTTGATCGCGACGGTGATATTCGCCATGCCGCCCATGGCCCGCTGCACCATTCTCGCGATTCAGACCGTGCCCAGCGATATCGTCGAATCCGGCCGCATGAGCGGCTGCACCGAGCGTCAATTGCTGTGGAAGGTGATTTTACCCTCGTCCCAGAAAACCCTGCTCCTCGGCCTCAACCAGGTCATCATGCAGACCCTGGCCATGGTTGTGATCGCCTCCCTGGTCGGCGCGCAAGGCTTGGGCCACAAGCTTTTGTTCTCGCTCCAGCAGTTAAAGCTGGGCTTCGCGACCATGCAGGGCATGGCCATCGTCTTGATGGCGGTGGTGCTCGACCGCCTCACGCAGGCTTACGCAAACCGCGCCTCGGTTCACGAGCACCACGAGGCTGCGGGTTTCGTCCAAAGACATATACACATCATCGTCTTTTTCGCGATTCTGGCGGTATCGATTATCGCGTCGTTTTACCTGCGCGATGTTTCCATCCTTCCGCGCAAGCATCTGCTCGTCGACAACAGGGATGCGCTGGAACTTGACAAGGTGATCAAGGCGGTCACGTTTTTCTTGATCGATTACATAAGGCCGCCCCGCGATTTCATCACGGTCTATATGCTGATTCCCATGCGCGATTTATATCACTCCATGCCGTGGTCGCTTATCGTGGGCGTTATCGCGGTTGTCGGCTACCGCCTGGGCGGCTGGACCCTCGCGGCCTTGACCACGGGCCTCATGTTGTTTGTCATCCTTGCGGCCGGCAACTGGGAATTCGCCTCAACGACGTTCTATTTCGTGTCCTCGGCCCTGGTCTTTTGCGTGGCTATCGGCGTGCCTATCGGCATTTTGTCGGCGCGTTCCGAGCGGGTCGCCAAGGCGGTGATGTTCATGTGCGATCTGTTGCAGACTTTTCCGTCCTTCATCTATTTGCTGCCGGCCATCATGTTGTTCAGGGTCGGGGAGCTGGCCATTATTTTCGCCATCATTCCCTACGCCTCGGTGCCGGCGATCCGTTATACCTATCTCGGCCTCAAACGGATTCCGGCGGTGACTATCGAGGCGGCCACGGCGAACGGCTGCACCTCGTTCCAAAGGCTGTGGAAGGTGGAACTGCCGGTGGCGCTTCCCGAAGTCATGCTCGGCGTCAATCAGACCATCATGATGGCCTTGGCCATGACCGCGATCACGGCGCTGATCGGCGGGCAGGATCTCGGGCAGGAGATTTACCGGGCTTTGCCGACCAGCGATGCCGGCCGCGGCGTGATGGCGGGCCTGGGTATCGCGTCCCTAGGCATCATCGCCGACCGCCTTATCGGCGCCTGGGCCGCCAAGCGTAAAGAGGCGCTTGGGATATCCTAAAGTTCTCTAGGTCACCGGCTCATAAACGGGGAACCGTCATCCCGGACTTGAGCCACTGGTGTCCGGTTTAACTTCGCGCTACCCGCCCGGACCTGTTCCTATCACCGCGAGCCCCCCACCCCAACCCTCCCCCTCAAGGGGGGAGGGAGAAAAAGCGGCGTTCTCCCTCTAACTCCCTCCCCCTCGACGGGGGAGGGTTGGGGTGGGGGTGACAGCCGCGCTAAGTATTCACGGCACCCGAAGACGCACCGCTTTCCTGTCCAAAACCGCGCGGGCGACTTGGAGGCGCATAGACTCATTGCCCTGCCACCTGTCTTCATAATTAAACCGGACACCAGTGGACTTGATCCGGGATCCATTTATCCGCTGGTCCGGCGTCCGAATTACGGCGCGATGGATCCCGGATCGCTGACTTTCCTTGCCATGCCCCCGCCTTCGCGGGGGCAGGCGGCCCGCCTGCGCGGGTGCATGGGCTTGGAGGAAGCCGCGTCCGGGATGAAGGCTTTATGGCTATGTGTCCAAAAGGCAAGCGTTCTAAGAACGCGGCCGTTTTTTATCGGGATCGTAGTGGGGGAAGCGCACGATGCGCGCCGGGATGCGCTTGGCTTGCCCGTCGAGCTTACCGATTTCCAGGCGCGTATCCATGGCCGCGTGGGTGACGTCCACCCGGGCCATGGCGATATTGGCTTTTAGGATCGGCGAGCGCACGGAGCTGGTAACCTCGCCAATGGTTGCCCGGCCCATGTGAAGGGTGTCCCCATTTCCGACAGCTTCCTGGGACTCGATTTCCAGCCCCACCAGTTTGCGGCGCGGGTGGGCCTTGCGCTCGATCAGCGCGTCCCGGCCAATGAAGTCTTCGTTCTTTGATTTCAGCGGGACGGTAAAACCGATGCCGGCCTCGAAGGGATCTGTCTGGTCGCAGAATTCATAGCCGGCGAAAATCAATCCGGCCTCGATACGGAGCATGTCGAGGGCTTCGAGGCCCAGGGGCTTCAAACCGAATTCCCCGCCCACGTCCCAGATGGCGTCGAATACCGCCTCGGCGTCTTTGGGGTGGCAGAAAACCTCATAGCCCAGCTCACCTGAATAACCGGTACGCGAAACCACCACGGAGGGGCCGGCATAATCCCCGATCCGCCCAGAGGCGAAACGGAACCAATCAAGCTCGCCAAGTCCGGCCCGGTCGGGCGGCGACCAGATGACCTGCTTGAGGATATCGCGTGACTTCGGGCCTTGCACCGCGATGTTGTGCATCTGATCGGTGGAGGAGCGGACCCAGGCTTCCAGGCCCAGTTTCTCGGCTTGCTCGCGCAGCCAAATGCCCGAGGTGTCGGCCCCGCCGATCCAGCGGAAGTTGTCCTGGGCCAGGCGGTACACGGTGCCGTCGTCGATCATGCCGCCATGTTCGTAACACATGGCGGTGTAGACCACCTGGCCCGGCGACAGCCTGCGTATATCGCGGGTCATGCAATATTGCAGCAGCGCTTCGGCGTCGGGCCCGGTCACCTCGAACTTGCGCAGGGCCGACAGGTCCATGACCGCCGCGTGCTCCCGGCAGGCCCAGTATTCCGCTATCGGCCCGTCGTTATTGAAGCGGTTGGGCAGCCAGTAGCCGTTATATTCCGTGAAATTTCGGGTCATGGCCGAAAAGGAATTGTGGAACGCGGTTTCTTTGGTCATTTCAACATCTGCATCGGGGGTTTTGCGAAAGGCGATCGCCTTGGGAAAAAGCTCTTTCCCGGCATAGGTGAAGACATGAATGTCGGTCGGGTTCCAGCCGTTGGCGGCATCGATATCGCAGGGACAGGCCGAGGATACGCAGACCAGATCGGTGAGGGCGCGTAGAAGCACGTAGTCGCCGGCCCGCGACCAGGGCTCGTCGAAGTAAATCTGATTCTGGTCATCGATCATGGTGTTGTAGAAGTAATTGATCGCCTCCCAGCCTTTCCGGGGCGCAATGCCGTAGGCCGCCAAAACCTCATTGAAGTTATCGGTGCAATTGACGTGCCCCGGATAGCCCATGTCTTCGTAATAACGGGCGTTGCAGGCGGTCAGGAAGGCGTCGTGGCGGCCGCAGGTGTCTTGAATAACCTCGACCAGGGGATCCATGTCCATATCGAAAGCCTTGGCGGGTAGGCCGGGTATGGGCGTCGTCAGCCCCAGCAGGGACCGGGTTATGGTGGCGTCCAGGGGCAGGTGCCGGCCTTTGTCGAGCTTGCTGCGGCTGAAGGCTTGAAAATCCGAGCATTGACGGCCCGCGACATCGACGATCTGAATATACTCGCCGGCTTTGACCGTATAGGTCAGGGCGGTTCGGGCATCGATGTGGATATCCGCTAGCGGATCGGCCAGGGGGACGGCCTGATTCATGGGCGCCGCCGCGGCGGGGGAGTGCCGTTCGAGCAAAACCTCGATCGGCGTGGCCGTGTCCTGGGCGGTGAAATCCATGATCCCGCCGGGCGCGGCAATGAGCAGATATCCGCCGATCCGCGCCGTGAGCTCGGCCTTGGCGAAGGCAGGGGACCGCGATCCGAAGAGGCGCAAGGCGCGGGCCGATTCAGGCTTGATTTTCAGCCGCTCAAGTAAAGCCCGCGTACGCCGCGCACCCGGCGTTCCCGAGCCCAGTATCCTGGCGATCCCGTCGCTCGCGGTATCCTCGGCTTCATGGAAAACCTCGGCGGTAATTAACCCGCCGTTTCCATCCGCTGCCATGAGATCGCAGGGCTGGCCGCCCTCCATATCGGTGAGGGTCAGTTTGTCGCCGGCTTGGACGGTCAGGAATATGGAGCCGTTGCCCGCGGCCACATAGCGTTCCACACCGGCCGCGAGAGCGCGGACGCCGGGGCGGAGAATACGGCTCGGCGCCGGCGGGCCCGATTGAAAAACCGCTTGTGCATTCATGGATTGCATGACGGCGCCTATAACCGCTTGGGAAGACAGCCTAGAGGATAGATGGGGAAACCAATTAATTCAATGGTATAGTATTGGTATATTTTGGTTTTTAGGGCCTGTTGACACTTAGGATGCCGCCGAGGCGGGTGGGATAAGACGACCCGTCCCAACGGGATTGGGCCAAAATGACGCGAGGCCGCGTCGCTTGTCCTTAGACGCGAGGCCGCGTCGCTTGTCCTTAGACGCGAGGCCGCGTCGGGCGTCCTTGAATATGCGCTGCATGTCCTGCGTCCGCGCTCCTAACCTCGCGTCATCTTGGCCCAACCGCGACGGTATCCTAAGCGTCAACAGGCCCTAGGTGCTGTCGGCGCCAACCAGATCCGACTTGGCCTTTTCCAAGTGATCCCGGATGCATTGAACGGCGCCGGCCACGTTCCTTTGGGCCAAGGCCTCGAACAAACTGCGATGCTGGGCATTGTAAGCATCGATTTGCTTGGGCGTGAGGATTTCTTCCTTACTCGCGCGCCATTGGGAATGAGTCCTTATCCGGTTTATTTGCTGGAAAAAACTAAGCAGAAGCGGGTTCCGGGCGCAACGCGCGAGATGTTCGTGAAACTCACCGTCTATTAAGGTGAAGGCATCCTTGTCGTCGCGGCATGCTTCCAATCTGTTGAGAAGAACGTCCATATTTTGGAGATCGTTCTGGGTTGCATTGATCGCGGCGAGGCGGGTGACATAAGGTTCAACGGCAAACCGGGCTTCGATCAATTGCAAGGGGCTTATGGATTCCTCCAGATCGAGCAAGGTATGCGGTTTCTTGGGTATGAAATTGACGAATGTACCGCTGCCGACGCGGCGCACCACCAGGCCTTCCTCTTCGAGTTGGCAAAGGGCGTTGCGGATCGTGTTGCGCGCGGTCTTGAAGGAGGCCGCCAGTTCCCGTTCGGGCAGCAGGCGGTCGCCGTGAGAATACACGCCTGTTTCAATCGCCCACCTGAGTTTGGCTTCGATCGCGCTGGCGCCGCGGACCGCCATGTTCTGCATTTTCACGACATTCAGTTCTTCGGCGCTATCGTCTCCAAGTGGAGAATTATTTTCTTTTGCCATGCCGAAAAATGGTCCAAATCTGGGAAAGGGGGCTCAATATTGGTCGCGATTTGGGGTTATTTTACGATCAGCTCTAGCGGGAAGTCCAGCCGCCATCGATCGGCAGGGTCACGCCGGTAATCATCGAGGCCGCATCGGAGACCAGAAATGCCGCTGCTTCGGCCACTTCCACAGGCTCGATCAGGCGGCCCATGGGGGTCGAGGCCAGAATAGCTTTTTCCATTTCCGGATCGGATAAAAGCCCCAGAGTCAGTGGCGTGCGGACGAAGCCTGGCGCGACGGCGTTAACCCGAATGCCCCGGTCCGCCCATTCGAGCGCCAAGGTACGGGTCAAGTTCACGAGCGCACCCTTGCTGGCCTGATAGGCGGCATTGGGGTAGAGCCCGCCGCCGATCAAACCCATGATCGAGGCCACGAAAAGGATCGCACCCTTGCCCCTGGTCCCCATTCGGCGCGCCGCCTCCTGGGCGGCGAGGAAACCGCCGGTCAAGTTAATGTCTATCACCCGCCGCCAATCTTCTTCCGGCATATCGGCGGCCGGTATGCGCGCGCCGGTTCCGGCATTGGAAATCAAGATGTCCAAGGTTTCGATCCCGGCAAAAGCCGTGGCGATGCTGCGCCGCGAGCCAACGTCGAGCTGGAGCGCCTGGGCGGACATGCCGGCACGATTAAGCTTCCCGCTCGCCTGGGCCGCCGCTTCGGGATCGATGTCCGTGACTATGACGTCCGCGCCGCGCGCGCCCATCAATTCGCAGCACGCAAAGCCGATACCGCTTGCCGCGCCGGTTACGAGAACTTTCTTGTCTCGCAAATCCAGGCGTTTCATGCCTGCGGGCATCGTAGCGTTCATTCTTCAATCCTCTATCCGGTTTAGTCAGGGATCGGTATATCCGATCAATACAATTTTATACTCGCGGCCTAGCCCAAGGCTTTCAAGTATCGAATCGGAATCGGAAATTAGGGCACTGTCGCCGTAATTCAACTTCGAGAGCCAAAGCGAGACCCTCGCCCAGCCCTACGCCTTCACCGGACGAGAGTACGATGCCGAAAGCGGGCTGCTCTATTGCCGGGCACGGTATTATGACCCCGTGACTTGAGCGTCCGTGACTTGCGTGGGGGCCGCCCCGTCGGAACATGTGCATGATTGCAAGACCTGACCCCGTAGGCTCACGTCTGTTTCAGCCCTAATCGCGGAAGTCAGCTCGCGAATGTCCGGAGGTTGGGCCATAGCCGACGTAGTTGACGGCGGGCCAAACCGACGTTCCTAGCCAAGAACGGACTCACGCCACACTTCAAAAGCGACAGCTCTTTGGCACATTGCGATGCCGGTGCCGGGAGCCGTCCACTGCATCGCAAGCGGACAGTGGTGCGATCCAGCGATCAGCCTTTTCTAAGCGAAAAATGTGAGCGCGGCAGAGACGATCGCTTCGGGAGCATCTTCCTGCATAAGATGGCCCGCCCCCGCAATTTCACGAAACTCACAGCCCGGAATCATACCGGCGAGCTGCCGGCCTCGCTCAAGTGGTATCCACTCGTCCTCAGTGCCCCACAACAGCAAGACGGGGGATCGTATCTCGCCATAGCGTCCCTCGACCTCGTCGGTAAATCGAAGATCCATCTGGGCGATCTGGCGGTAGAAGGCAGGTTGGCCCACGTCACCCATCCATGGTGTGATGTAAGGCTCTATTTCCGCGTCCGTCATATCTCGACTGATGGCTCCACGGATGTAGGCACTTAGAATGGCGCGTTGGAGATAATCCGGAACGCCTGCAAATGCCTCTTCGTGATGACGGACGTGTTGCACGAACGGTGAGCCCCATGGCCGCACAGCTACGGCATCGAACAGAAGGAGCTTCTTGTAATCGCATCCGTTAAGAAGCTGCGCACGCAAGACGGTGGCACCGCCAAAGTCATGCGCAATAACATTCGGCGTCACTAGGTTCCAGTGGTCAATGAGCGCGGCAAAAACATCGTTCTGCACGCCGAGCGAAACGTCTTGGCCCGCCCGTTTCTCGGACTGCCCATATCCGAGTAGATCGTAGAGGTAGACCTTGTAGTTACGCGCCAGTTCGCGAGCAATCGATCGCCATACGTATGACGAGAAAGGCGTTCCATGGACGAGGACAATGGGAACGCCCTCGCCCAAGACATCGTACGCGATCGATTGTCCTTGGTATTGAAACCTTTGTTTCATCGACCAGCGCGCATCAATCATGCTTCGCTCCACGGCCTGTCAAGGGGTCAGGTCTTGCAATACAACATCTGGCTGAATGCAGGAACATGTGCATGATTGCAAGACCTGACCCCGTAGGTGTGACCCCGTACGCGTTGGGCATGGACAGCAGGGAGAGAAGCTAAGATTTCGCTGGATTCTATTTCGATGTACGCGGCGGGAGACAAATACATCCCCGATTCAGCAGTGCCTAATCACCCGCAAATATCATCCCACGCAGAACGTAGATCGAACGGATTTTGCAAACCGTCTGCAAACTGGTGCTGATTTTTCGGAATGGAACAAAAATAAACCCCTGATTCCATCAAAGAAATCAAGGGTTTATTTGGTGGGCGCACAAGGACTCGAACCTTGGACCCGCTGATTAAGAGTCAGCTGCTCTGCCAACTGAGCTATGCGCCCTGAGCTTTACGCCCATGGAGACGGCTAGATAGCAAGAGCGGCCCGATTTGTCGAGACTTACCGTGGGTTTGGGGTCACATCTCGTCGCCGGGGCCGTGGCGGGATATGCGCACGTCGCGGTGTATGTAGACCGACATGACCAGGCCGAGCCCGCCCAGGACCGTCAACATGGCGGTCCCGCCGTAGGAAATCAGCGGCAGGGGCACGCCGACCACGGGGACCAGGCCCATGACCATGGCCATGTTGATGAAGACATAGAAGAACAGATTGCAGGTCAGCCCGACCGCCAGGAGGCGGCCGAACTGATTGCGCGAACGCAGGCCGATGGCGAAACCGTAGGCGAGCAGCAGGGCGTAGGCGCCGAGCAGGGTCAGACCGCCGGCGAGGCCGAATTCCTCGGCGAACATGGTGAAAACGAAGTCGGTCTGCATCTCGGGCAGGAAGTTCAGATGGCTTTGGGTGCCTAGCAGGAAGCCCTTGCCTGAAAGGCCCCCGGACCCCAGGGCGATCTTCGCTTGCAGGATATGATAGCCGGCGCCGAGGGGGTCCAACTCGGGGTTGAGGAAGGTGGCGATGCGCTGTTTTTGGTAGCCAAGGAGGAACTGCCAGGCAATGGGTATCGCCGCCAGGCCCAAGGCGGTGGCCAGGGCGAACTTCCAGATACGCACCCCGGCGCAGAAAAACACCGTCACGCCAACGGCGGCGAGCATGATGCCGGTCCCCAGGTCGGGTTGCTTCAACACCAGGGCCATGGGAAAGAGAATCAGCGCGGAGGGCACCAGCAGGAACGTGACGCGGCCGATATCGTCCAAGGCCACGCCGTGGAAATACCGCGCCAGGGCCAGCACCAAGGCGACCTTCATAACCTCGGAAGGTTGAAGCTGGATCACCTTGAGGTCGATCCAGCGCTGCGCGCCCATGCCGGTAGAGCCGATCAACTCGACCGCGATCAGCAGCGCGAAAGCGGCCAGGTAGATGACATAGGCGTGACGATACCAAAACCGAACATCGACCAGGGCGACCGCGAACATGAAGCCCAGGCCGGCGCCGAAGCGGGCCATCTGGCGCGAGGCCCAGGGGTCCATATTGCCGTCGGCGGCGGAATAGAGCATGGCGAAGCCGGTGCCGGCGATGGCGCAGATCAGAAGCACCAGGGTCCAGTTGATCTGCCACAGTTTTTCGCTCAGGGACATCTCCGGGTTGCGCAGGCCGGCGGTTGTGCCGAACAAAAGCGAGGTGCGGGGGCGGGTCATGCGGGCCGTTCCCCGGCGACGAGCTGAATCGGCGGGTTCACCGCCGGATCCCGCCGCTGGGCTTCAAGCAGGATATCGCGCACGATGGGGGCCGCGGTCGAGGAGCCGCCGCCGCCATGTTCGACCACCACGGCGCAGCAGTAGCGCGGCGCATGAACCGGCGCATAGGCCACGAAGAGCGCATGATCGCGCCGGCGCCAAGGCAGATCCTTGTTCTTGCTCAGGCCGGCCGCGCGCTCGGCCATGGTGATCCGGCGTACCTGAGAGGTACCGGTCTTGCCCGCCATTTCCTGGCCCTCGATGTCTATGCTCGACCCCCGAGCGGTGCCGCGCCGGCTGTTGACCACCTGGTCCATGCCGGTCCTGACGACCTTAAGGTGGTCGTTGGGAAATCCAAGGGAGGCCAATTCCGCCGGTGCCTCACCGTCGAGGGGCGGGCGGGTCAGGCGCGGGGTCACGCGCAGGCCATTGGCGATACGCGCGGTCATGACCGCGAGCTGTAAAGGGGTCGCGAGAACGAATCCCTGGCCGATGCCGCTGACCAGGGTTTCGCCAAGCTGCCAGGGCTCGCCGGTGGTGGCGAGCTTCCAATCGCGGGTCGGAATCAGGCCGGGTTTTTCGCCCGGCAAATCTATGCCGGTATCCGCGCCCAGCCCCAGGCGCCTGGCGATTTCGGCGATCCGGTCGATACCCGCCTTGCGCGCCACGTCGTAAATATAGACATCGCAGGATTCGCGCAGAGAGCCGTACATGTCGAGCCAACCATGGCCATTGCGCTTCCAGCAGTGGAACCGGGATGTGCCCAGGGTTATGAATCCGGGGCAGAAAACCCGGTGATCCGGCGCGACGCCGGCCTCCAAGGCGGCCAGGACGACCGCCATCTTGAAGGTCGATCCCGGCGGGTATTGCCCGGCGATGGCCTTGTTGGTCAAGGGCGACAGGGGGTCGCTGATCAACCCGTTCCAGGTTTCGTTAGTCATGCCGACATTGAACAGATTAGGATCGAAGCCGGGCGTCGACGCCAGGGACAGGACATCGCCGTTCTGCACATCCATGACCACGGCCGAGGCGCTAAGCTCGTTCTGCAGACGCATATGGACAAAGGTTTGCAGCTCGGCATCGACCGTCAGAACCAAGTCTCGTCCGGGAGTGCCTTCGTCGCGGGATATCTCGCGGATCGCGCGGCCGAAGGCGTTGACCTCCAGCTGGCTATTGCCGGCGGCGCCGCGCAAATCCAGGTCGTATTGTTTTTCTATGCCCTGCTTGCCGATACGGAAACTCGGCAGCTCCAACAAGGGGTCGCCGGTCAGCTCTTTTTCGGAAACCGCCGAAACGTAACCCAGGATATGGGTCAGCGGTTCGGCGTAAGGATAGTTTCGGGTCTGGCCGGCCTCGATGCTGACGCCGGGCAGGTCCGGGGCGTTGACTTCGATTCGGCTGACTTGCTCCCAGGTCAGGTTGTCTTGCACGGTCACCGGCACGAAGGCGCGTTTGCGGCTGGTCTCGCGCAGGATGCGCCGGTAATCGCGTTCCGACAAATCGATGATATGAGCTAGGGAATCCAGGGTCCGTTCCACCTCGCGGGCCTGTTCGCGGACCAGAACCACGCGGTAGTTTTGCTGATTCAGCGCCATGGGGGTGCCGAAGCGATCGACGATGCGCCCGCGCGGCGGCGCGATAAGGCGCAGGTTGATCCGGTTGTCCTCGGCCAGGGTGGCGTATTTGTCCGCTTCGAGGATTTGCAGATAATACATGCGCGCCGCGAGCGCCGAAAACAGCAGGCCCTGAGCGCCGCCGATCAAGAGCGCGCGGCGGGTGAAGTTTTTATAGCGGTCGCGGCCTTCTTGTTTCAGCGCCATGGTCCTAAGTGTCCACAGATCCTAGCGAAGCAATATGCGTTGTGCCTGGGCGAACAGCCATGCCAAGCACGGATAGACCGCGACGGTCGTCAAGTACTGAAATACCACTGAACGCGGGTCGATCATCGCCATGATGTTTAGACTATACAGGAGCCAGATCAAGAAGAACGCCACCGCCGCGGCGGGCAGGAAAAGCGACCAAACGAAGGTGAAGGATCCCGCCGCCAGAACCCGGCGCTGAGATCCCACGGCGGCGGCCAATAGCAGGTAAACCAGGGCGTGAATCCCGATCGGGCCGCCGCTTAGCAGATCTTGGACCAGCCCCAAGAGGAAAACCGCCCATCCGGGCATGAGGCCGGGGCGGTAAATGGCCCAGTAAAATATCGAGATAAGTCCCAATGAGGGAATGATCGGCGACAGATCGGGAACCCGCAGGGGTATGACGGCGCCCATGACGAGGAGCAAGGTAAAAGCAAACGGAAACAGATTGCGGGCTACGACATCCAGGCGGGTCCAGACGGTCAGGTTCAACGCTCCGCGCCTTGGGACTTCTTGGCCGTATTGGCCTCTGTGCTTGCGTTTGCGTTCATGGTAGCCGGCGCTTGAAAGACGCCGCTGAATTCGAATTCGGCCAGGCGCAGGTATTCAAGATGCGACCAGTCCACGAAGGGCTGGATCCGCAAGGCGCCTTCGCCTGCCTGGGACACCACACCCACCGGCAGGCCCCTGGGAAAGGCGCCGCCACGCCCCGAGGTGATGACCCGGTCGCCCGGTTTCACTTCGATACCCGGTGCCAGATACAAAAGCTTGGGCTGGGCGGAGTTGTCGCCGGCCAGGATCGCGCGGTCGCGCCCCTTGCCGACCAAAACCGGAATCCGGCTATTGATATCGGTGATCAGAAGCACCCGGGCGGCGCGCATTCCGGCCTCCGCCACCCGGCCGGCCAAGCCATCGCTGGTGATGGCCGCCTGGCCTTTGACCACGCCCTCCCTGGCGCCGGCGTTGACCAGGACGGAGCGGGCGAAAGCGCCGCCCGGGTCGCCGATCACACGCGCGCTGACAAATCGCAAGCTGGAATCCTGAACCGCATGGGTCAGCTTGCGCAGGGCGGTGTTCTCCGCCTCAAGCTCCAGCGCCAGCGCCTGCCAAGAGCGCAGGCGGTCGTTTTCCCGCCGTAGAAGGCTGTTTGCCGCCCGCAGGTCGGCCATTTCGCCGAGGGATTCGATCATGCCGTTGATGGCGTCCGACGGCCGCGATGCCGCGTCGAGCAAGGGCGCCGCCGCATCGGTAACCGCGGTGCGGGCGCGTTCCACCAGCAGGCTGTCCATCTTGCCTAGAAGCATGAGGCCGAAAGCGCTGGCGACAAGAAGAAGGAAGGCAAAGCGGTGAGCCCACGCCCGTACCGGCGTCGCTAGGTGGGAGATTGAGCCGGACGGCCTTTTCACGTCGCCTCCCGTTCGCGGGCGCCCGGAGCGAAGTCATCGGGCGAAACGAATTGGTTATCGGGGTCGTTGGAATGCAACTTAGATTAATACATGAAATAAATAAACAGAAACTGAAGTCTCAATACATGGTTATTAAGACATTTTTAAGCGTCTTCATTTCCTCCAGGCAGCGGCCCGTTCCCAAGGCCACGCAGGACAGGGGGTCGTCCGCGATCGATACCGGCAGTCCGGTCGAGGCCCGCAGGACGTAGTCCAGGTTGCTGAGCAAGGCGCCGCCGCCGGTCAGGACGATGCCCTTATCGACGATATCGGCCGCCAATTCCGGCGCGGTGTGTTCCAGGGCGACCTTGACCGCCTCGACGATGGCGCCGACCGGCTCGGCCATGGATTCGGCGATTTGGCGTTCGGAAATAATCAATTCCTTGGGCACGCCGTTCATCAGGTCGCGGCCCTTGATCTCCATGGTCCGGCCTTCGCCGTCCTCGGGCGGGCAGGCGGAGCCGATTTCCTTCTTGATCCGCTCGGCCGACCCTTCGCCGACCAGCAGGTTATGGTTGCGCCGGATATAGGCGATGATGGCTTCGTCCATTTTATCGCCGCCGACCCGCACGGAACGGGAATACACGATGCCGCCCAGGGACAGGACCGCGACCTCGGTGGTGCCGCCGCCGACATCGACGACCATGGATCCGGTCGGCTCGGTCACCGGCAAGCCGGCGCCGATGGCCGCCGCCATGGGTTCCTCGATCAGGAACACCCGGCGCGCGCCCGCGCTTTCGGCCGATTCTTGGATGGCCCGGCGCTCGACCGCGGTCGAGCCGGAGGGCACGCAAACAATGACTTGCGGGCTGGCGAAGCTGCGCCGGTTATGAACCTTGCGGATGAAATGCTTGATCATTTCCTCCGCGACCTCGAAGTCGGCGATCACGCCGTCGCGCAAGGGGCGGATGGCTTGGATGTTGCCGGGGGTGCGGCCCAGCATCAGCTTGGCTTCGTCGCCGACGGCCAGGACCTGTTTCTTGCCCTTGACCTCCGCGATCGCGACCACGGAAGGCTCGTTGAGAACGATACCGCGGCCCTTGACGTAAACCAGCGTATTCGCGGTGCCAAGGTCGATCGCCATATCGGCGGACAGCATGCCAAGCAAACCAGAAAACATTAAACCTCACAGCCCCTTACATCGCGATGCCATAGCTGAGCGCGTGAAGCGTTCCGCCGCCGGGCATCCGTTAAAATCCCACTCGGTTCCATTCGGTGCTTGGTGCCGGTTATGTCCGTATGCAGCATGGGTATGTCGAAGCCCCGCGTCCCTCGATAATTCTGGACACAAAAAAAGCACGTCCGCAGTTCGTAATAACCTAATCCTGTTTAACCTCGCAGGGATTGGTTAACAATACCTAACTGCGTCAATCTAAATTTCGTTCCGCAGTTGGAAGTGTTTAGCTAGTCCTTGAGCCATGTCATTTCGATGCCGTTGCGCAGGTGTTAATTACTCTTAATTTTTTTGGGCCGGAATCGCGCCAGTACCGCGAACGAGGAGTGTCGAATGGCTGACATAATCGAGACTATTCACCAAGATCACGCCAATCTGGCCAAGTTGTTGGACGCGGCGGAGCGGCAGCTAACCCTGTTCGATGCCGGCGAGAGGCCCGACTACGAAATTATACAGGGTATCGTCGAGTACGGCCTGAACTATCCCGATCTTTATCATCATCCCATGGAAGATGCGATTCTTCGCCGCCTGCGCGCGCGCGATCCGGCGGCGGCCAAGGCGGTCGGCGATCTGGAATCGGAGCACAAGGCCCTCAAAGCCGCGACCCAGCGTTTCGCGGCCGCGGTCGAAGACGTTTTGCAGGAGACCGAAGTTTCCCGCGATAGTTTCGTCGCCATGGCCCGGGACTTCATCGCCCGTTACCGCGCCCATATGGGCAAGGAAGAAGAGGTTTTCCTGCCGGCGGCGGCCAGGGCCTTGAGCGCCAGCGACTTGGCCGAGGTCGAAGCGGAAATGGGGCGGCGCGAGGATCCCTTGTTCGATGCCGATACCAGCGAGCGCTTCGAGGCCCTGCGCAAGAAACTCATGGAATGGTCGCGCGAGTCGCCGTAATTCGCGCTACCCGCCCGAGCAGATTCCTGGCACCGCAAGTCCCCCCACCCCAGCCCTCCCCCTCAAGGGGGGAGGGAGAAAAAGCATCGCACTTCCTCTAGGTCACCGGCTCATAAATGGATGACGGCTTAATGAGGATGATGGCTTAATGAGTAGGTGACCAAATCTCCCTCTCTCTTCGATGGGGGAAGGGTAAGAAGGCTGCGTTCTCCCACTAACTCCCTCCCCCTTCGACGGGGGAGGGCCGGGGTGGGGGTGACAGCCTCGCCAAGTATTCACAGTTTCCGTGGACGCGCGGCTTTTCCATAGACCCTAGGGGTCAAGCCCAAGAGTGACGATAGGGCGGAGCCCAAGGGTGACGAAAGCGCGTTAGCCGTCGTTGCCCGCGCCGTTTGTTTCCGCGCGTTCCGCAAGTAGCTTGGCGCGCGCTTCCTCGATCTCGCGCTCGCGCAGATCGTCGTCGGTGGTGCGCGGAACCGGGCGGGGCGCGCCTTGGAACGGATTGTCCTTGCTCTCGAACTGCGAGGTGACGCGGCAGTCCTCGCACATCTTGATGCGTTCGATCTGATCCGAATCGGCGTACATGCTGTGCTTGCCGGCCAGTTGATCCGCGACGCGTTCGATGGTCGCCTTGACCCCAAAGGCTTTGCCGCAGCGGATGCACTCAAACGGCTCCTGCTCATTGAGGGTGATTGTATCGCGCGCCGCGCCGGTGAAATTGAAGCGCGGGTCCAGGGTGATGACCGATTCGGGGCAGGTCACGCGGCACAGGCCGCATTGAATACAGGCCTCCTCCTTGAAGCCGAGCCAGGGCCGGTCCGGATCGTCCGCCAGGGCCCCGGTCGGGCAGGCGCCCACGCAGGCCAGGCAGAGGGTGCAACCCGCGGTGTCGATCGTGACCGCGCCGAAGGGGGCGCCCGCGGGCAGGGGCAGGATGTCGGGTTTTCGCGGCGCGTGGTCGTGCAAGTGGCGCAAGGCCAACATGGTGCGCGTGCGCTTGCCGCCCATGGGCAGGAAATTACCCGCTTCCGGCGGCGCGCTCTGCTTTAAGGCGTAAAGCGCGGCTTCGATGGCCTCGGGGTCGGCATGGTCCAGGACATGGACCCGGCCGCCGCCGTGGCCAAGCCCTTCCATGGCGGTTTCCGCCAGGCCGATCTGGCCGGCCAGGCCGGATAGCTCGCCGCGCTTTTTGGGATCGATCAGGAAACAAATCTGCGCCGCGCCGTAAGCAAGCGCCACGGCCAGGAAATCGATTCCCACCTGGGTGGTTTCGTTGAGCGCGAAGGGCAGAACCCGCGCCGGCAGGCCGCGCCCGCACCGGGCCATGAGGGCGACCAGATCCTCCCCGTAACGGCTATCGTGAACCAAGAGGACAGGTGCCTCGCCGCCAGCCTTGCGGTAAGCCGAAAGCAGGGTGCGTAAGCGTTCGAACACGCTATCGCCGCCCGGCAGTTGATAGGTCGCGGCCCCGGATGGGCAGACGCTGGCGCAGGCGCCGCAGCCGGCGCAAATATGCGGGTCGATCTCGACCGTATCGCCGGCCGGCTGGATCGCCGAAGCCGGGCAAACGTCCAAACAACGGGTGCAGCCGGTCTTGCGGGCGCGCGAATGGGCGCACAGATCGCCGTCGAAACGAATGTAAAGCGGTTTCTCGTACTCGCCGACCATGTCGGCCAGGGCGTAGATCGCTTTTTGCACGGCGACCGGGTCGTCCGGATCGACGCTAAGATATCCGTCGCGCTTTTCATGGGCTGTGAACAGCGGGGCGTCACCCGTCATATCCAGAATCAAATCGCATTCCGAAAAGGCATTGTCGCGCGGCGCCTCGAAGGCGAGGGCGGCGCGGCCCGAGGGCGCCGCCGGCGCATAGCCGTCGAGGCCGATTCCGAAGGCGCCCAAGTGGCCCTTGGCCTGGGTGACGGTGCCTTGAAATATCGGCACGTCCATGATGCGCGGCGGCACGATCTCACCGGGCCGCTTGAGTAAGACGGTGACATCCAGGCGCGACGACAATTGCTGTCCGGCCTCGAGCGCGCGCTCGTCGGCGCCATAGACCAGGCAGACGCCGCGCGAAACCAGGGTCATGGCGGGGGCCGGCTCGATCTCCATGGCCGCCTCGGCCAGCAGCGCCGCGATCTTGGGGACCGCGTCCTTCGCCTCGGCCGACCAGCCCGCGCGCTCGCGGATGTTGACGAAGCGAAGCTCGGCCCCGGGGTTGTCTTCCGTGGCGATCTCGGTGAACAGCGGCGCTTCCTGGGTACAGGCGGTCAGCACCGCTTCCCCGCCCAGGATCGCGCGCTGGAAATTGCCGAGCTGCGCCCGGCACAACTGGCTGTTCAGCTCTAGCTCGCCCGTCGCCCCCACGGCCCGGCACGCCTTGGCGAGCCGCTCCGCGTTCAGGGGCATGGTCTCTTCGCAAGAGCAGACGAGGACGCGCTTGCCGCGCATCTCCATGAAAGAACCTCCCTAAGATATTGTGCCGCTTGGTTTCGCGGCATCCGGTATTGTCTCCTGGCGGTATTGTAACCATGCGCCGCGCGTAATCGACCCCAAAATCTTTGCGGTCAAGGGTGGTGCCGTGTGGCTATACTGCGCGCCATGTCACAGCCCCCGCCGATTCCTTCCGAACAAGACTTCTTGACCACCAAGGAGGTCGCGGAATACCTGCGGATCAAGGAGCGGCGGGTTTACGAGCTGGTCCGCCAGGGCGCCATTCCGTGCACGCGGGTGACCGGCAAGTGGTTGTTCCCACGCACGCTTATAGATCTTTGGTTGAGCGAGAACGCGGTGGGCGAGGAGCCCGTCCGGCCGCCGCCGGTTTTGGCCGGAAGCCAGGATCCGCTGCTCGAATGGGCGGTCAAGGAATCCGCCTGCGGTCTGGCCTTGTTGCCGGGCGGCAGCCTGGACGGCATCAAGCGTTTCGCCGAGGGCCAGGCCCTGGCGGCGGGCCTGCATCTTTTCGACGCCGATAGCGGCGATTTCAATCTGCCGGCCCTGGGCGCCAATCTATCGGCGCCGATGCTGGCCTCTCAGGGCTTGGTGCTGCTCGAATGGGCCTGGCGCCGCCAGGGGCTGGTGGTGGCGGCCGGAAATCCTCACCGGATAACGGCCCTGGGCGATCTCAAAACCAAGCGCTTGAAGATCGTGCTGCGGCAGCGCGAAGCAGGAAGTTACCTCCTGCTCAGGCATCTTCTGGCGCAAGACGGCTTGGCCCTCGAAGACCTGGAGAACGCATCCGGGACCGCGCGCGGCGAGACCGATCTGGGCCTGGCGATCCTGGAAGGACGCGCCGACGCCGGCTTGGCGGTCGAGGCCGTGGCGCGCACGCTCAAATTGGATTTCGTGCCCTTGATGGAGGAACGCTACGACCTTCTGCTGCGCCGGCGCGATTACTTCGAAGCGCCGGTCCAGACCCTGCTCGCCTTCGCCCGCACGCCCGCCTTCGCGGCGCGCGCCGAGTCCATGGGCGGCTACAACATCGCCGGTCTCGGCGCCGTGCGTTACAACGGGCCGTGAGCCCGCCTAGTCCGCGTTGGGGAGCAGATTACTGAGCGCATAATCCAAATTCTCAAGTCGACGAGTGCTGCCCGAACTCCGCGAAGACATCTCATGGACCTTGCGCGATGCCTCCATGGATACGGGGGTCAAGCCCGCGTATGACTATATTGGTTACAATCCTTCCCTACACAGTCATACGCGGGCTTGACCCGCGTATCCATTGTTCAACCGCACAGATCCTCGAACAAATCATTCCAATCCGGGTTGTCACGCTCGATCAATTCGATTTTCCAGTCGCGCTTCCAATGTTTGATATTTTTCTCCCGCTGGATTCCAGTGGTGGGATCGTCGAAAATCTCGAAGTAGACCAATGAATTCACATCATGTCGTTTTGTGAAGCCGCCAGCTAGATGTTCCCTGTGTTGATAGGCTCGTCTTACGAGATCATTCGTAACTCCCACGTATAAAGTCCCGTTTCGTTTGCTCGCCATGTTGTAAACGTAATACGGCATGAGCCCGAGCATGCCACACCCATGGATACGCGGGTCAAGCCCGCGCATGACGGTATGAGACTCGGCCGTGAGCCCGCCTAGTCTGCGTTGGGGAAAAACAGTTGCCGGCCGCCGCGCTTGTAGTCCGCGATGGCCTGTTGCCCGGCAGGGGAAATCAGCCAGTCGATGAAGGCTTGGCCCTCGGCGGCCTTGATGTGCCGGTGCCGGGCCGGGTTGACCAGGATCGCGCCGTAGGGGTTGAACAGGCGCGCATCGCCCTCGACCATGATGCCGAGATCGCCCTTGTTGGCGAAGGCGATCCAGGTGCCCCGGTCGGCCAGGACATAGGCCCCCAGGGCGGATGCCGTGTTCAGGGTCGCGCCCATGCCGGCGCCGGTTTCGCGGTACCACTGGCCGCTCGCCGCTTGCGCATGAACCTTGGCCGCCCGCCATAACTCAAGCTCTTTCTTGTGGGTGCCGCTGTCGTCGCCGCGCGAGGCGAAGATGGCTTTCGCCGCCGCGATTCTAGCTAGGGCGGTGGCGGCATCGGTCAGGCCGCGCACCCCGGCGGGGTCGTTTTCCGGCCCCACTAAAACGAAGTCGTTGTACATGATGCTGAAGCGCTTAACGCCGAAGCCTTGGCCGACGAAGGCTTCCTCGGAGGGCCGGTGGTGAACCAAGAGAACGTCGGCGTCGCCGTTCCGCGCCAACTTGATGGCTTGGCCGGTTCCGACTGCGACGATCTTCACGCGGATGCCGCTCGCCGCTTCGAAGATCGGCAAGATGGCGCCGAACAAACCGGAATTTTCGGTCGAGGTGGTCGAGGCGACGACAATGCTGCGTTCCGCCGCCAGTCCGGGGAAGGTCATGGCGGCCAGAATAAAACCGGCCAAAAAAATTCGCCGCGTCACCATGCCAGATCTCCTTTCAAGAAGGCCGAGGCCTCCGCCGTGCGGGGCTTTGAGAAAAACGCCGCGGCTTCGGCGCGTTCAAGCAAGCGGCCGCGGTGCAGGAACAGGATCTCGTCCGCCAAGCGGCGGGCCTGGCCCAGGTCGTGGGTGGTCATGACGATCTTGGCGCCCGAGGCGTGGACGTCCCCGATCAGCGTTTCGATGGCGCGGGTGGCGGCGGGGTCCAGGTTGGCCGTCGGCTCGTCGAGGAACAGCACCTCGGGGGCCATGACCCAGGCGCGGGCCATGGCGAGGCGTTGCTGCTCCCCGCCCGACAGGCTGCGCGCCGCCTGCTTGGACTTGGCGCCGAGGCCCGCGCGGGCCAGGGCTTCTTCGACTCGCGCGCCACGCTCACGCGCCGGGACGCCGCGCAGGCGCAAGGGATAGGCGACATTGGCGGCGGCCGAGCGGCGCAGCAGCACCGGACGCTGAAACACCATGGCTTGGCGGTGCGCGCGCCCGGCGCCTTCCGGCGCGGCCCAGGATATGGTCCCGGCGCTCGGGCTGAGCAGACCGTGGCAGAGGCGCAATAGCAGGCTTTTCCCGGCCCCGTTGGGGCCTAGGATCACAGAGCGTTTGCCGGCCCGCAGGCCGAAGCTTACATCCTCGATCAAGCGCTTGCCGCCGGCGTCGAAACACACGCCTTCCAATCGCAGGGGCAGGATCGCTTCGCGTTCAGCCATGACTTGGCCGTACCGCGTCGCGCAGGGCCAGGACGGCCAGGTTGACGGTGAGGGCCAGGACGATCAGCACCAGGCCCAGGCCCAGGGCCAGGGCCAAATTGCCCTTGCTGGTTTCCAAGGCGATGGCGGTGGTCATGACCCGGGTCGAGTGGGCGATGTTGCCGCCCACGATCATGACCGCGCCGACCTCGGCGATGGCCCTGCCGAAACCGGCCAGAATCGCGGTCAGGAGGCTGAAGCGCCCATCCCACAGCAGGGTGACCAGGCGCTGGCCCGGCCCGGCGGCGAGGGAGCGCAACTGCTCGTCGTATTCCCGGTTCAAATCGGCGACGATTTGCGCGCTCAGGGCGGCGACGATGGGCAGGACCAGGAGGCATTGCGCCAGGATCATGGCGGCCGGTGTGAACAGCAGGCCGAGCACGCCAAGCGGCCCGGCGCGCGACAGCAGCAGGTAAACCACCAGCCCGACCACCACCGGCGGCAGGCCCATGAAGGCCGTGAGCAAGGCATGGAGTACTGTCCGGCCAGGAAAGCGGTACAGCGCCACCGCCGCGCCCAGAGGCAGGCCCAGCAACACGGCCAGACCCACGGCCAGGAAGCTGACCCGCAGGGACAGGCCGACGATCTCGATCAAATCGCGATCCAAATCCAGCAACATGGCGAAGGCCATGCCAAAGGCGGCTGTGATATCGTTCATCCTGCAAGTTTATGCATATTTCTGCATAAATTCCAACGATTCAGCTTTTTCATGCCAAATCGGGCTAATTACGGCGGCTTTCCGCTTGGCCCATAGTCCTGTAGGAATGAGGCGGGCGGCCGCTTTCTCGAACTTAAGGACAGGAACCATGGATTTAGGACTGGCAGGCAAGGCCGTGGCGGTGACGGGCGGAACCCGGGGCATTGGCTACGCTATCGCGGCGGCCTGTGCGCGCGAAGGGGCTCCGGTGGCGATCTGCGGGCGGTCGGCGGACAGCCTCGAACGCGCCAAGCAAGAACTCAGTGCGCTGGGCGGCACCGTTTACGCCGCGATTTGCGATGTATCCGATCCGGCGGCGATCACCGCCTTTATCGAGGGCGCCGCCGAGCATCTGGGTGGTTTGCATGCCCTGGTCAATAACCCCAGCGGCTTCGGCGCGCGCGACGACGAAGATGGCTGGTCTAAGAGCATGGAAGTCGATCTCATGGGCTTGGTGCGGGCGACTTGGGCGGCGATCCCGCATTTCAAGGCGGCCGGCGCCGGTGCGGTGCTGCATATCTCATCGATATCCGGAATCGGCGCCACGACCTCAATCCCCTACGGCGCGATTAAGGCCGCGGTCAATCAATTGACCCAATCACAGGCCCTCCTCTACGCGCCCGATAGGGTCCGGGTGAACTGCATCGCCCCTGGCTCGATTGAATTTCCCGGCGGGTCTTGGGCACGGCGCAAGGCTGAGGAACCTGAATTCTACAACCAGGTCTTGGCCGGCATCCCCTTCGGCCGCATGGGCCAGCCCGAAGAGGTTGGCCGCGCCGCCGCCTTCCTGCTGTCCGAAGCCGCCTCCTGGGTGACGGGCCAAGTTATCGCAGTTGACGGCGCTCAGAACTTGTAGCGGCCAAGCTTTAGCCCGCCGCCAGGGCTTCCTCGACAAAATCCAGGCGGTCTTGGCCGTAGAAGTTCTCTTGGCCCAGGAAATACGTGGGCGAGCCCATGACTCCCCGGATGATGGCTTCCCGGTTATTCCGCTCGATCTCCAGCTGAACCTCGGGGCTCATGGCCTCCTCGATCAGGGGCGCGGCCTCGAATCCGGCGGCCTTGCATAGTTCCGCGATCACGGCCTCGTCGGCGATATCCCGGTCGTCGCGCCACAAGGCGGCGAGCACCGCGATGCTCAAGGCGTCGAGATCGCCCTTCGCGCCGCCGCGCACGGCGTGCTGGGCCGCGACAACGATGCCGCTGGGCAGTTCGACCGGGCCGTTGTGGTGGATCGGTTCCAGCTCCACCTCGAGCCCCAGGCGCGCCGCGCAGCGCTGAAAGTCGCGGCGCATGTAGGCGGTGCGCTGCGGCGGGCGGTCGGCGAATTGCTGGGCCCCGATGGGCGGCAGGGTGGTGGATAATATAATCGGTTTGTGGACCAGGCGGCGCCCGTACTTGGCCGCCAGGGCGGCGATACGCGCCGCGCCCAGATAGGCGAAGGACGAACGGGTCGAATAATAATAGTCGATGGTCTCCATGGGGCTGGCCTCCAGGTTAGATGTTGCCGGACAGTGTGCCGTCCCAGCCCCGCCGCCGGCAAGCGCTTGCGGCAATGTCCGGAGGGCCGCATATTCTTTCTATGACCAAGCTGGAAACCAAGATGGCGGACGCGGCGGACGAGTTTCTCATCCGGCCCGACCCAAAGGATCCGCGCCTGACCGAGCGGGTCCAGGGCTTCAACGAACACGGACAGGCGATCGAGACCGCCGTGGTGGTCGAGCGGCCCCTGACCCTGTTCCTGAACGCCCAGGAAATCGTCACCATGATGACCATCGGCGATTTCCCGGAATACCTCGCGGTCGGTTTTCTGCTCAATCAGAACATGCTGCGCCCGGACGACCGGGTGACCGGGATCGAGCATGACGACGATCTTGGCGTTATCGTCGTGCGCACCGGGCGCAAGACCGATTACGAAGACAAGCTAAAGAAAAAAACCCGGACCTCCGGCTGCGCGCAAGGCACGGTCTTCGGCGACCTCATGGAAAAGTTCGAGGATATCGCCTTGCCCAAGGACGCGGTCTTGAAGACCTCCTGGTTGTTCGCCCTGTCGCGCAAGATCAACACCGCGCCCAGCCTGTATCTAGAGGCCGGAGCGATCCACGGCTGCGTGCTGTGCGAGGCCGACCGGCCGCTGATCTACATGGAAGATGTCGGCCGCCACAACGCGGTCGATAAGATCGCCGGCTATATGTTTCTCAAGGGGCTTACGCCCGAGGATAAAATTTTCTATACCACCGGCCGCCTGACTTCGGAGATGGTCATCAAGACCGTGCAGATGGGCATCCCGATACTGATTTCGCGCTCCGGCTTCACCGCCTGGGGGGTCGATCTGGCGCGCCAGGCGGGCCTGACCCTCATCGGCCGGGCCAAGGGCAAACGCTTCGTCGTGCTTTCGGGCAACGAGCGCATCGACTACGACCACGACCCGGCGTCTCTCGACGTGGAAGACAAACGCCACCAACGCAAATCGGGGCGCGCGGATGAGTAAGTTCCCCATCGCCGGCCAAGACGCCGCCGCCTACGCGCGCGATGGCGCGGCGGTGTTGCGCGGCGTCTTCGATGCCGATTGGATCGAGGTGTTGCGCGCGGGTGTGGCGCGTAACCTGGCCGAACCGGGCCGCTTCGCCCACCGCTACACCACGCCCGGCAAGCCCGGCAACTTCTTCGGCGACTACTGCAACTGGCAACGCATCGAAGAATACCGGCGCTTTGTTTTCGAGTCGCCGGCGGCCGAAATCGCGGCGCTTATCATGGGTTCGAACAAGGTCAACTTTTTCCACGAGCACGTTCTGGTCAAGGAGGCCCAAACCGGCGAGCCGACGCCTTGGCATCACGATCAGCCTTATTGGACCGTCGATGGCACCCAGGTGTGCAGCCTGTGGATTCCCCTCGATCCCGTGGCGCGCGAAACCTGTGTCGAGTTCGTGGCCGGTTCGCACCGCTGGGGCAAGTGGTTTCGGCCTAAACGATTCGTCGATCAAGCGGAGCACGACACGCAAGAGGGCGAGCCGGTGCCCGACATCGAGGCCCACCGGGATGATTACACGATCCTGGGGTGGGATCTGGAACCGGGGGACTGTATCGCCTTTCATGCCCTGACCCTGCACGGCGCGCCGGGCAATACCTCCGCGTCCCAGCGGCGGCGCGCCTTCGCCGCCCGCTGGACCGGCGACGACGCCCGCTTCGCGCGCCGCGACGGCTATATGTCGCCGCCCTTCGAGGAGGTAACCCTGGAGCCGGGGGCGCCCATGGATTGTCCGGCATTTCCGGCCGTCTGGCCGCGCCCGGATACGCCTGAATGAGCAGGACGCACGTCGCGGGCGTGCTCCTGGCCGGGGGCCAGTCGCGGCGCATGGGCGGCGGCGACAAGTGTCTGCGTCCGCTCGCCGGCAAGCCGATCCTGACGCATATTATCGCCCGCGCCCGGCCTCAGGTCGCGGCCCTGGTCCTGAACGCCAACGGCGATCCGGCGCGCTTCGCGGGTTTCGGCCTGCCGGTCGCGGCGGACGGGATCGCGGATTTCGCCGGGCCCCTGGCCGGGGTTCTGGCCGGGTTGGACTGGGCGGCGGAGAACGCGCCGGACTGCACTCACGTCGCCAGCTTCGCCTGCGACGCGCCCTTCTTTCCGCGCGATCTGGTGACCCGTTTTCTCGCCGCGCTGGAGGCCGGGGGCGCCGAGTTGGCCTGCGCCGCCTCGGCCGGGCGGGCGCACCCGGTCTTCGGCCTTTGGCCGCTCAGCCTGCGGGGCGATCTGCGCCGCGCCATGGTCGAGGAGGGCTTACGCAAGGTCGATGTTTGGACCGCGCGCCATAAGCTGGCGACGGTCGAGTTTCCCTTGCGCGAAGGGCCGCAAGGCGACGGCGACCCCTTTTTCAATGCCAACCGGCCCGAGGATCTGGCCGAGGCGGATCGTCTCATCAAAAAGTGAGGTGCCGCCAGCATTGTCCCTGGGGCCGAATGGTTGAAAGTATTCAACCTGTTGGCTGCGCCGGCACACTGGATAGGGCCGTATATCGCTAGAATACGTACATAACTCCTTGGTTTTGAATATATTGATTATCCCAAACCAAAATTGAGTGTTAATATAGGTTAAGGCGGGAAGATATATAAATAAAGATTAACTGGTAAACGAGGCGAACTACAGTAACTTCTAATAATGATATATATTGTTGCTAATTGAGGATTTTTTCGCTAAGATATTCTTAAGTTAATATGTCCGGATCTGGCGGCTGCAGAGGATTGGTTGGGGGGTAGTTCCGCCGCCGCCGCCGCCCGGATGAAAACGCCGGCAGGCACGCTTAAAAATAGCGGCCGCATTTGGATAAAAAGCTGGCGCGGACAGGGAGTGGGCCGTCGATGGTTAAGTTTAGCGGTACGGGGCCGAATGGCCTCGCGGCAGGGGAAGTCCTGCCGCCGATCGAAGCGTCCGGCGGATCCTTGGTGGTCCCGGACGCCGAGCTTCTTTTCACGGCGGATTACACGCGGGTCGGCGACGATCTGGTCTTGACCGGCGCCGATGGCGCCACGCTCGTGATTGTGAATTATTTCGCGCTCGACGCGGCGCCGATTCTTTTCTCGCCCGACGGCGCGATGATGGCGCCGCAACTCATCGCGACCCTGGTCGCGTCGCAGACTCCGCGCCTTTTCGCGCAGACCGGCGATATCGATACCGATCCGCCGATCGGCCAGATCCAGGACGTGGTCGGCACCGCGGCCATCATACGCGACGGGGTGCCGGTCGAGCTGCAAATCGGCGATCCGGTTTTCCAAAACGATGTGGTGCAGACGGGCCTGGCCTCGGAGCTTGCCATCGGTTTCGCCGACGGCACTATCTTCACCTTGTCCGCGAACGCGCGGATCACACTGGACGGCATGATCTACGACCCGGCGGGCGCCGATAATTCGCTGGTCCTTTCCATTGTCCAGGGCACTTTTTCCTTCATCACCGGTCAGGTTGCCCCAAGCGGCGAGATGCTGATCAAGACGCCGGTGGGGACCATCGGCATTCGCGGAACCGAGGGTTATGGCACCCTGGAGTCCGCGCTCGGTCCGCTGACCTTCACGGCTTCCGCGACCGGCGGCGGGCCCCCCATCGGCTTGACGTACCGCGATCCCTTAACCGGCGAAACGATCGCCAACATCACCACCGATGGCGACGCTTATATCATTACCCGCCTCGGTGCGCCGGTCGGCGTGCGGCCGGCGACGGCTCAAGAGCTCAACGCCTTCGCCAACCAATCCGATAAGAACTTCGACACCCAAACGAATATCCAGCTCGACAACGTCCCGGACGGGCCGATCAACCAGGAAGCGCCCGATCCGAACCAAAGGGACGATACGGGCGAGGACGGGGACGCGCCGCTGGAAACCGAGGCGGGGCCCGGTTCCGGCGCGGCCCAGTCGAGCGGCAGCGGCTTCGAGCCCGCGAATGAGTTAGCCGAGAGCGGGCCGGACACGGAAGATACCGGCACCACCGACGATACGACGATCGAGACGACCTCGCCGCCGGAAACGAATACCGAGCCGCCGGTCGAACCCCCAGTCGATCCGCCCATCGATCCGCCGAGCGTGGTCAACCAGGCTCCCGTGGCATCCGCGGATGCGGCGACGACGGACGAAAACACCGCGGTGGTTATTGCCGTGCTGGCCAACGATACGGACCCGGACGGCAATGCGCTCAGCGTGAGTCCGTTAACTCAAGGCGCGAACGGCACGGTCGTGGCCAATCCGGACGGAACGCTGACCTACACGCCCAATTCCGGTTTCAGCGGCGCGGACAGCTTCACCTACACGGTAGCGGACGGCCTTGGCGGTTTCGATACCGCGACGGTGAGCGTCACCGTCGTAGATGTCGACCTTGACCAAGTCGTAACCGGCACCGACGGGCCCGATATCGTCAACACGGGCGCCGGCAACGACATCATTGCGACGCTTGGCGGCGACGATGCCATCGTGTCGGGCGGCGGCAACGATGTAATCGTGCCAGGCGCCGATAACGACACGGTGAACGCGGGCGCGGGCAACGATGCGATCCTCTACACTGTCGGGGACGGTAGCGACACCATCGCCGGCGGCCCCGGCAACGATACCCTGCTCATATCGGGGGCCGCGAGCCCCAATGACGTCGCCATCACCGTTACCGGGCAGACCGGCTCCACCGGCTCGCCGAATCTCACCATTTCGGTCGGCAACGATAATCTCTCCGTGAGCGGTATCGAGGAGATCGTTATTCAAGGCGGCGGCGGCAATGACACGGTCATTATCGTCGGCGATCTGGTCGGCGTTTCGCAGAACACCGTTATCGTGGATGGCGGCGCGGGCGCCGATGTGGTCGATGCGAGCGACATGACCTCGGACCAGCGCCTGGTTCTTCTGGGCGGCGCGGGCGACGACACTCTGACCGGCGGCGCCGGCGCCGAAGACATAGCCGTGTTCCAAGGTAATTTCGCCGATTACAGTTTTCAGAATCTCGATGACGGTGCGATCCAGGTTAGCGACTCGCAAGACGGCCGCGACGGTATCGACAGTCTTCGAAGCATCGACATCCTGCGTTTCGCGGACGGCGACGTGCTTGCCGGTGACCTCAATCAAGCGCCCAGCGACTTCGACATCGCCGCGACCGCGACCTTCGAGAATTTGGCGGCAACCGGGTTGAGCTTCGCCGATGGTGTGATTCCGGGCGAGGCGGCCGAGTTCGATAACACGCCGGGGGCGGATCTGCCCTTGAGCGACGACGATACGGAAACCGTGGCGCTCAGTTTCAACTTCAATTTTCAGGGCGTTGACTACTCCGATATCACGGTGTCGAGCAACGGCTTCATCTGGCTGGGCGGCACGAGTTTCGGGAGCGATTGCTGCGATGCCGACGACGCCGAGTTCCTGAGCGATCCGCCGCGCATCGCGCCGGCCTGGTACGATCTCGATCCGGGTGACGGGGGCACCGTCAGCTTCGTCGATCTCGGCGACCGGGCCATCGTAACGTGGCGGGACGTGCCGGAGTTCTCCAACGACGACGGCAACACTTTCCAGGCCGTTTTGTTCGCCGACGGCCGGATCGCCCTCAACTATCTGACGCTCAACGCCGACACCTCGAATGGGCACTTGCACGACGCCATCGTCGGAATCACGGCCGGCGGCGGGGCTAGCGATCCGGGAGAGTCGGATCTGTCCGTGCCGGGCGCCGCAGATACCGGCGCCGAGGGGACCGTTTACGAATTTTTCGAGCGTGAAAATACCGCCGGGGCCGACAACTTCGACCTTAGCGGCCAGAGTATCCTGTTCACGCCGAACGGATCGGGTGGTTGGAATGTCACCACCGCGACGGCCGGACAGGGCATTGGCGATGAGGGCGCCTTCGACGCCGGCTTTCTCTTCGAGTTCCAGGTCGGCGAGGCCGGAATCGTCGCCGACAACATCCACGGCACGGACCCCGAGGACGGGGTCACGACCCAGTTCACGATCACCGACCTGCCGAGGAACGCGGCCGGCGAGATCGCGGGCCAGCTTCTGATCGACAGGGGCGGCGACGGGACGATAGACGCCATCCTGGGGGGCGCCAGTCTCGGCACCGCCGCGGCTAATGTTCAGAGCGGCGATTCGGTGTTCTATTTCCTGAGCGACGCGGATTTCCAAACGACGCCCGGCGCGGCGACCTTCACCTACCTGACCGTGGATTCCGGCGGGCTGACCAGTGACGGCGCGACCGCGACGGTGACCTTCGGCAACGCGCCGCCGCGCGCCGACAGCGCGACGCTCGTCTTCGACGAAGATTCCCAGGACAACCCCCTGAACTTGACCGCGCCCCTGGACCCGGACGGCGACAATCTGACGATTAGGATTGAGACCCTTCCCACCCTGGGCAACGTGACCTTCGCCGGCGGCGGCATTGGCTTGGAGACGGGCACCCCAATATCTGTCGCCCAATTACTCGGCCTTGAGTACGATGCGCCGGCGGATGCCAACGGCCCCGCCGGGCAACTCGTTTACTCGGTTTCCGACGGCACGGTGACGGTCAACGGCACAGTCGATTTCGATATCACGCCGGTGAACGATCCGCCGGTGGCCCAGGACGATGCCTTTACCACCGACGAAGACACGGCGCTCATTACCGGCAACGTGCTGGACGACAACGGCAACGGCGCGGACGGCGATCCCGAAGGCGATCCCCTAACAGTCAGCGCGGTTAACGGTAACGCGGTCTTTGTGGGGGTGCAGGTAACGCTGGCCTCAGGCGCGCTTTTAACCCTGAACACTAACGGCACCTTCAGCTACGACCCCAACGGACAATTCGAAAACCTGGGGCCGAACGATAGCGGCAGCGACAGCTTCACCTACACCATCGCCGATGGCAACGGCGGGGAAGACACGGCGACGGCAACGGTCACCATCGCGGGCGTCAACGACGCGCCGGTGGTGGATCTGAACGGCGCCGGGGCCGGGATCGACTTCGCGGCGTCCTTCATCGGGGGACAGGGCCCGGTTTCTATCGCGGCGCCGGATGCGGCGGTCTTCGATGTGGATTCGCCATTCCTGGATTCCTTGCGGGTTACCTTGACCAACCGCCCGGACGGGACGGCGGAGGTGTTGAACGCCGATGCGGGCAATACCGGCGTACAGGTTTTGTTCAATTCGGCGACCGGCGTGCTGACATTGGCAGGCGGTACCCCCGCTGACTATCAGACCATCCTGCGCACGCTGACTTACGAGAACACCTCGGCCAATCCGACGACGGGCCTTCGCACCATAAGCGTGCAGGCCGACGATAACGGGGACGTGAATTCTCTGAGCGACGTGGCCGAGATCACGCTTGAGGTCTTTGCCGGCAACGCCGCGCCGGCGGTGGACCTGAACAGCGGCGACGCGGGCGGCATAAATGAAATCAGCAGCTTTACCGAGGGCGATGCGCCGGTTTCCATCGCGCCAAGCGCGGAGGTTGACGACGCGGATGGTGGCACGCTTGTCTCGCTGACGCTGACCATAACCAACCTGCAGGACGCGGGCGCCGAGTTCTTGAGTGCGAACACGGCCGGCACCACTGTCACGGCCGTTTTCAACGATGTCACCGGCGTCTTGAGCTTGACGGGAGGGGCGAGCCTAGCCGAGTACCAGCAAGTCCTGCGCACGGTCACCTACGAGAACCAATCGGAAGACCCAAGCGAGGGCGACCGTACCATCGAAGTGGTCGCCGACGACGGCCAGGACACCAGCCAAATCGCCGTCGCCACGGTCACGGTCTCCCCGATCAACGACGCGCCGGTGGTGGACCTGAACGGCGCCGGGACCGGGATCAATGTCGCCCTCGACTTCACCGAAGGCGATAATCCGGTTTTTATCGCGCCTCAGGGCATTGTGCTCGACATTGACAGCGGCAATCTGGTTTCGCTGACGGTCAGGATTACGAATGTTCAGGATTTGCTCGCCGAGCAGCTGACCGGGACAAACTTTGGCAATATTTCGAGCACGGTTTTCGCCGACGGCCGGATTGTCTTCACCGGGCCGGCAAGTACAACGGCGTTCGAGGCGAGCTTACGCTCCGTTACCTACGTCAACAACTCCGACGATCCGACCGAGGGCGACCGCACGATCGAGATCATTGCCGACGACGGCCAGGCTACCAGCCAAATAGCCGTCGCCACGGTCACGGTCTCCCCGGTCAACGACGCGCCGCTTGCCGTGGACGACAATGCCGATACCAACGAGGACAGCCCCGTCGATATCGTCGTGCTGGCCAACGACAGCGACGCCGAGGGCGACACGCTGAGCGTGACCGAGGTTGACGGCAACGCGGTCACGGTCGGGCAAGCCGTCGCCTTGGGGTCCGGCGCGCTTGTGACCCTCAACGCCGCCGGCACCTTCACTTACGATCCTAACGGTCAGTTCGAGACCCTGCCATTCGACGACAGCGATAACGACAGCTTCACCTACACCATCGCCGATGGCAATGGCGGCGCCAGTACCGCGACCGTCTCAATCGACATTCTCGGTCAGAACGACGCGCCAGTGGCCCAGGACGATGCGTTTGCGGTGGGTCAAGGCCAAACGCTGAGCGTGAACGCGCTTAACGGCGTGCTGTTGAACGACGACGACGTCGATGGCGACAACCTGACGGTCGACACCGCACCGTTAACCGATGTGGCTAACGGCGTGCTGAGCCTTAACCTCGACGGCAGCTTCACCTACACGCCCAACGCCAACTTCAACGGCGCCGACAGCTTCACCTACCAAATCTCCGACGGCGAAGGCGGCTTCGACAGCGCGGCCGTAACGATCACGGTTCAGCAGCCCGCGAACCAGCAGACCTGGACCAATTTCACCGATGACGGCTTCTGGGATACGGCGGACAACTGGTCCCAAGGCCGGGTGCCGGCCGACGGCGACGATGTCACTATCCCCGCTGGTCTTGGCGACGCCATCTATCGGACGGATTCGGGAACGACCAACCTGAACAGCTTGGCGGTCGATGGCGGTCTCATTATCAATAATGGCGTGCTGAATGTCGCGAATGCCTCAACTTTCTCCACAAGCTCCGGGCTGTCTTTAAGAGGCGGGGAGTTTGGCGGCGCGGGCGACGTAACGATTAACGGTGTGGCTGACTGGATCGCTGGAACCTTGTCAGGCGCCAGGACCTTCACGGTCAATGGCACCATAGATGTGAGTGGTGTCACCCCCCATGTCCTGACCGACACGGCCTTCGTGATTTCCAACCAGGGCAGCGCGACATTTAGCGTCAATAGCCTGACCGGCGACGGTTCGGTGGCCAACGAAGGCACGCTTCTGGTTCAGGGGGCGGTTTCGTTGGACGGCGCTTTCGCCAATGAGTTTGGCGGGACGCTTCGGATCGAGGGGACGGGAACGTCTGGATCCGGGGTGCTGACGCTGGCGAACGGCTTCACGAACGCGGGC
>JAJFGL010000040.1 GCA_021776135.1 Kiloniellaceae bacterium
GCGACTTGCTCGGCGCTATCCGCCGCCGCGCCGTGCGACGTGGCCGCCGGCTCTTTCTTCGGGGTTGCTTGGGCGCTGCCCGCGAAAAACCCCGCCGCGAGAGCGATGGCGCAAATCTGAAAAAGTTTCATGTCGTAAACCTAACCCTTTATCGAACCGACCGCAGTCGATGGTTAACGCTCAGGCAACCGGCAGGGACTGTGGCGAAGCCCTAATAAAATTATGTGGCCTCGCGGTAACGGCCCGTGCCCGCGCCGCAATGACACACGGAAAATTGAAGTAAATAGGTGAATGAACACCTAAATCGCACAAATTAGTTCTGTATATACCGAAAATATACAACTATAGTACATGTATTGGTAGTCATACTACTTGTTTTGGTATCGCTCTGTGCTTAATGTAGTAGTCTGGGGGAGATGGCGGAGACCCGATGGCGGTCTCTTAGGCCGAGCGCCTGTGGTCCTCGAAATAGACCGCCATGGCTTGGGTCCGCTTACGGACCCCGAGCTTGCGGTAGATGTTCTTGAGGTGGTGGTTGGCGCCGTTGGCGGTCATGGCGAGGGCCTGGCCGATGCCGGCGTTCGAGAGGCCCTCGGACAGCAGAGCCAAAACCTCTCGTTCGCGCGCATTCAGGGCGGCCAGGGGGCTGTTTCGCTTCGCCTGTTCCTCGATCGCATAGGGCGCGCAGGTTTCGCGCAAGCCGCTGGGACCGCCCAGAAGCCGGGCCGGCACGTGGCGCTCGCCCGCGAGGATGAGTTCCAGGGCCTTGATGGTGGCAATCCTGGAATAGTCCTTGGGAATGACCCCGGCGGCGCCCCGGTCCAGCGCGCCCAGCATGTCTTGCGGCCGGGCCGAGCCGCCGATCATCACCACGGGAATCTCGGGGCAGGCATCGCGCGCCTGGCGCAGGCCTTCCAGGCCGTCCATGCCGGGCATATGGAAATTCAGCAAGATCAGGTCGAAAGACCCGCCGGCGCTGAGCTGGGCGAGCGCCCCCGGCATGTCCAAGGCGCCAAGAACCTCAAAGCCGGGGTCGATTTCCCGCAAATATAAAGTCAGGGCATCCACCACCAGGGGATGATCGTCCGCCACCAGGGCGCGCATATGTCGGACCTCGCTAGACGCGGCGAGAATCGGCCGCGAAACGGACTTATACCGCCGGAAAGTTTACATACGATTGTCTTCCGCGCCGCGGCAAGCAGGCAAACCTGGTGCGGCAGCGGCAGAAATACCCGCACCTAGCGGTGACAAGGACCGCCGCACCTATTAGTCTCTCGCCATGACCGGAAACGACACGGACGATCTAGGTGCTGGGCTAGTTGCCTGGCTGCAGCACTTCCAGAGCGCCGAGATGACGCCTGCGCGCGTACGCGAGCCGGCGGCGGCGGCCCGGCGCCTGGCCAGCCTGGCGGATGCGGCGGATAAGGCGCTGCCTTTCGGCGCCGAACCCTCGGGCTTCACTTTGGCCCAGCGCCGCTTGATGCGGGGCGGAGAGACGCCGTGAGCCCGGACGATAGCCTCGCCGCCCTGAGCCTGAGCGAAGCCGCCCAAGCCATCGCGGCGGGCGAAACTTCCTCACGCGAAGCAACCCAAGCCTGTCTTGCGCGCATCGAGCGCCACGGCGCGGCCCTGCACTGTATCGCGCGCCTCGATCCCGAGGCGGCCCTGCGCGCGGCGGACGAAGCCGATGCCGCCCTGGCCAAGGATGGCCCGCGCGGCCCCCTGCATGGCGTGCCCCTGGCCCACAAGGAAATGTTCTACCGCGCCGGTCAGCCCAGCGCCTGCGGCTCGCGCATCCTGGCCGATTACGTGCCGGCGCAAACCTCCAGCGCCCTGGCCGGGCTCGACGCCGCCGGGGCGCTCGACATCGCGCGGCTCAACATGGTCGAATTCGCCCTGGGCACCACCGGCCACAATGAAATCACCGGCACCCCGCGCAATCCCTGGAACACCGATTACATCACCGGCGGCTCCTCCAGCGGCTCGGCGGCGGCGGTCGCGGGAAGGCTGGTCTATGGCGCCCTTGGCTCCGACACCGGCGGGTCGATCCGTCTACCCGCCGCCTGCTGCGGCCTGATCGGCCTGAAGCCGACCTATGGCCGGGTCAGCCGCGCCGGGGCCATGCCCCTGTCCTTCACCCTCGATCACATCGGGCCCCTGACCCGCAGCGTCGCCGACGCGGCGCTCATGCTGCAGGCCATCGCCGGGCCCGACCCGGCCGATCCGACCACGGCCCAGACGCCGGCGCCTGACTACAGCGCCGGCCTGAACAAAGGTGTGAAGGGCCTGCGTATCGCGGTGCCGGAGAACTATTTCTACGACCCGGTCGATGCCGAGGTCGCGGCGCTAGCGCGCGCCAGCCTGAAGGTCTTCGAGGATCTGGGCGCCACGATTGTGCCGGTCGTCTTGCCAAAAGTCATCGAGCTTGCCAATCCGCTCAATGTCTTGATCATCGCCGCCGAGGGCGCCGCCTTTCACGCCCGTTGGCTGCGCGAGCGCCCGGACGACTACGGCCCGCAAACCCTGGGCCGCCTACTGCCCGGCCTGCTCTATCCCGCGACCCGTTACATCGAAGCCTTGAACATGCGCCAGGCGGTCATGGCGGCCCTGGAGGAAAGCGTCTTCGCCAAGGCCGACATCCTGCATACGCCGGTCTGGACCATTCCGGTGCCGAGCATCGCCGAATCTGACGTCGCCGCGAACCCCGGCTTCATGGAATTCCTGACCCTGACCGGGCACTGCGTGCGGCCTTTCAACTACACCGGCCTACCGGCCATGAGCGTGCCCGTGGGCCGCACCGCCAACGGCCTGCCGAGCGCCATGCAATTGGTCGGCCGGCCCTTCGATGAGGCTTTGCTGCTGCAAGCCGCCGCCGCTTATGAACGCGAAACGTCATGCACGCGCGAAGCGCCACCACTTTAGAACCGCGAGGGACCCGACACATGGGACAGATATCTTTAGTCGTGGACTACCGAATTAAACCGGGCCAGCGCGATAGCTTCGTCAAGAGGGTGCGCCAACACGGCCAGACCTGCCTTGAGCGCGAGCCCGGTTGCTTGCGCTTCGACGTCCTGGTCCCGCGCGAAGACGGCGACCGGGTTCTTCTTTACGAGACCTATACCGATCAGGCGGCGCTCGACGCCCATGCCGCGACCGCCTACATGGCGGAATACCGGCGCGACATTCAAGACATCATGCTCGAGCGCAAGCTCGCCATCTGCGACTTAGCCGGCGGCTAGGCTAGCTCCCCGCCGCGCGCCTTGACCGCCGGCCATCTGGCGGTCGATCAGGCGCGCGTAGGCGCCGCCGCGCGCCAGCAGCTCGCTGTGGGTGCCGGTCTCGATGGCGCGGCCCTCGTCCATGACCAGGATCTTGTCGGCGCCGCGCACGGTCGATAGGCGGTGGGCGATGACGATGGTGGTGCGCTGGGCCATGAGATCGCGCAGGGCCTTGTGGACCAGCTTCTCGCTCTCGGCATCCAGGTTCGAGGTCGCTTCGTCCAGGACCAGCACCGGGGCGTCGCGCAGGAAGGCCCGCGCGATGGCGACTCTTTGCCGCTGCCCGCCCGAAAGCGCCGTGCCCCGTTCGCCGACCGGCGTATCTAGGCCCTGGGGTAAGTTGGCGACGAAGTCAGACAGCGCCGCCCGGCGCACCGCCTCGGCCATCTCCGCTCCTGTAGCCTCGGGCTTGGCGATGGCGATGTTTTCGCCCAGGGTGGAATTGAATAGATAGGTATCCTGGGCGACCAGGGCGACCTGGCGGCGCAAGTCGTCCAGGCGGTAGTCGCGTAAATCGTGCCCGCCCAGGCTGATCCGCCCCGCGCCCGGATCCCAAAACCGCAGGATCAAATGCGCCATGGTGGTTTTCCCGGCCCCGGAAGACCCGACCAGGGCCACCGTCTGCCCGGCCTCGATCCGCAGGGAGACATCGTGCAGGGCGGGCCGGGCGACCTCGCCGTAATTGAAGGTGACATTCTCGAACACCAGATCGGCGCCGTCCGCCGGGCCGTCTTCGGCGTGAAGCGTGCCGTCGGTAAGCAAGACCGGCTCGCTATGGACGGCATTAAGGCGCCGGGTCGCGCCCAGGGTGTCCGCCAACTGGCGGCCGATATCGGCGATTTCGGAGACCGGCAGGAAGGCCGCCATGGCAAGTAAGGTCAGCAAGGGCAGATACAGCGGCGAGATCGTACCGGCGGCCGCCAAACCGCCCCCGGTCAAAACGATCGCCAATCCGCCCCAAGTGGTCATGACCTCGACCAGGACCGTCTGCAGGGTGAGTTCCGAGAAAAACGGCAGGCGCACCGCGTGATGGTTCCGGGTCAAATCAAGGAAGGCTTGCCGGCGCGCGGCTTCTTGCTGAAACGCCAAGATCTCGGTCAGCCCTTGAATGGTATCGACCGTGTGCGCGTTCAAGGCGCCGATCGCTTCGCGGTCCCGCGACGCCAAGCGATCGATGCGTTTGCGCAAAAGAAAAGGCGAGACCGCCACGACCAGCAAGAACGGCAAAAGCGCGAGCGCCAGGCTGGGCGCGACCCAAGCGAGGCCAAGCATGGCCGCGCCCGGCACCAGAACCGCCACGAAAGCGGGCGCGATGGTGTGGGCGAAGAAATACTCGACCAATTCCACATCGTGAGTCGCCATGGCGACCAGGTCGCCGGTCCGCCGCCGCACCAGATAGGCCGGCGCCAAGCTATCCACCTTACGGAACAGATCGATGCGCATTTGCGTCAGCAGGCGAAAGGCCATGTCGTGGGCAACCCAGGATTCCAGCCAGTGCAAAATACCGGCGGCCGGGGCCAGAACCACCAGGGCGGCGATGAAGGCGAAGGTGGGATCGCCGGTCTTGACCGCCGCCACCGCGAGCGCGGACACCAAACCCACGGAAATAAAAGCCACGACCCGCGACACCCCAAGCAGGAAGGTCAGAGTCAAGCGCCCGCGCCAGGGCCGCACGAAACCCATCAATAATCTAAGGGCGCCGGCCCAAGCGAGGCCGCTGGTGGCCAGAATATCGCTCTCGGAAACTGTGGCGTCCGACTCTTCTTCATGCGGCTCCACGGGCGCCAGAAGCGCGGCCGCTTCGGGGAAGCTCACCACCTCGCCTTGGGTTTCTTCCGCGATCCCGCGCGTGCGGTCCTTGGCCTGATCACCCATGAGCCGGTAATAGGCGCCCTGATTCGCCATCAGGGCGTCGTGACCGCCGCTCTCCACAACCCGGCCGTGACCGAGCACGAGAATGCGGTCGGCGCCGATAATGCTGGATAGCCGGTGCGCGAGTATCAAGGTCGTCCGCCCCACCATCAAGCGGTCGAGCGCTTCCTGAATCACCGCCTCGTTCTCGGCATCGACCGCCGAAAGGGCCTCATCCAGAATCAGGATCGGCGCGTCGCGCAGCAGGGCGCGGGCGATGGCGACCCTTTGCCGCTGCCCGCCCGATAGCTTGATGCCACGCTCCCCAACCACGCTTTTGTAACCCTGGGGCAGAGTCATGATGAAATCGTGCGCATTGGCGGCGCGCGCCGCCGCTTCCAGTTCGCCGTGAGAGGCGCTTGGCTTCCCCAGGCGCAGGTTCTCTTCGATGGTGCCGTGAAATAGGGTCGTGTCCTGATTGACGACCGCGAGCTGACTGCGTATTTGCGCGAAACTAAGATCGCGAAGATCGCGCCCGCCCAGGTAAATCCGGCCGGCTTGGGGATCGTAAAAGCGCAGCAGCAGACGCACGATCGACGACTTGCCGGACCCGCTCGACCCCACGATGCCGATACGCTCGCCGGCGGCGGCGGCGAAGTCCAGGCCCGTGTGGGTTTCGCCCCGGCCGCCGGGATAGGAGAAATGGACATCGCTGAACCTGACCGCCGCTTCGTCTTGGGGGGCGGCCGTTAAGTCCGCCCCATGACTGACATCGCGAACCGGGGGTTCTTGCTCAAAGAGGCTCAAAATTTTCCCGGCGGCGGCTTGCGCCAACATGCCTTCGTGCAACATCGAACGCAGATCGCGCAGGGGCCGGAAGACCTCTATGCCCAGCATGAGGACGATAAGCAGCGCGCCCAGGGTCATCTGACCCTCGCTGACCCTGGCGGCGCCCAGACCTAGCGCCGCCGCCGCGCCTATGGCGATACCGGCGTCGGTAATGCCGCGCGACAGGGAATTGGTGGCCAGGACCATCATGGTGGCGCGGAACAGGGCATGGGCCTTGTCGGCCAGAAGGCGCGCCCGCGCCGCGCTTTGCCCGAAGGCCTTGAGGGTCGCCAGGCCCTGAATGGAATCCAGGAACTCGGCCGCGAAGTCGCCGTAGGCGCGGGCGCGGGCCAGGGAATTGCGGGTGTCCATGTGGTGAAAGGCGGCCGGGGCGACCAGGGTGATTAGGGCGGCGGCCAGAAACACCGCCGCGACCGGCAGGTCGAGCCAGGCCACGAAGACGAAGATCAGAATAGGGCTGATGGCGGCGACGAACAACTGCGGCAGGTACTTGCCGAAATAAACCTCCAGGTGTTCGACCCCATCGATCAGGGAGACCAGCACATCCCCGGTTCGGGTCAGGCCGAAAAACGCCGGCCCAAGTTCGACAACCTTGTCGTAGAGCCGGGCCCGGAGAGTCACTTGCACCGCCGCCGCGGTCCTGTGGGCAACCATGAGCCGGGCGTATTCCAAACCGCCGCGTAAAATAACAACCAGGGCGACCAGGGCGCCGCCCTCGGCCAGGTCACGCAGAGGCGCGCCGGAAAACACCAAGCCCAACAACCAGCCAAGCAAGGCCAGGCGCGCGATTCCAAGCACCGTTGAAAGCAGGCCGAGCGCCACGGCGCCCCAGATGCGCCCGCGCACCCCGGCGGTGAAAATCCATAGCTTGGGATTGAAATACATCGACTTGCCGCCCTTTTTCTACGCCGCTGGCTTCACTGACCTCAAATTGAGCGAAGGATACGATTTTGCCACGATGGCGATATCCCTCGCTCCTTCCTTGTCACCCTTGGGCTTGACCCGAGGGTCCATGGGAAAGCCAATCTCGCAACCCCGATGGATTGCCGGGTCAAGCCCGGCAATGACGACTTGTCTGTGGTATCGGGCGCCGTTCCCGACCTTCAGAACCCTAGGTATAATCCAAACAAAAATGTATTCCGATCATAGATTTCTTATTCCGGCTAAACATTTTTGTTGATCCCTGGGCGGTGGCCGGTCATGCTGGGGCCATGAATTGGGACGATTTACGCATGTTTCTGGCGGTCGCGCGGGCGGGCAATCTTTCCGCCGCCGCGCGCCGCCTCAAGGTCACCCAACCGACCGTGGGCCGGCGCCTGCGGGGTCTGGAAGATTCGCTGGGCGCGCGGCTGTTCGACCGCTTGCCGGAGGGTCTGGTGCCGACCGCGGCGGGGACCGAGTTATTGCCCTTGGCGGAAACCATGGAACGTTCGGCCTTGGCGGTTGACCGCCATCAGGCGAGCTTCACCCAAGACGCCAATGGCGTGGTCCGGGGCGTGGTCCGGATTTCGGTCTGGGAGACCATCGCGCAGTTCCTGACCGATCACCTGACGGTCCTGCGTGGCCGCCTGCCGGAGATCGAGATCGAACTCGCGGTCACCCATGTCCAGGCCGACCTCATGCGCCGCGAGGCCGATCTCCTGATCCGCGAATGCCGGCCGGACAATCCCAACCTGATCGCCCGCAAGATCGGCGCTTACAGCTTCGCGGTTTACGGCGCCCATGATTACGTCGCGGCCCATCCGGCGGCGCGCGGAGAGGCGCGCTATAGCCAGTGCGCCTGGGTCGGCTACGACGAGGAACATGCCTATTTCCTGAACCACACCTGGCTAGCGCCGCGCCTTCAAGGGCGGACACCGGCCATCCGGGTGAACAACGGCATCATTCTCCAGGACGCGGTGCGCAAGGGCGCCGGTCTGGGGGTTCTGCCCTGCGTCACCGCCGATCCCGACCGGGCCCTGGTGCGCCTGAGCCCGCCCCTGGACGAGATTACCCGCGATCTGCACCTGGTCGTGCATCGAGACCTGCGCCGCTCCCCCGCCGTGCGCGCGGTCAGCACGGCCTTGGCGGATATCTTCAGAAGCGAAGCCGCGCGTCTTCAAGGGCAAGAGCCCTTTCCGGCCATACGGACCCATTCGATGGGCCAGATCCGTTCACTCGGCTAAGCTGCGTCGCGCCGCGCGATGCGGTGCATCGGGCAAGCGGCGGAGCGACGCCGATGAGCGGATATGGCCCACCGCAGGCCGGTATTTCGCGCCCGCTGGACGTCGTTGCGGCCCACTTGCGGTCATTAAGACCGCGGCGCGACCTGCGCCTAGCCAGCAGACGCGAAATACCGGTCGAATGGGTCCGTATGGCCGGAAAGGGCTCTGGCCCCCGCGCCGCTTGCCAGGAGCATGGCCGGCAGTTAAGCCAACGCCATGTCGGCGAGTCATCGTATATTGAAAGACGTCTTCGGATTCGAGGCCTTCCGGCCCGGTCAGGAGGCCGCCGTCGAGGCCTTGCTGGCGGGCCGCCATGTCCTCAGCGTCATGCCCACCGGCTCCGGCAAGTCCCTGTGTTTTCAAATTCCGGCTTTGATGCTGGACGGGCTGACTCTGGTGATATCGCCCCTGGTGGCGCTGATGCAGGACCAAATCGCGGCCCTGCGCCTAAGCGGCGTCGCGGCCGACTGCATCAATTCCACCAACGAGCGGGCCGAGAACGTGGCCGCCTGGCGGCGGGTCGCGTCGGGGGAAACCCGGCTGCTCTACCTGGCTCCGGAACGGCTCATGACCGAACGCATGTTGGCGGCCCTGCGCCAACTGCCGGTGTGCCTGATCGCGGTCGACGAGGCCCATTGCATCTCCCAATGGGGCCCCGCCTTCCGGCCCGACTACGAAGCGTTGAACCAACTGCGCGGCCTGTTTCCCACTGTGCCCATCGCCGCCCTGACCGCGAGCGCCGACGCCACGACCCGGCGCGATATCCTGGACAAGCTGTTCGACGGCCAGGCCGACTCCATCGTCCTGGGTTTCGACCGCCCCAACATCCGCCTGGCGGTCGAGGAAAAAAGCGACTGGAAACGCCAGCTTCTCGGCTTCCTGGAACGCCACGCGGGGGAAAGCGGCATCGTCTATTGCCTGTCACGCAAAAAGTGCGAAGCGACGGCGGCCTTCCTGGTGGAGCACGGTTTCAAGGCCCTGGCCTATCACGCCGGCATGGACCGGGGCGAGCGGGCCGCGAACCAGAAGGTTTTCATGGACGAGCCGGGCGGGGTGGTGGTCGCGACCATCGCCTTCGGCATGGGCATCGACAAGCCCGACGTGCGTTTCGTCTTTCACGCCGATTTGCCCGGCAGCCCGGAAGCCTATTACCAGGAGATAGGCCGCGCCGGGCGCGACGGCGAACCCGCCAAGGCGCACATGCTTTACGGCCTGGGCGATATCGGCATGCGCCGGGTGTTCATCGAGCAGGAAGACGCCGGCGACGACCGCAAGCGGCGCGAACACAAGCGCCTGGACGCCTTGATCGGCTATTGCGAATCCCCTGCCTGCCGCCGCCGCGCCCTGCTCACCTACTTCGGCGAGGAAACCGAAGCCTGCGGCAACTGCGACATCTGCCTCGACCCCCCGGTCATGTCCGACGGCACCGAACAGGGGCAGCAGATTCTTTCCGTTGTCCAACGCACCGGCCAGCGTTTCGGCGCCGTCCACATTATCGACGTGCTGCACGGGTCCTTGACCGAAAAGGTCGCCAAGGCCGGCCACGACCGCCTGTCCAGCTTCGGCTTGGGCGCCAAAAGCCGCAAGGGCGACCTGCGCGCCTTGATCCGTCAACTGGTGGCCGCCGGATTTCTGCGCCTCGACATACAAGGCTTCGGCGGTCTCGGCATCACCGAAAAGGGCGCCGCCCTGATGCGCGGCGAGGCGGTCTTCCGCTACCGCAAACCGCCGGCGGAACGCACCCGCGACACGCTCCGCCGAAGTAAGAAATTGGAGCCGGGCGTTGAGCTGTCGGCGGAACAAGAGGCGCTTCTGGGCGCCCTGAAGGAATTGAGGCTGCGCCTGGCCAAGGAGAAGTCCGTGCCCGCCTATGTGGTCTTCTCCGACCGCTCCCTGATCGACATGGCCCGGCGGCACCCGCGCACGGCAGACGACTTCGCCCAGGTCCACGGCGTCGGCGCCGCCAAGCTGCGCGATTTCGCCGCGCCGTTCCTGGCCGCCATCGAAGACACCGGCATCAACCCGCCGGAGAACGCCTAGACCATGACGGCCGAATATGAACGGCGGCGCAGCTTCGCCATTATCTCGCACCCGGACGCGGGCAAGACCACCTTGACCGAAAAGCTGCTGCTGGCCGGGGGCGCGATCCATCTGGCCGGCAGCGTGAAAGCGCGCGGCGACAAAAGGCGCGCGCGTTCCGACTGGATGAAGATCGAGCAGGAACGCGGTATCTCGGTCACCTCCTCGGTCATGACCTTCGAGCACGCGGGCCTGATCTTCAATCTTCTCGACACCCCGGGCCATGAGGATTTCAGCGAGGATACCTACCGCACCCTGACCGCCGTCGATTCGGCGATCATGGTCATCGACGCGGCCAAGGGCATCGAAAGCCAGACCCGCAAGTTGCTCGAGGTCTGCCGCTTGCGCGACATCCCGATCATGACTCTCATCAACAAGGTCGACCGGGAGGGCCGCGATACCTTCGAGCTGCTGGACGAGATTCAAGACTCCCTGGCTCTAGACATCGCCCCCATGGTCTGGCCCCTGGGCATGGGCGGTCAGTTCCACGGCTGCTACGACCTGGCGAACGACCGGCATTTGACCTCTAGCCAAGGCCCAAGCGGGGCCTTCGACAAGACCGTCCAGTGCAGCGGCATCGACGATAAATACCTGGACGACACGGTGCCCGCCCCGATTCTGGAGGTGGCGCGCGAGGGCATGGAACTGGCCCGCGCGGCCTATCCGGCCTTCGACCAGCAAGCCTATCTGGAAGGGCACTTGACCCCGGCGATCTTCGGCAGCGCCCTCAAGAACTACGGCATCGAGGCCCTAATCAACCTGATCGCCAAGCACGCGCCGCCGCCCCGGCCCAGCCCCGCCGACAAGCGCATCGTGCGGCCGGACGAAGACGCCGTCACCGGCTTCGTCTTCAAGGTCCAGGCCAACATGGACCCGAACCACCGCGACCGGGTCGCCTTCGTGCGCCTGTGTTCCGGCAACTTCAAACGCGGCATGAAACTGCGTCAGGTGCGCACCGGCAAGGACATGGTGGTTCACAGCCCGATCTTCTTCATGGCCCGCGACCGGGAGATCGTGGACAGCGCCGGACCCGGCGACGTGATCGGGGTGCCCAACCACGGCACGGTCCGGGTCGGCGATACCTTCACCGAGGGCGAGGTCCTGCGCTTTACCGGCCTGCCCGCCTTCGCGCCGGAAATCCTGCGCCGCGTCCACCTGCCCGACACCACCCGCGCCAAGCAGTTGCACCGCGCCCTCGACGACCTGGCGGAGGAAGGCCTGGTTCAGGTTTTCAAGCCGAGCCTGGGGCCGCAATGGATCGTCGGCGTGGTCGGGGTGCTGCAGCTCGACGTTCTGGCGGCGCGGGCCAAGCAGGAATACCGGGTCGAGATCGTGTTCGAGGACACGCCCTTCGCCGTCGCCCGCTGGCTGCGCGCGAAGGACGAAAAAAGCCTCGAAGATTTCGTCAAGACCCACCCCTCATCGGTGGTACTGGACCGGGACCGAAGGCCGGTCTTCATGGCCCGCAACGATTGGGACCTGGACTACACCATGCGCAATAACGAAAACATCGCGTTCCTGAAAACCAAGGAACTGGAATAAAGCCCCCTCACCCCCGGCGGGCGATCATGAGTTTTTTGATTTCGCCGATGGCCTGGGCCGGATTGAGGCTCTTGGGGCAGGTCTTGGTGCAGTTCATGATGGTGTGGCAGCGATAGAGCCGGAAGGGGTCCTCCAGGTTGTCCAGGCGCTCGCCCGCCGCCTCGTCGCGGCTGTCGGCGATCCAGCGGTAAGCCTGCAAGAGGACCGCCGGGCCCAGGTATCGCTCGGCGTTCCACCAGTAGCTGGGGCAGGAGGTGGTGCAGGAGAAACACAAAATACATTCCCAGAGGCCGTCCAACTTTTCGCGGTCTTCTTGACTTTGCAGGCGCTCGCGCTCCGGCGCCGGGGTCGTGGTCTTGAGCCAGGGTTCGATCGAGGTGTACTGGGCGTAGGCCTGGGTCAGGTCCGGCACCAAGTCCTTGACCACCGGCATGTGGGGCAAGGGATAAACCTTGATGTCGCCGTTGACCTCGTCGATGAACTTGGTGCACGCCAGAGTGTTGGTGCCGTCGATGTTCATGGCGCAGGAACCGCACACGCCCTCGCGGCAGGAGCGGCGGAAGGTCAGGGTCGGGTCGATCTCGTTCTTGATCTTGATCAGGGCGTCCAGGACCATGGGCCCGCAGGTATCGAGATCGATTGTGTAAGTATCGACGCTGGGATTATCCCCGCCGTCCGGGTCCCAGCGGTAAACCTTGAAATCGCGGGTCTTGGCCGCGCCCTCGGGCGCCGCATGGGTCTTGCCCCCGGTGACCCGTGAGTTCTTAGGCAGATTGAATTCGACCATGTCTTTCGTTCTATCCTATCGCCTGAAGCTTGGTCTTATCCTTCGGCAAGCTCAGGATGAGGTCCTCATGTTGAGCTTGTCGAAACACGAGGACCGGCGGTTAGCACCTCAATACACCCGCGCCTTGGGCGGGAAGGATTGGACTTCGTTGGTCATGGGCTGCAACTGCACGTCGCGGTAGCCGAAGGCGACCTTGCCGGTTTCGTCGCACCAGGCCAGGGTGTGCTTCATCCATTTTTTATCGTCCCGGTCGGGGAAATCCTCGCGCGCGTGGGCGCCGCGGCTTTCCTCGCGGTTCGCGGCCCCGGTCATGGTGACCAGGGACTGATACATGAGGTTGTCGAGCTCCAGGGTCTCGACCAGATCGGAATTCCAGATCATGGAGCGGTCGCTGACCGAGACGTCGCCGCGCTGTTGCCAGATCGACTGAAGCTTCGCCACCCCTTCATCCAATGACTCGCCGGTGCGGAACACGGCGGCGTGGTCCTGCATGGCGCGCTGCATATCGTCGCGCAGGCGCGCGGTCGGGGTGCCGCCCTTGGCGTGGCGCATGGCGTCGAGACGGCTGAGCGCCAGCTCGTCCGCGTCGCCCGGCAGGGGCGCGTGCGCTTCGCCCGCCTTGACGATCTCGGCGCAGCGCTTGGCCGCCGCGCGCCCGAAGACCACCAGGTCGAGCAGGGAGTTGGAGCCCAGGCGGTTGGCGCCATGGACCGAGACGCAGGCCGCCTCCCCGGCCGCCATGAGGCCGGGCACCACGGTTTGTTTGCCGTCTTTCAGGGTCACCGCCTCGCCGGTATAGAGCGCCGGCACCCCGCCCATGTTGTAATGGCAGGTGGGCAGGACCGGGATCGGTTCCTTGGTCACCTCGACCCCGGCGAAGATGCGCGCGGATTCGGAAATGCCGGGCAGGCGTTTGTGAATCAGCTCGGGATCCAGATGTTCGATGTGCAGGTGGATGTGGTCCTTGCCCGCCCCGACGCCGCGCCCTTCGCGAATCTCTAAGGTCATGGACCGGCTGACCACGTCGCGGCTGGCCAGATCCTTGGCGCTGGGCGCGTAGCGTTCCATGAAGCGCTCGCCCTCGGAATTGGTCAGGTAGCCGCCCTCGCCGCGCACGCCCTCGGTAATCAGGCAGCCGGCGCCGTAGATACCCGTGGGGTGGAACTGCACGAATTCCATGTCCTGAACCGGCAGACCGGCGCGCAAGGCCATGCCCGCGCCGTCGCCGGTGCAGGTGTGGGCCCCGGTGCAGGAAAAATAGGCCCGGCCGTAACCGCCGGTCGCCAGGATAACCATCTTGGCGCGGAAGCGGTGAATGGTGCCGTCGTCCAAATTCCAGGCCACCACGCCCCGGCAGGCGCCGTTTTCCATTATCAGATCGATGGCGAAATATTCGATAAAGAACTCGGCGTTGTTGCGCAGGCTTTGCTGATACAGGGTGTGCAGCATGGCGTGGCCGGTACGGTCGGCGGCGGCGCAGGTGCGCTGGGCGATGCCCTCCCCGAACTCGGTGGTCATGCCGCCGAAGGGGCGCTGATAGATCTTGCCCGCCTCGGTACGGCTGAAGGGCACGCCGTAGTGTTCCAGTTCGATGACCGCGGCCGGGGCCTCCTTGACCATATACTCGATCGCGTCCTGATCGCCGAGCCAGTCGGAACCCTTGACCGTGTCGTAGGCGTGCCAGCGCCAATCGTCCTTGCCCATATTGCCGAGGGAAGCGGATATCCCGCCCTGGGCCGCGACGGTATGGCTGCGGGTCGGGAACACCTTGGTGACGCAGGCGGTCTTCAGGCCGGCCTCGGCCAGGCCCAGGGCGGCGCGCAAGCCCGCGCCCCCGGCGCCGACGACAACGACGTCGTGGGTGTGATCGACGATTTCGTAGGACTTGGTCATGTTTACCTTTAACCCGCGAACCTAACCCGCGAAGAGAACCGAAAGCACCGCCAGCACGCCGGTCAGCGCCAGAACCAGGGCCAGGGCATTGACCGCCATGAGCAACGCGATCTTCGCGCCTTCATGGTGCAGGTAATCCTCGATCACCACCTGCAGGCCGAGCGCGGCGTGATAAAAGCCGGCGACGAGAAACAGAATCAACAACCCGGCGGCCAGGGGCGATCCCATCCATTCGCGCATGGTGAAGTAGTCCGCCCCGATCAAAGAAACCAGTGAGGCGGCGAACCAGATCGTCAAGGGCACCAGGGCTATGGAGGTCAGGCGCTGGTGCCACCAATGCCCAACGCCTTCGCGCGCCGCGCCCAGGCCCCGGACCCGCCCAAGGGGAGAGCGCAGGGACATCTAAACGCCCCCCCGCATGGCGTAACCGGCGATCCAGGCCGCCAGGGTCAAGACCACGGTGGCGGCCAGGACGGCCCAGCCGCTACGCTCGGCATCGGGAAGCGCGTAGCCATGGCCCGCATCCCAAAACAGGTGCCGTATGCCGTTGCAGAGGTGATAGAACAGGGCCAGGGTCCAGCCGAACAAGGCCAAGCGTCCGATCCAGGAGCCGATCAGGCCGCGCGCGTCCTCGAAAACCTCGGCCCCGGAGGCGGCGGCGGCCAGCCAATAGACGAGCAAAATCGCGCCCAAGGCCAAGGCGACGCCGGTCAGGCGGTGGGTAATGGACAAAATCGAGGTCATCTGCGGGCGATAAACCTGCAAATGGGGAGACAAAGGCCGGTTCCGGGCGCTCATAGTGTGCCTCCGTCGCGGCGGAAAAAAGGCGTCACAGCGAAAAATCCCCCCAATTCGCCAAGCACATGGCCCCGGTGTAAGTCGCGGCCCGGTATAAGTCAACGCATGGCATTAGGACATAAACTTGATCCCGCGGCTCTTAATTGTCTGTAACCGGGTTCGGGCTTAAGCTCCGCCGTCTTGAAAACTTTTCGAACTGGGGGGCCATGGTATGTTTGGAAACGGAAAGTCCGGGCCGGCGGAAACCGGCGCCGCGCCCAAGCCGGCCGGCGGCAAGGTCCAGCACTCGATCGTCACCCGCGAACTCACGGTCACCGGCGATATCGTCACCGGCGGCGATCTGACGGTCGAGGGCGCGGTTCACGGCAGCATCGCCTGCCGCACCCTGACCCTGGGCGGGACCCCCGACATCAAGGGCGACGTCAGGGCCGAAACCGTGCGCGTCTGCGGCGCCTTCTCCGGCACCATCGCCGCCAAGGAGGTCCATCTGGTAAAATCGGCAGTCATGAGCGGCGATATCGCCTACAAGACCCTGATCATCGACGAGGGCGCCTCCTTCGAAGGCAAGGTCAAGCGCATGAAAGACACGGGCGCCTGAGGCCATGGGGCCGATCTCCCTCTATTAGTCATACGCGGGCTTGACCCGCGTATCCATGGCCCTGGCAGGCTCGAATCCGCCCACTTAAAATCCCCTCAGGCCCCCAAGCGTACCGCGTCGTCCCGGACCCCGATCCGGGATCTTCGGCTTGGGTAGGTTTTTCACCACGAAGACGCGAAGACACTAAGAAGACGCGAAGAAACAAAAAACCCTTCTTCGCGCACCTTCGCGTCTTAGCGCCTTCGCGGTGAAGCTTCTTTTCTTCCCGTTACTTTATGCGGAAATGATTCCTGACCGCCAGCAGGAACAGGAAAATCAGGACCGAGGACAGCAGCATTTGCACACCGCCCAGAAAGGAAATAAAGGGCGGAATCACGGGCGAGAACGACCCAGGCAGGTCGCCCCACTTGGACTGACCTTCGGGGTAGATACCGTAGAGGCAACCGTAGACCTGGCTGAGCTTGCCGGTCGAATCGAGGCCGAAAAAAAGCAGGCCCTTACGCAGGGACAGTCCGAAGGCCGCCATCCAGGGCTCCCCCTCCCCGGCAAAGCAAGAAAGGTCCAATGTCGAGGTGCCGGCAAAAGTAAAGATGCGTGCGATGCTGCCACCAATACCTGGAAACACGTGAAAGGCGCGATCCAGGTGCTCGCCGAGGTAGAAGCCGGCAAATAGTGGGACGCTAGCGACCCACCAAACGAAGGGCCGAACCAGGGAACCGCCGAAATCGGAAAACCATTCGTAAGGGTAGCTAAAAACACTGGGCCAGAAATTGCCCTCGGTCCAGCGCTCCGCCTTGATCTCACCCCGGAAGAACTTCAATTCACGCGTGTGATCGTGGCCTTGAATGGCGAGACGCTTTAGCGCCCGCCAGCGCGCGGCTAGGTCCGGTCCCGATTCAGAGCTTGCGGTGGAGGCAGTATTCATGCGCTCCAACTCGATACGGAGATTGTCGAGCCGGGGGGCTTCCTCGAAATGGGCCTGCTCGAATTCCGGTACTTCATGGAACTCAGTTCCGGCAAGCGAAAAGGCGCGTTCGCCTCTTGAGGCGCTGAAGTCGGCACCTTTCAGAAACTCTGCATCTTGAAAGCTCGTGTAGCCTTTGAAGTGTGATTGCACGAACTTCGCATCGCTGTTGAAGACAGCCCATTTGAAGGTTGAATTACCTTCGAAGGTCACTAGGGAAAACACCAAGTAGTCCCCGAACTCCACCTGGTTGAAATCTGCACCGCCGTCAAACTTCGCTATCTCGAATACAGTGTAGTTCTTGAATTTAGCCGAGTTGAACTGCGCGTGGCTCATAAATTTCGCCCTGGTAAAGAGGACGAAGCCCTCGAACTCCGCCGCGATGAACAGCGCGTAGCCACCAAATTCTACGTCTGTGAAGTCAGCCCCGCCCTCGAATTCCGCATTGCTGAACGCTGCGGAGCCACCAAACTCAGCCTTATTGAACAGCGCGTTATCCATAAATTTCACATCGATGAAGGTCGCCCCGCCCTCGAATTTCGTCTCTGTAAAGTTAGCTCCACCTGGAAATTCGAACCCCAAAAAGTCAACTTCGTCTTTGAGCCTGCGCTGCGAGAAATCAGCTTTCGCCGCGTCGTGCCAATCTTGTGTTTCCTGGTTCCAATCACTTTTTCTCGCGCTATCCACCCAATCGCCCGCCGTCTTCAGCCTCTCGCGCTCCGCCAGCATTTCGGCGGCCCAGGCGTTCCAGGCGTCCTGGCCTTGCGCGTAGAGGGCGAGGGTTTCTTCTAGGTTCACGCGGGTTCCTCTCGGGTTTCGGCGCGGGCGTGCGTACAGCATAGCGCGGCGGGGCGGGGGCGGATAGCGGGGGCTGGTGCGTGAAGGGCACCGACGCCTCTCGCCCCCGCTTGACCCATCCGCCCGCCGCGCTTATGTTCCGCCTCGTTCACGGGTAATTTCCTAAACGCCCGGCTCCCAAGTCCCGATTTATGGGGGGAGCTCCGCCGGTCCGCGAGTTTCGCGCGCCGGCGTGTTTTGCGTTTTGCGGTCGATATTAGGTGCGCGATGTTCGATAGCCTGCAAGAACGCCTGGGCGATGTCCTCGGCAAGCTGACGCGCCGGGGGGCGCTGTCGGAGGCCGATGTGACGGCGGCCCTGCGCGAGGTTCGCGTGGCCTTGCTGGAGGCCGACGTGGCCCTGCCCGTGGTCAAGGACTTCGTCGAGAAGGTCCGCATTGAGGCGGTGGGCGAGAAGGTTCTGCGCTCGGTCGCCCCCGGCCAGATGGTCATCAAGATCGTCAACGACTGCCTGGTGGAGATGCTGGGCGCCGAGAGCGCCGGCCTGAATATCGACGTGCCGCCCCCGGCGGTGATCATGCTGGTCGGCCTGCAAGGCTCCGGCAAGACCACGTCCTGCGCCAAGATCGGCCTGCGCCTGACCGCCAAGACCAAGAAGAAGGTTCTCATGGCCTCCCTCGACGTGCGCCGCCCGGCGGCGCAGGAGCAATTGAAGGTTCTGGGTATCCAGGCCAATGTCCGCACCCTGGACATCGTGCCGGGCGAGCCCCCCGTCGCCATCGCCAAGCGCGCGGTGCGCACCGGGGCCCTGGAGGGCTTCGACGCGGTGCTGCTGGATACCGCCGGGCGCCTGGCCATCGACGAAGACATGATGAGCGAGGCCGCCGCCGTGCGCGACGCGGTCAAGCCCCACGAAACCCTGCTGGTCGCCGACGCCATGACCGGCCAGGACGCGGTCGCCGTGGCCGGGGGCTTTCACGGCAAAATCGGCCTGAGCGGCATCGTCCTGACCCGTGTGGACGGCGACGCGCGGGGGGGCGCGGCCCTATCCATGCGCGCGGTCACCGGCTGCCCGATCAAACTCATGGGTGTGGGCGAAGGCCTCGACGCCCTGGAGGATTTCCATCCCGAGCGTATCGCCTCGCGCATACTGGGCATGGGCGACGTGGTCTCCCTGGTGGAAAAAGCAACCGAGACCATCGAGGCCGAAGACGCCGAAAAACTCGCCAAGAAATTCCAAAAGGGCCAGTTCGACCTCGACGATCTGGGCCAGCAGCTCAAGCAAATGCTCAAGATGGGCGGCCTATCGGGCATGATGGATTTGCTGCCCGGCATGTCCAAGGGCCAGCAGGCGAAAATCAAGAACGCCAAGGTCGACGACGGCGCGATTCGGCGCCAGTTGGCCATGTTGTCGTCCATGACCCCCTTGGAGCGGCGGCGGCCAGAACTCATTAAGGCGAGCCGCAAGCAACGCATCGCCGCCGGGTCGGGTACCCAGGTTCAGGATCTCAACAAGCTTATGAAACAGCACAAGGAAGCCAGCCGCATGATGAAGCGGGTCCGCAAGATGGGCCAAAAAGGCATGTTGCGCGGCGGCCTCGGAAGTCTTCTGCCCGGCAAGGGCGGCGGCTTTCCGCACTAGATAATTTTCACCGACGGCAGACACCTCTAAGAAGGAACAAAGCAAACCATGTCACTTAGAATCAGACTGGCCCGGGGCGGCGCCAAGAAGCGGCCCTTCTACCGGATCGTGGTCGCCGATTCGCGCAGCCCGCGCGATGGCCGCTTTATCGAGAAAATCGGCATCCACAATCCCATGGTCGCCAAGGATCATCCCGACCGCCTGCGCCTGGACGTAGAGCGGGCCAAGCATTGGCTGTCGGTCGGCGCCACGGCCAGCGACCGGGTCGGACGCTTCCTGGCGGCGGCCGATCTCATGCCCATGCCCAACCAAAAGCGCCAGACCGCGAAGCATCTGCCCAAGGCCAAGGCTCAGGAACGCGCCGCCGCCCTGGAAGAAGCCAAGAAAGCCGCCGCCGAAGCAGCAGCAGCCCCGGCGCCGGCCGAGGAGACCCCTCCTCCGGCTGAGGAAACCCCGGCGGAAGAAACGCCCGCCGAGGCTTAAGCCGCCGCCGTGGCCGCGAAGCGGGAACCGCCGGACCGGATTTGCCTGGGGGTCGTCGCGGGCGCCCATGGGGTGCGCGGCCTGGTGAAGATCAAGAGCTTCACCGAGACGCCGGGGGACATCCTTGCTTACGGCCCCTTGTCGGACGAGGCGGGGACGCGGCGTTTCGAGATCACGCTCAAGGGTCTGGCCAAGGGCGCGGTTCTGGCCGCCATCGCTGGGATCGGCGGCCGGGACGCGGCCCAGGCCCTGAAGGGCACGGGGTTGTATGTGGCGCGCGCGGCCTTGCCCGCGCCCGAGGACGAGGAGGCGTACTACCACGCCGATCTGGTCGGCCTCAGGGCCGAAGACCGGGAGGGTGCGGCCCTTGGCCGGGTTACGGCGGTTCACAACTTCGGCGCCGGGGATATGCTGGAGATCGCGCGGGAAGACGGCGGGGAACTGCTGGTGCCCTTCACCAAGGCGGCGGTGCCGGAGGTCGATCTAGAGGCCGGACGCCTGACCCTCGACCCCCCGGACGAGACCCTGGTTGAGAGCAGGGCGGAGAAGAACGATGACTGAGCCCACTGGCCCCGCCTGGACGCCCACTGGCCCCGCCTGGACGGCACGGGTTTTGACCCTGTTTCCGGAGATGTTTCCCGGCTTTCTGGGCTTCAGCCTGGCGGGAAAAGCGCTGGAAAAAGGGATTTGGGCGCTCGATGTTCTGGACATCCGGGACTTCGCGCGCGATAAACACCGCTCCGTCGACGATGCCCCCTTTGGGGGCGGGGCCGGAATGGTCATGCGGCCCGAGGTTCTGGACGCGGCGCTCGAGGCAGCGCGCGGGCGGGAGGGCGGAAACGCCGGCCAAGCGGTTTATCTATCGCCCCGTGGGCGCCTGCTGGATCAGGCCCTGGTGCGGGACTTGGCGGCGGGGACGGGTATGACGCTGCTGTGCGGCCGCTACGAAGGCGTCGATCAGCGGGTCTTGGAGGCACGCGGGGTGGCCGAGGTGAGTATCGGCGACTATGTGCTTTCCGGGGGCGAGCCGGCGGCGCTGACATTGCTGGACGCCGTGGTGCGTCTCTTGCCCGGGGTTTTGGGCAACGAGGACAGCCCGGCGGAGGAGTCGTTCGAACGGGGATTGTTGGAACATCCCCACTACACCAGGCCCGCCGAGTGGCGCGGCCGCAAGGTGCCGGAGGTTCTGCTCTCCGGCCACCACGATAACATCCGCGAATGGCGGAAAACGCAGTCGGAACAAGTCACGCGGGAACGCCGCCCGGATCTTTGGGCGCGCCGGTCCCGCACAAACGTTGAAGACAAGGGATAAAGACCATGAATACGATCGAACGGCTCGACCAAGAGCAGATCGCGAAACTGACCGCCGGCAAGACCATGCCCGACTTCGCCCCCGGCGATACGGTCAAGGTCAACGTCAAGGTGGTCGAGGGCACCCGCGAGCGTCTTCAGGCCTATGAGGGCGTGTGTATCGCGCGCAAGAACCGGGGCCTGAATTCCTCCTTCACGGTGCGCAAGATTTCCTACAACGAAGGGGTGGAGCGTATCTTTCCGCTGTATTCCCCGATGATCGATTCGGTCGAGTTGGTCCGCCGGGGCGACGTGCGCCGGGCCAAGCTCTATTACCTGCGCGGCCGGCGCGGTAAGTCGGCGCGGATCGCGGAAAAGACCACCGGCGCCGCCGGCAAGGCGGCCGCTTCCGAGCGGATCGAAGCCGCCGCCGCCAAGGCCAAGACCGCCAAGGAAGTCAAAGCCGCCAAGGCCGAAAAAGCGGAAAAGACGGCCAAGGCCAAGGCCGCCAAAGCTTGACGTCAGGGGCCTCCATGTCCAAGCCACGTACGCTATTCGACAAGATTTGGGATACTCACGTCGTCAGCCGCCAGGACGACGGCACCTGCCTGATCTATATCGACCGCCATCTGATCCATGAGGTCACCAGCCCGCAAGCCTTCGAGGGCCTGCGCCTCAGCGGGCGTAAAGTCCGCCGCCCCGGCGCCGCCCTGGCGGTCGCCGATCACAACGTGCCGACCAGCGACCGCTCGCGCGGCATCGACGACGAGGAAAGCCGCATTCAGGTCGAGACCCTGGAAAGGAATTGCGCCGAATACGGGATCGAATACTACGGCATGGACGACGTGCGCCAGGGCATCGTCCATATCATCGGCCCGGAACAGGGCTTCACCCTGCCCGGCATGACCATCGTCTGCGGCGATTCCCATACCTCGACCCACGGCGCCTTCGGGGCCCTGGCCTTCGGCATCGGCACCAGCGAGGTCGAGCATGTGCTGGCGACCCAGACGCTCATACAAAAGCCGGCCAAGAACATGCGCATCACGGTCGAAGGCCAAGCCCACGCCGGGGTGACCGCCAAGGATCTGGTCCTGGCCATTATCGCCAAGCTGGGCACCGCCGGCGGCACCGGCCATGTGGTCGAATACGCGGGCGAGGCGATCCAGGCCTTGTCCATGGAAGGGCGCATGACGGTCTGCAACATGTCCATCGAGGCCGGCGCGCGCGCCGGTTTGATCGCCCCCGACGAGACCACCTTCGACTACGTACAGGGGCGCCCCATGGCGCCCAAGGCCGGGCAATGGGAAACCGCCCTCGCCTATTGGAAGACCTTGCCCTCGGACCCGGGCGCTACCTACGACACCGAGGTCACCTTGAACGCGGCCGATATCGAGCCCCAGGTAACCTGGGGCACCAGCCCCGAGGACGTGGCGCCCATCTCCGGCCATGTGCCCAACCCGGCGAACGTGAGCGACGAAGGCAAGCGCGACGCCATGCGACGCTCGCTCGATTACATGGGCTTGAGCGCCGGCATGGCGGTCCAGGACATTAAAATCGACACGGTCTTTATCGGCTCCTGCACCAACGGCCGGATCGAGGATTTACGTCAGGTCGCGGCCCTGGCCAAGGGCCGCCAGGTCGCGCCCGGCGTCCATGCCATGATCGTGCCCGGCTCCGGCCTGGTGAAGAATCAGGCCGAGGAAGAAGGCCTGGACAAGATTTTCAAGGCCGCCGGTTTCGATTGGCGTGAGCCGGGATGCTCCATGTGCCTGGCCATGAACGCCGATAAGCTGGCGCCGGGGGAACGTTGCGCCTCGACCTCGAACCGCAATTTCGAAGGCCGCCAGGGGCGCGGCGGGCGCACCCACCTGGTCAGCCCAGGCATGGCCACCGCCGCCGCCTTCGCCGGCCGCCTCGCCGACGTGCGGGACTTGGGCTAGGGTTTGGATCGTCATCCCGGCCTCAATCCGGGGTCTTCGGCCCAACAGTCGAAAGCCGCTATAAACCGATGGCATGGAGAAACGCTTCTACATTTACATCTCGCCAGCAAACCCCGCGGTTCGATCTACATCGGCGTAACGAGCGATCTGGTGCGGCGGGTTTGGCAACACAAGGAAGGGGCGGCGGACAGTCATACGAAGCGGTACTGGATTAAACATCTCGTCTATTTCGAGGAACACGCGACGGCCGAGGCCGCCATTGGGCGGGAGAAGCAATTGAAAGGCTGGCGCCGGGCCTGGAAAGACGATTTGATTGAGGCTGGAAACCGCGATTGGCGGGACCTTTACGGCGATATCGCCAAGCCCTGAGCGAAGATCCCGGATCAAGTCCGGGATGACGAAAGTTGAGTTGGTATACGCCCCCGTCACCCCGGACTTGATCCGGGGTCTTCGGGGAAAACGAAGTGCGGGTGCGGCCCTTAAAGGGCGGGGCCTATCTGGGAGTAAAAATATGGATAAGTTCACCACTTTACGCGGGGTTGCCGCGCCCTTGCCGATGGTCAATGTCGATACCGACAAGATCATCCCCAAGCAGTTCCTGAAAACCATTGCCCGCACCGGCCTGTCCAAGGGCCTGTTCTACGAGATGCGCTTCGACGAGGACGGTAAGCCGAAAGAGGGTTTCGTTCTCGACCAGCCGGCCTATAAAAACGCGCAAATACTGGTCGCGGGCGATAATTTCGGCTGCGGGTCGTCGCGCGAACACGCGCCCTGGGCGTTGTTGGACGCCGGTATCCGCTGCATCGTCTCCACCGGCTTCGCCGATATTTTTTATAACAACTGCTTCAAGAACGGCATCCTGCCCATCGTCTTGCCGAAGGCGCAGGTCGATATGCTCATGGACGACGCCGGGCGCGGCGCCAATGCGATTCTGTCCATCGATCTGAAAGATCAGGTCATTACCGGCCCGGACGGCGGCACGATTAGTTTCGAGGTCGATCCCTTCCGCAAGCATTGCCTGCTCAACGGCCTGGACGATATCGGCCTGACCCTGGAAAAGGCCGATAAAATCGACGATTACGAGGCCAAGCAAAATCATAGCCAGCCTTGGCTGGCGGGGTAAAGATCATGGCCGCGAATAAAAAGCTACTGGTTCTGCCGGGCGACGGCATCGGGCCCGAGGTCATGGGCGAGGTCTCGCGGGTGGTCGAGTGGTTCGGCGACCGCCGGGCGCTGAAGTTCGAGACCGAGGAAGGCCTGGTCGGCGGCGCCGCCATCGACGCCCAAGGCACGCCCCTCGCCGACGCCACCATGGCCAAGGCCATGGACGCCGACGCGGTGCTGCTGGGCGCCGTCGGCGGACCCAAGTGGGATAACCTGCCCTTTGAACAAAAGCCGGAACGCGGCCTTCTGCGCCTTCGTAAGGACATGGCTTTGTTCGCTAATTTGCGGCCCGCCATCTGCTTCGACGCGCTGGTCGAGGCGTCCTCGCTCAAGGCTGAAATTGTCGCCGGCCTGGATATCATGATCCTGCGCGAACTGACCGGCGGGGTTTATTTCGGCACCCCGCGGGGCATCGAAACCCTGGCCGACGGCACCAGGCGCGGGATTAATACCCAGGTTTATACGACCCCTGAAATTCACCGGGTCGCCCGGGTCGGCTTTGAGCTGGCGCGCAAGCGGAGCAATAAATTGTGCTCGGTCGAGAAGGCGAATGTCATGGAATCGGGCGTGCTCTGGCGCGAGGAAGTGCAAAAACTGCATGACGCCGAGTACGGGGATGTCGAGCTGACGCATATGTACGCCGATAACTGCGCCATGCAGCTGGTGCGCGCGCCCAAGCAGTTCGACGTCATCGTCACCGACAACTTGTTCGGCGACATGCTCTCGGACCAGGCCGCCATGTTGACCGGCTCCCTGGGCATGTTGCCCTCGGCCTCCCTCGGCGATCCCGACGAGACCGGACGGCGCAAAGCGCTGTACGAGCCGGTCCACGGCACCGCCCCCGACATCGCCGGCCAGGGCCAGGCCAACCCCATCGCCTGCGTGCTCAGCTTCGCCATGATGCTGCGCTATTCCCTCGATCTGGGCGGCGAGGCCGATCTGGTGGAAACCGCCGTGCGCAACGTCCTGGCCAGCGGCAAACGCACCGCCGATATTGCCGCCCCGGGCGAGGCCGCGCTCTCGACCGCCGAAATGGGCGCCGCCGTCCTGGCTGAGTTGGAGACCCTGGGGGCCTGAGCGGCCCACGAAAGCGTTAATTGACGCTTTACATTGGGTTGCGTATGATTCGCACCTTGCTTCAACAACAGAAAGGAGGTGATCCGGTGTCTAAATCATTGGCTACGATCGCATTTGCGTTCGGAATTTTGGTCATTGCATCCGGATCGGCCCAGGCCGGTGGCGGTTGCGGTGGTATTTCGCACGAGGCGCAGAGCGCGTCCCTGGAGACCCTAACCGCCTCCACGGGCACGCCTTCTCTGCCCCAGACTCCGAAACCCGAGACCAAGACGAATTGACCTCGGGGGTGCTTTTGCGATAAGTCGGGAAGGCCGCCCTAGAACGGGCGGCCTTTTCTTTTGTAACCTTACTCCAGACCGTGCCGGCGCATCTCGGCGCCAAGGCGGCCGCTCAGCCAGAGGGCGAACATACGAAAGTCACTGAACAGGGACCAATACGGATGAGAGAAGCTGGCCGGGCGGTTGCGCTCGATAAAGCTGTGGCCGCCCCAGGCAAATCCATAGCCGGCGATAACCGCGGCGGTGATAAAACGCAGATCCGCTAGAATTACAGTGCACGCCAGGAAAACGATAGCCAAGCCCGTGCCGAGGAAATGCAGGTGGCGATTACCCGGCTTGCGATGATCGGCCAGATAGTCCGGCCAGAATTCGTTGTAGGTTTTGGCGCGGCGGTCCATGGCGCGGTTCCATACGTAGCGTCTAACTTGTAAAGCGGCCCAGGGTGCCTTACTTGGCAGTCCCTGCCCGTTACCAGACAACATAAAGGGTGAGTTACGACCATGGGATACAAAATTGCCGTCGTCGGCGCGACCGGCGCCGTGGGGCGCGAAGTGCTGACCACCTTGGCGGAGCGCGAATTTCCGGTCGACGAACTGGTGCCCCTGGCCTCGGAACGCTCGGCGGGTCAGGAGATTTCCTTCGGCGAAGACGAGGTCCTCAAGGTCCGCGACCTGTCCGGCTTCGATTTCAAGGGCACCGATATCGTGCTGTCCTCCCCCGGCGCCAAGGTCTCAGCGGAGTTTAGCCCGATCGCCGCGCGCGCCGGCGCGGTGGTCATCGACAACACCTCCCACTTCCGCATGGACCCGGATATCCCCTTGGTGGTGCCCGAGGTCAACCCGGACGCCTTGGCCGGTTACGGGCGCCGCAACATCGTCGCCAACCCCAATTGTTCGACCATACAGATGGTTGTCGCGCTCAAGCCCCTGCACGACATCGCGCCCATCGCGCGGATCGTAGTCGCGACTTATCAATCGGTCTCGGGCGGCGGTAAGGACAAGATGGACGAGCTGTTCAATCAAACCCGCGGCGTCTATGTCAACGAGCCGGTTAGGCCGGAACACTTCACCAAGCAGATCGCCTTCAACGTGATTCCCCACATCGACGTCTTCATGGAAGACGGCACGACCAAGGAAGAATGGAAGATGGCGGCCGAGACCAAGAAGATCCTCGACCCCGCCATCAAGGTCGCCGCGACCTGCGTGCGGGTGCCGGTCTTCATCGGCCACGCCGAGGCGATCCATATCGAGTTCGATTCCCCCATCGACGAAGACGAGGCGCGCGAGGCCCTGCGCGCTGCCCCTGGCGTGATCCTGATCGACCACCGCCACGACGAAGGCTACGTCACCCCGATCGAATGCGTGGGCGAGGATGCGGTCTTCGTCAGCCGCCTGCGTACGGACCCGAGCGTCGAACACGGCCTAAGTATGTGGGTCGTTTCCGACAACCTGCGTAAGGGCGCCGCCCTGAACGCCGTGCAAATCGCGGAAAAACTGGTCGAGGAATATTTGGGTTAGGCACACGCTAAAATGAGACAGTTAGATCGTTAAATCTGTCCGCTGAATAACCTCTGGTGAGATTGTATGAGGCCGGCAAGTTTTCGCGAAACTAGTTTTATCGGTTTGCTATGGCGGTCATCATCGTGGCTCACAAGCCACTGGTCATGGCCCAGTTCGGCTATGACACCGGATGCACGCTCCAAGCCGGATTCCGCATCGCCTATGAAGCAAGGTAGAACGCAAAACCCAAATCCCGATAAGGCTACCTCTATCACCGTCTGAGCGGTGGAGCATTTTATCTGTGCGCTACGATGCAAATGCCGGTCTAACCAAACCGCGGACGGCGTCTTGGGGCCGGGGGGTGAGAAGGCTATCCACGGGCTGGCTTCGAAACGCCGTGCACCTGTAGTTTCAGAGTGATTGGCAATCAACGACTTGCGTCCATAGACCGCGAATTCCACGCGAACCAGCCGTTTTCCAGCCAAGCCCGGTGTTTCCGGTTTTCGGTTGCGTAGCCCGATATTGGCTTCTCTGCGCAGCAAGGCAGCAGTAGCTGTACCGGTCAAAATTTCAAGGGACAAGTTTTCTGTAACATCAATCAAGCCCGGCAAATGGCCGGCTATAAAAATGCTCGTCCAAGCGCCAGCCGCGATTTTAACTACCGGATGCGGATCGACGGCTGAGCGCCAACGTTCGATACCAAGTATTCCCTGCTCAACGGCTTCCGCGAGATCGAGCAGTTCTTTGCCTGCGCCGGTCAGACCATACCCATCCCGGCGGCGAATAAACAACGAGAGCCCCAGCGCGCACTCCAGCGATATCATGCGCCGGCTTAAGGTGGGCGCGCTTAGCTGAGTCGTGGGCACGGCGCCCGCCAGCCCTCCGTTCCGGGCGACCGCTAAATATAGGCGGAGGTCATCCCAATTAAGTGTTTCATCCATGAAACGTGCATTTTGAAAATATAGGTTGGTATTTTGCCATATTCATCGATCATATATCAAAAGATCCGTTAAGCGTTACAAATTTGAAACTTACCAAACGCAAGAAGTCTCTGAAAGAAGCAAGAAAGTCCATGACACCTATGTAGTGTGACATAACCGGAAGGTAGCCTATGACCGTTCGAAGTAAAGAAGACGACCTTATAGGAACGCGGTTGAGGATTTTGACATGGAATATTTGGTGGCGCTTCGGGCCTTGGCAGGAGCGCCGGCCGGCCATTACCGCGACCCTAAAAAAGCACGACGCGGACGTCATTGCCCTTCAGGAGGTCTGGGGCGATGAGACAACCAACTTAGCGCGCGAACTTGCTGACGAAATGGGATACCATCATGTGTTTGCCCCGAGCATGGAGATTAGTGGCCTTGGACTTGGCAACGCTCTGTTATCACGCTGGCCAATTAAGCAGCATGATTCAACTTCGCTGTACGGCAAGAAAGAAACGGGCGAGGGCCGGGTTGCGATCTTCGCAGAGATTGAGGGTCCTCATGGTTCGATCCCCGCTTTTTGTACGCATTTAAATTGGAAATTCGAGCACAGTCACATTCGCCAGCGTCAGGTGAGTGACCTCGCCCGTTTTGTCGACAGCAAGCGCCCGTGGAATTTTCCGCCCATAGTGTGCGGCGATTTCAATGCCGATCCTGCATCGGATGAAATCCGCATGCTGAAGGGGCTGACAACCTGCCCTGTCGAGGGACTTAGCTTTCACGATGCGTGGAGTGTGGCTGGCGGTACCGGGCCCGGAGTCACATGGGACAACGCCAATCCCTATGTGGCCGTTGAATTGGAACCCGATCGCCGGATCGACTACATTTTCGTAGGTTGGCCCCAGGACCGTGGGACCGGCCACATCGTGGATTGCAAAGTCGTTGGCAATAAACCCCTGGACGATGTCTGGCCCAGCGATCACCATGGAGTCTTGGCCGAACTGCGTTATTGATTGAATTAAGAGAACGTCCATGACTGCCGTTGACTCCATCGCCGCGCGTTCCATTCAGGCGCGCCAGAGGATCCGGAACTTTGTCTATGAGACGCCGCTGATCCCCGCCAAGCAGCTGGGCCGGGAGAGCGGCACGGACCTGTATTTCAAGGCCGAGAATTTTCAGCTTACCGGGTCTTTCAAAGCGCGCGGGGCGGCGAGCAAGACGACCGCCCTGGGGCCGGGACGAGACTTGATTACCGCGTCTTCCGGCAACCATGGCATCGCCTGCGCCCATGCGGCATCCAAACTCGGACAAAGACTGACGGTTGTCTTGCCCGAGACGGTATCGCCGGCCAAGCGCGCGCGGATCGGCGCCTACGGCGTTGAGATTATCCTGCACGGCGCCGAGCCGAATTTGGCCGAGCTGCACGCGCAACGACTGGCGGCGGCCCGCGACGGTTTGGTTTACGTTTCGCCCTATAACGACGCAGATGTCATGGCCGGCCAAGGGACTATAGGCCTTGAGTTATTGGAGCAAGCCGAAGACATCGGCAATATTTTCATCGCCATGGGCGGTGGCGGCCTGATTAGCGGCGTCGGCGCGGTGCTCAAGCACGCCAATCCAAAAATCAAGGTCTTCGGCGTCGCGGCCGAGAACTCGGCGGCTCTGGCCGCCTCCCTGAAAGCCGGGCGGATTGTCGAGACCGAACATTTCGATACCCTGGCGGACGGAATCGCCGGCGGCGTCGATAACGATAGCCTGACCCTGCCTCTCGCCACCGTGCTCGTCGATGAGGTCATTACATGCAGCGAGATGGAAATCGCCCAAGCCTTGCGGCGCATGGCGCTCGAGGAAAATCAAATTGTCGAGGGCGCCGCCGCCTTGGCCCTGGCCGGATTTTTGAAAGCGGCGGAGCGCCTGCGCGATCAAGTGAGCATCGTGCTTCTATGCGGCGCCAACTACGACACCGCCAAGATTCTTCCCATCCTTTGCGGTACTAAGAAATAATCTCGTTCTTGACCCGTGCGGCGGCGGCCTCTTCGGTGTCGTGCGGCGCGTTTTCCTTGGCTTTGATGGCCGCGATGGAATCGGGCGTGACCCCTAAAATACGGCAAAGCAAGACCAGAAACGCCGTCAGAAAATTCCTAAAAAGCACGGCCATGCCCCTCTATTACGTAGTGACGAATATCCATTGCGGGAAGTCTAGCACGGCTCAACCCCGCCACCAAAACGCTAAGCTCAGGTGCTTAAATCAACAAATTGTTCAGGGCGTTGAGCAACGCAAAAACGGTGACAACAGCACAGCTAATTAGAATTACTTTGTTGGTTTTCTTATTTGCCTTCGGTTGTTGTTTTTCCTTGCCCGGTAATTTGTCCTGTAATTTCTTCTTTCGCGTCCGGCGAACTCTCTCTAGGTATTTTTTGGTCTCGAAATCCTTGACTCTTTTTTCGCGTGACGCGGACCAAGTGTAAATTAGCTTCTGGTTGAAAACATTCTGTTCATCGTCGTAGGCTTCATTGACGACCCTTATCGCGGAAAAACGCCGTGCCTGTTCCAAGTGAAAAGCCGCGGAAAGCGCCGCCGCCTTGTTCTGGAAACTGTCGATCCATAGCCAGTTATCATTTTTATAGACGTGCAATTCGAACACCGACATGGATCGCGGCCGCCCAGATTTTTTGTGAAAAACCTGCATGCGCGTCTCCTAGTCCTCGCTCCAGCCCACCAGACCCTCGAAGAATTCCAGCTGCCAGACCATCTCGTCCTCGCCCAGGGGGTAGCCGGTGCCGGCGCGGGGGTGGAGGACCTGATTGGGGGCGATGCCGCCCATGCGCAGTTGCAGCTGAACCGCGAAGCGCATGGAAACCTCGGCCTTCCAGGCGAGCGCGGTCACACCTTTGGCGCTGTGGGCCGAAAAGATATGTTCGACCAGGACATGGGGCATGCCCGCGCGCAAGGCGAGGCCGTGGCGCAGGAAATCGCGCTCGCCGGAATTCAGCGCCCGGCTCAGGGCCGCTTCGTCCAGCTTGCCGCTTTTATGCAGGCTCTTGGCTTTCGCGGCCGGGTCTTCGGCGGTCTTGCTTTTGGTATCCTCGTCCTTGAGGCGGCGGCGCACCTCCTTGGCCACCGCCTTGGCGGTTTTGCGGTCCAGGTCCTGGCGCGCCTGCAAGAGGGACAATAACGACCCGGCGACGAAACTGGCGAGCTTACGAACCGCGCCCAGGGGCAGCTTGGGACGCAAGACCAAGGGTTTTTGCCAGGCCGTTACTTGAATCGCCCCCTCGACCAGTCCGTCCAGGGCGTCCTCGCGAATCTGGGCGCTATCGTTTTCCAGCAAGGCGGCGACGGCGCCCTGATCCTGGGTGGCGACGATGGCGTCGGCGATGCTCTCGCCAACGCCGTAGCGCCGCGAGATGGCGCGCAGTTGGCCCGCGCCGGAGCCCGCCTCGATAATCTCGATCAGGTCGCGGTCGCTCAGCAGGGGCGAAAATTCGAGAACCGGGCACGCGACCACCTCTTCGATGTCGCGGGCCAGTCTTTGAATGACCGCCGGGGGAACCTCGGCCACGTCTTTCAGGGTTTCGGCGATGATCTGTCGGACCCTGATCGCCTGATCCTGGGCCAGTATCCCAATCACCTCGATCAGAATTTCCTGCGCCTGTTCCTGGCCGCTGGCGTCGAGTTCAGGCATGAGGTTCGCGATCTTGGCGGCCAGTTTACGGCGCACCTCCTCGTCGCGGTCGCGGGCCAGAATCAGGTCGGCCTGACGCGGTGTTTTTCTATTGGCGGCGATCCAGCCCCGGACCTCGGCCGAATCGTCCTCGGCCATGAAGTAGAGAACCTCGGGGCGGATATCCTCGCGCCGGGCAATGCCCGCGCGCACCTGCGGGTTCCTATCCTTGGCCAGTCGTTTCGATTCTTCGTAGCTTATGGGCGCTTCGGCGCCGGCCCGGACAGCCTGGGTCATGGCGTGTCCTCCACCGCCGCCGGGATCGACACCGCGACCGCCCCCTTACCCCGGCGCTTGACGCCGTACATGGCCTGGTCGGCCCGCTCGACCGCCTCGGCCACGGATTCGGCGCCATCGGAGGTGCAAAAAGCGGCCCCGATCGAAAAGCCCAAGGGATGGCCGCTATCGCCGGACAGATCCCGCAACACCGCCGCCGCTTGGCAAATTTCCCTGCCCTTGCTTTCGGCCGCCTCGGCGCCGATGTCCTCGACGAAAACCGCGAATTCGTCGCCGCCAAGGCGCGCCACCAGGTCGCGCCCACGGGTGCAGTCACGCAGTATCCGCGCGACCTCGCTCAGGGCCCGGTCGCCGCGTTTATGCCCATGGCGGTCGTTGACCGCCTTGAAATTATCCAAGTCGATAAAAAACAAGGCCGCGCCCCCGCGCCACGCCGCACGGCGGGAAAAACGCCGCTCCAGCTCCGCCAGAAAGCTGCGCCGGTTATGCAGGCCGGTCAGGGAATCCGTGGAGGATAGTTCTTCCAGTTCCTCCTGATGGGCCACTTGCCGGTTGGTAAGGCCGATTTGACCGGCGATCTCAGACAGGAGCGCGCGGTCCTCGCGGCTCCAAGGCTCCTCGCCGGGCGCCCGCCAAAGGCACAAGGCCCCGTTCCATGCTCGATCGAAATGGGTCGCGCAGCCGAACAGAAATCCGCCGCCGGTTTCGATCGCGGCTTGGCTTTCGCCATCCCGCAGGCGCGCGATCAAGGCCTGCATCGGGTCCTCGCCGGGCATGTCGCCGTATTGGGCGGCGCGGATAATTTCGCCGCCGCGATCCAAGCGATAGACCGCCGCCCCCGCCGCCGGCAGCGCCGGCACGACCGCTCCGCAGGCCGCCGAGAGAACCCGCGCCGGCTCCATCTCCTCGCGCAGTATGCCAAGGATATGGGCCAGTAGGCGTTCCCGGTTCCGGTCGAGTGCCAGGCGCGTTTCATGGCGGCGTTCGGCGGTGATGTCGCGGCACAAACCGCGGGCGCCACGCCAAGCGCCTTCGCCATCGAACAACGGTAGCGCGGTCGCGAGCAAGCAGGCGGACTCGCCCGCGCGGTCCTTGATCCAAACTTCCATATCGCGCAAGGGCGCGCGTGCGGCGAAGGGCGAGTCCCCGCCCTGCATGACGCTATCGTCCAGGACCCCGGCCGCCGCACCGACCAGTTCGGCCGCGCTGTAGCCCAAGGCGCCCACTGAGGAGATAAAGGTGAAGCATCCGTGCGCGTCGGTCTCCCAGACGAAATCGCTGGCCGCCTCTACCAGATCCTTATAACGCTGCCGGGATTCGATCAGGGCCGCGCGTAAGGATCGCTCCAGGGTGATGTCGCGGGCCAGGACCAGCACCTCCGCGCCCTCGCCCCAAGGCAGTATGGCGGCATCGAAGGCCAGCTCCGCCGCGCCCGCGCCCGGCGTGAGCATCAACGGATTGATTTGCCCGGGGCGGCCCTGAAGGGCGCCGGTGACCGCCTCGCGCAGGGCCGCGCCCGCCTCGGCGCGCAGCAGGGCGGCGATGGCCTCGCCGGCCGGGTTCGCATCGAGAATCGCGCCCTTCGGACCGGCGAGAAGGGCGGCGCCGGGAAAGCGGCTTAGCTCCGTTTCCATGCGGTTCGGCCCAGCCAACCCAAGCCCTCTTCCATGGTCCCGCACGGCAGGCGATTGTCCCATTTACATTTCCTGACAGTCTGGTCTTCCCGGCGTCGGGATAGAATGCCTAGTTTGGCCTTAAGGGTGGCTTAAATCGTTATTTATCAGTCTCTTAAACCTTGGCATCCTGACCGAATTCGCGCCGGCGGGCGTTGACAGGCCGGGCCGTCCGGCGCATCTTCGCCAGGCATGAACCAGCGCGAGGAACACCCCCATGACCGCCGCCCCTAGCGAGGCCCTCCAAGCCACAGTCGAGGCCGCTTGGGAGGCCCGCGACAGCATCACCCCAGCCACCAAGGGCGAAATCCGCGAGGCCGTGGAAGCCGCCTTCGAGGGCCTGGACGCGGGCACCTTCCGGGTCGCGGAGAAAACCGCCCAGGGCTGGAAGATCAATCAGTGGTTGAAACAGGCGGTGCTGCTGTCCTTCCGCCTGAACGACATGACCAGCATCCCCGGCGGGCCCGGCGATGGGACCACATGGTGGGACAAGGTGCCTAGCAAGTTCGCCGGCTGGGGCGAAAACCGTTTCCGCGACGCAGGCTTCCGCGCCGTGCCCAACTGCGTCGTGCGCCGCTCCGCCTATATCGCGCCGGGGGTGGTCTTGATGCCGAGCTTCGTCAATGTCGGCGCCTATGTGGATAGCGGCACCATGGTCGATACCTGGGTGACCATCGGCTCCTGCGCCCAGGTCGGGAAGAACTGCCATATCTCCGGCGGCGCCGGCATCGCCGGGGTGCTGGAGCCCCTGCAGGCCAATCCGGTCATCATTGAGGACAACTGCTTTATCGGCGCCCGGGCCGAGGTCGCGGAAGGGGTCATCGTCGAGACCGGATCGGTCCTGTCCATGGGCGTTTATATCGGCGCCTCCACTAGAATCGTCGACCGCGCCACGGGCGAAATCCATTTCGGCCGGGTGCCCGCGTACTCCGTGGTGGTATCGGGAACCATGCCGGGCAAGCCCTTTCCCGACGGCAGCCCAGGACCGGGCCTTTACTGCGCCGTCATCGTCAAGAGGGTGGACGAAAAGACCCGCTCCAAAACCTCCATCAACGAACTGCTGCGCACCTGACCCCCATGTCCCCGCCAACTAATCTCGATCCGGTCGAGCTGACCCGCGCCCTGATCCGCTGTCCCAGCATCACGCCAAGGGAAGGCGGCGCGCTCGATCTGCTGGAAGGGGTCTTGCGCGATCTCGGCTTTAATTGTCAGCGGCTGAAGTATTCGCAGGACGGGACGCCCGATGTGGAGAACCTCTATGCCCGCCTGGGCGAAACCGGGCGCAACTTCTGCTATGCCGGCCACACCGACGTAGTGCCGCCGGGCGATCCCGCCAGCTGGCGCGCCGATCCCTTCGCCGCCGAAATCCAGGACAACGTGCTGATCGGGCGCGGCGCGGTCGACATGAAGGGATCGATCGGCGCCTTCGTGGCCGCCCTGGCCGGATTCCTCAAGGCGCGCGGGGGGGCCTTCGGCGGCTCCATCAGCCTGCTGATAACCGGCGACGAGGAAGGCCCGGCCATCAACGGCACCCGCAAGGTACTGGACTGGCTGCGCGAGCGGGGTGAGCGCCTGGACGCCTGCCTGGTTGGGGAGCCGACCAGCGACAAGCGCCTGGGCGACACCATCAAGATCGGCCGGCGCGGCAGCGTTAGCGGACACCTGGCCGTTCACGGCACCCAAGGTCACGTTGCCTATCCGCAACTGGCCGACAACCCGATCCACCGTCTGGTGCGTATGCTGGACGCGGTGACGCGAGAACCCCTGGACCAGGGCAGCGATCACTTCCCGCCCAGCGGTTTGCAAGTCACCAGCATCGATGTCGGCAATGCCACCGGCAATTTGATCCCGGCCAAGGCCCAGGCCAAGTTCAACGTGCGCTTCAACGACCGCCACAGCGGCGGCAGCGTTATCGCCTGGCTGCGCGAGCGCTTCGACCGCGAAATCGAGCCCGGCCAGAACGCGCGCTACGACCTGGAAACCCGGATTAGCGGCGAGTCCTTCCTGTGCCCGCCGGGGCCCTTGAGCGCCCTGGCCGCCGCGGCCGTGGAAAGCATCACCGGCGCGGCGCCGGTCCTGGGCACCACCGGCGGCACCTCCGACGCCCGCTTCATCAAGGACCACTGCCCGATTGTCGAACTGGGCCTCTTGAACGCGACCGCGCACCAGGTAGACGAACGGGTATCCCTGCAAGACCTGCGCGGCTTGTGCGCCATTTACGGGGCCGTTCTCGACGGCTATTTCGCGCCTTGACCCCGGCGCCAAGCTTTCGCGAAATCGTCTTCGGGCTTTACGGGGCCTGGCGCCTGGCGCTCCTCGACCGGGGCGGCATGTCTTATTTCGACGACAGCGCCGAGGGCTTCTGGAAATCCTTTTACGCCGCCGCCCTGGTCGCGCCCGGCTATGTCATCCTGATCCTGCTCGACCCCGCCGAAGACGCCGGCGCCGGAGTCTTACGAAGCCTCGCGATCCACACCCTGGTCTACAGCCTTTCCTGGACCGTCTATCCGGTGATCGTGGTTCCGATTCTCGAATCCATGGGCCGGGAGAGTGCCTACATCCGCTTCATCGTCGCCTTCAATTGGGCCAAGGTGGTGCAGATGGCGCTATATCTGCCGGTTATCGTCATCGTCGCGGCCGAGGTTCTGCCCAGCGGCGCCACCAACCTCTTGAGCGGCGCCATGTACATCTTGTTGCTCGTCTACCAATGGGTCGTCACCCGCACCGCCCTGGACATAACACCCAAGGCCGCCGCCGGCCTGGTCGCTCTCGACTTCGCGGTCGGCGTGGTCCTAAGCGTGCTGGCGGCAAGCATGTTGCAATAGCATGGGTTAGGTTTAATCTAAAAGCGCTCAAGTCGGCAGGCAGTGAGTTAAATCGGTGTGTGCCACGATGATCCTCAATCGCTACGCATGGAGGGTGTTGTGGAAAGCAGAGCCAAGAGACGTCAGCCCCGGCGGCGGGGCAACCCCATCGAAGCCCGAATCAAAACCCGGCCTAATGCCTTTCATTTAGACCCGGGTACGGGCGCGAGCGGGGGCACGGGCGGGCGCGCGCATTTCGGATTTCTGGACGAAGCTGCGATCGAAAAACTTAAAGCCCGCGCCTTCGATCTGCTTGAAAACTACGGCGTCGTTTTCATTCATCCCCTGGCCACCGAGGCCCTGAAAAAAGCCGGAGCCACGCCGGGCAGCGGCGCCGACCGCCTGCGCCTACCGCGCCAAATGGTCGCCGAAGCCCTGGCGGCGACCCCGAAACAGGTCACGCTCCATGGCAAGAAACCCGCCCTCGATCTTCACCTGCCGCGCGGCGACGGCGGCTTCGTCATGCGGACAGGCACCGGCGCCCATGGCTACGTCGATCCCGAGACCGGGGTTTACCGCAACCTCGACCTCAAGGCCGTGGCCGAAATCGCCGCCGTGGCCAACGATCTAAACGAGGTTGGCTTTATCGCCCATCCCTTCGTCGCTGGGGTGCCGGAGATCACCGCCGACATCCACGGCTTCGCCAAGCTGATCGCGCGCACGGAAAAACACGTCTGGATGCAACCCTACGCCAAGGAAAACGTCGAATACATGATTCGCCTGGCGGCCATCGCAGCGGGCGGCGAGGCGGAACTGCGCAAGCGCCCCTTGGCGAGCATCATCACCTGTTCCTTCTCGCCCCTGGAATTCAAGTACATGGATACGGAGGTGATTATCCAGGCCGGGCGCCTCGGCCTGCCGATCCATGCCTGCAGCCTGCCCTCCGCCGGCGGCACCGCGCCGCTATCGACCTCGGGCATGGTGCTCATGGCGGCGGCGGAAATACTGGCCATGACCACCGCCGCCCATGTGCTGGCGCCGGGCACGCCGGTCATCGCCACGCCGCTGATGTTCACCCTCGACATGCGAACCGGCAGCGCCCTGCAATCCTGCGTCGAGTCCCTGCAAGCCGCGAACATGGCCATACAGGTTATGAAGCAGGGCTTCGGCATGATCGCCCATACCTACGGCTCCGGCTCCGACACCCCGGACGTGGAGGTGCAATCCATGGCCGAGCGCACGCTCATCACCCAGACCGTGGCCCTGTCGGGCGCCGATATCCTGGGCGGCGTCGGGCAGTTGGAGTGCGCCACCGTTTTCAGCCCGGTGCAGGCGGTGCTGGATGACGAGGTCGGGGCCATGATGCGGCAATTCATCCGCATGCCCGAAGTTAGCGACGAAAGCCTGAACTGGAACGAGGTATCGGCCATCAGAACCGGCGGCCATTTCCTCGACAGCACCCACACCCTGAACAAGTGCCGCGAGCAGTTTAGCCAAAGAGCCTTCCTGCGCCAGAACCGCGACGATTACGAGGCGGCGGAGCGCCGCGCCGCCTTCGAGCAAGCCCGCGACATGGCCCTAGCCTCGATCCGCAAGGCCGCGCCGGAAGGAATCTTGAGCGAAGACGCCAACAAGGAAATCGCCGAGCTAGTCGCCGCCGCCGACCGCCATATACTCGGTGAAGCGAATAAAGGCGCGGCGGCGGTTATTTGATGGGGCGGCTTGGCCTGTTACCGAAAAACGATTTTCACCACGAAGGCACGAAGACACTAAGAAGAAATTCCTTCGCTTCTTTGTGTCTTCGTGCCTTCGTGGTGAATCCTTTTTTTGCCAGCCACCCAAACGACGCTAGACCAGTTAAACGCAAGGATCGCCGGTCATGCTGAATGAAATGTCCGAAGGTTTGGTAAGATACAGCACGTCGCCGACATTCACCCAGGACAGCGTGCCCGTCGCCTTGCGGAAGAATCACAAAACCAAAGCCGGGGTGTGGGCCAAGGCCGTCGTGACCCAAGGCTCGATCGATTATATTCTTGAAGAAACGCCGGAAGATTATCTAACCGTCAAGGCTGGCAACTTCGCTCTCATCGAACCGGAAGTGCCGCACCATGTGCGCGTAACCGGCAAGGTGACGTTCCACCTTGAATTCTACCGGCGCGCCGAATGAGATATAGGGAGCCGCGCTTTCCTATGAAAGCAGCCAGCCGCCGTCAACGTCGATGGTGGTGCCGGTGACGAAATCGTTTTGGATCATGAAGAGAATGGCCTGAGCCACCTCCTCGGCGGTACCGGCGCGGGGGATGACGTTGCCGCTGGTCATTTTTTCGTACAAGGCCGTGCGCGCCTCGCCTTCCGCCGCGACCATGGGGGTATCGATGGTCCCCGGCGACACGACGTTCAAGCGCCGCGGCGCGATTTCCGGCGCCACGGCACGGACCAAGGCCTCGACCGCGCCGCCAACCGATGACAAGGCCACCTGCCCCGGCTTGCATTTGCGCGCCGGGGCGCCGCTGACCAGCACGATCGACCCATTCCGGCTCATATGTTCGGCGCCAAGGCGCACGACATTCGCATAGCCCCAAAGCTTGTCGAAGGAAGCCTTGTAGCCATCCATATCCATCTCGAGGAAGGCGCCAAGGGACCGGGAGCCGCCAGTCGCCGCGCTGACCAAAATGTCGAAAGGCGCGCTTTCCTGAAACAACCGCGACAAGGCGGCGCGATCCAGGACGTCGCATTTCTTGAGGCTGACGCCGGGGATTTCGCCGGCTCTGCCCGGGTCGCGGCTGACCGCGGTGACCTCGGCGCCCAAGGCCGCGAGCTGTTTCGTGGCGGCAAGGCCAATGCCCGAGGTGCCGCCGATAACGATCGCTTTCTTGCCTGCTACATCCATGATTTTAATCCGGCCTTCCCTATGTGAGCCTTCGAACTGGCATGAATGGTAACCGAACCGGCCGGAGCGGGAAACCGCGAAGCGCATGGCGGCCCGTTTCGAGCCGGTTCCAATCGCTTTACAGCCCCCGCCTTCAGTACTCCACGCCCAAGAAATACAGCCCCTCCGGCGGAGCGGTTGGACCGGCGGCGGCTCGGTCGCGCGCCGCCAGGGCGGCCGCCAAATCCTCGCGGGTCCACTTGCCCTCCCCCACCAGTTTCAGGGTGCCGGCAAGGATACGGACCTGATTATGCAGGAAGGAGCGGGCGCGCACGTCGATGGAAATAACCTCGCCCTGGCGCGTGACATCCAGGGCGTCGAGGGTTTTCACCGCGCTCTTGGCCTGGCACTCGCTGGCGCGGAAGCTGGTGAAATCATGGTGGCCGATAAGAACTTGCGCGGCCTCGTGCATGGCGGCGGCGTCCAGGGGCTGGGGCACAAACCAGGCCCGGCCCTTCTCCAGCGTCAGGGGCGCGCGCCGATTGACCATGCGGTAACGATAGGCCCGCCCCAAGGCCGAAAAGCGGGCGTGAAAATCGGGCGCCGCAGCTTGCGCCGAGAGCACGGCGACGGCGGCGGGACGCAGGTGGGCATTGAGGGCGTCGCGCAGGGTATCGGCGTTCACGTCCTTCGCCAGGTCGAAGCTGGCCACCTGACCCAGGGCATGAACCCCGGCGTCGGTGCGCCCGGCGGCGTGGACGGTCACCGCCTCCCCGCAAAATCCCTGGATGGCAGCTTCGAGCGCGGCCTGGACGCTGGGCCCGTTATCCTGGCGCTGCCAGCCGACGAAACCGGCGCCGTCGTATTCGAGCCTGAGCTTATAGCGGGTCACGGCGCTTCGGGAAGCCGCGTGCCCTCGGTCAGGGCGAAACCGCGCAGGAAATCCGCCGCCGCCATGGCTGCCTTGCCGGGGCGCTGCACCTGGGTCAATCGCAAGGCGCCATCGCCGCAGGCCAGGGTCAAGTCCGGCCCCAGGAACGTGCCCGGTTCCTGGCTCTGGTTAGACTCCACGACCTCGGCGGCCAGAACATTAATTGTAACGGCGCCCAAGTCCGCCCGCGCGCCGGGCCAGGGGGTAAAGGCGCGCACCTGGCGCTCCAGTTCTACGGCGGGCAGGCGCCAATCGAGGCGGCTCTCGGCCTTGCTCAGCTTGGCGGCGTAAGTCACGCCTTCGCTGGGTTGCGGGCGTTCCTCCAAGGTGCGCTTGGCGAGACCGCTCAAGGCCTCCAGAATCAAGCGCGCGCCCAGATCGGCGAGGCTGTCGTGCAGGCCGGCGGCGTCGGTGCCGGGCCCGATCGGAACGGCGCCGCGCAGCAGCATGGGGCCGGTATCCAGCCCCGCATCCATGCGCATGATGGTAACCCCGGTTTCGCTATCGCCGGCCAGGATCGCGCGCTGGATCGGCGCCGCCCCGCGCCAGCGGGGCAGGAGGGAGGCATGTATATTGAGGCAGCCCAGGCGCGGCGCGGCCAGAAAAGCCTCGGGCAGAATCAGGCCATAGGCCACGACCACGGCGGCGTCGAGATTGAGCGCCGCGAAGGCCGCCTGTTCCTCCCGGTTTTTCAATGACGTGGGCGTGCGCAGGGGCCAGCCGCGTTCCTCGGCCAAGGCCTGCACCGGGGAGGGCCGGGGCTTGTGCCCGCGCCCGGCCGGGCGCGGCGGCTGGCTATATACAACCGCGATCTCGTGCCCGGCCCCGGCCAGAGCGCGCAAGGCGGGGGTCGCGAAATCGGGCGTGCCCATGAAGGCGAGGCGCAAGGGGGCGATGTTGGCTTGGCTCATACGGCGGGCACTCAAAGGACGTGGGCGGGATCCGCGTCCGTCACCTTATCGGACTTCTTGGCCTTGAGCAGCTTACGCAGGATCATGTTGCGCTTCAGGGCGCTGATATGGTCGACGAAAAGCACGCCGTCCAGGTGATCGAGCTCGTGCTGAATACAGGTCGCCAGCAGACCCTCGGCCGAGAGTTTACGGCGCTCGTTGTCCCGGTCCAGATAACTCAGCTCGATCGACGAGGGGCGAACCACCTCGGCATAGTGATCGGGCAGGGACAGGCAGCCTTCCTCGTAGGCCGCGTCCTCGCCGGAAACCCAGGTCAATTCCGGGTTGGCCAGGACATAGGGCCGGCGGTCCTCGCCCTCCTTGGATAGATCCAGGACTACGAGCCGCTTCAGCACCCCGACCTGGGGCGCCGCTAGACCGATGCCCGGCGCCCGGTACATGGTCTCCAGCATGTCGTCCATAAGCTGGCGCAGTTCGTCGTCGACCCGCGCGACCGGCTTGGCGATCCGTTTCAAACGCGGGTCGGGGGCGGTGATGATGGGAAGCAGGGCCATGGTCGGGGTCCGGCGCCTTTATTTCCGTCCGGGATTTAGGACTTTCTGCTTGCCCGTGCGAAGGATTGTCTTGATGGGGCCGCGTGACCTGCCGGACTTCTCGGCGATGGCGGCATCCTCGGCCTCGATATGATCGCGCGCGGGATCGTCGCCGTCGAGCCCGCCGAGCGCGGACACCGGCACCTTGCGGTTCGAGGTCCGCGACCCGTCCGCATAGACGACATCGAAAAGGACATGGCCTTTTTCAATCTTGGGTTTTCTGCGGGCCAAGCCTCATATCTCCAAACGTGCCGATTTTCGAGCAAGAAATTGCGGGCCGCGGGGCCGCGGCCGCCTAATCGGTAGCCGGAAAGGGCGCCGGTTGCCCGGCGCCCTCCGGGATAATTCGAGCCTTGGGGCTCAGACTTCTTTCAGATTCTCCGCCGAAGTCTTGCCGCGCTTGGGATCGCGCTGCTCTTCGAATGAAACTTTCTGACCTTCAGCCAAACCGCGCAAACCGGCGCGCTCGACCGCGGAAATGTGGACGAAAACGTCCGGTCCGCCGCCGTCCGGCTGAATGAACCCGTAACCCTTGGTGCTGTTGAACCACTTCACGGTGCCTTCGGGCATCGCTGTCTCCTATCGCGTGATATGGCGGCGCGCACATGCGCGGCGCATCAGTCTGTGTCCCGGTGTAGCATCGGTCTGGACACCCGAGGGTGGATCACGTCAGCGGCCCGAAGCAGAATGACCTGCGGAAAATGGAGCCTTTGGCGTGCCAATGCAAGGTTGTCGGCGCGTCCGGGCATGATAACTTGAAGGCTCAATCGTGGGATTCGGCCCGGTCATGGACACGGTAGTGAGCATTTCGCTGATTCTGGCGGCCTTGGCGGTGGGGGCCGTGACGGCTTACCTGGTCCTTCGCGGGCGCCAGGGTGGGGGCGGCGAGATGGCGGCCCTGAGCGGCCGCCTGGCCCAGATGGCGGCCAGCCAGGCCGCGAGCCAGGCCCAGCTGGCAGAGAGCCTTCACGCCCAGGAACGCGCCGTCGGCAAGGCGCTGGAGGAACGCCTGGGCGATTTCTCCAAGCGCCTCGGCGAGCGCCTGCAGGAATCCTCGACCCAAAGCCAGAGCGCCCTCAGCGACCTGCGCGAACGCCTGGCGGTCATCGACAAGGCCCAAAGCAACCTCAAGGAGCTATCGAACCAGGTGGTCGGCCTGCAGGATATCCTGGGCAACAAGCAGGCGCGCGGCGCCTTCGGGGAAATTCAGCTGCGCGATATCGTGGAAATGACCCTGCCCCCCTCCGCCTATGCCTTTCAGGCGCCCCTGGGGGACAACCGGCGGGTCGATTGCCTGCTCCACCTGCCAAATCCGCCCGGTTCCATCGCCATCGATTCCAAGTTTCCCCTGGAAAGCTACCACGCCCTGCGCGAGGCCAAGGACGAAGCGGCCATCGCCCTGGCCCGCCGCGGCCTGACCCTGGCGGTGCGCAAGCACGTCCAGGACATCGCCGCCAAGTACATCGTGCCGGGGGAAACCGCCGAATCGGCGCTGCTGTTCCTGCCCAGCGAAGCGGTCTATGCGGAACTGCACGCCAACTTCCGCAATGTGGTCGAGGAAAGCTACCGCGCGCGGGTCTGGATCGTCTCCCCGACCACCCTCATGGCGACCCTGAACACCGTGCGCGCGATATTGAAAGACGTGCGCATGCGCGAACAGGCCGGGGTGATCCAGACCGAGGTCGAGATCCTCATGGGCGACGTCGCGCGCCTGGACGACCGGGTCGGCAAGCTGCAACGCCACTTCGACCAGGCCAGCGACGATGTGCGCCAGATCCGCATCTCCACCGACAAGGTAACCAAGCGCGGCGAGCGCATCGCGGACCTGCAACTCGAGGACGAGGACGGCGAAACCGCGATTGAGGAAGAAGACCTGGCCCCGCCCCTGATAGCCCGGATCGGTGAAAATTAATCGACAATTAGTTAATTATATAAAAATACACTAATAACAAGACCTTAGTTTCATTCTATCTCTCTTACGATTGACCCCCTAGCGCCGAATTATTTTCTTAGGGATTAGCCCTCCTCACAACGTCATACGCGGGCTTGATCCGCGTATCCATGGCCCTGGCAGGCACGTAACCATGCCTTGGCGTGCCATAGCCGCCGACCCCTGAAACATAAGCTTTTTTGTGTGCGGCAGTACGGAATAGCACATATTTTCGCAAACCCCCGCCATGACAACCATGGATACGCGGATCAAGTCCGCGTATGACACCGTAGAATATTAATTATAAATCAGTTAATCGCTCACTGACGAACCCGGACCCTATAGCTCAGCTTGGCCTCGCCCTTGGCCGGGATAGTTAGGGTCCAGGCGATCCGCGACGCGGTTTCGGCCTCGTGGGGGGCGCTTTCGCGCAGCAGGGTCCAGCCAGGCGGCATGTTTCCCCTCACCCGCACCTCGACCGCCGCGTTCTTGGCGTTACGCATCACGACCTCCTGCGCGGTCTCGTAGGCGCGCGGCGACAGGGTCTCGTAGGCGGTGCGCCGGGCCCGGCCGGTCACGTCGAAGGCCCGGCCCAGGGTCAATTCCAGGGTTTCGCCCTCGGGGGTGTGGGCAATCCGGTCCTCGCCGGCAAACACCGGCCCGCCGGGCGCCGGCTCGTAAATCCGCAGGATACCGCCGGGCAAGGGGCGCCCCAGGCCAGCGGCCTTGGTATTCTCGACCTCCAGGACTATCGCCGCCTGGACCGGACCGAGTTGGTCCGCGCCCCGGTAGGCGCTGACCAGCTCGTCAAAGCGGTAATGCCGGGTCACGGCCACGCTGGGGGCCTGGAACAGGGTCAGGAGCTTGGTCTCCCGATCGGCGAGATCGAGTGGCCGGTCATAGCTGTAGAGGTAACGGCCGCTCACCGCCTGCTGTACCGCCCCATCGTTGGCGGCAACGGATTCCAGCGCCATAGCGCGCCTAAGCTGCTTGGGCCTGGCCGCCGCCACCCGGTTTACCGCGCCGGCGATCAGGCGCAGGGAGGCGCCCTCGAAGCCCAAACCGCTGGTATTGGCGAGGGTCGCCAGCGCGGTGAGGTCGAGCCGGTTTCCTTCAGGGTTTAGATTGGCCACATAATCGGCCCGCCAGGACACCCCCCCGGTGAGATAGCGTAGCGAGAGATCGCGCGGCCCGGCATGGGCGCTATCGACCAGGGCCAAGAGGGCCGGGTCTTGGCGCGTGCCCTTGGGCAGGGCGTCGAAGACGATGCGGCCCGGCACGGCGGTCTCTATCCGGTCCCCCAGGCGCAAGACCGGCCCGTCCTCGATCGACAGCAACTCGGCCTCGTGTATTGTTTCCGCACCGGTTTGGGGGTGTGTCCGTATCACCCGGACCTTGTGCCCGGCCGCGGCTTCCAGCAGTCCGCGGGGAGTCAGGGGGTCGAAGGCGAAGCCACGTTCCAAGACCCGCAGGCCATCGCCTTGCAGGACAACGGTTTCCGGCCGCAGGCTCGTGCCCACATCTTCGAGGACGAGGCGGACCCGCCCGGCGGGCAGCGCGACCCGGCGAACCTCGTCGATCAGGGCCAGATCCTGGCCATAGACGGTCAGAACCAGGGAGCTTCGCGCGCCGCGCCCGGCTTCCTGCTCGGCCACCTGCGCCAGGGCCAGGCCCGACAGGGCCAATATATACAAGGAGGCCAAGGCCGCGATTACGAAGACCCTGTTTTTATACACCCGGCCAAAACGTTTTCTCATTTTTTTCATGCCCCCGGCTCCTCCTCCGAATATCGCGGCAAACTGCCCGGCGGTCGTGTCCGGATCGCGGCAGGTTTTAGATCTCTTCTGGGCATGGAATATTAGGCTGGCCGCCGGGCTTTCAAGGCGGCGCTGAGGGTGCCGTCGTCCAGATAATCGAGCTCGCCGCCCACGGGCACCCCCTGGGCCAGGCGCGATACCGCGACGCCGCTATCCACCAAGCGCTCGGCGATATAGTGCGCGGTGGTCTGGCCGTCGACGGTGGTGCTCAGGGCCAGGATAACTTCCGTGACCGCCGCCCCGGTACTGGACTCGGCCCGATCGATCAGAGCGCCGATATTCAGTTGCTCCGGCCCCCGGCCGTCGAGGGCCGAGAGGGTGCCGCCCAGAACATGATACAAGCCTTTGAAGGCGCCGCTACGCTCAATCGCCCAGAGGTCGGCGACGTCCTCGACCACGCAAATCAGCGCGTTATCGCGATCCGGCGCCCGGCAAACGGCGCAAGGGTCGCGGGTATCCAGGTTGCCGCAGACGTTACAGGTACGAATATTTTCCGCCGCCTGGCGCAAGGCGCCGGCCAGGGGCAGCATCAGGGTTTCCGGGCGCTTGATCATTTGCAACGCCGCCCGGCGCGCCGAGCGCGGCCCCAGGCCGGGCAGGCGGGCAAGCAGAAGAATCAAGCGGTCGATATCGCCGGCGGGCATGGCTGAACTACGATGTTCTAGAACGGCAGCTTCATGCCGGCGGGCAGCTCGATGCCGCCGGTGACTTCGCGCATACGCTCGGCGACCTCGGCCTCGGCCTTGGCCTTGGCGTCGTTGGCGGCGGCGACGATCAAGTCTTCGAGAACCTCGACATCCTTGGGATCGGCCAGGGCCGGATCGATCTTGATCCCCTGCATGACGCCCTTGCCGTTCATAGTGACCTCGACCATGCCGCCGCCCGAGGCGCCCTTGACCTCGGTCTCGGCGAGTTTTTCTTGCAGCTCCGCCATCTTGGCCTGCATTTCCTGGGCTTGCTTCATCATTTGCCCGATATTCTTCATTCCGTTTCGTCTCCTTGGCCGATGGCGGGGGGCTCGGGGGCAGAGGGCGCTTGAGCGGGCGCGGTGGCATCGCGCAGGCGGGCGCCGGGAAAAGTCTTCATGACCGCCTGGACCAGCGGCTCGCGCAGCACGGCCTCGCGGTCCCGCGCCGCCAGATCGCGGGCTTGATCGCGCAGGGTCGCCGTGCCCTCCGCCTGGACGATGGCCACGACCCAGCGTTGGCCGGTCGCCTCCTGGAGCACGCGGGTCAAATCGCCGGCGAAATTGCGTGGCGCGCGGGCGCTGGTGTTGATCTCGATCCGTCCCGGCTCGAAACGGACCAGATTGACATCGCCCGCCAGGTGATTGGCGAGGATGGTCTCGCGCCGCTTTCGCAGAAGTGCCAGTACCTCTGCGAAGTCGGCGGGCGCGGGGGCAAGGTGGCTTCGCGGAGCGGCGGCTTCGATTCCAGGCGCCGGCGCCGGTTCCGGCGCCGCCAGTGCCGCCTTGGCCGCGCCGCCGCCGGCCCCCGGACCCGGTTCTTGGGCGGGGGTCTTGGCGGCCGCCGCCGGAGAAGCGCCTGGGGCTGGACCGCCTTCGCTCAGACGCGCGACCAGATCGGCCGGGCTCGGCAGATCGCTGGCATAGGCGAGGCGGATCAGGACCATCTCCGCGGCCCGCAGGGGCGAAGGCGCGCCGCGAACCTCCTCCAGGCCCTTCAACAAAATCTGCCAGGTACGGGTCAGCGCCGCCAGGGTCAAGGCCTCGGCCTGGGCCCTGCCGCGCACCCGCTCGGCCTCCGGCACCCCCTCCGCCTCCAGGGTCGCCGGGGCCAGCTTGCCCTTGGTCACCAAATGGGTCAGCTCCAAAAGATCCTGAAGCACGACCAGCGGATCGGCGCCCGCGTTATGCAAGTCGCCCAGAAGGCTGAGCGCCTCGGGCGCCTGGCCGCGTAATGTAGCCTCGAACAAATCCAAAACCTGGATACGGTCGGCGAGGCCCAGCATGGCGCGCACCTGGGTTTCCGTCACCCCGCCGTCGCCCAGGGCAATGGCTTGATCCAGCAACGACAGGCCGTCGCGCACCGATCCGTCGGCGGCGCGCGCGATAGCCGCCAGGGCTTGATCCTCGACCTCGATCCCTTCCGCCTTCGCCACCCACGCAAAATGTTTTTTCAGCACGTCTTGCCCGACCCGGCGCAAATCGAAACGCTGACACCGCGACAGCACGGTGACCGGCACCTTGCGGATTTCCGTGGTCGCGAAAATAAAGACGACGTGCTCCGGCGGCTCTTCCAAGGTTTTGAGCAGGCCGTTGAAGGCCTGTTTAGAAAGCATGTGAACCTCGTCCACGATATAGACCTTCTTGCGCGCCTGAACCGGGCGGTAACGCACGCTTTCGATCAGTTCGCGGATGTCATCGATGCCGGTGCGGCTGGCGGCGTCCATCTCGATCACATCGACATGGCGGTCGGCGGCGATGGCGGTGCAGTTGGCGCAAACGCCGCACGGTTTGGGCGTCGCGCCGCCGGTGCCATCGGGCCCGATGCAGTTGAGGGCCCGGGCGACGATGCGCGCCGTGGTGGTTTTCCCGACCCCGCGCACGCCGGTCAGAATATAGGCCTGCGCCAGCCGGCCCGCGTCAATGGCATTGGTCAGAGTACGGACCAGGGCATCCTGGCCGATCAAATCCTCGAAACCGGCGGGCCGGTATTTGCGCGCCAGCACGCGGTAAGCTTCCTGGGCCTTGGCCGGCTGCTCGGTCATTCGCGATCCTTGCGCGCGGCCTTTGGCCGCTAATTGCCCGCGCGGCCCTTGGCCGCTTATTACCCGGTTTTGGGTGGAGGATTGGACCGGCGACCCGAAAACATCTCGTTACGGCTGCTTCCTTCCGGACCTGACCGGATTGGCGAGCGATCCGTCCGCGGCCAACCCTCCAAGGCGATTATATCGGACATCCCCCAGGCCGGGGCAAGGGTCTAGAGCCCTTTCCGGTCGAATGGGTCCGTATGGTCGGAAAGGGCTCTAGCACGCCGATTGCGCGACCCGGCCCTATCGTGGCACGCTTAAAGCCATGAAAGCAGATGTTCATCCCAGCCACCGCCCCGGCAATTTTTATAGCGGTGTCGATTTGAACCGCGCGGATTACTTGCGCCGCGATGGGTCCTGGCTCAGCGCGGCCCTGACCGACGAGACCGCGCGTTTCATTCCGGTTTGGCGCGGTTGCAGCCTGATCGAAACCGGAGTCAAGACCCGCGGCCTGTGGCTACGCGGCGCGGAAATCCAGGATCTGCCCGGATACGCGGAGGAAGCCGTATTCCTGGGCCAACACGGCGGGACCGCCTTGTTCGCCTTGGACCTATCGGGTTTGGAGACGCCCGAGAACGCCTTAACGATAAAGGGGCGCGGGGCGTTTCAAGACCTGCGCGCGGTTGGGCCGCTCCTGGCCCGCCAGGACGGCGCCATCCTGGCCTACGCGCGCGGCCTGCTGCATTGGCATAAACGCCACCGCTTCTGCGGCCTGTGCGGCAGCGCGACCGGGCTAAGCCAAGGCGGTCATGTGCGCGCCTGTTCCAATAGCGCCTGCGGGGCCAACCATTTCCCGCGCACCGATCCGGCCGTCATCATGCTGATCCATGACGGCGACCGCTGCGTACTCGGCCGGCAAAAGACCTGGCCCGAGGGCATGCATTCGACCCTCGCCGGTTTCGTCGAACCGGGTGAAAGCCTGGAGGAAGCGGTCGCGCGCGAGGTTTACGAGGAGGTCGGCATCGCGGCCACGGAGGTGACCTATCATTCGTCTCAACCCTGGCCGTTCCCATCTTCGATCATGCTGGGGTTCCACGCCCAGGCCCGCCATGGGCCCCTAACCATCGACACCCATGAAATCGGCGCCGCGCGCTGGTACACCCGCCAGGAGTTACGCACCTCGCCGGAGGACGAGACCTTCCGCCTGCCGCGCCGGGATTCCATCGCCTGGCGCTTGATCGAGGACTGGTTGGCTCTTTAGGGAGGGCTCAGTTCAGATCACGGAATGGAACAGGCCGACCGCCGCCAAGGAAAAAGCGGCCAGGCCCAATAACGGCGCCTCCAGGGTCGGGTGCAGGGAGACCGAGCGCTCGGTCTTCATCAGCACCCCCGTGGCGATCATAAGCGCGCCCATCAAGGACACCTCGGTCGCCCCCATGGTGAAGCCCATGATCGCGAAGGGTATGCCGAGGTTCTGTAGAAATACCGGAACCAGGGGCAGCGCCAGAAGGCGCCGCGTCTCGGGCCCCTCGACCACCAGCTTCCAGGCCAGAATGGTGGTCAGCCCGACGTAAAACAGGGTGCTTAGTGTCACCAGCAACCCAACCAGGCCCGCCGCTATCCCTGCCATGATAATCATCCCTGTCATAAGCTTTGTTTTGAGCTTGGACTTGGAAATTAACCTAATACTTTAGTTATAACCAAGTAACCGGCCCTTCATTTTGTTCTTGTCTGTATTTATGTACTATTTTTTCGTAAAAATCTACATTAATTTTGCCAATTCAACTCTAACAAACCCTGCCGTATTAACCATAAACCGAAAACCCGCGGCGGCCGGCCTAACCCTGACGGAAATCGCTGGCCTGATAGACGCCCAGAACCTTGACCTTCTTGGAAAAGAAACTCAATTCTTCCAGGGCTAGGCGGACCATGCGCTGATCGGGATGACCCTCGATATCGGCATAGAACTGGGCGACCGTGAAATGGCCGTCCAGGATGTAGCTTTCCAGCTTGGTGATGTTGACGCCGTTGGTGGCGAAACCGCCCAGCGCCTTGTAAAGCGCCGCCGGCACGCTACGGACCCGGAATACCAGGGTGGTCAGAACCAGCCCTTGGCCGGGATCCGGATCGACCGGATCCCGGGACATGACCAGGAACCGGGTGACGTTGTGGGCGGTATCGTGGATATCGCTTTTGAGTACCTCGAGACCGTAGATTTCGGCCGCCAGGGCCGAGGCGATGGCCGCCTGGCTCGCATCGCCCGCCCGCGCCACATCCGCCGCCGCGCCGGCGGTATCGGTGTGAACGGCCGGTTTCAGGCCGTTTTCGCGCAAAAATTTGCGGCACTGGGACAGCGCCTGCTGGTGGCTATGAACGCTTTCGATGGTGTCCAGGCTGGCGCCCTTGGGGGCGAGTAGCTGGTGATCGACCCTCTGGAAATGCTCGGCGACGATATGCAGGCCGGATTCAGGCAGCAGGTGATGATTATCGGCGACCCGTCCGGCGGTCGAGTTCTCGACCGGGATCATAGCCAGGGCCGCGCGCCCTTCGTGAACCGCCGCGAAGGCATCCTCGAAAGAGGCGCAGGACAAGGTCGTCATGTCCGGATACGCGGCCCGGCAGGCCATGTCGGAATAGGCGCCGGGGGCGCCTTGAAAGGCGATGACGTTGTCCGGCGCCTCGCTTGGATCGGCGGTCTTGGTCATGGAATTAGACAGGCTCTTTATGGTCTCAAGGGCACGAAATCGGCGCGCACGCGCGCCAGATCGGCGGGAGTATCGATACCGAAGGGAACGGAGTCAACGAGCGCCACGTCGATCCGCATACCCGCCTCGAGGGCGCGCAGCTGCTCCAAGCGTTCGCGCCGCTCCAGGGCCGTGACGGGCAAGGCGACGAAACGCGCCAGGGCGGCGCGCCGGTAGGCGTAAATGCCGATGTGATGATAGAGAGCTTGGTTAGAATCGCCGCTGTCCCAAGGCACCGGGGCGCGGCTGAAATACAGCGCGCGGGCGATTCTTGATGCCGGCGCCAAGGCCAGGACCGCTTTCACCACATTCGGGTTTTCACGCTCCGCCGGCTCGGTTATCTCAGCCGCCAGGGTCGCGATATCGACCGCCGGATTTTCCAGAGGCTTGAGCACCGCGCGTAACATGGCGGGATCGACGGTCGGCCAATCGCCTTGCAAGTTGACCACAATGTCGTGGCTGCCCGCCGGATCGATCGCCTCCAAGGCCTCGTAAATCCGGTCCGAACCGGACGGGTGATCGGGCCGGGTCAGGATCGCGCGGCCGCCGTGGTCCGCGACTGCGCTGGCGATCTCGGGCTCGGCGCAAGCCACGGCCACCGGGCCGATTTCGGCCGCCACCGCCCGGCGCAGAACCCAAACGATCATGGGGACGCCCTGAATGTCGGCCAGGGGCTTGCCCGGCAGGCGGCTGGCCCCCATACGGGCGGGGATAAGAACGATCGGCGACATGTCGGCCCCAGAAAAAGCTAGCGGCAGACTAACCCCGCGAAGCCGCCCGAAAAACAGCTATGTTTCGCTCCCGTGTTGAACCGGGAGGTGTCCGGGGCTATGGTCCGGCCTCTAGAGCATGGTGGGGATGGGATCATGGAAAGCCTGGAAGTAAATAAGATCGTTGGCGCGATCCTGACCGTCAGCGTGGTTGCCATGCTGTGCGGATTCATCGCCGAACTGATTTTCGCGGAAAACCACGGACAAACGCTCGCCTACGCCCTGGCGCCGGCCGAGGAGGCCGAGAGCACGGCCGGGACGGCTGCCCCCATGGTGGAAACGGTCGCCATGCTGCTGGCAGCCGCCGATGCGGGCAAGGGCATTTCCGTCGCCAAGAAATGCAGCGCCTGCCACACCTTCGACGAAGGCGGAAAAAAGAAAATCGGCCCCAACCTGTGGAACATCCTCAACCGGAACATCGCCTCCGACGGCGGCTTTTCCTATTCCAGCGCGCTTAAGGAAAAGGCGGGCGAGACTTGGTCATACGAGAGCCTGGACGCCTTCCTGGCCAAGCCCAAGGACTGGGCGAAGGGCACCAAGATGAGCTTCGCCGGCATCAAAAAACCCACGGAGCGCGCCGATTTGATCCTGTATCTGCGTTCCCTGAGCGGCGCCCCGGCCGCCCTGCCCGAGGGTTAAGGCCACGTCCTGCCCTGAGGAATTCATTGCCCTGGCGGGTCACTTGGCCGAGACCGCGCGCGAGGTAGTTCAGCGCTACTTCCGCCAGCCCTTCGATATCGAGCATAAAGCCGACGAGACCCCGGTCACCATTGCCGACCGCGAGGCCGAAACCGCCATGCGCGGCATGATCGCCGAAACCTTTCCCAGCCACGGCATCATCGGCGAGGAACATGGCCGCGACCGGCCCGAGGCGGATTTCGTCTGGATCTTGGATCCCATCGACGGCACCAAGCGCTTCATTTCCGGACACCCGCAGTTCGGCACCCTGATCGGCCTGCTGCATCGGGGCCGGCCGATCCTGGGCGTCATCGACATGCCGGTCATGGACGAACGCTGGCTCGGCGCCGCCGGCCATCCCACCACCCATACGGACAGCCAAGGCACGCGCGAGGTCCGGGTGCGCGCCTGCGCGGCCCTGGCCGAGGCCACCTTGTTCGCGACCTCGCCCCATATGTTCGCCGGCACGGATTTCACCGCTTTCGAGCGGGTCCGCACCCGCGCCGGCATGCCGCTATATGGCACCGAGTGCTACGGCTACGGCCTGTTGGCCAGCGGCTTCGCCGACCTGGCGATTGAGGCCGACATGGGCATCTACGACTATCTGCCCCTGGTTCCGGTCGTCGAAGGCGCCGAGGGCGCCATGACCGACTGGGCAGGCGCGCCGCTGGGGCTCGAGTCCGACGGCCGGGTCATAGCGGCTGGTGACCCGCGCTGCCACGCCGCCGCCCTGGCCCTCTTGACCGGGCCCTAAAGGCGCATCACATGGACTTGAGCGTCCTATTAGAGCCCTTGGCGCGGCGCGGATACATCTGTTTATAGTCGCGCGTCGCCGTTTGCGTGCAGGTCTTCATGCGCCCTTCCCTCGTCGTTTTGAGTGTTGTCCTGGTCGGCATGGCCTTGCCTGCGCGGGCCGTGGAGACGCCAAAGGCCGAGGGCGAGGTCCGCGTCGCCCATGGCATCGCCATGCATGGCGCGCCCAAATACGGGCCGGATTTCACCCACTTCGATTATCTCAACCCCGATGCCCCCAAGGGCGGCACCTTGCGCCAAGCGGCCAAGGGCGGATTCGACAGCTTCAATCCCTACATCGCCAAGGGAAACGCGGCCGCCGGTCTGGAATATCTTTTCGAGACGCTTCTGACCAGCAGCGCCGACGAGGCTTTCACCGAATACGGCTTGATCTCCGAGACCGTCGAATGGCCCGAGGACCGGTCCTGGGTCGCCTTCGTCCTGCGGCCGGAGGCCCGCTGGCACGACGGTAAGCCCATCACGGTCGAGGACGTGATCTTTTCGCTGGAACTGCTCAAGGCCAAGGGCCATCCTCAACTTCGTTTTTACTATCAAAGCGTGGTCAAGGCGGAGAAGACCGGCCCGCGCGGCGTTCGCTTCAGTTTCTCGGCCGGCGATAACCGGGAGCTGCCGCTGATCGTCGGACAGATGCCGATCCTGCCCAAGCATTACTGGGAAACGCGCGAATTTGAAAAGACGACCCTGGAACCGCCCCTGGGCAGCGGGCCCTATAAAATCACCGATTTCGAGCCCGGCCGCCATATCGTCTATGAAAGGGTCGAGGATTATTGGGGCCGGGACCTGGCGGTCAATCGCGGCAGGTACAACTTCGACCGGCTGCGCACCGATTACTACCGCGACGACACTGTCATCCGGCAGGCCCTGAAGGCCGGCAACATCGACTTCCGGGCTGAGAACCAAGCCAAGGCCTGGGCCTTGGATTACGATGTTCCCGCCGTGCGGGACGGACGGCTCAAGAAGGACAAATTCGAACACCGGCGCCCGACCGGCATGCAGGCCTTCACCATGAACGCCCGGCGGGCGGTGTTCCAAGACCGCCTGGTACGCCGGGCCTTGGCCTTCGCCTTCGATTTCGATTGGAGCAACCGAAACCTGTTCTTCAGTCAGTACACACGCACCCAGAGTTATTTTTCGAACTCGGAATTAGCCGCGACCGGCCTGCCCGGCCCCGCCGAGTTGAAAATTCTTGAACCCTATCGCGGCCGCATCCCGGACGAGGTCTTCACCAAGGAATACTGGGCGCCGGAAACCGGCGGCACCGGTTGGCCACGCGATAATCTGGCCCAGGCCTTCGAGCTGCTGGCCGAGGCCGGCTGGGTCGTGCGCGATTTGAAGCTTGTGAACGCCGAAACCGGCGCGCCCATGAAATTCGAAATTCTTCTGATCTCGCCCGCCTTCGAGCGCATCGTCCTGCCCTTCAAGCGCAACCTGAACCGCCTGGGCATCGAGGTCTCGGTGCGCCTGGTCGACACCGCGCAATACATCAATCGGGTGCGCAGCTTCGACTTCGACATGATCGTCGGCGGCTGGGGCCAATCGGAATCGCCGGGCAACGAGCAAAGAGACTACTGGACGGCGGCCTCGGCCGATACCGACGGCAGCCGAAATTATGCCGGGATCGAAAACCCCGCGATCGATGCCCTTGTCGAGCAAATCATTTCGGCGCCGGACCGCGAAAGCCTGATCGCGACCACCCGGGCGCTCGACCGGGTTCTGCTATGGGGCCACTACGTGATCCCGAATTGGCACATTCGCTTCGACCGGATCTTGTATTGGGACAAGTTCGGCAAGCCGCCGGCGCCGCCCCGGCGCGGCACCAGCATCGACTACTGGTGGATGGACCCGGCCAAGGCGCGCGCCCTGGCCGCGCGCGGAACCGTCGAACCGGAGTTGGCCAAGAGCGGCGGCGATGGCGGCTTGAGCACGGCGGCGACCGTGCTTATCGCTGGGTTGCTGATATTTTTCGGCTATTTGAGCCTGCGCCGTCTGCGCGGCCCCAAGGCGGGATAAGAGGTCCATGCTAGCCTACATCGTGCGCCGCCTGTTGCTGATCGTGCCGACCCTGCTGGGCATCATGACCATCAACTTCGTGATTATCCAGGCCGCGCCGGGCGGGCCGGTCGAGCAATTGATCTCACAGATTACCGGCGAGGGCGCGGCGGCCACCGAGCGCGTGACCCGCGCGGGCACCGGCGAACTTGTCGGCGAAGCGGCCACGGGCGGCGGAAAAGGCACGGGCACGACCGGCAAGTATCGCGGCGCCCAGGGCCTAGACCCGGAATTCATCGCCGAAATCGAAAAGATGTACGGCTTCGACAAGCCGCCGCACGAACGCTTCCTGAAGATGCTGGGCGACTATGCCGTCTTCGATTTCGGCGACAGCTTTTTCCGCGACGAAAAGGTGATCGATCTGGTGATCGACAAGCTGCCCGTTTCGATCTCGCTCGGCCTCTGGACCACGCTGCTGGTTTATCTTATTTCGATTCCCCTCGGTATCGCCAAGGCGACGCGCGACGGCTCGCGCTTCGACGTCTGGACCAGCGGCGTCGTTATCGTCGGCAACGCCATCCCCGGTTTTCTCTTTGCCGTGCTGCTTATCGTCGTCTTCGCGGGCGGCAGTTACTTCGACTGGTTTCCCTTGCGCGGCCTGACCTCGGAAAACTGGGCGGAGCTCGCCTGGCCGGCCAGGATCGCGGATTATTTCTGGCACCTGACCCTGCCGATCCTGGCCCTGGTGATCGGCGGTTTCGCGGGCCTGACCATGCTGACGAAAAATTCCTTTTTGGAACAGATCGGCCAGCAGTACGTAATCACCGCCCGCGCCAAGGGCCTGAGCGAGCGCCGGGTTCTCTACGGCCATGTATTTAGAAACGCCATGCTGATCGTGATCGCCGGCTTCCCCAGCGCCTTCATCGGCATACTTTTCACCGGCGCGCTTCTGGTCGAGGTCATCTTCTCGCTCGACGGCTTGGGTCTGCTCGGCTTCGAGGCGGCCATCAACCGCGACTATCCGGTCATGTTCGCCAGCCTTTATTTCTTCTCGCTTCTGGGCCTGATCATGAACCTGGTCACCGACCTGACCTACACCCTGGTCGATCCGCGCATAGATTTCGAGGCCCTGGACCGGTGAACAGCACGCCGCACCCGAAACCGGACCGCTTTCTCGGTCTGCGCATCTCGCCGCTGACGCGCCGGCGCCTGCGGAACTTCCGCGGCAACCGGCGCGGGTTTTGGTCGCTGTGGGTTTTTCTGGGCCTGTTTCTATTCAGTCTCGGCGCCGAATTCATCGCCAACGACAAGCCGGTGCTCATTGTCTATGACGGCGCGATCTATACGCCGATTTTCAAGGCCTATCCCGAGACAACCTTCGGCGGCAGCTTCAAGACCGAGGCCGATTACCGCGATCCCTTCGTGGCCGGCATGATCGGGGCCCATGGCTGGATGATCTGGCCGCCGGTGCGCTACAACCACCGCACGGTCGCCTGGGACTTGCCCAACCCCGCGCCCTCGCGGCCCGACGCCGAACACTGGCTGGGCACCGACGATCAGGCCCGCGACGTGAGCGCCCGGCTGATTTACGGCTTCCGTATCTCGATTCTCTTCGGCCTGACCCTGACCCTGTTCAGCAGCCTAGTCGGCGTGACGGCGGGCGCGGTGCAGGGCTATTTCGGCGGTTGGATCGATCTTCTGTTCCAGCGCTTCATGGAGGTCTGGTCCGGCCTGCCGGTGCTTTTTCTCCTGATTATCCTGGCCAGCGTCGTCGAACCGAATTTCTGGTGGCTGCTGGGCATCATGCTGATGTTTTCCTGGATGAGCCTGGTCGGCGTCGTGCGGGCCGAGTTCCTGCGGGTGCGCAATTTCGATTACGTGCGCGCGGCGCGCGCCCTGGGGGTTTCGGATTTTGTCATCATGTTCCGCCACGCCCTGCCGAACGCCATGGTTGCGACCCTGACCTTTTTACCCTTCGTGCTTTCCGGCTCGATCACGACCTTGACCGCGCTCGATTTCATCGGCTTCGGTCTGCCGCCCGGCTCGGCCTCGCTCGGGGAACTCTTGGCGCAGGGGAAAGCGAACCTGCAGGCGCCCTGGCTGGGCCTGACCGGGTTCTTCACCATCGCGCTCATGTTGAGCCTGCTAGTCTTCATCGGCGAGGCGGTGCGCGACGCTTTCGATCCGCGCAAGCTTTTCGCCGGCGAAACGCCCCAGGCTGAACACGCGGCCGAGACCCTAACGCTAAGCGAAGGAGGCAAGGCATGAGCGAGGTCTTGCTCAAGATCGATAACCTGGGCACCCGTTTCGACGTGCCGGGCCGCCCCGTCGACGCGGTCAAGGGCGCCTCATTCGAGATCCCTAAGGGTGGCTCCCTGGCCCTGGTCGGGGAAAGCGGCTCCGGCAAGTCGGTCACCGCGCTCTCGATCATGCAGTTGTTGCCCTATCCCCTGGCGCGCCACCCGGCGGGCTCGATCCTCTTCAAGGGCCGGGAATTGATCGGCGCCCCGCGCCAGATCATGCGCGAGGTGCGCGGCAACGAGATTTCCATGATCTTTCAGGAGCCCATGACCTCGCTCAACCCGCTGCACTCGGTTGAAAAGCAGATCAACGAGACCTTGATCCTGCACAAGGGCCTGGACAATGCGGGCGCGCGGCGGCGGACCCTGGAGCTTCTGGACCTGGTCGGCATTCCCGATGCGGTGAAGCGCTTGGGCGCCTACCCCCACGAGTTGTCGGGCGGCCAGCGCCAGCGGGTCATGATCGCCATGGCCCTGGCCAACGAGCCCGACCTGCTGATCGCCGACGAACCGACCACGGCCCTGGACGTGACCATTCAGGCGCAAATCCTGAAACTGCTGAAAGAACTGCAAAGCGAATTCGGCATGGCCTTGCTGCTGATTACCCACGACCTGGGGATCGTGCGCAAGATGGCGGACGTCGTTTGCGTCATGACCGGCGGCGAGGTCGTCGAACAAGGCGAGGTTAAGGGCATCTTCGAGGCGCCCCAGCACGCCTATACCCAGAAACTGCTGGCCGCCGAACCCAGCGGCGCCCCGCTGACGGCGGACCCCCAGGCCCCCGTGATCATGTCGGGGACGGACATCAAGGTTCATTTCCCGATCAAGAAGGGCCTACTCAAGCGCACCGTCGATGTGGTGCGCGCGGTCGACCGCATCGACCTGGAGGTGCGCGAGGGGCACACCCTGGGTGTGGTCGGCGAAAGCGGCTCCGGCAAGACCACCCTGGGCCTAGCGCTCTTGCGCCTGACCGCCAGCCTGGGCGGCATCCGCTTTGGCGGACAAGATATACAAGGCTTGAAATCGGGCGCACTTCGGCCCCTGCGCCGGGAAATGCAGATCGTCTTTCAAGACCCCTATGGGTCGCTCAGCCCGCGCTTGTCCATCGGCCAGATTATCGAGGAGGGCCTCAAGGTCCACGGCCTGGGCGGCAACGAAACAGCGCGCGAGGAGATGATTATCGAGGCCCTGAAGGAAGTCGGCCTGGACCCGGAAGGCCGGCACCGCTACCCGCACGAATTCTCCGGCGGCCAGCGCCAGCGGGTGGCCATCGCCCGGGCCATGGTCCTGAAGCCCCGCTTCCTGGTTTTGGACGAGCCGACCTCGGCCCTCGACATGTCGGTCCAGGCGCAGATCGTCGATCTGCTGCGCGACCTTCAGACCCGGCACAAGCTGGCCTATCTTTTTATCAGCCACGATTTGCGTGTGGTCCGGGCCCTGGCCAGCGAGGTCATGGTCATGCGCGACGGCCGGGTGGTCGAACAGGGCCCGGCGGAACGCATCTTCGACGCGCCCGAGCATCCCTACACCAAGGCCCTCATGAAAGCGGCCTTCGAGCTGGAAGCGGTGGACGGCGACGTGGTGCGGATGTAGGAAGGGGCCATGACCCTGATCCTCAAAACCGACATTTACCGCGGCACAGCTTGGCACGACGCCTTCGCGCGCTATTTACCCGATGTGCCGGTGCGCGAATGGTCCGAGCCCGGCGATCCAAACGATATCGAGTACGCCCTGGTCTGGGCGCCGGAGAAGGGCGCCCTGGCCAAGTTCCCCAACTTGAAGGCGATCTTTTCCGTGGGTGCCGGTTTCGATCACCTGACCTCGGACCCGGACCTGCCAAAGGGCGTGCCCATCGTGCGCATGGTCGAGCCGGGGCTGACCGCCGGCATGATCGAATTCGTGGTCATGAGCGCGTTGTATCATCACCGCTTCATGCTCGACTACGCGGCGCAGCAGCGCGACAAGGTCTGGCGCGAGATCGAGCAGATCCCAACCTCGCGCCGCCGGGCCGGTATTCTGGGCCTGGGTGTGCTGGGCAGCGCCTGCGCGGAAATGCTTCGGGACTTCGGCTTCCCCGTCGCGGGCTGGAGCCGGAGCCACAAGGACATCGCCGGCGTCGAATCCTTCCACGGCGCCGACGGTCTGATCCCGTTCTTGAACCGTAGCGACATCCTGGTCTGCCTCTTGCCCCTGACCCCCGAGACCGAGGACATCTTGAATGCCGAGGCCTTCGCCGCCCTGCCGCGCGGCGCGGCGCTGATAAGTGCGGGACGCGGCAAGTCCGTGGTCGAGGCCGACCTGCTGGCGGCGCTCGATTCAGGCCAACTCGGCGGCGCGACCCTGGACGTTTACCGGCAAGAACCCCTGCCGCCCGATAGCCCGTTGTGGAGCCACCCGCGCATCGTCGCGGTGCCCCACATCGCCAGCATGACCATCGCCGAAACCGCCGCCGAGGCCGTGGCCGCGAACATCCGCCGCATCCAGGCCGGGCAAGACCCCGAACACATGGTCGACCTGAAACGCGGGTATTAGGAGTCTGAGACGTCGCGGCGGAACCGCGGTGAAATATCCGATTACCGCGAAGGCAGAAAGACAGGAAGAAGTTCTATAAGTTTCTTCGTGTCTTTGTGCCTTCGCGGTTAGAAAATTTCTCTCACAGCTCCACCGCCACCTTGGCCGCCAAATCGCCGAATTCGCGCAAAAAAACCGAGCCCTTGACCGTGCGTTGAATCAGGACGCTGCGTTTGTCTTGGTGATCGCGCTTGCGGCGCGCCAGATCATGGCGGCCCAGGCGGTCCAGGGCCCGGGTCACCGCCGGCTTCGACATGTTCAATTCGGCCGCCAGTCCGCGCACGGTGTGCGGCGGCGGTGTGAGGTAGACATGCAGGAGAAGCGCGAACTGCCGCGCGGTCAGGTCCGGCTGCCCACCGCCCAGGGCCGCCGCCATGACCCCGTGCCACAAGGCCAGCATCTTGTCCGGCGCCGGAGAGAACGCCGTCCCGCTCATGGCGCCCGCTTGGACCGCGTGGCCAGCTCCGCGATCAGCGCATAAACGGCGCGTAAGGCCATGGCCTCGCCGCCCTCGGGCCGTCCGGGCGCGGACTTGGTATTCCAGGCCATGATATCGAAATGCAGCCAGGGCGTGGTGGGGCGCACAAACTCCGCCAGGAACAGGGCTGCGACGATAGCGCCGCCGTAAGCATCGCCGGATATGTTATTGAGGTCGGCGACCTTGCTGTCGAGGCCGGCCCGGTAGGGGGCGTACAAGGGCAGACGCCAAACCGGATCGTCCTCGGCAAGCCCATGGGCGCTCATGGCGGCCGCGATCCTGTCATCATTGCAGAACATGGCCGGCAAGGCGGGCCCCAGGGCAACCCGCGCGGCCCCGGTCAGGGTCGCGAAATCGACAATGAGATCGGGGTTATCGCTATCGGCTTCGCACAGGGCGTCGGCCAGCACCAGGCGCCCTTCGGCGTCGGTGTTGCCAACCTCGACGCTCAGGCCCTTGCGGGTCGCGATCACGTCCGAGGGCCGGAAGGCGTCGCCCGACACGCTGTTTTCGACCGCCGGGATCAGAACCCTCAGGCGCAGCGGCAGCTTGGCGGCCATGATCATGTGGGCCAAGCCCAGAACGTGGGCGGCGCCGCCCATGTCCTTTTTCATCAATCTCATGCCGGCGGCGGACTTGAGATCGAGGCCGCCTGAATCGAAGCAAACCCCTTTACCAACCAGGGTCACGCGCGGACCGGCGCGGCCCCAGTGCGCATCGATCAGGCACGGCGCCCGTTCGCTGGCCCGGCCGACCGCGTGAACCGCCGGATAGTTCCTGCTCAGAAGCGCGTCGCCTGAGATCGCGCTGGCGCTGCCCTTATAATGGCGGAACACCTCAAGCGCCGCCTCGGCCAGTTCGGCCGGACCCAGATCGCAAGCCGGGGTGTTGATTAAATCGCGGACCAGAAATATGGCCTCGCAGGTCCGCGTGACCGCCGCACGGTCCGCCCCCTTGGGCCAGACCAGGGCGGCGAAATCTTGCTCCGCCTTACGATAACGGTCGAACACATAGGTTCCAAGCGCCCAGCCCAAGGCGGCACGGGTAGCCCCGGCGGTATCGAACGCGGCGTCGAGCACGAAGCAGGCGGCGCGCGAGTTTCTTTTCGCCATGGCCGCGAGCGTGGACGGCAGGGCCGCATAGGACCAGATCGTATCCTTCGGATCGATCCCGGCCAGAACCTGGGTCAGGGCCCCGCCCTCGCTGGGAAGCGGGCAAACGGTGCCGGGGGCGGCGGTAAAGCCGGTATTCTTGACCCATTCCACGCAGGGCCGCGGTTGCCCGGCGAGCCAAACCTTCAACTCGTCCTTGGACAAGGGCGTCAACAACAACGCGCCGGCACGGGCGCGCTCCAAAAGATACTTGGTCATGCCGCTTGAGATTCCCCTGGACGGTTCAAAAATATATTGCTGGGAGAATAGGCGGGTCAGCGCCGAAGACAAGGCGGCAAAATCCGGCGGCGGAAATCACCCGCCATGGGCCAAGACTTATTTTTGACCGGCAAGGCCGTCGATATCGGCGAGAAGATCGTCGAGCGCCGCCGCCGCGTCTTCACCGAGGCCGGCGCCGCCGTCGCTGTCTTGACTATTATCTTCAGTGTTTCCGGCCTGGTATCTGGCCTCCGTATGGGTCCAAAACGCGATTCTTTCGAATAAGAGGTTCTGGCAGATCGGTTTCGAAATGAAATCGCTCATCCCGGCTTGAAGGCATTTTTCCCGATCTTCCCCCATGACTGCCGCCGTGACGGCGATGATCGGCACTTCGGCGGCCTTTCCCGGCATGAGGCGAATACGGCGCGTCGCCTCAAGTCCGTTCAATTCCGGCATGTGCATGTCCATAAGAACCAGGTCGTAGGCATGCTCCCCCACTGCCTTGACCGCTTCCCGGCCGTTGTTCGCGAGATCGACCGTATGACCGGCGCCGCGCAGCATGGTGTCCAATAAGAGTTGGTTGACCATGTTATCCTCAGCCACAAGGATATGCAGGATCCGGCGCCGCAACGCGGGAGTTGCAGCTTGCAGTACCGCGCTGACGGCCGGCGGCAAATCCACACCTAATAAATACCCAAGAGACTTCAGCACGGCGTTTCGGTGCAGGGGCCTGGGCAAGGCCGCATCGAAACCCAACTCCCGCGCCTGTTTATGAGAAAGCACCAGACCCGAAGACGATGACAATGCCAGCTTGAGACTATCGTAGCGGGCATCGGCGCGAATACGCCGCCCCAGTTCCTCGCCGCCCATATCCGGCATGGCATGGTCGACGATGGCGATATCGAAAGGTATTTGCGTAGCGGCCTCCGCCAGCGCCGTCAAGGCCGCTTCGGCGCCGGTAACGACCGTCACCTCCGCCCCCAGCATCTCAAGATACTGATGGCAGACATCGCGGTTGATAGGATTGCCGCCAACCACTAAGGCGCGCCGCCCGCGCAGAATATTCCGGATCTTGATCAGGGTTCCCTTGCCGGCAATCTTTTGTTTAGTTAACGCGACCGTGAACCGGAAAACGCTGCCTTCGTCGGGCCGGCTGGAAACGCCGATCTCGCCGCTCATGAGTCCGACGAGCTGCTTGCAGATGGCGAGTCCCAGGCCGGTGCCGCCGTATTTTCGTGTCGTCGACACATCCCCCTGGCTGAATTTATCGAACAGAGTCTTCTGCTCTTCCGCACCGATACCTATGCCGGTATCGGTGATTTTAAAACCAAGAATGACGCCGCTTCCGGATTCTGACTCCAAAGACACTTCAATCTTAACTCCACCTTCTTCGGTGAACTTGATTGCATTGCCCGCTAGATTGAGAAGAACCTGGCGTATTCGCCCCGGGTCGCCGATCAGGCTCATGGGCACGTCCGGCCCGACAAAAAATGCCAGCTCGATCGCTTTGTCGTGGGCGGCGGAAGCAAGTAGCTGAACTATGGCATCGACCACTTGAGACAAATCGAATGCCACCGAATCGAGCTTCAGTTTTCCGGCCTCGATCTTGGAGTAATCCAGGATATCGTTGATGACCGTGAGCAGGTGGCGGCCAGATTGCCCAATTATGGAAATGAATTCGGCATAACTTTCATTGCCGATTGGGCCAAGCGATTCGCGCTCGATAAGGTCCGCAAAACCGAGCATCCCGTTCAAAGGTGTGCGCAGTTCGTGGCTCATGTTGGCGAGGAATTCGGATTTGGCCGCGGCCGCCGACATGGCGGCATCACGCGCGGCCGCAAGGGATTTCGCCTGCTTAACCAATTCCCCTGCTTGCGCCTCGATGCGCGCCTGCGCCTCCTGTGCGTCGACGACCATGTTTTTGAGTGTCGATTCGCGTTCCTTAAGCTCGGTGATATCGCGGATAACCGCGGTAAATTTCCGTTCGCCCGTAATGGCCATCTCGCTGATCGCAAGATGCATTGGGAAAGTACTTCCATCGGCGCGCTTTCCCTCGACATCGCGGCCGATACCGATAATCTTTTTATGGCCGGTTTTTAGATAGCTTTGAATATAGGTGTCGTGATTTTCTTGGTTCTCCCCCATCATCAGGAGGCTGACGTTCTTACCAATCACGTCGCTGGCCCGATACCCAAACTGACCTTCAGCCGCGGGATTGAATAACGTGATCCGTCCCCGGCTATCCGTGACGATGATACTATCTACAACGGTGGTTACGATTCCCTGCAATAACGCATCGCGCTTTTCGATTTCGGCGGCGTTACGTTTTCGCTCGGTGATGTCTGTATAGGTTGTTAAAAATCCGCCTTCAGGCATGGGCACGCCGCGCACTTCTATGATAGTGCCCGAAGGCCGGATACGTTCGAAGCAATGGGCTTCGAATCTTCGGGCCTGATGGACGCGTTCTTTAACTAGGCGCGATACGTCGCCTTCTCCATACTCCCCGCGCTCCGCATTGAATCGGATGATTCTCTCATAACCTAGACCGGTTTCGATAATGGCTTGCGGTAGTTCAAGTAAATCCACGAAGGTTTTGTTGAAAGCAACAAGCTCAAGATCGGAATCGAACACACTTAGCCCGGCGGGAAAATTTTCGATTGTGGCGACCAAAATTTTACTGGTCGCGCGAATGTGCGCTTCGCGTTCTTCCGACTGACGAACCATCGTGTACATACTTAAAAGAAGGCCGATAAGCACGAGGACGTAACTGACGTTTTTCAGCAGATGCGCGGCGTCGAATTCCAAATCGAACAGCCTATCCGAAAACGACATGTATACGGCTTGACTCAGGAAACCAACTATCAGGGATAAGACAAGCCAGTGCTCGAAGGCATCGTTTCGCCATGCCCCCTTGCGCAAGTAGCCGACGAGCGCCACCAGGAACAGGGCCGCGGGCACGAATTCTTCCGGCCTGTGGAAAATTATTTCGTCATAGTAAGCCCGCGGCTGGGGAACGAAGACGAAAAACAGGAAACTCAATACCGTCAGTACGCCTGCGGCCAGATACACTGTATTCTCGCCTATCCGCCCCTCCGCACCGAGGCGTTGCTCGCGCTTCCAAGCCAGCCATGACAGACATAAGAGCGCCGACAAGAATAGCCGCGAGGCGACCCAAGACCATGGGATCAAGGATCCCAGGTCCGAAGGCAGATAGGGCGCGAAGAACGCCGAGGTCACAACCGCGTGGTAACCGTCAAGCAAGGCGGTGCCTAGAAACCCGGTGCCGATAAAAAGGAAGGTGTTGTTCTTCTTGGCGTAGAAACGCACCAAGGCCATGGCGCCAACCGCCAGCGCCAGGAGGAAGGCGAGTCCCTCCATGAGGGTGTGAAGCGGCGCGCCGCCTTGCCACTTGGCGCCGCGCATGACCGCGTAACTCAAGACCAGGCCGCCGCCGACAGCCCAATAGACGAAGGCCCGGCGTCTGGCCTCGGTTTCCATGGGGAATACGTTCATGACGCCGGCAAGACTCCGCGGGTTTCGGTTGGGGGTTTGGCGGCAATGCTACTTATGCGTGTATTAATACTAAATGAATATCCATATGATGGTATTTCTGGCGGCGTCCGGCCTTGACCGGGTAGGACAGCCAAGTCCTAATCCGCTTCGCCGCGCCCTCACTCGACGCCAAGGAAGCAAAGATGGCCGATTTCACCCTGGTTCTGGGTAACAAGGCTTATTCGTCCTGGTCCCTGCGCGCCTGGCTGATCGCCAGGCAGTGCGGCGCGCCCTTCGAGGAGATTGTCATCCCCCTCGACCGGCCCGAAACCAAGGCTGAAATCGGGCGCCAAACCCCGGCGGGCCGGGTTCCGGTGCTACGCGCCGGGGAATTGACCGTGTGGGATACCCTGGCCATCGCGGAATACATGAACGAATGCTTCCCGGCGGCTGGGCTGTGGCCGGCGGACCCGGCGGCGCGGGCGGCCGCCCGCTCGGTCGTGGCGGAGATGCACGCGGGCTTCCCGGCCTTGCGCCGGCGCCTGCCCATGGATTTGAAGCGCGCCCAGGGTCCCAGGGGCGGCGCGGCGCGCGATCCGGAACTAGAGGCCGACATCGCGCGAATCCAAACCCTCTGGACAGCTTGCCGGACCCAATTCGGGCAAGGCGGCGGCTTTCTTTTCGGGGATTTCGGCGCCGCCGACGCTTTTTTCGCGCCCGTCGTCACCCGCTTCGTCACCTACCGGGTGGCCTTGAGCGAAACCGCCGCCGCTTACCGCGACGCCGTGATGTCCTGGCCGGCCATGGGCGATTGGATCGCGGCGGCGAAGACCGAGCCTTGGATTATCGCGGACCTTTAAGTACTAGCCACCTCGATGGCCTGCCCAAAATCGACCCCTTGGATGCTGGCCCGACCGACAAGTTTTTTGGTCAAGTCGTTCGCGGCCTTGGCCCAGGCAAGCTGTTCCAGCTTCTCCTTGATCTGGGCTTTCACGCTATCGAAGGGCAGGAGCGCCCCTTCGGCTTTTTCATCCATGCGGATGACATGAAAGCCGAAGCTGGTTTCCACCGCTTCGGGATGCACCTCCCCGGCGGGGAGAGTTTCCATGACCGCTTCGAATTCGGGCACAAGATCGCCGCTTCCGACTTGACCCAAGGCGCCGCCATTTTCCCTGGACGGGCAGTCCGAGTTGGCTTTCGCGATCCTGGCGAAGGCCTTGGGATCCTTGGCCAGGGCCGCGAGCGCGGCCTCCGCGTTTTCTTTGGCCGTCTGCCGGGCCACTTTATCGTCCGGGCGGGCGGCGAAAAGGATATGCGCGGGCTGGAATAAATCGGGCGCCCGGAAAGTTTCCGGGCTGTTATCGTAGAGGGCCTTGCAGGCAGCTTCGCTAACTTCCCGCGGTTCGATCTCTTGCTCCAGCAAGGCGCGGATCAGGGCCTCCTCGGCGGTTTCCCAGATATCGTCCGCCATAGCTTGGGGATCGCTTTCGATCCCAAGCCGCTTCGCCTCCTGCAACAAAAGTGCCCGCACGACCATGGCTTTCGCGGCCGCCCGCCATGCCAGGCCGGGCTTGCCCGCCGGCACCTTGTGATTCTGCGCCTCGGCGGCGATGACCGCCGAGGCAATGGGCTCCCCATTCACGGCCACATCGGGGAATAAGGGTTTCACGTCAAACCTCCTGACCCTTGATCTGGCTTTGCTTGCGGGTGCGCACAATCTGATAACCGGGACGCCAGAGGTAACGCACGGGGAACGAGAGCATGTGAACCAGCCGGGTGAAGGGGAACAGCACGAAGATCGTCAGGCCGAGCGCGATGTGCGCCTTGAAGACGATATTCGCCCCTTCGATATAACTCGCGGCCTGGCTGTCGAGGGTGAATATACCATTGGCCCAGGCCATGAGCTTGGCCATTTCCGCTCCGTCGAGATGCTGGAAACTGATCGGAACCGTGGCCAGGCCGAGGATCAGTTGCAAGATCAGGATCAGGATGATGCCGGTATCGGCGGGGGTCGAGCGGGCCCGCACCCGCGGATCGGTCAGGCGGCGGTGGGCCAGCATGACGCCCCCGATCAAGGCGATAACGCCGGCTATCCCGCCGCCGACGGCGGCCATGACCTGCTTGAGCCCGTGGCCGACGCCCAAGGCGTCAAAGACCTCGATGGGGATCAGCAGACCGAAGAGGTGGCCCGCGAAAATGATCAAGACCCCGACATGGAACAGGATCGAACCCATGATCAATTGCCTGCGGCGCAGCAATTGGCTGGAGCTCGATTTCCAAGTGAAGGGGTCGCGTTCGTAGCGCGCGATCGACCCGAGGACCAATACGCTTAGCGCGATGTAAGGATAGGTTCCGAAAAGAAATTCGTGCATGATCGCCCCCTAGATGTTGCCGGCTTCGGCGTTGGCCGGCCGCGCCTTGGGTGGATGAGGGTCCATTTCCGCCAGCAAGTCCCTGGTGACCGGGCATCCGGCGTTCGGGTCGGGGCCGAAGGTGACCTCGGCTTCTTCCCAGACCTCGTCGAGGGCTTTCAAATCCTCGGGGTCATCGTCTTGCACCGACAGAAGCTCTTGCACCATCTCGCTTGAGGCTTCCACGCCCGCGACTTCCGCCAGGGCGGCCAGAACGGCGGCATAGTTACTCTCGCGGCGATGCAGCCGCTCCGCCAGGGCGGCCAGAATATGCCCGGCATCGGCGAGCAAGGCGCGGGCCTCGTCAAGCGGCCGGGTGGAGAGGTATTCCAGCAGGATCGGCAGGTGGTCCGGCAACTCGGTGCCGGCCAGCTCGAAGCCGCCGGTGCGATAGGTTTCCAGCAAATCGACCATGGCCGGGCCCCGGTCGCGGCTTTCGCCGTGAACGTGCTCGAACAAATTGAGCGACAGGGTCCGCGAGCGGTCGAACAGCAGCACGAAAATTTCCTGCAGTTCGTAAAGATCGAGCCGGTCCATATCCGCCAAGAGAGGCCGGATCGCCTTTCGGGCTTTGGGCGAGAGAACGTCCTCGCTGTCCAGCACCTTGGCGATATCGCCGGCGGCGGCTTTCAGATCGCCGCTGGGATAGCTCAGCAGGGCGGAGAGGGCCTTGAATGTCTTGGCCATTACACGGTCCTCCGCGCGTTAACGGCTTTTCGCGACCCGAACAGCTTGCCGCCGCTGGAGCCGGAGGAACAGCCGTTGCCGTCGGTAAACCCGCAACCGCCCCGCAAGTCATAGGCATCCTCGAAGTCTTCGCGGTGCGCCGTGGGCACAACGAAACGATTTTCGTAATCGGCGATCGCCATGAGTTCGTACATGTCCTCGATGTCCTGCGGGTCCAGACCCACCCGCTTGGCGATGCCCAGGTCGATCACCCCGTCCACGGTTTTCGCGCGCATGTAGCCGCGCATGGCCAGCATCTTCTCAAGCGCCGCCACAACCGGGGCTTCGTCCCCGGCGGTCAGCATATTGGCCAGGTAGCGCACCGGAATACGCAGCGACTTCACATCCGGCATCTCGCGGTCGAGTCCGATCTTACCGGCCTCCGCCGCGTTTTGAATCGGCGACAGGGGCGGGATGTACCAGACCATGGGCAAGGTGCGGTATTCCGGGTGGAGCGGAAAAGCGATCTTCCAATCCATGGCCATTTTCCACACCGGGCTTTTCTTGGCCGCGTCGATCCAGTCTTGGGGCACGCCTTCCTTGCGGGCCGCCGCCTGAACTTGCGGGTCGTTGGGGTCGAGGAACAAGCCCAGTTGCGCATCGTAGAGGTCTTGCTCGCCGGCGGCCGAGGCGGCTTCCTGGATCTTGTCGGCATCGTAAAGCATGACGCCCAGATAGCGGATGCGCCCGACACAGGTCTCCGAACAGACGGTCGGCAAACCGCTTTCGATCCGGGGATAGCAGAAGGTGCACTTCTCCGACTTACCGCTTTCCCAGTTGTAGTAGATCTTCTTATACGGACAGCCCGAGACGCACATGCGCCAACCCCGGCATTTTTCCTGATCGATCAGGACGATGCCGTCTTCCTCGCGCTTATAAATGGCGCCCGAGGGGCAGGAGGCCACGCAGGTCGGGTTCAGGCAGTGTTCGCACAGGCGTGGCAGGTACATCATGAAAGTATTCTCGTACTCGCCGTAGATTGCTTTCTGGATGCCCTCGAAGTTGTAATCCTTGGACCGCTTCTCGAATTCGCCACCCAGGATTTCCTCCCAGTTCGGGCCCCATTCGATCTTCTCCATGCGCAAGCCGGAAATTCTGGAACGGGGCCGCGCGGTCGGAAAGGCTTCCATTTCCGGCGCCGATTTCAGATGGTCGTAATCGAAGTCGTAGGGTTCGTAAAAATCGTCGATCTCCGGCAGATCGGGATTACCGAAGATATTGGCCAGGATGCGCCACTTGGCCCCTTGCTTGGGTTGCAGCTTGCCCGATTTGGTCCGCGTCCAGCCGCCGTTCCAGCGCTTCTGGTTTTCCCAGTCCTTGGGATATCCGATACCCGGTTTGGTCTCGACGTTGTTGAACCAGGCGTACTCAACGCCGTCGCGGCTGGTCCAAACGTTCTTACAGGTGATGGAGCAGGTGTGGCACCCGATGCATTTATCCAGGTTCAACACCATGCCGATTTGCGCCCGAACTTTCATGTCTAGGCCTCCTTCCTCTTGGCAGGCTGGTCGAGCCAGTCGACCTTGGTCATTTTGCGGACGATCACGAATTCGTCGCGATTGGAGCCGACGGTTCCGTAGTAGTTGAAGCCGTAGGACAGCTGGGCATAGCCGCCGATCATGTGGGTCGGCTTCAATATGGCGCGGGTGACCGAGTTATGAATGCCGCCGCGTTTGCCGGTCTGTTCGGACCCCGGCATGTTCACGATCTTCTCCTGGGCGTGATACATGTAGAGGGTGCCTTCCTTTATGCGCTGGGAAACCACCGCGCGGGCCGTCAAGGCGCCGTTGGTATTGTAGGCCTCGACCCAGTCGTTATCGACGATACCGGCCGCCTTCGCGTCGATCTCGGATAGCCAGACTACGGGACCGCCCCGGTTCATGGTCAGCATCAAGAGGTTGTCGGAATAAGTGGAGTGAATGCCCCATTTCTGATGCGGGGTGATGAAGTTCAACACCACATGGGGCTCATTATTCCGGGCCGAGGCATTCACGCCCTTGGTGATGGTTTTCAAATCGATCGGCGGACGATAGGTGCTAAAACCCTCGCCGAAAGCGCGCATCCAAAGGTGATCCTGATAGAGCTGCTGGCGCCCGGAAACGGTTCGCCAGGGGATCAACTCATGGACGTTGGTATAGCCGGCGTTATAGCAAACGTCTTCGCTTTCGATCCCCGACCAGGTCGGCGAGGAGATGATCTTACGCGGTTGGGCGGCCACGTCGCGGAAGCGGATTTTCTCGTCCTCCTTGGGTTTCGCCAGGTGCGCGTGCTCGCGGCCGGTTATCTTGCTCAGGGCGTCCCAGGCCTTGACCGCGACCTCGCCGTTGGTTTCCGGCGCCAACATCAGAATCATCTCGGCGGCGTCGATATCGGTATCGATCTTCGCCATGCCCTTGGTGGCGCCCTCCTCGGTCACCACCCCGTTGAGATCCTTTAGATGCTTGACCTCGCGTTTGGTGTCCCAGGCGATACCCTTGCCGCCATTGCCGATCTTATCCATCAAGGGGCCGACGGCGGTGAAACGTTTGTAGAGGTTCGGGTAATCCCGCTCCACGGCGACGAAATTAGGCGCCGTCTTACCTGGGATCAGGTCGCACTCGCCCTTCTTCCAGTCCTTGACCTGATCCTGCGCGAGCTCGGCAGGGGTGTCGTGAAGGATCGGAAGAGAGACGATATCGGTTTCCTGGCCCAGGATTTCCGGCGCAACTTCGGAAAACTTCTTAGCGATGAATTTGAAGATTTCCCAATCGGATTTGGACTCGTAGGCCGGATCGACCGCCGCCTGAAGCGGATGGATAAAGGGGTGCATGTCCGTTGTATTGAGATCGTTCTTCTCGTACCAAGAAGCCGTCGGCAGAACGATGTCGGAGCAAACTGCCGTGGTCGACATGCGGAAATCTATGCACACCAGGAGGTCGAGCTTGCCTTGCGGGGCCTCGTCGTGCCACTTGGCCTCGATCGGCTTTTGCCCGCCTTCCACGCCCAAATCATGGCCCAGAACGCCGTGGTCGGTGCCGAGCAGATGCTTGAGGAAATACTCATGGCCCTTGCTCGACGCCCCCAAGAGGTTGGAGCGCCAGACGAAGAGGTTGCGGGGCCAGTTTTCCGGCGCATCCGGATCCTCGCAGGACATTTCGAGTTCGCCGGATTTTAGCTGCTCTGCCACATAGGCCGGGATTTCCTTGCCGGCCGCCTTCGCCGCCTTGGCGACCTCCAACGGATTGGTCTTCAGCGCCGGCGCCGAGGGCAGCCAGCCCATGCGTTCGGCGCGGATGTTGAAATCGATGAGGCTCGCGTCCTTCCAATCCCCCTTGGGCGCGGTGGGCGAGAGAATTTCCTCGGCACGCAGGGTTTCGTATCGCCATTGATCCGTATGGGCGTACCACGCGGAGGTCGAGTTCATGTGGCGCGGCGGGCGGATCCAATCGAGGGCGAAGGCGAGCGGCTGCCAGCCGGTTTGCGGGCGCAGCTTTTCCTGGCCCACATAGTGGCTCCAACCGCCTCCGGGTTGCCCGACGCATCCGCACATCACCAGCATATTGATGATGCTGCGATAGGTCATATCCATGTGGTACCAGTGGTTGATACCGGCGCCGAGGATGACCATGGACTTGCCCTTGGTCTTCTCGGCGTTGAGGGCGAACTCACGGGCGACCGTTATGATCTTGTCGCGCGATACGCCGGTAATTTTCTCGGCCCAGGCCGGTGTGAACGGCATGTCGTCGTTAAAGTCCTGGGACACCCAATCGCCGCCCAAACCCCGGTCGAGGCCATAGTTACCGCAAAACAAGTCGAAGACGGTCGCGACATAGGCCTCGCCACCGGCAAGTTTCAACTTCTTAACCGGGATATTGCGGGTCAAGACATTGGGGTGTTCGCACTTGACGAAATTCTCCGTGGCTTCACCGCCGAAGTACGGGAAGTCCACCCCGGCGATCTCGTCATGGTCCTCTTCCAGAATCAGCGATAGGCGCAGATTGGTTTCCTTGCCGCCGGTTTTCTGTTCCAGGTTCCATTTGCCTTGCTCCCCCCATCGGAAGCCGATAGAGCCGTTCGGCACCACGAGGTCGTTGGAATCTTTATCGACCCCGATGGTTTTCCATTCCGGATTGTTGGATTCGTCCAACTCGCCCTCGATATCGGCGGCGCGCAGAAGCCGGCCGGGCACCAGCTTGCCGTCCTGCTCCTCCAGACGGACCAGCAAGGGCATATCGGAATAGCGCCGCACGTAGTCTTCGAAATACTCAGCCTGACGATCCAAATGGAATTCGCGCAGGATCACATGGCCCATGGCCATGGCGAGAGCGCTGTCGGTGCCTTGTTTCGCGGCCAGCCAGATGTCGCCGAATTTCGCCGCCTCGGAATAGTCCGGGCAGATGACGGCGGTTTTGGCGCCGCGATACCGGGCCTCGGTATAGAAATGCGCGTCCGGGGTGCGGGTTTGCGGGACGTTGGAGCCCCATAACAGCAGAAAGCCTGAGTTGTACCAATCGGCGGATTCGGGGACATCCGTCTGCTCGCCCCAAGTCTGGGGCGAAGCCGGCGGCAGATCGCAATACCAGTCGTAGAAACTCATGCAGGTGCCGCCAAGCAAGGACAGATAGCGCGATCCGGCGGCGTAGGACACCATGGACATGGCGGGGATGGGCGAAAACCCAAAAACCCGGTCAGGCCCGTAGGTCTTGGCGGTATAGGCATTGGCGGCGGCAATGATCTCGGCCGCTTCGTCCCAATCGGCGCGCACGAAACCGCCCTTGCCCCGAAGCTGGGTATAATCGGCCCGCAGGATCGGATCCTGTTGAATCGCGGTCCAAGCCTCGATCGGCGAATGATCCTTGCGTAAGCGGCGGTAGGATTTCAGCAAGCGCGAGCGGACCAGGGGATTTTTCACCCGGTTGGCGGAATAGAGATACCAGGAATAGGACGCGCCGCGGGAACACCCGCGCGGTTCGTGGTTGGGCATGCCGGCCCGGGTGCGCGGGTAGTCGGTTTGCTGGGTCTCCCAGGTCACGATCCCGGATTTGACATAGATTTTCCAAGAGCAGGAACCGGTGCAGTTCACGCCGTGGGTGGAGCGCACGATTTTGTCGTGGCGCCAGCGGTTGCGGTAGCTCTCCTCCCAATCCCGGTTTTCGTTCGTGGTGTCGCCGTGACCGCCGGCGAAGGTTCCGACACTTCTTGGCTTCAGAAAATTCAGCCGGTCCAGTAAATGGCTCATGATATCTCTCCAGTCGCGTATCGGGGCTTCAAGGGTTTTTCACATAGGCGCCGGGGCGCAGGTAGAACCACCAGTTAATGACGATGCAAAGGGTGTAGAAAATCGCAAAGCCATAGAGGGCGTATTGCGGCGTCCCCGCCCCCATCTGCTCGCCGAAGACTTTCGGGATGATGAAGGCGCCATAGGCGGCAACGGCGGAGGTCCAACCCAGAACCGGGCCGGCCTGCTCTTTGTCGAACACCATCGCGATAGTGCGGAAGGTCGAGCCGTTACCGATTCCCGTGGCGGCGAAGAGGACCAGGAACAGACCCATGAAGGGGTAGAAATACTGCTCCGGCGCCGCCGAGGAATAAGCCTGTTCCAGGAAGTAAGCGACCGCCACGGCCGAGGCGACCATGACCACCGAGATGATCTGCGTCACCTTCGCGCCGCCGATCTTGTCGGCCAGCATGCCGCCAAGCGGGCGGATCAGGGCGCCAATAAACGGCCCCATCCAGGCAAACATCAAGGCGCTCGGCCCGTCCGGATTGACCGTGGAATGAGTCATGACCCCGTCGACCATCAGATGCTGGAACCCGAAGACAACCTTGATCGCCAACGCGAAGGCGGCTGAATAGCCGATGAAGGATCCAAAGGTCATGGTGTAGATCACGGTCATGGCCCAGGTGTGCTTGTTGCCGAAGATCTTATACTGGCGGGTCAGGTTCTGGCCGATTGGTCCGGGAATGAACTTTAGCAGCAGCACCGTCAGGGCGATCACGATGGGCAGGACGATCCATTTGGAAACACCGAAGCCCGAACCGCCGACTTTCTCCGGCAGCAACAGCCACAGGCCGAAAGCCGCCGTGGCAAAGCCGACCAGCAGCATGAAGGAAATCATGCTGAAGGCGCCGATGGGATTTGGGATGTTCGGCGAGACGTGCTCGTCGCGGATGTTGTTCATGCCGAACCAGCCGGCAACAGCCAGGGGCACCAGCAGCAGAAGCCACACGAAACCCGCGTTGTGGATATAGGTTTCGGTCCCGGCGGGGATTTTACCGATCAAGGTGCCCGAGGTGTTTTCCAGAATCAGCGGTTCGCCGCCAAACAGGCCGAAGGTCATCACCAGCGGGATCACGATCTGCATGGTGGTGACGCCGAAGTTTCCCAGGCCCGCGTTCATGCCTAGGGCGTAACCCTGCACCTTCTTGGGAAAGAAGAAGCTGATGTTGGACATGGAAGAGGCGAAGTTGCCGCCGCCGATCCCCGACAGGAAGGCCAGGATCTGGAACTTCCACATCGGCGTATTCGGGTCTTGCAGCGCGAAGCCCGCCCCGGCCGCCGGAATCATCAGAAGCGCGGTGGTGAAAAAGATGGTGTTGCGCCCGCCGGCGATGCGGATGAAGAAGGTCGAGGGGATGCGTAAGGTCGCCCCTGTCAGGCCGGCGATGGCGGCGAGTGTGAACAGCTCCGATTTCGCGAACGGAAACCCGAGGTTGATCATCTGCACCGCGATGATGCCCCAGTAAAGCCAGACGGCAAAGCCGCACAGCAGGCTGGGAATCGATATCCACAGGTTCCTGGTGGCGATGGACTTTCCTTTGGAATCCCAGAAGGATTCCTCTTCCGGTGTCCAGTTTCTCAGGTCTTGTCCCAAAGTTCTTCTCCTCGGATCGGGGATTGGGGCGGGCCGCCAGGCGGCCCGCCCGTAAGCCGGTTAGGTAGCTGGTTTCGGATGCGGGGCGTCGGGAACATCCGAGAGGTATTTCTCCCCGACCAGTTCCGGATAGCGGTCGCGTTCCATGCGCCGGATGGCGATGTGCATCCAGACGGTGGAGACGGCGACGACGGCGAACATCAACATGAAGGGCACCGTCCAGATGCCGGTGGCATCCAGAAGCACCCCGAAGGTAAGCGGCAGGACAAAGCCGCCCAGACCGCCGATCATGCCCACAAGTCCGCCGACCGAACCGACGTGGTGCGGGTAATACACCGGTATGTGTTTGTAAACGGCGGCCTTGCCGAGGCTCATCACGAAACCCAGGACGATGCTCAAGAACACGAAGACCCCGACGCTCAAGCCGATGTTGAAGGTGATCGGCCCCTCGATGCCTTGGATGGTATAGGCGGTATCGGGATAGCTCATGAAAAACAGGCAGATCAGCGAAACGATGAAGGTGAGGTACATGACGAAGCGCGCGCCCCACTTATCGGAAAACCAGCCGCCAAGGGCGCGAAACACGGAACCCGGCAGCGAGTACAAGCCCGCGAACACCCCGGCCGTGGTCAACTCGACCCCGTAAGCCCCCACGTAGTAACGCGGCAGGAACGAGGCCAACGCCACGAAACCGCCGAAGACGAAGAAATAGTAGGTCGCGAAGCGCCAGACGCGAATATCCTTCAGCGGCTCCAACTGTTCCTTGGCCGGCACCACCTTGGCGCCGGTCTCCTTGCGTTTCTTCTGCACCGGGTCGGTCTTGGCGAAAATATAAAACGCGATCGCCATGATCACCAAAACGACGGCATAGACCCGCGCCGAGTCCTGCCAGCCGAGAGCGACCACCAGAAACGGGGCGGCGAAGTTGGTAACCGCGGCGCCGACGTTGCCGACCCCGAAGATACCAAGGGCAGTGCCCTGTTTCTCGGTCTCGAACCAGCGCGACACATAGGCGATGCCGATAATGAAGGAGCCGCCGGCAAGACCCAGGCCCAGGGCCGCCAGCAAAAAGACCTCATAGGTCTGAACCGAGGCCAGCAGCCATACGGAAACCGCGGTAATCAGCATTTGCAGGGGCAGCATGATTCGGCCGCCGAACTGCTCGGTCCAAACGCCCAGGAAAATTCGGCTGATAGATCCGGTCAGAACCGGCGTCGCCACGAGTAGACCGAACTGGGTTTCGCTCAAACCCAATTCTTGTTTGATTTTCACGCCAATAATCGAGAAAATCGTCCATACCGCGAAGCAAACCGTAAAGGCCAGAGTGCTGAGCCCGAGCGCGCGGTATTGGTCGCCCTTAGTGACACCGTCTATCATGTGCATGTTTTTGTCCCTTAATTGGACTGCTGGCAGAGAATCGCGTTTTCCACGCACACAAAATTCCATTTCGGGCCAGGGCAATATGATCCAGGTCAAAAATTCCAGTTTTCCCTTTAAAATAAATATGTTAGTGATATTTTTGGAGTCATGGAAAGTATATGGTCGTGTTCGGCCCCATCATTTTCCAAGGTGGCTCTTGATAAACGTCAAGCAAGTGACTGGGGAATTGGCGAATGACATCGGAGAGGTTTACCGAGGTTCGCGGCCACCCGCTTTTCAAGAATATTTCCGATGGATCTTTCGAGGCTTTGGCGCGCGGCGCCTATGTCCAGAACTTCCCGCCCCATACCGAACTGATATCGGAAGGCGAGGCCGCCGATTTCCTGCATATCGTTCTCTCGGGGTCGGTTGAGCTTTTCTGTTCCTGGGAAAGCCGCGAAACCACCATGGCCACAGTCTGGCCGGTATCGGCTTTTATCTTGGCCGCGACGATTCGCGACCGGCCCTACCTGATGTCGGGCCGGACTCTGGGCAAGACCCGGATCATGCTGGTCCCATCTCAAGATGTCCGGGCCGTTTTCGAATCGGATTCGGAATTCGCCAAGGCCATCGTCGCCGAACTGGCGAACTTCTATCGCGCCTCGATCAAGAATACCAAGAACCTGAAACTCAGGACCTCGAAGGAACGCCTGGCGAACTATCTGATTAAGTGCAGCCGGCGCGAGGAGAACTGCCTGGTGTTCGAACTGCAGTACGAAAAACGGCGCCTGGCCTCCTACCTGGGAATGACGCCAGAGAACCTATCGCGCTCTTTCAACGCCTTGAAGCCCTTCGGCGTCCAAGTAGATGGGCAAAAAGTGCGTTTAGAGGATTTGGAAAAGCTTATAGCCTTCGCCAAGCCGACCGACCTCATCGACGGTTACGAATAGAGTCTTGCCGCCTTCCAGGCCGCGAGGCTATGGCAACTCGCGCGGCAAAACAAAGCTGTGCAGGTCGCAGGCGCCTGGTTTCAAGTCCTGCCAGTGGGCGGAATTCAAAACCAGCGTGACCAGCCCGGCGGTGGCGAACTTCGCTTCCAGCCGGGCCATGGCCGCGGGATCGCCGCCCCCCGCGAGCGCGAGCGCCAGCGCCTGAAGAGCCGGATTGTGCCCGACCATCATGACCGAGGCCGCTTGATCCGGCACCCGGCGTAAGCGGTTCGTCAAGGCGACCACGCCGCCATGGTATATCCCACGGTCGTATTTTACCGTTCCCGGATCGCCCAGGGCCGGCAGAATATCCTCCAGCGTTTGCTTGGCGCGCACGGCCGAGGAACACAACACCAAATCGGGCTTAACATCGGCGATCCGCATATAGCGGCTCATGGCCTCGGCCGCACGCCGGCCGCGCGCCGCAAGCGGCCGGTTGAAATCCTCGATCGCCGGGTCGTCCCAAGAGGATTTAGCGTGGCGCAACAAATAAATCACCCGCGGGGATTCCGCCGCCCGGGCGGGCGGCTGTGCATCGGCTTCGGCGCCCGCCTCGGCCGGCTTCTTCAGGCGCCGCACCATCTTACTCAGCTTAGCGATATCGATCCGCTTCGCCGCTTTCTTGAGCGGCATCCACTTCCTGCGCCGAACCCCGGCCTCGGGCCAGTCCTCCAGCTCGCGCGCGACCAGCATGGGAAAGACTTCCACATCGCAGGTTCCGCCCCATTTCTTGTAGCTATAGCGGCCCAGGCTTCGATCCGAGACTTGGCCCTCGATGCCCGCCTCCTCGGCAGCCTCCTTACGGGCCGATTCGCGAGGCGTCAGGCCGGGTTCGACAATGCCTTTAGGCACGATCCAGCGCCCGCCTTTACGGGTAGAAATGAGCAGAACTTCCAAACCCTTGTTTCCCTCGCGATAGGGAAGCACGGCTGACTGCCTGTAGATCCAATCTGGTAATCTAGTCATATTCCATCCTCCATGTTACGGTTTTATAGCAAGCGGGCGTGGGTTATTCTTTGATTGAAATCAATATTCTGACCATCTTTACTGTCTATAACCAACTCTGTAATTTCTTCCGCGGCCTTTAGGGAGTGTCTTTCTTGAGCGAATCTAAGTTCGAGTTTGGAATCACGCCCTATTACTTCCTGCGTCATGGCGAAACACCGCAGACCCAAGAAGGAATCGCCCAAGGCCAGATGGAAAGCGAACTGAACGCCTTGGGCCGTCAATCCAGCGAGAAGGCGGCGAACATTCTCTCATCCATCCTTCTGGGTTCGATCTACGCGAGCCCGCTCAAGCGCACATGGAGGACGGCTAAGATCGTCTCCGTGATCACGGGCACGCCGGTGCACCCGCTCCCAGGCTTAATGGAACGTCATTGGGGCCGCTACCAGGGCAGGCCCAAGGATTGGCGGCCAGCCTCGGCCAACCCCAAATCCGTGGAAACCATTGAGGACTTCACACACCGGGTTCTCGATGCGATGAGGTCGATCTCAGGACCATCCCCGGTCCTGGTGGTGGCGCATTCAGGGGTTTTTCGCGTCCTCTGCTCCCATGCGGGGTTTCCCATGAAAGGCCGGATTTCGGTGGCCAGCGGTCAGGTATTGAAGTTGGAACCGCCAGGCAGCCCGAGGCAGTCTTGGCATATCAGTGTCGTGGATTCTTTCTAGAACCCTATCCGATCGTACGGACCCATTAACGTCGTCATCCCGGACGCGACTTTCCTCCAAGCCCATGCACCCGCGAAGGCGGGTGTTTGGCTTGACATGGAAAGTCAGCGACCCGGGATCCATCGCACCGTAAATCGGACGCCGAACCGGCGGATAAATGGATCCCGGATCAAGTCCACTGCTGTCCGGTTTAACCTCGCACTACCCGCCCGAGCAGGTTCCCGGCACCGCCAGTCCCCCACCCCAAGTATTCCCGGTGCCCGAAGACGCGCCGCTTTCCTATCCAAAACCGCGCGGGCGTACTTGGAGGCGCATAGACTCAATGCCTTGCCACCTGTCTTCATAAGTAAACCGGACAGCAGTGGATCAAGTCCGGGATGACGACTTTCCGTTTATGAGTCGGTGACCTAGAACCGAGACTTAGGAAAAGAGCTCTTCCGGTTTCGGGACAGGTTCGCATGACAGCCGGTCAATAATAATGGCCATGGCGTCTTTGACGACTTGTTCTTTTTCGCTGCTGATCACGATCTGCGTCTGCCAACGATCGGCCTCGGACAAGAGGTACGACTGCAAGCGCCAAATGGAATCAAAATTCTCCAGATAGCGTTCGGCGCGGCGGCGATTGAGATTCGCGCCCCGATTCTTGAAACGGTCTTTAAGATGAGCCGGATCGATTACGGCGAGCATGATCGGAATCACGATGGCGTTCGTATCCGGCGTCACTTTGTCTATCAAGGCGTGCTGTACATGAACCCCTTCCAGGATGAGAGAAGCCTCCTCGTGGAGAGAGCGTCTCACGACCGCTTCGCAGGGAACCATTAACAGTTCCGCCTGGGCCTTGTATTCATCGATCAAATGGGCTTCCGCGTCGGCCCCGCCGCCCGGGCGGGCCTTCCAGGCATCGTAGGAAGACCGGTGGAGGACCGGTATCAACCGTTCGGGGATCATCATCCGCATGACTTCCCGAAGAAGATCGGTCGATTGAATTCTCACGATCTCCAGGCGCTGAGCCAGCTCGGTCGCGAGGGCGCTCTTGCCGGTGCCGGGCGCGCCCCCGATCATCAGGACCAGGGGGCGCTTTCCCCGTAGATAGTTGACCAAAACCAGATAGCGCCGCGCCGCTTCGGCGCCGCGAGTTATGCGCAGATAGCGGTAAATGAGAAACCCAAGCTGGCGTGACGGGATCACGGTCACGCCCTTCTTGGTCAGGTGCCTGAAGATCGCAGAAGTTACGGTCATGGCATCTTCGTAGGGCAAGCCGCTGGACACCAAAACCTGCCGGTGCCGCTCTCTGGAAAACAGCCAGGTACGACCGTCCGGATCATGAACCAGTATAGCTCCGAGCTCGTTGGCCGGATGCTGGTAACGTTGAATAGCCGCCGGGCCGTATTGGGAAATATACTTCAAAACAATCTCGCGGAGTTCGGCCGTCGCGACCTCGGCGGAATCGCTGAACTTATCCCGAACCGTCTTGGCGAGCGCGTAGGCCTCGTCGAAAGTCAGGCCGGCATCTTGAAGCGAGCGCGTAAGAATACCCCGCAGGAATGGGAACCTGGGTTCGTCGCCGCCTTCGTTTTTCACGAATACCTTTACCATGGGATATCGAATATTCCTTGAGCGTTTTATGCCTACTTGATGATCGTGACCCGGTATATGGCCTTAGTCGATGTAGGTTATCAAGGGCGCCCATTCGGCTTGAATGGCGCGCGCCGCACTGCCCCGCCGGTCGAAGACGCTCGCCCCCGCTTCGGCCGCATCCGTATAGATGACCGTTTCGCGTATTGTCGCCACCGGCGCGTGATTGAATTGGTTTAGGAATTCGAGCAAAGATCGGGCCGCACGCGTGCGCGCCCGGACACGATTGGCGACCACGGCGACCGGTTTGCGGTTTTTACGAATGGGTTTGAGCGTTTCGATCTTGCCAAGAAACGCGACCGCGGCGATCTGATCGAAAGCGGACGGAAGGATCGGTAACACGATGGCATCCGCCATCTTCAAAAGGCTTTGAAAATCCTTCGCATGGATAGCCGCCGGCGCATCTATGACCAGCCGGTCTATGTTTTTTTTGACCTTACCAATGCCCTTGGTCCAATCGAGACCGTGGATGGGCGGTAAGTTGCCGGATCGCCGCTCGATCCAGTTCAGGCTGTTTCGCAGGGTGTCGGCATCGGCAATGGCGGTTACCAAACCCGCCTGAGCGAAAGCACCGGCCAGATTCGTCGAGATGGTGGTCTTGCCGCATCCCCCTTTCGGATTGGCGACGAGGATTGAGCGCATAAGCCGTATCCTTCCATCATGGCGTTATGCCGGATTTTTCCATAACCGGCCAAAACGGCGGCGTCTTAACAAAGGCATCCCAACACTCAAGGAAATACGGTTCCGTGCCATGGAGGCGCTGTGCGTGCCAGCCCACGATCAAGCCGGCGGCGGTGTAGAGTTGTGCGTCGTCCCGTGTTTGCCCGCCGGCGTTTTCGAACAGTTCGCCGATCATACGCCCGGTCTGGGCGACATCGTTAAGATAGCCGAACTGATCTTGGAGTTTTTCCAGGTTCGCGAGAAAGCTCTTTGTCTGGCTGCTTGGATAAATGTTTTGGAGAAAGTCGATCGCGTAGCGTAGTTTTTTTAGGCGTATACGGGCGTCGTGGCGTTTTTCCATCTCCATCCCGGCAAGGTTTTTACCTTCCTTCAGGAGCTTGCCATAGAGGCGCGACAAAATAACGCCCGCAGAATCGCGAAACGGCCCGATCAGGGGATGTTGGCTCGCGATCGGCCGCGATAACCAGCCTTCGGTTTCGAAAAATGCCGTAAGCCGCAAGATCATTTGGCCATAGCGGTTCGATTCGATGGTATCGCGTACCAGCCGGTAGGCTTTCTTTCTGCGTGCCTCGGCTAAGTCCCGCAAGGCTTCGATACCTTCCTTGTCGATACCGTAACCCTCTACGCCAGCTAGGGTTTCCGTAATAAAAACGTCCCAATCGCGCGCTGCCCCCATGACCGTATGCAGCCATTTCAGATCCACGCGCAACCAATCGATTCTTTCCCGATCGACCCATTGGTTTAGAATCGTGAGGATCGAACGCATCTTACGAATCGAAACCCGAATTTGATGAACCCCCTCAATGTCGGTTCCATCCAAGGCGGCGGCTTCGTTGTCCACAATATTAGCGATACATACACCGAAGATTTCCATAAGCGCGCCGGAAACCGTCTGGTCGTTTTTCAATAGGAATTTCGGCGCTTTTACTGCTTTCGGCTTCGAGCCGTTAAAGAGGGCAAAGCCTTTGGCCGGCTTCGATGTTCTGGACAAGCGCGCCTGCGTACCGCCAAGCACTTCCACCGCCATCTGGAAGAAGGCCATAGGCTCGCCGCCAAGGAGTTCCAATTCGCACTCCGACAGGCACATCGATTTACCCGCGGCGTGAACGCTTCCCCGGTCGATAGCGACCTCAATCTCAAGATCCGGACCAAAGGCGTTTTCACGGACAATGACAGCCTTCTCGCGCGTAACCTGCACGGTGACCGCCGGTATCAATTCGCCCGGAAGAATGGTTCCAAGGGCGCGACGCGCATCCCGGGGCAAGATACTGAGGTCCGGTTCCAGGCCATCCATATCCTGTTCCCATTCTATCCGGTTCAGAGCCGCGCCGCCGGCGCCGCTATTTACCTTGACAGTCTGCACGCTTGAATCGCCGGAACGCCGGACGCGTAACACAACTCCTTTCCCGAACAATCTATGATCGGGAGTATCGAAATAGGTCGCGCGCAGATCGTCGGTGCGCCATGGCGTTTGACCGCTCGTTTGTGCCTCAGCGGCCATTTTCATGGCCGCCAGATCGGCGGCGCTCCCCGTGAACTTCAGTTCAAACTCGCGCGGCTGTTGATTCGCTCTCAACCCTGGTCCCCACCGGTTAGGCTATATGATATTTTCGACGTAATACCGGACAACCTATTGCGCTATTTTTATTAAAGGGCCATCAAACATTCGGCCTCGTCAATCTAGTTCCTCGATATATTTTCTAGCTTTTTTCTGATGCTTTTTATTGGTTTCCAGTTTGGCCTCGAGGTGCTTCCTCTTCTTGCGCGAAATATCGTCTTTCAGCGAATGGCGGAGTTTCTTGCCGTGTTTCTCGAGCTTGTCGAGCGCTTTGAGCATGGAGTCGCGTTTCTTCGATCTCTTCATGTCTTTGGAGCTGAATAAATCTTTAATTTTTGCGAACGGTTTCATACCCTTAATCCTTGCTATTCTGGGATACATCGATTGCCGCCAAAACTTCACGCCCGGCGCCCCAATTACCATCATTGCCGTCGTCCTCGTCGTCGTCGTCACTATCGTCGAGGCCGATGAGTTCTTGGGTTTCCATTTCTTCGATATCTGTCGCACCAAACATGGTTTTCGCGGCATCCACTAGGTGCCATACGGCGTCGTGTGCGTAACCTTGATCGTTCATCAAGGACGTACCCATGGTGGCGGTTATTTTTCCTTCGCGAATGAGTTTGTCCAAGGAACCGGTCTTGACGATACTGTCTTCCTCGATAATGACGCGGTGGGAATCGAGGTCGAGGACGTTAAATTCACCCTCGGCATTGTGACGCACCAAATTGATTTCCCGCAACAGTGACGCAAGTTGATAGCGGAGCGTATTGTATTCCCGGCGAATATCCTCGTTGTCGTGGTCGATGTAGCGGGTGACGTTTTTGCGCAGATGTTTGATTGCCTTCACCGACCTCACGATAAGGCGGCTGGCTTGCCTCAACCCAAAAAGCTGATTGGAATACGGGGCTGGCGTCGATCCATGCCACGCGCTAATGAATTCCAGGATCTTCGCATATAGCGCCTTGACCTTCAATTCATAGGCGACGTCGAGATCGAAATCTAAAATCTCGCGATTGTCGTAGACAATCGCCTCCAAGTCCTTTTCGGAATTAATCTGGGTACGGTGCAGGTTGAGGCCGTGGGCGATGATCTCAAATGCATTATCGTACAGGTGTATGGTCTCGTTACGGACCGCGTTCAGCATGGTTTCAGGAAATTCCGTCACCGATTCGTTGAGGTATTTCGGCGCGACGACATCGAGTACGGGGACAGGTATGGCCCGTTCCAGAAAGCGAACCAATTGGGACACGAAAGGCATTAACACGGCAACGCCGATGACATTGAAGATCGTGTGGAACACCGCGAGCTTTAGGGTGTAGTCGTCGTCCGCGATACCGACCACGGCGGCCGTGTAATCGACGGCCCACATGATCTGATAGATGAAGGCGATCGCGATGACGCCCGTAACCATGTTGAATATTAGATGGCCTGCCGCCAGGCGCTTGCCTTGATAGTTGGCGCTTAAGGATCCGAGGATCGCCGTTATGGTAGTGCCTATATTGGCGCCGATGGCCAGGGCCAAGGCATTTTCGTAGGTGATCTGCTGGGCCGAGAGCGCGGTGATGATCAACACCAAGGTCGCGTGCGACGACTGCATGACGACGGTGGCGAATACACCGATGCCGGCGAAAATGAAAAGACCGGCATAACCGGGAACGGCGAATTCCGTCAGGTTGATGGTATCGCGGAAAGCTTCGAAACCTTCCTTCATGTAATGGATGCCGAGGAACAAGAAGCCAAGACCTGCGAGAATGTATCCGATTCCCTTAAGGGGCTTGCTGGATTGGAACACCAGAATAATACCGAAAACCAACATCGGCATGGCGTAGGCGGATATCTTGACCTTCAGGCCGAAGCCGGCAATCAGCCAGGCGCCTGTCGTGGTGCCGATATTAGCGCCGAAGATGATGCCGATCCCGGACATCAGCGCGATCAGTTCGGCGCTTAGAAACGAGATCGTGATCACCGAAACCAGGGAACTTGACTGCATGATTGTGGTCGCGACGATACCGAAACCAACGCTCTTCCAGAGCTTGTCCGTGGTCTTGGCCAGCAACTTCTCCAGAAGTCCGCCCGTGAAGGCGCGGAACCCGTCCTCGAGGAATAGCATCCCGAACAGGAAAATCGCGACCCCCGCCGCGATTTCCTTGAAATCCGGACTGATCCAGAATCCATAAACGAGGACTAAAAATATGACTGGGAGAAGAATTCTCTTAAGCATGACAATAACCTCGGGTCTTCAATTCAGTACGCAAGCGCACACCTACCGAGGCAGTGTGCCGCAGAGCGGCCCTTCCACATGGGAAAGCCGGTATGCGCAACCTCGCCGCGGTGCGTTTCGGGCTCAAACCCGTCTGGTTCGTTTGGCAATCGCCTTGGGCCGCCTAAGGGCCATCGTCCGCGCGTGCCGGTGCCGGTTCGTGGCGGCATCGATCATCGCTTGCTGGCATCCGGAATTACTGCCCGCGTTCCCGTTCGGGCGGTGAACGTAACTGCCGTCCGAAAGCATGTCCCAAACGTTGCGCCGGTCATTCAACTGCAGTTCAAGAAATTCGTGCAATTCCTGGCGTAGGTCTTTGTCTTCCACTGCGACCACGACTTCAGCCCGATGCTCTAGATTTCTCAACATGAGGTCGGCCGAGCCGATGTAGAATTCCTCATCGCCTCCGTTGCGGAAATAATACACCCGCGCGTGCTCAAGGAAACGCCCGACGACGCTGATGACGGAAATGTTTTCGGACAGTCCGGAGATGCCGGGCCGGAGACGGCAAGTATCGCGGATGATCAGTTCTACCCGGACATCGGCGCGCGAGGCGCGATATAGCGCCTCGATGATATCTGGGTCTTCCAATGCGTTAGTCTTGAGCCGAATCAAGCCCGGCGAGCGCGTGGAATGCTTCGATATTTCACGGTCGATCATGGCCAGAAGTTGATCTTTCATGTTTCGCGGCGAGACCAATATCTTGGAATAGTGCCGCACGGGCTGACAACCCGACGTCAGGTAGTTGAAGAAATTGACCAGATCGGAACCGACCTTGCTGTCGCAGGTCAGCAGTCCGAAATCCGAATACATCCGCGCCGTACCGGCATGGTAGTTACCGGTTCCGATGTGGGAATACCGGCGCAATCCGTTGTAATCCCTGCGGATAACCAAAATCAACTTCGAATGGGTCTTGAGGCCGACCACGCCGTAGGCGACGTGAATACCGGCTTCCTCCAGCCGCCGCGCCCACTTGACGTTGGCGCTCTCGTCGAATCGGGCTTTTAGCTCCACGGAAACCGCCACCTGTTTTCCGTTTTGCGCCGCTTCGATTAGGTGCTCGATGATTCCGGTGCCCTCCGTGGTCCGGTAAAGAGTTGCCTTGATCGCCAGAACCTTTGGATCCCGGCTGGCCTCGCGGATAAAACGAACGACGGACGTGGTGAAAGATTCATAAGGGTGCTGAAGAAGTATCGGCCCTTTGTTACGGATGATGTGAAAGATGCTCTGCTTATCCTGCAAATCGACGTGGTCTATCGGGTGGTGGTCCGGATCGTGGAGTTCCGCCTTCTCGATGGACGCGATCTCCATCATATCGCGAAGGCCGAGCATAATATCGCTATCGAAAACATCCGTCGATTCATCGAGTCCAAGTTCAGCCGCCAGCATACCGCGATGCAGCGGTCTGATGTCCGCATCGGTTTCCAGGCGAACTATGGGGGCGAATTTGCGGTCGCGCACTTCGCTTTCGATCATCTCGAGAAGATCGTCGGCCGTATCCTCGTTGCGTTCCGTGTCGGCGTTTCGCGTGACCCGGAAAATTTCGCAGTCAAGAACCTCGACATCAGGAAAAAGGGCGTCGAGATTACTGGCCATGACGTCTTCGAGAAGCACGAATTTGTTATCCGAGCCCACGCGGATGAAGCGCGGAACCGCGTTCCCCGTTGGCACCTTGACCCGCGCCAATATCGGCGTCGCCTCTTCGGGCATGTGAAGCGTCACCAGAAGGTTCAGCGAAAGATTGGAAATGTGCGGAAATGGATGGGCCGGATCCATGGCCAAAGGTGTGACCAGCGGGAAGATGTTTTTCAGGTAATATGCGCGCACGCCAGCCCGTTCGCCGGGCAGGAGGTCGGCACAGGAGGAGATGATAATATCGTTCTCGCGCAAGGTTTGCGTCAGCTTGAGAAACACCTTCCGGGAACGGTTCTGAATCTCGCGGACCAGGGCGATGGAATCGTGTATCTGTTGCGCCGGCGTGCGCCCATCGAGGGTCAGTTCATGGAGACCGGCCCCGACTTGTTGCTTGAGCCCGCCGATTCTTTTCATAAAGAACTCGTCGAGGTTCGAGCCTACGATGGCTAGGAATTTCACCCTCTCAAGCAGTGGGTTTCTTGTGTCTTCCGCCTCATGGAGAACCCTATAGTTGAAATTAAGCCAGGTCAGTTCGCGGTTGAGGTAGAGTTCCGGCGCCCTTAGGTTCTTACCGGTTTCAGCCTGCGCGCGCGCCGCCTGGGCGGCGGCGGCGGCGGCGCGTTTCGCCGCCCGGTCGGCCTCTGCCTTAGAGGCAGCGGCGGCATGCGCCGCCGCTGCGGCCAACTTGAATTTTTCGGCCGCCTTAGCCGACGCGCGGGTTCCATCGACGGCGGTTTTTGTCCGCGACCGCGCCCGCCCGGCTGTCGCCGTGGTCTCGGCAACCGTTTCCTTCGTATGCATCGGAATGCCGTTCATGGCTTTCTCCGCTTTGCGGGCGGCATCCTCGGTCTGCTTGACGGCCTTGGCGGCTTCCCCGACTTTGACCGCCGCGGCGTCGGCTTCCGCCTTGGCCCGGGTGGCGATGGCCGTGACTGCTTCCACCGCCGCCTCGGCTTGCGCTTCGGCGGCTTTGGCGACCTGTCCGAGCTTGACGATACGGCGCTCAAGGTTTCGGCGGTCGGATGCGGAACAATTTTTGCTGCGTTCGGCCTGCGCGATCTCTATTTCGACGCCCTTGGCTCTCGCCCGCGATTTGATGGCGATGGTTTCTCTCTTACGCGCGGTCGCCGCCGCGGTCTCGCTGTCATGGGCCAGCTTCGCCGCCCGTTTCGAGATATCGACCGCCGCCGCCGCCGCCTTCGCGGCATTTTTGGCATGCTTGTCGGTGGAAGTAACGGCGCGCGTAACCTTGTTTTTCGGCCTTGCCGTTTCGACCTCGTTTAAAACTTTTTTCGACGCCCTCTTGGTTTGGGCGACGGTCTTGGCCGCCGCCGTTGTTTGGTCGGCTGCTTCGTTGGCCTTCTTTCGCGCTTCGGTCGCCGCCTTTGACGCGCGGCCGACCTCGGTTTTTGCCATTTTCATTTCCGGCGGAAGAAGGTTTTTATCCAGCATAACCTCATCCATCGGCACAAATTGACCGGCGGCCCGATCCGGCATGATACATCTCCCAGCAGTCAAATTATTCGTTTGTATGCGTATGTACTAATTTGATTTTACGATAGCAGAAATGGCGCCTAGCGCATTGTTCTATGTCAATATTGGGCGAATCCTATTGCTTGTTGGAGTCTACCGGCGTGCCCTGAGTGCAGATCGCGGGAGGCCTTCGATGCACTGGGCCGTCGCGCGAAAAACATGATGCGGGATCGGTTCCATAACTGATACAAACCCAACGCCATGGCCATTCCACACGGGCCTGTCGAAAATCCTACCGGTATCCGCGCCATGAATTCAATGATCGAACTCGACTTAGAGCCGTGCGAGCACGTCGAAACCATCAAGGGCATTCCCTTCCCGACGGAAATGCGGTTCCGGCAGCTTGTGGTGACCGGCCCGCCCGGTTCGGGCAAGTCCGTGTTGATGAAAGATATGGGGGGCTGGCCGGAAGAAGGTTATATCGACTTGACGCTCAAGAACTGGTGGCGCGCGAACGCGCTGACGTTCCGCCCGCGGGAGGTTCACCTTGGGCTTCCCTTCCACGGCCACCCCGACGCCTTGAGCGTCATAGATCCGGAATGGCTTGAGGCGCCGGAACCGCCCCGCTTGGACTGCGCGCGTATAATTTTGCCGCCCATAAAGGAGCATTTTCTATCGGTTGACTGGCGTGATCGATTCTTTTTCGAGTTCTCGCTTCCGCCGCCCGAGGAAATCCTCAAATGGCGGCTGGAACGCCGGCGTAAAAATTCGCACCCGCCGGATGAAATGGTGAATATCGAACAAGTAGAGAGGCAAGTTTCCGTCTATCGCGAAGTAGCTCTATACTTTTATCGGTCTGGGATGTTAATCTACGTTAGAGATGAGTTTGACGGAATGCCAAAATTTATTGTTGGTCCGAATAATAATAGTTAGAGATCAATAATCCAAATGAAGGCGGGACACGGGCTATGAGCCTGGAGCTTCTCAAGCGCCGTTTCTGGCCGGGCCGCAAGGTTTCGCGCGATTCCCTGGCGGTCGAGCCGCGGGCGCTCATGGCGCCGCACCGCATCGTCTTCGAAGGCTACCCGGTGCAAATCGGCCTTGGCCCAAGGAAGCTATGGCTGTTTCCCGAGGTGGCGGCCAGTGCGAACCCAGATACGCCCATCGGCGATTGGCTCCTGGTCGATCCAGACCGCTATTTTACCGAAATCGCCGGCTTCGCGCGGATTTCGCCGGGGGAAACCCTGCTTGTCGGGCGCGGCGACAAAAATCTGAACATGATCTTCGGTTTCGAAAAGAACGTCGCGAAACGTCACCTGCATCTGAGCAATGACGGCGGGGAAATTCTGCTGAAACCGCTAGAGACCGAGACAGAGACCTATGTCTCCAGGGCCGCGGATCGCGCCGCCCTGGACGACCTGAGGCTCGAGCGCTTGAACAACCTGCGCTTCGTTCGCGAAATTTTCGGTGGCCCGATCGAGCTCTTGGCGCCCGAAACCGCCATGGCCGCCGCCCAGGATTTCTTAGACCTTCTGCGCGGCGATCCGTACCGGCCCGTGGCGCGCAATGGCCTGCCAGGCGCCCTGGTGGACCTGCCGGACGAGCTTACGCCGATTGTCGTGGGCGACCTTCACGCCCAAGTCGACAACCTGCTCACCATCCTGTGCGCCGGCCGCTTGCTAGAGGAGTTGTGCGGCGGAAGCGCCGCGCTCGTCCTGCTCGGAGATTTGGTCCACCGCGAAGAGGACGGCAAGCTAGAGGAGATGGACTCGTCTTTGCTGATGCTGGACTTGGTTTTCAAACTGAAATTACGCTTTCCCAATAACGTCTTTTGCTTACGTGGCAATCACGAAAGCCTCGAGGACACCGTGAGCAAGGCCGGCGTGCCTCAAGGTCAAATATTGCGCCATCACGCCAAGAAGCTACGCGGCAAGGCTTATGTCAAGATTCTGGCCGAGTGCTTCGATCACTTGCCTTATGTCCTGCGCTCGACGGACTTTATCGCGTGCCACGCGGGCCCGACGCGCAAGCGCGTGTCGCGGGACGATTTGATCAACATCCACGAGCGCCCAAAGCTGGCTCGTGAATTGATCTGGACCCGGCTGCGTCTGCCGAACCGCCCGGCCGGTTATACGAAAGGAGACGTGAAATCGTTCCGCGCGAGTTTGGAGGTGGCGAAGCATACGCCCTTGATCGTGTCGCACTCACCGCTCTCGCGCAACGCCACCTACTGGACCCATGTCAACGACATCAAGAATCATCACATAGTGTTCAGCGCCATACCCGGTAAAGTCGCGGTCATGTTCCGTGCCGGGCACGAGATGATTCCCTTGGAGTATCCGGTCGAACCCTTGCGCGAAAGCATAGGCGCCCTGACCCAAACCTCCTGACTACGGTTTTAGGTAAATATTCCCTTCAAGGTGAAGAAGAACAGCGCCGCCAGGAGACCGCCGATCGGCAGGGTCACGATCCACGACACGAAGATGCCGCCGATCACACGTAGATCCAAGGCGCCGATGCCTCGTGCCAGACCGACGCCCATGACCGCGCCGACGGCGATATGGGTCGTCGAGACGGGCATGCCAGTGCGCGACGCCAGAACCACGGTGGCCGCGGCGGCCATGGTGGCGCAGAAACCGCGTGTCGGGGTCAATTCGGTAATCTTGGTTCCGATCGTCCGCATGACCTTGTAGCCGTAGGTTGCCAGACCAACGATGATGCCGAAACCGCCGAGCAGCAGAATCCAGAGCGGCAATGCCGCTTTCTGGGCGACCTCGCCGCCGGACTGCACGATGGCATAGACCGCGGCCATGGGGCCGACGCCATTGGCGACATCGTTGGAGCCGTGGGCGAAAGCCATGCCGCAGGCCGTGAATATCATCATCGGCACGAAGACCTTTTCAACGCTGGCGAAGTGATAATCCCTGTCGGCGGTTTCATCGACCTTGACCCGCTGGATCATGATCCAACCGATCACGGCGACAACCACGCCAATAACCGCGGCGAGCAGGAAACTCATCGGCGCGCTGAGTTCCAGATTCAAGTGCTTGAGCCCCTTGAACATGGTCACCAGGGAGATGATAAAGCCCACCAGGAAGACATAGAACGGGCCCCATCTCTTGGCGCTTAGGAAGGGGTTATCCGTATTGAGGATCAGGCGGCGGATGGACATCATGAGGATGAAGGCGATCGTCCCTCCGAGCAACGGGGACACTACCCAAGAGGCCGCGATCTGACCGATCTTACCCCAATTCACCGCATCGATACCGATGCCCGCCATGGCGAATCCGACCACGGCGCCGACAATGGAATGGGTTGTCGAAACCGGCCAACCGCGTATTGAGGCGATCATGAGCCATACAGCGGCAGCCAGAAGCGCGGCCAGCATACCGAAGACTAAAATTTCCGGCTTATCGACGATGGAGCTGGGATCGATGATACCCTTTCGGATCGTCTTGGTGACGTTACCGCCAGCCAGCGCCGCGCCCAAAAACTCGAATATGCCCGCGATGATAATCGCCGTCGTGACCGTAATGGCGCCCGAACCCACCGAGGTGCCCATGACATTGGCCACGTCGTTGGCGCCGATACCCCAAGTCATATAAAACCCGAAGACAACCGCCAATGTGATGAATACGGTGCCGTACATGGCAATGGTATCCATGTCCTATACCTCCCCGTCTCTTGTGCCTGATTCTTGCGCGCGCATTTTCATCGCGCCAGTAGCAGGCGCAAGCGATTGCCTACCTTTTCCGCATAGTCCGCCAGGTCGCCGGTCCACTGGATAAGCTGATACCAGAACATAACCGATACCGGCTTCATCTCGTCTTCCTGGGCGAATAGCCGGCGAGTCAGTTCCATGCCCAGGTCGTCGGTTTCGGACTCGATCTGGTTCAATTGATTGACCATTTCCGTTACCTTGTCGGACTCGCGGCCCTTGAACCCCATCTCGACCAACTCATCCAACTCGCCGATAATCAAGGTCGCTTGATCGCAAGCGTCAACGCAGCGCCGGGTTAGAACCATCAAGGGTTCCTTGAGGGTCTCGGGTACCTCCATGGGGCGTTCGACCAGCAATCCCGCAATGTCCTGGGCGGTGTCCGCGATCGAATCCTGCATGTCGAGAACCTCGAGTAGATCCCGGCGGTCAACCGGCAGCATCAAGCTGCGCGGCAGGTTGGCGCGCAACTCGTTCTTGATGTCGTCCGCGTCTTGTTCGTATTGGAAAATCAAGTCCTTGACGGCGGCGACCTTCTTTTGATCGCCGGCGCATAGGGCTTCGAACAACTTCGGAACTTCGGCGGCGCACTTGGCCACGGCGGCGATGTGCGTCTGCATCGCCTTAAAAGGCGAACGCCCGAATAGGCTGGCGAAAGTACTCGGCTTGACCATGTGCGCTTCTCCTGTTCGGCGGCTACAGCGTGACCGGCGCGGCCAGCTCCGCCGCCGGTAATCATCTTCGGAATGGAATCGACTCAGGTTGTTCGAAACCGGACAGCCTCCCCAACTTCCAGCGTGTCGCCGGAAGGTTTCTTTTATATTTTGGAACCCTATCCGAGATGCTCGCGAAAAGCATTGACTTGCGTCAGTATGTCAAAGAAATGTAAAAATAGTTCCGCGGGGCCATCCGCCAAGAGAACCGCGGATGTGCCGGCATCCCGGATCGTCACTCGGCCTTTCGGCCGCCCGGCGCCCGGATTCGAATCTCCTCGATGGCCTGCGCCGTTCCGCGCTCGATCGTGAATGTGACCCCGCCGGTCTCGATCACGGTGCCAAGGCGCGGAACCGACTTGACCACCTGCATGAGATATCCCGCCAGAGTTTCATATTTTCCCGGCGGCAGCTTGATATCCAGTTCCCGTTCCATCCGGCCGAGATCCAGCCGGGCTCCGACCAGGAACTCCCGCTCGCCAAGTTTGCGCACCCAGGTACCCCGCGCGCCGCCGGCATCGAACTCGTCTTCCAGTTCGCCAACGATGACCTCGAGGATATCCTCAAGCATGACGATTCCTTCCGCGCCGCCGTATTCGTCAACCACGACCGCCATGATCCCCGCACCCTTGCGGAAACCGGACAGCAAGGGCTCGATCCCGGTCGTGGCCGGCACGCAATGGGCTTGGCGCATGAAGGTTTCAAACGGCTGCTCCGGCGCTTCGCCCAGGGTGTCGAGCACATTCAAGGCCCCAACGATGCGATCTATGCGCCGGTCGTAGACAGGCAGCCGCTTATGGGCATGGGCTACCGCCAAGCGCCGGGCCTCGCCGCAAGTTCCATCGCGCGGCACCCCAACCACGTCGATCAGCGGCACCATGATGTCGCCGGCCGTCGTCTCGCTGAAGTTGAAAACCTGGCGGATCATGCGCCGCTCAATGGGGGCGATGTCGCCTTCGGCCGCCGACATGTCCATCATCATCGAAATCTCTTCGCGGAGCGTGAAGGGGTTGCGCGCCTCGCTATCGCCCAGAATCTTGGCTAAAAACCGGGTTAGGACGCTGAAAACCGCAAGGATCGGGTAAAATAGGTAAGAGGCGCCGCTAAGCACAAATATAATCTTGGGGGTGATCGCGTCGGCGCGTTGCTGAAAAACGCTTTTCGACACGATCTCGCCGAAAATCCAGATCAGCGGCGCCACGATGACAATGGCGAGCCAGGCATACTGTTCGCCGAAAAGCTGAATCACCAGGGCCGTGGCCATGGTGGTGTTGGTGACCACCGCGATATTCGTGCCCACGAGCGTCGTCGACAACAACCATTCGGGTTTGTCGAGCATTTTCATGGCCAGCCGCGCACCGCGCGACCCTTGGGCCGCTTCGTGGCGGAGCTTCATGCGGTCGGCGCTGACGACACCGATCTCAGAGCCGGAAAAGAAGGCCTCTGTCGCCAGGCAAATCGCCATGATCAGGATGGTAATGGGGATGTCCATCCGTCACACCTCCCCGGGGGAGGGGCCAGGGCCGCCGGTGGGATCGCCAGACGGCGCCTCCGGGGGCAAGGCCGGCTTGACCGTCACATGCGCGATTCGATGCCCGGCCACGGATTCGACTTCGAAGACGCAACCCTCAATAACGATGCGGCCGCCCACCGGCGGGACTTCGCCGAATGCTTGCAGCAGCAATCCTCCGACGGTCTCGACCAAGTCCGAATCGAAGGCCGATCCCACAAGCCGATTGAACCGCTCGATGGTTATCGCGCCATCGAAGCGGTAGGCGTCATCGCCGAGCTTTTCCACGTTCACCACGTCCTGACGCAACATCTCCGAGTGGCTGATAATCTCGCCAAAGATACATTCCATAAGATCTTCCATGGTGACGAGGCCGGTCACGCCGCCATATTCATCGACCGTCAGGGCCAAGGACAGCTTGCGTTTGCTGAAGGTATAAAACAGATCGGCGACCGGCTTCGTTTCGGGCACGAAGTAGGCTTTCCGCATAATCGCCGAAACGGTTATCGGTTTCTTAGAGAGCGATTCCCGGCCGGAATCCTCCTCCAATAAATCTCTTGCATAAAGCACGCCGGCCACGGACTGATTGCTGGTCTCATATACGGGAACCTTGGTGTGGCTGGTCCGCTGGTAATGCCGCGCGGCCTCGTCAAGCGTCGCGGATCCCGGCAGATAGAGAATTTGGGACTGGGGCGTCATCACGTCGCGCACCGCCTTGTCCCCGAAATCGAAAATCCGATTGATATAAACCGCCTCCTCGCGGTCGAGCGCGCCGTCCCCGACCGCCTCTTGCGTCAGGGAGCGAACCATGTCCTCGGTGAGGATGTTGGCGCGGGAGCGCTCCTGTCCGACGATCATGGTGATAAAGAAACCGGAAACGCGCCGCACGGTCAGGCGGAGCGGAGAAATGGCGCGTGCGAAGAGATCTATGTAGCGGCACTGAGCGGTGGCGAAGGCAACGTTGTTGCGGATCGCGAGGGTTTTGGGGGTAATTTCCCCAAACAGCAGTAAAATCGGGACCATTATCAATAAATTTACCCAGCGGCTCTCGCTGCCGAGCAGGCGAATAACGATCGCCGCCGATATGACCGAAGCGGCGATGTTGACGAATTCGTTGCCGATCAAAATCGTAACGATGAGGTGGCGGGGTTGGGAGAGGAGCCGCTCAATCAAAGGGGCGCGTGGATTTCCGGCCTCGCGCATCTGCTCCAACTGCAAACGGCCGAGCGAGAACATCGCGGTCTCGCAACTGGAGAAGAAGGCGGACAAACCCATCAAATTGCAAAAGATGGCAAGTTCCGCAATGAGGGTAATATCCAACGGCTCTTCGTTCCCTGGCCGTTCCGGCCGCGTGAGTTATTCCGTTACCGGCGTTGACGCGGCCGCCGCTTCGGGTTCGACGCGCAACTTTTCAATGGACCGCGCGTCCGCCTTCACGACCGTGAAACGGTAACCGTTCTCAACGATGTATTCTCCTTGCGCGGGAATGTGGCGGAGGCGGGCGAGAACCAAGCCGCCGACCGTGTGAAATTCGGTCGTCGGCAGTTCAATACGCAATATCTCATTGGCTTCCGATATGGGTAGACGGGAATCCATCAGAAAGACTTCTTCGGCCAGCTTTTCATAGACCCGCTTGCGTTTTGGAAGATACTCCTCGAAATCGTAGCCGACATCGATCTCGCCAACCACCTCTTCGACGATATCTTCTACCGTGATCATCCCTATGGCCGTTCCGAATTCGTCCACGACGATGGCCATATGATCGCTACGCTTGTGCAAAATGGGGAGAAGCTGGTCTATCGTCTGCAAGGGGGAAACGTAAAGCGGCGGTTTAATCAGGGACGCCAAAGACTGTTCGGCGAGCGCCTCATCCATCAGATCCCAGGTCGTGAGAGTCACCAAGCCGGTGATGTTACTGGCGGTTTTTTCATAGACCGGAAGACGGTTATAGCCGTGCCTGCGGACCAGGGCGATGGCGTTCTGCGTGGTCTCGTTCCGATTAATCGCCGTTGCTTCCGCGATCGGGATCATGACCTCCGCCACCGTGGTCTCGGCAAAACGGATAACGCGCCTGATGCGCCCGCGGCCAAAGGCATCCAGGGCGGCCTCGTGTTCCGCCATATCGAGCACCGTGCGGAGCTGCTCGCGGGTTACGAACAGGGGTTGCTCGATTTTTCCGGCGCCGGTCAGACGCGCCGCGGCGCGCGCCACCCGCGAGAAGATGAACACGATCGGGTAAAACAGCATGGAGGCCCAGCGAAGGGGGTAAATGATGACCGGCGTCAATTCGTTGGATTTTTGCTGATAGACGCTCTTGGGAACGATTTCACCCAGGATCAGGAGCACCGGGGTCAATATCAGAAAGGCGTAGATATTACCGCTATCGCCAAGGAGGCCGATCATGAGCAATGTCCCGATGGTCGTGAGCACAACCGTCGAGACGTTGGTCCCGACCAGGGTCGTGCTAAGGAGCACATCGGGAGTTTGAAACAGCTTGAGTGCCAGGGCGGCGCCCTGGTTACCTTGTTTCGCCGCGTGGCGGAGTTTGATTTTATCGGAGCTGACGAGGGCGATTTCCGAACCCGAGAAAAAGCCCTTCAGTAATAACAAGAACAGCATCACGATAAGCGCGGTCAGTATATCCATGACCTAACCTCTTTCCTTGCCGTGCCAGGTGGTGGTTTGGCTTCTACTTTGCGGCCGGCAGCCGTTCGCCGCCGACCCACCCGGTTTGACGGACGCCAGCTTGACGACCTCCGCGCTTTGCCTGGTCTCACCCCCTGGCCGCCCGGCCGTCTCCGAAGCGGGTTCCGCCACCTGGTCATCCTTGGCACCGCCATCCGGCGCCCGCGGGGCCGTGCTGGGCTCTTTTTCCTCGCCCTGGGTGCCCTTGGCGATCCGGACCCGAGCGAGCCGGTGCCCATCCATCTCGAGGACGGTGGCGATAAGTCCATCCATGGGCACTTGATCCCCAACCTTGGGCAGCCGGTCCAGAAACCGGAACACGACGCCGGCGATGGTGGTCATGCGCGGGTCCTCTATCCCGAAGTTCGTGAGATCGTCGAAATCCGTCAGCTTCATATCGCCCGGAACTTCGTAAACGTTTTGGTCGCGTTCTTGATACAACTCTTGCCCGCTCACCCCTTCCGAGATTTCGCCGAAGATGAACTTGACGATGTCGCGCATGGTGATGAGCCCCTCGACCCCGCCGAATTCATTGAGCACCACGGCCGCGCGGGCATTGTGGTGTTGAAAAAAATCGAACATTTCGTCGATATATTTGGTCGGCGGCACCACGACCGGGGGGTGCATGAGCTCCTGCAAGCTAAGGCGGGATAAATCGGCGCCATCCAGAACCAGCCTGACGATATCCTCGCCATGAACGAAGCCGACAAGGGCGTCGTGGTGTTCGTGGCATACGGGAACCCGCGGATGCTGGATCTGCCGGAAGCGCTCCACGACCTCAGGTACGCTCATATCGTCCTTGAGGAATTTAACCCGCGTGCGCGGTGTCATGATCTCGACGATCTCGGTTTCGCAGGCATCCAAGAGGTTATCGATCAGCACCCGCTCCGTCGCATCCAGAACGCCTTCTGCTTCGACGTCGGCCAGGAGAGTCCGGAACTCGTCGACTTGAAGAATGTTCTCCTTGGCCCGTTCCTTACCTACGATCCAGCTGGTGATCCGGTCGGCCGCCAAGCGGACAATTCGGCGAAGGGGGGTAATCAAGCGGGTCCAGACGCTGAGCGGTCCGGCGACCAGGCCGGCGCTGATTCTTACCGGATTACTGACGGCGATGGTTTTTGGGGTCACTTCGCCCATGAGCAGGAGCAGGGGGAACATCACCAAGACATTGATAAACCCGGCCCGGTCCTCGCCGTAGAGATATACCAGGATTCCCGCCAGGTTCGCGGTCGCGGCGATGTTGACCAACTCATTCCCGCACAGGATCGAAATGATGAGGCGCCTGGGTTGATCCAAAAGGGCGTGCAGAGTCTCGGACCGCGGATGGCGGTCCCGCCTTAGTTTCTGGAGATCGAGCCGCGACAGGGAGAACAAGGCCGTCTCGGACCCGGAAAAGAAGGCCGAGCAGCACAAGAGAAAGACCTGCAGCGTCAGGGCGGCGAGGATACCCGGCTCGAGCAGGCGCGTTGTATCGAAGGCGAAGAACTCCGCCGCGGCAAACCAGCTAGCCTCGAATTTTTGCAATGCCCAGTCCATATGCGCTTCCTCGAAGCCCGCCGGCGCCACGCGATACCGGCGAAATTCGCGGGTCGGTTCACGGCGCTCTGTTCCGGATTGCCCCTGGTTTCCTTAGTATAGGGCCTTGCCCATTACATGCGCTTCACAAGGCCCCGGCGCATTGTTGCGCCAGCATCCCATCTGCTCCAAGTGATAGGCTACCCCCGCCGCCCCGAAAATGCTTTGATATGGATCAAGAAAACGCAGGCCGGGGTGGTGTCAGGCTAATGCGAACCAGCCACCGAAATGCCAGGCAGCGGGGTTCTCATGCGGCCAATTGACGCAATTCGGCCAGGACTGCGGAGCGGTTCTGCTTGAAGATATCGCGGCGGTTGGGGTGACGTTCCAGGTTGAAATGGTTGTGAATCGAGGAACGAACGGAAGCAAATTTCCGCAGGGTCATGATGTCCCTAAATTTCGCCATCGCCCCTTCCCGTCTTCGGAACGGCTGGTGCGAGTTTGCTGCCCGGTTGTTGAGCCAGCGACCGCAAGTCTGGTCGGCGGCATTACCGATCACATTCATCGCTGCCCGGTATGACCGCAGACGATCAGTGACGATCGTCCGCGGCAGGCCATAGCGTTTCATCGCACGCTTGATAAACTTCAGCGCAGCCACGCGATCCCGGTGTTTCGAGGCGTAAACCTCGAGCATCTCGCCTTCGTGATCGACGGCCCGCCACAGGTAGTGCGTCTCGCCATTGATCCGCACGAACACCTCGTCCAGGTGCCATCGCCATCTTCTCTTGACGCGGCCATGGAAACGTTTACAGTAATTTATGGAAACGTTTCCATGCTGATCTATACGAGACCAAATAACGTTAGCTAGAACAAAACCGCCGGGCCCGAAGTTAGCTTGACCCAAGAGCGGGAGGTTCTGATCGGGGAGGTATTTTGAGGGCGGTTCCCAATATCCGGGATGTTGCCGAACGGGCGGGGGTTTCGATCTCCACCGTGTCGCGTGTTCTCAACAACAGCGGCCCCGCGAGTATCAAGACCCGCGAGGCGGTCCTGAGTGCGGTCAATAAAATCGGGTTCAGGCCCAACATCATCGGCCGGACTTTAAAAACGGCCAAGAGCCGTACAATCGGCGTTCTCGTGCCCAGCCTAAAGAATCCGATTTTTGCCGATACGGTCGAGGGAATCGAGCGGGCCGCCGAGCGGGAAGGCTACAGCATCCTCCTAACCTCGTCGAATTACGCACCGGAGAAGGAAGTCAAAGCAGTCGAAGTATTCCTCTCCAATCGCGTCGAGGGCCTGATTGTCACTGTGGCTAACGAAGCTTCGAGTCCTGCCCTTGATTTACTGCGGTTGGAGGGCGTGCCTTTCGTCCTGGTATTCAATCCCGTACTGGCCCCGGGGCCATCCGCCATCACCATTGATAACCAAGCCGCGGCGCGAACCATCGTCGAGGGGCTGATCGCCCTCGGTCACCGGCACATTGCAATGATCGCCGGGCGCTTCGATGCCTCCGACCGTTCTGAGTTACGGCGAGCCGGTTACGAGGAAGCCTTGCGTGCGCACGGCATGATCCCCGACCCGGTCGTGGAGGTGAACTTTGACTTGCTGGATCTTAGCGATCACTGCGCGGAACTTTACCGCCATGACGAGGGGCCGACAGCGCTGTTCTGCTCCACGGATATGTTGGCGATTGCCGCCATACGCGGGTTAACAACGATCGGTCTGCGTGTGCCGGATGACGTCTCGGTCGCAGGATTCGATGGTATCACGGTCGGGGAATGCATGGCGCCGAGCTTGGCGACTATCGTGCAACCAGCGGAAGAAATGGGGGCTCAAGCCTTGAGCCACCTGCTCACGCGCGTGAACGACAATGCGCCCGCGCTACATCTGACGTTGCCCTATCGGTTACGGCCGGGCGAATCCTGGGGCCCTCCCTGGAAGTCGTCCATTTTTAAGAGAAATACTCACAAGGAACGCATGAAAGCCTTAGGAACGGGCTAAATTAGGGAGGACCTGAAAATGAGAATGAAAGTTGTTTTAACAGGTACATTGGCGGCGATAATCCTTGCCATCAGCGTGCCCTCCGCAGCCGTGGCGGACAGTGCCATTTGCTACAATTGCCCGCCGCAGTGGGCGGATTGGGCTTCACAGCTTAAGGCTATCAAGAAAAACCTCGGGATCGACATTCCACACGACAACAAGAACTCGGGACAAACGCTTTCTCAATTAATCGCCGAGAAGGCGAATCCGGTGGCCGACGTTGCCTACTACGGGGTGTCCTTTGGCATCGCCGCTAAAAAGGAAGGCGTTGCGATGGCCTACAAGCCGGCGAACTGGGACGAGATCCCGGATGGCTTGAAGGATCCCGACGGATATTGGTTCACCATCCACTCGGGCACACTCGGACTTTTCGTTAACGTGGATGCCTTGGGCGGTGCGCCGGTGCCCACGTCCTGGGCCGATTTGCTCAAGCCCGCGTACAAGGGCATGGTCGGCTATCTCGACCCGTCGAGTGCTTTCGTCGGCTATGCCGGCGCGGTGGCGGTCAACCGGGCCATGGGCGGATCCTTGGACAACTTCGACGCGGCCATCGATTACTTCAAGAGGTTGGGCAAGAACGATCCCATCGTTCCCAAGCAGACCTCTTACGCGCGGGTGTTGTCGGGCGAGATACCGATCCTGTTCGACTACGACTTCAACGCCTATCGGGCCAAGTACAAGGACAAGGCCAACGTGGTGTTCGTGATTCCCGCCGAGGGTACGGTCGTGGTGCCTTACGTGATGAGCTTGGTCAAGGATTCGCCCAAGCCGGATCAAGGCAAAAAGATCTTGGATTTCATCATGTCGGATACCGGCCAGGCGGTCTGGGCAAACGCGTTCCTGCGTCCGGTTCGGGCCAGCGCCATGTCCAAGGAAGCCGAAGCCAAATTCAACCCGGCCTCGGATTACGCACGATCCAAGCCAGTCGATTACTCGAAGATGGCCAAGGTCCAGGCCGGTTTTGGCGAGCGTTACCTGAACGAAGTCCGCTAAGACCGCGGTCTTGCCGAAGAAGAGGCGGCCCTAAGGGGCCGCCTCGCTTTCCGCCGCTCGGGCGGGATATGTTAGCTTAACGGATACACGCAACCGCGAAGGCCTCATGGAACGTCGCGAATACCCTTACTTGGCCGTGTTGGTCCTGCCGGTGCTGGTGGTTTTTTCCGCTTTTTTTCTCCTACCCATGGGCCGGCTCGTGGCGGTCGCGGGGACCGGGCCCGAGGGTGTCAGCGCCTACTTCGCCATACTGACCACGCCGCGCTATTTCGAGAGCTTGGTCGCGACCATCGTTCTCTCCACCCTGGTTACCCTGGCGACACTTGCTATTTCGGCGGTCTCGGGGTTGTTCCTCGAGCGCAACAGCTTTGCGGGGCGCGGTGTCTTGGTCTCGATGCTCACCTTTCCGCTGGCCTTTCCCGGCGTGGTTGTTGGCTTCATGGTTATCATGCTGGCCGGGCGGCAAGGGCTGATCGGCGACATCGCCAAGTTTCTGACCGGCGATAAACTGGTTTTCGCTTATTCCATGGCCGGTCTGTTCATGGGCTATGTTTATTTCTCGATTCCGCGCGTGATTCTGACCGTGATGGCGGCCGCGGAAAAGTTGGATCCGGCACTTGAAGAAGCAGCCCGCTCACTTGGGGCATCTCAGTGGCTGGTGGTGCGCGACGTCATCCTGCCCGGTCTCAAGCCGGCGTTGATCGCCTCGGGCGCAATCTGTTTCGCCACCGCCATGGGGGCCTTCGGCACGGCCTTCACGCTGGCCACCAACATCGACGTCCTGCCGATGACGATCTACACCGAATTTACCCTGCGCGCGAACATCGCCATGGCGGCGGCGCTTAGCATTATCCTCGGCTTGATCACCTGGGTGGCCCTGAATATGGCGCGTTCCTTGGCCGGCTCGACCGTCGCGGCGGCGGCTTAAGGGGACGTATATGAAACGCTCCAGGATCTTTTATTCCCAGTTGGCTTTCACGTTGCTGGTTTGCGCGTTTCTCATCGTGCCGGTCATCATGTCGATCATGGCGGGCGTGACTGTAAACTTCTTCCAGGGAATCAAGAGCGGGGTGACGCTCAGATGGGTTTTCGAGGTCTGGGATCTCTATTCCGAAACGATCTTTTTGTCGCTGCTGATTTCGCTGGTCTGTCTCGCAAGCACGCTGGTCCTGGGTGTGCCGGCGGCCTATGTCCTGGCCAAGAAACAGGGGCGCACGGCGCGCATGGTCGAGGAGTTACTGACCCTGCCGCTGGCCATTCCAGGCCTCGCCATTGCCCTCGCCCTGCTCATTACCTACGGGGGTTTCCGCGATTTCCGGACTAGTTGGGGCTTCATCCTGGTGGGACATGTTCTTTACACGCTGCCCTTCATGCTCAGATCGGTCCTGGCGGTGCTTTCCTCGGCCGATTTCCGGACCCTTGAGGAGGGCGCGGCCAGTCTCGGCGCCAACTTCTGGCAGCGCTTCTTCGGCATCGTGATCCCAAATTGCCGGTCTGGAATCGTCGCCGGCTCGCTTATGGTGGTGACCCTGTCGATGGGGGAATTCAACCTCACCTGGATGCTGCATACACCGCTCACCAAGACCCTGCCGGTTGGCCTTGCCGATAGCTATGCCTCGATGCGCCTTGAAGTCGGCAGCGCCTATACCTTGATCTTCCTGATTATGATTATTCCGCTTCTTATGGCGCTGCAGATTTACGGAAGGCCGGCCAAGCCGCGCAGCTTGGTCGAAGATGATGCTGGGCAAACATTACCCGCTGGTGCCTCTGGCGCGGGGCTGGGTTCTCGGGAGACGGGCCGATGACAAGTGCCAAGGGAACCCCGGTGCGCCTTGCCGATTGCGCGAAGACGTTTCCAGACGGCACCCGCGCGCTCGAGCCCTTGAGTCTCGACATCAAGGGCGGTGAGACGATCGTTTTCCTGGGCCCCTCCGGCTGCGGCAAGACCACGACACTCAGAATCATCGCCGGCTTGGAAAACCCGGACCGCGGCGGCCGGGTTCTGTTCGAGGACGATGACGTAACCGACCAGCCCATCGAAAAGCGCAACGTGGGTATGGTGTTTCAATCTTACGCGCTGTTTCCAAATATGAACGTCGAGCAAAACGTCGCCTATGGCCTGAAGGTCCGAAAAACCCCGCCGGGGGATCTCGCCAGCCGGGTTGGAGAGATGCTCGATATGATGGAAATTCGCAATCTAAAGGATCGCAAGATCGATCAGTTGTCCGGCGGCCAGCGCCAGCGGGTGGCCTTGGCGCGGGCGATCGCCGTACAGCCGCGCGTCCTGCTTTTGGACGAGCCTTTGACGGCGCTGGATGCCCTGCTACGAGAACGTTTAAGGGTCGACATAGACGCGCTGCTACGCGGGCTTGACATCACGACCGTCTACGTGACCCACGATCAAGCCGAAGCCATGTCGTTGGGCGACCGGATCGTGGTCATGAGTCACGGCCGCGTTACCCAGATCGGAACGCCTAGGGATATCTACTATAATCCGGCGAACCGTTTCGTTGCCGACTTCATCGGTACCATGAACCGGATCAAGGGCACGGTGCAAAACGGCGTTCTAGCCACGCCCGCGGGAAACATTCCCTGGGACGGCGATGGCAGCGGCGAGCTTGAGGTTCTGTTTCGTCCGGAAAACGCCTCGATCGCCAATCCGGACCAGGCCCATCTGCGTGGGCGGATCGGCACCTCGTTTTTTCTGGGCGACCGCACGCGCCTGCTGGTCGAGGGGATTGGCCAGGATCCACTCATAATCGAAACCTCCGAGCGGCGCGAATACCGCCAGGGGGAGGAAATCGGATTGGTAATCGAACCGGGTTCGCTTCTGACCTTGAGGGATTGACTGGAATGCTGATCGCGCAGGTGACCGACACCCACATCAAGGCCAACGGGAAGCTGGCCTACGGCAAGGTTGACTCCGCGGAAAAGCTCGCGCGTTGTGTCGAACACCTGAACAAGATGTTGACACCGCCTGACATCGTCCTCATGACCGGCGATCTCGTGGACTCAGGCCGGCCGGAAGAATATGCGGTTCTAAATCGGCTGATTGAGCCGCTTAAGATGCCGGTTTATGTGATTCCCGGGAACCACGACGAGCGGCGGGCGTTCAAGGAAGCCTTCGCCACTCATAATTATCTGCCGTCCGACGGCGAGTATCTGCATTACGTGATTGAAGACTATCCACTGCGTCTCATTGGCTTAGACACCACAGTACCAGGAAAAGACGGCGGGATGATGTGCGCCGAGCGTTTGAGCTGGCTGAACGCGCGCTTGAGCGAAGAGCGGGAGCGGCCCACGGTGATCTTCATGCACCACCCACCCTTTCTGACCGGCATCGAGAACATGGATGTAATCAACTGCAAAGGGGGCGATGATCTCGGTACACTGATCCAGCGTCACCCGCAGGTTTTCCGGATACTATGCGGTCATGTGCACAGGGCCATCCAGGTTCACTGGTACGGGGTAACCGCAAGTATCGCACCCTCGCCATCGCATTCGGTGGCTTACGATCTGCGTGAGGACGCGCCGCACAATTTCCTTCTGGAGCCTCCCACCTGCGAAACCCACTATTGGCGCGAGGATACGGGCCTGATCAGCCACATCACTTTTATCGGTACCTACGATGGCCCATACCCGTTCCGCGAGGAGAGTGGTAAATACATCGATTGACCGCCGCGTCGTTTAAGTCGTCTATGGACGCGAAATGCCTGCCCCCGCCGCTGAGCAAGGGTAGGATATAAGGTGACTCAGGACGGCGGAGTCAGTCTAATGCGAACCAGTCTGCGAATTCCCCCATGATGCGCATTTCACGCCGCTAATTGACACCACTCTGCCAGCGCCGTGGAGCGGTTCTTCTTGAAGTCATCGCGGTGGGTGAGGTGGCGGTCGAAATTGAAGTGATTATAGATCGAGGCATGGACGGTGGTGAATTTCTGTAGGGTCTTGATGTCCCTGAATTTCGCCATCGCGCCCTCTCGTCGCCGGAAGGTCTGATGTGATTTTTTGGCTCGATTGTTGAGCCAGCGGCCGCACTCCTGGGACGGTGAATTGCCGATCACCTTCATCGCAGCGCCTTAAGAACGGAGCCGATCCGTCACAATCGACCAAGGCCTGCCATAGCGTTTCATCCCGCGCTTTAAGAACCTCAGTGCAGCCTTGCGATCGCGGCGTTTCGTGGCGAAAACCTCGAGAACCTCGCCTTCATGATCAACCGCCCGCCACAGGTAGTGCGTCTCGCCGTTGATACGGACAAACATCTCGTCCAGATGCCAGCGCCAATTCGAATATGAATGACTTTGAACGCGGCGTTTCCGGATCTCAGCGGCAAACATCGGACCGAACCGGTCCCACCAGAAACGCACCGTCTAATGGCAGATATCGATCCCGCGCTCATGCAGCAAATCCTCGACCTGCCGCAACGACAGCGGATAACGGATGTACATCATCACCGCCAGGCGGATAATCTCAGGCGAAGTCTTGAAATAACGGAACAGATTTCTCATCCATGGAGGTTACGGGGCGCGCCTCACCTGCTCAAGTGGGTTTCCCTGACACTGCCCTTTCTCATGATCGCTGTCGGGGAACTGCTATACACGGTGACAAGGAGCCAATGCATACAAATTCGTTGCGAAATGCGATATCGATCCTTTAAGCTCGAATAATTCTAGTTATTAGAAAAGACGCAGGGAATACCCACTGGGGGGATCATCGGTTTCTGTTCTACGACGATGTCCTGCGTAAAAATTAGGGAGGCACTATGACACATACTTCAGTGAAGAAGCCCTTTGTGCTGCTCACATCGCTATGTGCGGTAGCCATGATGTTCCTCACTTCCGGCACGTCCTTCGGACAGGAAGTTCAAGGAGGAACCCTATACGGCAACATGAATGTCGTTACACAGGACATGATGAACCGGGCTGCAGGGGACGCCAATAACTTCCTGCATACCAACGGCAACTACGCGCAGACCCGTTACTATCCGGCCAGTCAGATCAACACCGGCAACGTCAAGAATTTACGTCCGGCCTGGATCTTCCAGACGGAAATCGTGGAATCCTTGGAGACCACGCCGCTGGTGATCAACGGCGTCATGTACATCACCACGTCGTTCGACCACGTCTATGCGCTCAATGCGGCGACGGGGGAAGATCTCTGGCACTACAAGCACAAGATGGGCCCCATCACCACGTATTGCTGCGGTCCCAATAACCGGGGCGTGGCGGCCTATGGTGACAAGGTTTACCTGGGTACCCTGGACGCCAAGCTGGTAGCGCTGGACGCCAAGAGCGGCAAGGTGGTTTGGGAAACGTTGATCGCCGATCCCGAACTGGGTTACAGCGAAACCATGGCGCCGACGGCCGTCAACGGCAAGATCCTGATCGGCACCAACGGCGGTGAATACGGTATCCGCGGTTTTCTGAAAGCCTATGATTCCGAAACCGGCAAGCTGCTGTGGACCTTCCACACCACTAAGGAAAATTCCGTTGGCGTATGGGCCACCCTTGACGCTACCGGCCGCGACATGAAGCGCGACATCGCAGCGGAAAAGGCGGCGCTCAAGAAATTGGGCGACCCCTACAAGACCCTTGGCGGTGGCGTGTGGCAGAACCCGGCCGTGGATCTAGAAACCAACCGCCTCTACTTCGTGGCCGGCAATCCTTCTCCCGACCTGGATGGATCCATCCGCCCCGGCGATAATCTGTACACGAATTCCCTTATTTCAGTGGATCTGGATACGGGAACATATATCTGCCACTTCCAGTATATCGCCCACGACGTTTGGGATCTGGACGCAGTCAGCCCGCCAATCCTCACCGACGTCATGGACGCCAACGGCAAGACAGTCAAAGGCGTTTTGCACGGCGGCAAGACGGGCCATGTGTACGTGCACCGGGCCGATAACTGCGACCTGATCCGTTTTTCCGAGGCCATGGTGCCTCAGGAAGACATGTGGGTACTGCCGACCAAGGACGGACAGCGCATGCTGCCCGGCGCCAACGGCGGTGTCGAGTGGTCGCCCATGACCATCGATCCCGACTTGGAACTAACCTATGCCATCAACCTGCATCAGCCCATGACATACCATGTGGAAAGCTCGCCCTATCCGGAAGGTAAATTGTGGTTGGGCGGCGCCTTCAAGGTTATCGCGTCGGAAGAACAGTGGGGTAACGTGACGGCCGTTGACTACAACACAGGCAAAATCCGCTGGAAGGTCAAAACCCAACAACCCATGATCGGCGGCATTATGGCCACCGCCGGCGGTCTGGTGTTTACCGGTGAAGGCAATGGCTTGTTCAAGGCTTACGATTCGGCCACTGGGAACCTCCTATGGAAGTTCCAGGCGGGCGCCGGCGTGAACGCGCCTCCGTCCTCCTACACTGTCGATGGCAAGCAGTATATTGTCGTCGGCGCGGGCGGAAACGTGCAGCTTAACTACAAGCGCGGAAACAACATTATTGCTTTTACCCTAGGTGACTAAAGGACGCGAAACGTAACCGGAAGACTGCGAAGCGGCCGCCTAACCAGCGGCCGCTTTTTTCTGCCGCATAGGGGTTGCTTTAGGTGAGGGCGGAGTTGGACGTGAAGACGAAAATAACAAAAGCAGTGACCATGGCCCTGATCGCGGTTCTGGTATTTGGGATGGCGGCCGCCGGGCCGGCCAAGGCGGATCATCCAGCGACACTGGAGGAAACACTGCATCTGTGTACCACCTGTCATGGGGAAAAAGGCGCCTCGAACGACCCCATGTTTCCCATTCTAGCGGGACAGGAATTCTATTACATGTACGTACAGCTCAAGGATTTTAAGTCGGGTCTGCGCGAGAGTGACGTCATGTCCAAGGTGGTGGCAGACATGAAAAAGTCAGAATTGAAGGCCGTCGCTCAATTTTTTTCGGAACAACAATGGCCCAATATCGGCTTCAGGCCGGACCCGGCCCAGGCCATTAAAGGGGAAACGGCCACCAATGCCGGTCAGTGCGTTCAATGCCACCGGGGCGGATATGAAGGCGACAGCCGGGTGCCGCGGCTGGCCGGTCAGCTCCCGGAGTATCTGAAGAAAACCATGCTGGATTTTAAGGCCAAGGCCAGGATGAATTCGCCGGCCAAATCGTCCCTGCTACACTCCTACGACGATGACGATATCGCCGCCATGGCGGAATTTCTGGGCGGGCTTTAGAGCATGGTGCGTTCAAATTGAACCATGCCCTAACCTCCGGCCCGATCCAGCAACGCCAATACCTTGCCGCTGCCTGTGCCTAGCGCAAGGTCCCGCGTGGTCTTGCCGTCATTGTCCTTTAGGGTCATATCGGGCCCGGCCTCGATCAGCAGGGCGGCAACCGTATCGTGATCCATTTCGACGGCGACCATCAACGCCGTCTTGCCCCGGTTGTCCTGCAGGTTCACCTCCGCCCCCCGGTCAAGCAGCAGTTGAACGGTGGTTTCCCCGTCCCTGGCCGGGACGTCGTTGGGATACCCCGCCGCCCAGATCAGCGCCGTCAGGTTGTTGCCGCGCTGGGCGTTGATATCCACGCCGGCGTCCAGCAGGATTTCGACGATTTCGACGGAGCCCTTGGCCGCCGCGTACAGAAGGGCAGTCTTGCCGGAACTGTCCATCACGTCCGGGTCGGCCCCGTTCTCCAGCAGCACCCTTACGATGTCGTCATTTCCGTTGAAGGCGGCGGCGGCGAGGGGCGACATGTTCTTGCGGTTGACCCGGTGAACATCCGCGCCTGCCGCCAACAAGAGATCGAAATTCTTGCCTTTGTTGGCGGTGACCGCGCGAAGCAGCGCCGTGCTGCCCATCAGGTTCGGGTGGTTGACGTCGGATCCCGCGTCCAGCAGTGCCTTGACCGTTTTGGAACGGCCCGACCGGGCGGCTAGTAAAAGCGCCGTATTGCCGAAGCGGTCCCGGGCGACGATGGAGGCGCCTCGATCCAGGTACTGGACCACCTCGGCGGTCCGGCCTTTCTTCGCTGCCTCGAAAAGAAGAAAATTAAGCTGCCTGGCCTCTTCGGCGGCCGCGGTACCGGCAAAAAGCAACAGAACCATCAGGGTCAGGACAGATTTCAGGCGCATTTATCGCCTCCCATGCCAGTCTATGTCTTGGGCCCAATTTTCACGAGCCTTGCTGGTGATTTTACGCCAGCCGCCGCGTATAATCGCCTGAAATCCCCATGCCGGACTTAAAAAATGCAGGGAAGTATTTATGGAAGCCGCCGCGACCCAATCCTTAAGAGGCGCCTTCGCCCTGGAAATTGTGAGTTTGAGCTTCAAATATGGGGCCAAGCCGGCCCTTGAGGACGTCAGTTTTACCGTCTCGCCCGGCCAGTTCAAGGTCCTGTAGGGACCTAACGGGGCGGGGAAGACGACCCTGTTTACCCTCATCACCCGCCTCTACGCCAGTTCCCAGGGCCGGATTTGCGTGGACGGTCTTGACTTGGGCCAAGATTCCCTGCCGGCCCTGGCCTGCATGGGGGTGGTTTTCCAGCAGGCCACCTTGGATTTGGATCTAAGCGTGCGCCAGAACCTGAACTATCACGGGGCCCTGCACGGCATGAGTCGTAAGCAGGCCGGCGCGCGCATCAAGGAAGAGCTGGCCCGCATGGACATGGCCCAGCGGGTGGACGAGAAGGTCCGCCAACTTAATGGCGGCCACCGGCGGCGGGTGGAAATCGCCCGCGCCCTCATGCATCGGCCCAAACTGCTATTGCTGGACGAGCCCACCGTGGGCCTGGACGTGCATTCCCGTCATGACTTGGTGGAACATGCCCACGGCCTGGCCCGAGACCACGGCATCGCCGCCCTGGTGCGGCCCCTGATGTGGCTGCTGGTTTTCGCCGCCGGTTTTCGCACCACCTTGGGGGTTTCCATCCTCCCGCCCTACGAAACCGACATTCCCTACGAGGTCTATATCGTTCCGGGACTGGCCGGCATGATTAAACTTTTCAATGGCATGCAGAGCTCCCTGTCCATGGTTTGCGACCGGGAAATGGGCAGCATGCGGATCTTGCTGGTCAGTCCCATGCCACGCTGGTACCTGCTGGTCTGCAAGCTGACGGCGGGGACTCTGGTTTCCATCCTGCAGGTCTATACCTTTCTTCTGGTTGCCGGGTTGTTCGGCATTACCATGCCGGCGGCTGGGTATGTTTGGCTACTCCCGGCACTGGTGATATGCGGACTGATGCTGGGCGCGTTTGCCATGCTGCTGTCTTCGGCAATCAAGCAGCTGGAAAATTTCGCCGGCATCATGAATTTCGTCATTTTCCCTATGTTTTTTCTGTCCCCAGCGCTCTATCCCCTGTGGAAAATGCGCGAAAGCAGCAGTTTACTATACCAAATCTGCAGCTTTAATCCCTTCACCTACGCGGTGGAACTGATCCGCTTCGCTCTCTATGGGCATTTCAATGGCGAGGCCGCCGTGGTTACGCTTCTTGCCTTGGGGGGATTCCTGGGCCTTGCCATATATGCCTACGATCCAGCCCGGGGTATGATGAGCAGGAAAGGTGGGCCCGGCGCCTGACTTGAATTTTATTTATTAAAGCCATAGTTTAGCTATTGAATACAGTCGGGCCCGTTAAGGGTTCTTTTTTGGGGATACATAAATATGGCGTGGAAAACACCAAAAGTTGTGGAAATTTGTGTCGGCTTGGAAATCAACAGTTACGTTTGCGCCGAAATCTAAGCGGCCTGCGTATCTAGTTTAATCATCGGCGCTGCTCCGGCCGCACCTGTGCCGGACATGTTTTGGTGCGCGCACAGTCGCCCATAGCCGTTTTGGTGATGGCTAACGCTGGGTTCTGTTTTAACGCCTCACCGGATCGGAGCCAAAACGTGAGAAGGCTGATACGGCGTATTCTCTACCTTGGCAGTGCCGGTATATTTTTTCTTATGGCGATGGCCGCGGTTGCACCTGGCGCGGTGGCGGAAGGTAGCGGCCTGATCTACATCAGTAATGAAAAAAGCAACGACATCACCGTCATGGACGGCAAAACCCAGACGGTAATTCGTACCTTCAAGACCTGCCGCCGGCCCCGGGGCATGCACTTCAGCAAGGATCGGAAACTATTTTTTGTCGGCTGCGCTGACGATGACCAGATTGCCATTTACGACACCGCTACCGCCACGCTGGTGGATCGCATCCGCAATGTTGAAGAACCGGAAACCTTCGACCTTCACCCCGATGGCAGATACCTCTACGTTTCCAATGAAGAAGACGCCACCGCGTCGGTGGTCGATCTGGAAACCCGCAAGGTGATAGGCGATGTGGAACTGGGCGAAGAACCGGAAGGGGTGCTGGTGTCCGCCGACGGCTCCACCGTCTACGTAGCCTCGGAAGCGGCCAATTTGGTTCACGTTATCGATACGCAAACACTGGAGGTAAAGGCGGATATCCTGGTCGGAACCCGGCCGCGCCGCTTCGCCCTGACTCCCGATGAAAGCGAACTTTGGGTATCGGCCGAACTGGCCGGCATGGTGGATATCATCGACACTAAAACCTACAAGGTCCTTGGTGATATCCAGTTTCTGCCCCAGGGTTTCCGCCGTAATGAAGTGACTCCGGTGGACCTGTTGATGACCCGGGACGGAAAAACCGCCTTCGTTGCTCTGGGCAGGGCCAACCACGTAGCCTTCGTCGATGTGGCCAGCCGCAAGGTTCTCGATTACATCCTGGTCGGCAAACGCCCGTGGGGCTTGGCTCTGAACCGGGACGAAAAAATCCTCTATGTGGCCAACGGCTTGTCCGACGACTTGTCCATCATCGACGTGGTCTCCCGCAAGGTTCTGAAGTCCGTGCCCATGGGGCAGGTGCCCTATGGAATTCTTATCGATGACTAGATCCATGACGTGCGGCTTGGCACTTTCGATAGGGCTGGCTCTAGGGTTGGGTTTGGCCGCCGGGCCGGTGTGGGCGGCGGCCGATGTTGTGCCCTTGCCCATCGGCTATCTAGAAATCACCGACGATTCCCGCTACGAACAAAACCGGTCCTATGCCGGCATCCAGGTTCGGCCCCAAGGGCGTCCTGTGGCCGGGGCAAAGTTGGGAATCCGCGAGAACCGGGTTCTGAGCCGGGCACTGAAAGTCAAATTCTCTCTGGAACGGGGGGAGGGGGGGGCAGCGGCGGACTTGGTTGCCGAGATCGACCGCATGAGCGATGAACTGGGGGTACGGTTTTTCCTTATCGACGGCTCGGCGGAAGTGCTGAGCCAAGTGGCGGAGGCCACCACCTACCGGGAAATACTTCTGTTCAACATTTCGGAACCGGCGGACGAGCTGCGCGGCACCGGATGCAAGGCCCAGCTGATGCATGTGATCCCGAGCCGTGCCATGCTGACCGACGCTCTTGCTCAATATTTGGTGGCGAAAAAGTGGCGTGACGTGCTGGTGCTCGAAGGCCCGCTGGTGGAAGACAGATTACTGACCGAAGCCTTTGAAAACTCAGCCAGGCGGTTCGGCATCCGCGTAGTGGGACGGCGGGATTTCGTCCTCAGCAACGACCCCCGAGAGCGAGAGAAAAACAACGTCGCCCTGATGACCGCCCAAGAGGAATACGATGTGGTTTTTCTGGCCGATACAAACGGTGAATTTGGCCGTTATGTCCCCTTTCAGACCAAACTGCCCCGCCCCGTGATCGGCACCGAGGGCTTGATCGCCAGCGCCTGGCACTGGTCGTGGGAACGTCATGGCGCTCCCCAGTTGAACCAGCGGTTCGAAAGGCGAGCCGGGCGATACATGGAAGGGGCTGATTGGGCCGCGTGGGCTGCGGTGAAGGCCATTGTCGAATCCGTCGCCCGCACCCGGTCAACGGACTTCAAAGACATCAGCGTCTACCTGAAAGGCGACAGCTTGACGCTGGACGCCTACAAGGGAGTCCCATCCAGTTTCCGGCGCTGGAACAATCAGCTTCGTCAGCCCATTTTGCTGCACACTGCCAACGCGGTTATAGACCGGGCGCCCATCAAGGGCTTCCTGCATCCAACCGAATATATGGATACTCTGGGCTACGATAAGGGCGACGGCAAGTGCACCCTGAACTAAAGCTGTCGGCGTTCATTGCCAGGATATGGACAGGGATTGCCTGTAATCTGATCGTATCAGCGAGACATCGGATTACATGATCATAGCGGCATTGACACGTTAAGTGGATGGCCGGCGCGGATGGGGACCATTACGGTCCCGGGATGACCCCGATATCCTTTAAGCGGCATCGCTTTTCGCCCGAGATCATCCAACATGCGGTGTGGCTCTACGCCCGGTTCACGCTGTCATTTCGGCTTGCGGTCTGATCCGGATCACGACCCAATCGTGGCGACCGGGGTAGTTAACGTGTCAAAGTCCCGTACCGTGCAGCGACTGGATGACGCGTGCTGCGGGAAGGCGGACCGTAACCGTTGTGCCGGCGCCCACCTGGCTTTGCACGTCGAGCGAGCCGCCGTGCAGTTCGACCAAAGACTTGCTCAGGGGCAAACCAAGGCCGGTCCCGTCATATTTGCGGTTGAGGGCGCCGTCGATCTGGCCGAACCGCGCCAGTGCTCTTGGAATGTCATTGGGCGCGATGCCAATCCCCGTATCGACGACCTGGAAAACGAAGCCGCTGTCCGCACGGCACCAGGCTCTGAACGTGATCTGGCCACCCGGTTCAGTGAACTTAATGGCATTGGCGAGGAGATTGACGAGAATCTGTCTTAGCTTCCGCTCGTCGGCCCGTAGCAGCGGCAGGTCATCGAGAATGTCCAGTCCAAGCTCGACTCCGCCGTTCACGGCGCACGGATTCGCCAGCTTGAGGACGGATCGGATAACCATTGGGACCTCGACGATTTCCTCGTGGAGTTCCTCGATCCCGGACTCAACCCTGGAGAGGTCCAGGATATCGTTGATCAGCGCCAGCAGGTGTTGCCCCGAGGCATGGATATCTTCAGCGTACCCCCGGTAATGGGTGCCGCCGACCGGCCCGAAGCTCTCGCTTTTGATGATCTCCGAGAAACCCATGATGGCGTTGAGGGGAGTGCGCAATTCGTGGCTCATGTTAGCGAGAAACTCGGACTTGGCCCGGTTGGCCGCTTCCGCCTGCTTGAGTGCCCTACAAAGGTCTTCTTTGGTGAGCTCCAGATCGTTTGTCAGCACGGTAATGCTGCGATAGGTCTCCTCAAGCTCGGCCTCGAGTTGAGTGATCTCATTGGTTTGAACCTTGGGCACCCGAGCTTACCTTCCGACAGCGCGCATTCCAATCAGAGGCACAACAAATCCTGGATCAAGCGCGGGTTAAGAGTGTTCTTCCAGATGGTTGACGCGACGAACAGAGCCTGCTTTATAGGATATGTTTATGTGCCGCCCCAGTTCGTCGAGAAGATGGTCGAAATCCACAGGCTTGGTGAAATACGCGACCGCATTCTGTTGGCTCAGCAATTGGCGCTCCATCGCGAAATCCTTTTTCCCGTTTATCGTCTGGCCCGTAAGAACGAAAATCGGAATTTTCCGCGTTTCGGCGGTGTAAATCAGCTTGCGGATCAATGCCTCGCCGGACAGTTCCGGCATCGTGAGGTCGGTCAGGATGACGTCCGGTTTTTCCTTTAGCGCCATCCAATAGCCCTGTTTACCGTTTTTCGCCCGCACAACGTCAACGCCGTAGAGTTTGAGTCTGATTTCAACAGCCTTCGAAAGATAAGGGTCGTCGTCGATAACCAGTACTTTCGGCGGCAAAGAAGCTTTGGGCTCTTGATCTTGGGCTGTTATGGCTGAGTCCGATGTGCTCGTGTCTGGTGCGTCTGCCGTCTTGGACTCGATCTCCAGCAACCCGCACATAACTGGTTTCATTTTGTCCCACACATCGAGTCCTTTGTGAAAATAATGCGCCCCCGAAGATGTACAGCGGCGAATGGTCTCGTGATCCGATCTACCGGTTAGGATGATCACGGGGAACGGCGGGATTTTGTGATCCTCCGCGAGTTTCTCGCAAACGGTCAGGCCGTCCGCAGCGGGCATGTTGACATCGAGGACAAGGAGGTGCGGCGGCTGCGTGAGCGAAAGCTGCAGGACATCCAGACCATTCGAGACGGTTTGAACGCGTACTCCGAGTTCCCGGATACGCAGTGTCAGGGCCCTTAGCATCTCGGGGTCGTCGTCTGCGATGAGAACTGTCTTTTTGGCCATGATTGCACCTCTGTGCCGACTGTCGGTTGGGCTAAACTGAATGTCCTGGGCCCGAGAACGGATTACGCCGTCTAGTTTTGAGGCGTGATGTCGTGCGGTTGTTTTTGAGAACGTGGACGAATGACACGGAGATCCACATGACGTCGCAGTTCGTCAAGAAAAGCGACGAAATCCAAGGGCGTTACAAAAAATGTCACGGCCCCGGCGCGGTATAGTCTCTCGTATTCCCGGCCGAGGTCCTTCTCCTCATTTTTGGTCCCACTGCCAATGACGATGACAGGAATGGATTTCAATTGATCGTCGTCTTTGACGCGGATGAGCAAGGGATCGCCGTCGCTGTCCGGCATGTTGCCGTCGATGACGATGACATCGGGATTGCTTTTCCGTGCCATCGAGAATCCCGGCGCCCCGTTGGGCGCGGTCAGGACTTCGATGTGATAGACCTGAAGTCCAATCTTGAGCGCCTGTGACAAAAAGCCATCGTCATCGATGACAAGAATCTTCGGCGGCGAGGGCGCCGTGGCAACCGCCTCCAATGGCCGTTTCATGGCGCGTTGATCTCTTAGTTTCTCGTAGATCAGCGGCTTGAGCTTTTCCCAGGTACCGGCATCCTTGACGACAAAATCCGCGCCAAGGGACTCGCAGCGGCGTATCGTATCCGGATCCGACTTGCCGCTATAAAAGATTACCGGGAGGGGATCGAACGCCGGGTCGGTCATAATTTGTTCGCAGACACTCAGTCCATCGGCGGCAGGCATATTGATATCCAGGATAAGCAGGTCCGGTGCCTTTTGGCGTATGAGCCTCAGAACTTCCAGACCATCCGACGCGGTTATCACGCCCACGCCGAGCGTCTGGCACCGGAGCTTCAGTGACTGCAAGAGCCCGGGATCGTCTTCCGCGATAAGAACAGTTTTGCTGGCCATGATTTGATCACACGTCGGTGTTGGTTGCAGTACCCGCCGAACAAGGCCCAGCGTCCATGACGGTTTTGATGCGCTGGATCAATTTTTGTGCTTCAAAGGGCTTTTCCAGGAAGCAGCTTGCTCCCAAGTTGAGGGCTTTGGATCTGGCCGAGTCGGCCACGTTGGCGCTAAGCATCACGATCGGAATTGTTTTCGTGTTCTCGTGCCGGCGTAGCTCGGTCAGGAGCGTCAGGCCGTCCATAACGGGCATGCGGATGTCGAGCACAATGGCGTCGGGAAGGATATCGATTGCCGCGGCGAGTCCTTCATGCCCGTTGCCGGCGATTGATACTTCGTACCCTGCCGCGCGGAGCCGAACGCTCAAACCAAGGACGATTTCGCGGTCGTCGTCGACGACTAATATTTGTGGCCTTTCGGTCAACCTGTGTCTCCTCGCCCATGTAGGCGCCTTGAGTCACACATCACGCTCCACCGAATCGAATCGGTCGCGCCGTGGCTACTGCAATACCGGCTGCCTTGTGGCAGCCCGCAGGTTTTTAGGACCGTCGGGTACGTCAAGTTCAGACAGTAGATGATCGACGGTTTCATGTGCCGTGACCTCGCATGTCCTGCACCGCCGCGAGGAGCTCGCCGTTGATCGAACGGCCCGCGCCGAACTCTGCCTTGAATTGCTTGATGAAGTCGCGGCCCTGATCGAGTACCCGCCAGGTGCCGATGTTCTTGTAATCTATTTCGGGTAACGCGTCGCCCGGGCGGTAGCGATTGAATTCGATTCGGGCTTCGGCGAACCGGGCCATCATTTGATCCAGACCCTTCCGATTGGCCGCCGCGCACAGGAGCCACCTACCCGGCAGCTTCCCAAAGAGCAAGTCGCTACGGCGCAGCTGTCCGTGTAAGAACTTCTCCACGTCGTTTTCGAGAGCGGAGTCCGCCTCCGGATCGATTCGCGCCGCGATGAGCGAGACGTAGGAGGAGCCGTTTCGAAAATGCTCAATACACTTCAGGAGACGTTTGAGTATTTCCGGCGGATCGAAGGTGGGAATGGTAAAGGTGAAGGTGCTGCCCTTGCCAAGTTCACTCTCGACCCCAATGTCGCCGAAGTTCAGCTGCACGAGCTCCTTGGCGATGTTGAGGCCCAGACCGAAACCCTTGGTGCTGGCCCGGATGTTGCCTCCGACTTGCTTAAATCGCTCGAAGATCGCCCGGGCATGCTCCGGGTCGATACCCGAACCCTTGTCGGTGACACCCATGACGACCTGCGAATGGATGAGATCGTCATGGGCCCACAGCGTGACGCCCCCGCCCTCGTTTGAGAATTTGCAGGCGTTGACCACCAGATTGATGATCACTTGTCTAATCTTATCGGCGTCGCAATAGACGGTGGGGAGGGTGTCGTCGATCGCGATCGTCAGATTGACGCTGCCGGCCGCGGCCCGCCGCTCCAAGGTCGTTCGGATGTGCTCGACGATATCACCGATGCGACACTCCTTGCGCGACACACCGAGCAGGCCCGCCTCGAGTCTACTGATGTCGAGCATGTCGTTGACTATGAGATTGAGGTCGTCGGCCCGGTTGACGATGATACCGAGGTATTCGCGCTGCTCGTCGCTGACGTCTCCCGCAAGGCCGTCCTGCATGATCGAGGCGAACTCCCTGATGACCGTGAGCGGGGTGCGAAATTCGTGAGACACGTTATCGACGAACTGATGGGCCGTGTCGTACAGATCGGAGAGCTTCCGGTTGTTCGTCCTCAAAAGCTCGTTGGCTTGAAAGAGGTCATTGGTCAGTTGGGTGACGCTGCGGTATGTTTCCTCGAGTTCGGTCTCGAGATCCGCGATCCCACGCTCGCAATTGGTCAACACCGGGCCTCCCGCGCCACCACGAGGGTGGCGTCGTCATTGGGCCTGGCGAACCGCCGCAACAACAAGTGGCTGACCATGGCGACCGGGCGGGAGGCAAATTGGGGCGTTTCATCGAGGCTCCATCTGCCCAAAATGCCGTCCGTATACACGACCAAGGTGGCGCCTTTGGGCCAGGCCATCTCGTTAACCCTCGTGGCCGGTGGGCGGCCGGCGCCGAGCACGCCGGGCTTCACCAACAGGCTTGAAGAGCCGTCGGGATGGACACGCGCCTCGACATTGCCGATCCCCGCGTGAACCAGTTTCCGATCGCCGAGGAGAATTCGGACCAGTGTCAGGGCCGTGCCGCGGGTCCTGCGCAACCCTTCGTGCAGTTCGGCGAAGACCGAAGCGAAGTCCTCGCAGCCGTTCTCCCGGACATGGGCGATGGCTTCCTGGCTCGCTTTCGCCGCCTCTGAGCCGTGGCCCATTCCGTCCGCCACCGCGACCAGCAGCCCGTCGTCCTCGGGGACGACCAGGGAAGAGTCGCCATTGACGTCTTCGCCCGGGTAAGGCCGCGAGGCGGTGCTGATGGCGAAGTTCCGGTGGTACCCGGCTGGCTTGAGGTATTTGCGCGCCGTGACCAGGGTTCCCACCGGTTCCGGGTTGCGCGCTTCGCCTCGGGGAAATGTAGACGGCACAGGGGACATGTCCGGCGCGCGGGAGTAGATGTCGAACTCGTCCATCAAGCGCCGCACCGCGCCTAGGCCGCAGCCCATCGACGCGCTGATCGTAGACTGGCGATCGGTCAATGCCCGCTCGACATCGATGATGCCGGGCCCCGAATCCTGCGCGACGAGTTCAATACCCAAGCACTCCTCGCCGCCGAACGGGCCGAAAGCGATCCGGCCATCGACCGTCTGATGACGAACCAGATTGGTCGCCAACTCAGTTGTGGCGATGCCGAGGCGGGCGACGGCTTCGGCGCCAAAGCCGATTTCGCTTGCCATCCGCTGCACCGCCCGGCGAACGTGGCCGACGTCGGATTCGTTGCGGATGGATAACTCGGTCACTTCCACTTGATGACTTCCACGCACGTGCCTTGGCCAACATTTGACTCAACTTTGAATTCGTCCATCAGGCGCTTGGCGCCCGGCAGCCCATGCCCCAAGCTGCTGTTTGTGGTGAAGCCGTCGGTCATGGCCTGGTCGATGTCCCCTATGCCCGGCCCGGCATCCGTAAAGGTGCAGCGAATGCCGGTCGTGGTCCCGTTTGCCGCCTCGCCGATTACCATCCGCCCGCCGCCGCCGTGGACCAGAGTGTTGCGCGCCAGCTCGCTCACCGCGGTGGCGATACGGGTCTTGTCGATCAGCGAGAACGCCAGGTTCTCGGCGAGCCTCCGGGCCGCCGTCCGCGCCCTTACGACATCGTCTTCGGTGCTGATCTCAAATCTGTCCATTGCGGCGCGTGTCCTGATGCCGGGGGCCAATGGGTGCGGTGGGTTCGCCGTTTTCCGCGGCCAATTCCCGAAGCGCGTAACCCAAGGCCTTGAGGCCCGCCTCCACATCGCCTTCGGCTTCAACATCGGGGAGGTCGAGACCCATTTCCAATAGGGTGATCGCCACGGCCGGGCGCATCCCCACGAGCACGACCTTGGTGTCCATGATCCGCGCCATTTTCGCGGTTTCACTAAGCACCCGGCCGATAAAGGAGTCGACCACGTCCAGGGCGGTGATGTCGATCAAGGTGCCGGTCGCCCCGGTGGCCTTGATCCGGGTCAGCAGCGACTCCTGAAGCTCGGTCGCCACACGGTCGTTCAGCTCGGTCTGAACCGAGACCAGGAGCACCGGCCCGACCTTGAGAATCGGAATTTCACTCACGTCTATCTCCTAGCCGATGCTTATTCGTTGGATTGGCTCGCAATGTCGATGGCCAGTTTCAGCCCCTCAGCGAGGGTCGAGCGCGTATTAAGCATGGCCAGGTCGAGGCCCAGGCCCACGATGGTCATGGCGGTGGCCGGGCTGATGCCCGTGAGGACGCACCGCCCGCCCATCAGCCGTACCGACGCGGCCAAACGGATCAAATGGTTGGCCACCATGGTGTCGACCGTGGGAACGCCGGTGATGTCGATGATCAAGACCCGCGCGTTAGCCTCGGACAAGCGTATGAGCGTCATTTCCATGCACTCCTGGGTGCGCCTGCTGTCCAGCGTACCGATCAACGGCAGGACGAGCACATCCTGCCAGACTGAGATCACCGGCGTTGAAAGCTCGACGATATCCTGCGCCTGACGTGCCGTCTGGGCCTTGAGCTTGAGCGCCGCGACTTTTTTCTCGGTGATGTCGACGGCGTTCTTGACTATCTTGATGGGCTTGCCGTCGGCGTCGAGGATCGGGTTGTAGGCGGCCTGGATCCAAATTTCTGCGCCGGACTTACTGATGCGCATGAATTCCCCGGCCTGGAAGTTGCCGGCGCGCAAGTCGTCCCAGAACTGGCGGTATTCTGGGCTCTCCTGGTAGGCCGCTTCGACGAGAATGCTGTGGTGTTGGCCTTGGATTTCGGAGAGATCATAGCCCATCACGCGCAGGAAATTCTCGTTGGCGTTTATGATGGTGCCGTCCGTTTCGAACTCGATCATCCCCTGGGAGGTGCCGATCGCGTTCAGCGTCGCGGCCATGCGATCCATTTCTTCCTGGGCATGCTTGATCTCCGTCAAGTCGCGGACGACCCCCGAATACATGCGTCCGGCGCCCTTCCCGATCTCTCTGACGCCAAGTTCCACGGGAAAGACCGTCCCATCCTTGCGCCGGCCCTGGACCTCGCGCCGGGATCCAAGGATCTTCCCTTGGCCCGTTCGCATATAGTTGGCGAGGTAGGAGTCGTGCTCGTCGCTATAAGGCGGCGGCATCAACATTTTGATGTTCTTGCCGATGACCTCGTCGCCGCCGTATCCGAACATCTCTTCGGACACCTTGTTGAAGGTCTGCACGGTACCCTTTTCGTCGATCGTGACGATGCCGTCCAAGGCGGTGTCCAGGACATCTTTGATGAAGTCCTCGCGTGCGTTCAAGAAATGCTCTATGGTGCCGAACACCAGATAATCGATCAGTGGGAACAACGCTTCCACATCGCCGTTGCCGTTGCGGTGTTTGTGCTTGAGGAGCACCTGCTTCAGCGACGCCAGGGAATGACCGAAAGTGCTGATCGGCATCTGCGCATCCGACCGGACTCTCGCGACCTGCGCCAAGCCGTCCAGGATCGACATAAACGCGGGCCCGCTGACGTCCTCGATATCGCCGCTCTCAGTAAGCGCGATCAAGTCGTCCAAGATGGCCAGGTTCTGCTCTCGGATGATTTCAGCGCTTATCGACCCGTTTGTCATGCCGATAGACGCCGTATTCGCGTCCATCCAGTCATCGAGGATCTGGATTTGATCCTTTCGGAAGTCCTTAGCCAGCGTCTTGAGCGGATTACTGTTTCCGTATGCCATCAATTTGGTTGCTCCATCCTTCGGGCGGGCGGTTGTCGAGTGGGATCTCTAACCCGACGCCGCATGCGCCGGCGGTTATTCCGTAACACGAGAACTTCTGTATGTAACTGTCCAGACGCCGGCGCACGCTTCACGTGCATGAAATCGCAGGGCACACTACTATGGCGAAAAGATTTACGAATGACTAACCATGCGCTCAATTCTTGGCCCGGTTTATCACCCGGGCCGCTTCGCGCATCCATGGCGAGCTCTTGAAGCCGGGATCGAGATCAGTCAGGCCACAGCATCCAAAGTCATGGTCCGCCATTCGCGCCCGCCGTCGCAGACCCGGAGGACCTTTCTCGTCGACCGGCTGACGGTCTCGCCTCGATCGATCTGTTCGTCGTCCCGACCGCTAGCTTTCGATTGCTCCATGCCTTCGTCATGCTGCGCCATGTCAACGACGGAGCAATAAGGGGCCATGGGGCGGAGTAAGGTGCTGTCAACTTAACGAAGGCAGGTCACAGTTGACCGTTTGAGCTGAGCGGCTCAAGCAGCAGCGGACAAGGTCTGCCACATGTTCATAGAATGACTGCGGAATGGCCGCATTGTTTTGAAAGTGATCAGATGACGTTGAACATTGAAGGTGTTGTAGATGGCGGCGTGGATGGAGAGAAACCTTTGCGCCGATCCTGCTGACTTGAAGCCCTGCATCCTCCGTTCTCGTTGTCGAACCGGCAGGTGTGAATTCTCCGCCCGATTGTTGCGCCGTCCGCCGGTAATGTGTTTCTCCGTCATGCGGAGATCACGCAGTGCTGCCCCGTAGGACGGCAGTTTATCGGTTATCACCTTATTCGGCGCATACCCCTGCTTCTTGAGCAGCTTGCGCATCAGTTTGAGCGCTGCCTTCTTGTTTCGCCGGGATTGGACCAGGATATCCAGAACTTCACCCTCGCTGTCCACCGCCCGCCATAGGTACATCCGTTCGCCGTTGATGGAGACAAATACCTCGTCCAGGTGCCAGCGACATTCGGCCCGGGGTCGAAGGCGCCTTAGCTTGCGGGCATAGGCCAGTCCAAACTTCAGAGCCCAGCGCCAGACAGACTCATAGGAAACCTCTACGCCACGCTCGGCGAGCAGATCCTCCACATCGCGGTAACTGAGGGGAAACCGGAAATACAGCCAGACGGCACGCTGGATTCTCTCTGCAGGAAACCGATGTCGGCGGTAGCTGATCTTGTTTATAACAGGAAGTTACTCGCAACCCACAGCTGACACCAGCAAGTTACCGTGACAGCACCCGGCGAACTATTGAAATATCGGAACGGATTTTGTATCCGCTGACGCTACCGACAGCCATTGCTCGACTCAAGCGAACTTGCTCTGACAGTGCCCCTCACCGAGCGTACCGATCTAACGGCGGGACGCCGCCCGCCAAAATTCTCGGCAGCCACTCGTACTATGCGGTCATATAGGCATGTGCCACCTTAAGTGTGGTCGCGTCGTTGAATTGCGCGCCGGTCAGCATGAGCCCTACCGGTAGTCCCTGGACGTCACGGCAGGGAACCGAGATCGAGGGATGGCCGGTGAGATCGAAGGCTGCCGTGTTGCGTACCATATTGAGCGCCTGCGCAATATGCTCGACACGATCTTCCTCGGGAGAAGCTGGCAGCTTGTGAGCGGTCTGGGGCGTCGTTGGCATGAGCACGACATCGAACTCCGCGAATACCTTGTCGTAAGCCGCGGTGAGCACGCGGGATAGATTCTGAGCCCGACCGTAAAATACGCCATCGTAGTTCTCCCGCATATAGTGACCAAGCAGGGCGCCGAGTTTAGCGGTCGGCGAGAAGTCGCCGCCGTGAGTCTTGATCGCCCGGCCCATGGCCGACATCAGCCGGGTATTGTACCAACCCTTGTTCTGATACGCGGCATGCCCGTGATAGAAGCTGTCGATACCGCCCTCAATCGCGACGCAATTCCAGATCGGGACGGTTTGGCGATGTTCGGGTACCGAGATTTTCTTCACCTTGGCCCCTAGTTTCGCCAGGAATTTGGCCGCTTCGCGCACCGCCGTGTCGACCCTGGGCATGGATTCCGGCGTGCCGAAGCCCTCCTCGATCACGGCGATCCGCAGGCCCTTGATATCGCCGGTCAACGCGGCCGGATAATTGGGCACACGCAGGCTGTCGGGCTGACGCGGGTCGATGCAGCTGTCATCCTTGCCGGCGATAACTTTCAGCATCAGGGCCACGTCCTCGACGGTCTTGGCCATGGGACCAATGTGGTCGATAGTATGATCGAAACCAACAATTCCCGTATAGGGGACCAAGCCATGGGTGGGTTTCAGCCCCACGATTCCCGACCAAGACGCCGGAATGCGGATCGATCCTCCTTGGTCTCCGCCGAGCGCGATATCGACCAGACCGGTCGCCGGCGCGATGGCCGAGCCGCAGGAGGAGCCACCGGCAGCATACTTGGGATTCGCCGGATTCAGGCCGGGACCATAGGTGCTGGTGTGCCCGCCGCCGGAAAACGCGAAATCATCGGTGTTCAGGATTGCGGTGATGTGCCCGCCGGCCTTGAGGATCCGCGTCACAACCGTGGCGTCGCTATCGGGGACAAAGTCATAAAGTAGCCGCGATCCACAGGTTAGCGGGATGCCGGCCACACCGATCGTATCCTTCGTGCCGATACGCTTGCCGCTGAGTGCCCCCTTGGCCGCACCAGTCGCCTTGACATCGCAATAGCGCACGATGCCATTCAGTGGGTCCTCGTCCGGTCCGGGTCGTGGCCCTGGTATCCTTACCGCCGGAATCACCTCCCGCACCGGGTCGGGATACTGGTCAAGTTCATCGTAGCCTTCCAGTACCGCGCGCGTCAGATCGTAGAAAACCGCTAGTTCGTCTTCCGTCAGGTTGAGATGGTAACGGTCGCTGATGTCGATCAAATCTTCGGATGAAGGTCGCCGCAATGTCATGATAGCCTCCAACAGGTTATGGGCGAACGCGCCTTCGGCATGCCACCGAGACCGGCCGCGTTGTGATTCTTGGAGAGCTTCAGTGCTCAGATCAGAAGGAGCGCCATTGCCCCAAACGGAAATGCGGGACGAACGCCAAGAGCATTTCACGATAGAAGCAAAACGGGCATGGTGAAATGCTCTAGGGCTCATGCAAAGTCTCTAGCATCCGTTTTCCGATGTGGCGGATACGGGGTTAGAGCCGTTCGTCCGTTGCAAAACTTTATGGTAATTTTAGGTACGGGTCTAGAGGTCATCTTTCCCACGAAACAGCACACCCGTCCCCTTGCCCTGTGCCAACCAAACGCCAAGGCTCGTGATCGCAAACCCAACAAGAATCATGGGTGATAACGCCTCGCCGAGGAAGGTCCACGCCATTACGGCGGTAATACCAGGGGTAAGATAAAAGTAACTGGCCACTTTACCGGCCTTGCCGTGGCGTAGCATGAGCATAAGCAGCACCGGCGCTCCGAGCGAGACTATAAGCGCAAGATAGAGCAGCGTCGTGACGGCTTCGGCCGTGACAACGAAGCTTACTCTTTCAACGGCCGCCATAAGCAATGCGCAGGTCAGCGCGGCGACGATCAGCTGGATCGTGTTGGCCGTCCATAAGGATATCTTTCGGCAGTACTTTCGATAGTAGACCGTGCCCAGTGCCAGGCTGCAAACGCCGAGAAACCCATACAGGGGTCCGATCATATCCGCCGGTCGGGTAACCTGGATTCCAACGACTAGAACAACGCCGCACACGCCAAGACCTAGACCAAACCATTGAATGAGCCCGAGCCGCTCCCCTAGCATGGGCCGGGCGAGCAAAGCGGTCATGAGCGGATGCAGCGCACCGATCAGCGCCATGGTCGCCGCATTAATGTGATCGAGCGCGAGATAAACACCGGAGAGGTAAAAGGCATTGATCAGAACACCCGCCACACCCAGATGCAGCCAGGCGGGTGAAGGGGCGGTCAAGCCGGCTCGCACAAGCGCGGCAACCGCGACCATCACAGCAGCGGCGAGCGTGAAGCGGGCGGTCAGAAAGGCGAGAGGCGAGACGTCGGCCAAACCGGCGCGCGTGGCAACGAAAGCTGAACTCCACAGCATCACAAATAGAAAGGGCACAATACGCAACCAGGATGAGTTCGCCAGTGCAGGCTTCACGGAAATATCTCACCTCTTGCGACGATTCCTGATAAACGGAAACCAAGCTAACGCGATCGCCCTCAAGCGTCGTCGGAACTGTCGTCAGAAGATCGGTGTGTGAAACGATAGATTGCGGCGCCGGCCAGCATTCCCGCCACGGGGCCGACCACATAAATCCAAAAGTGCGTGAAATCCCCAAGAGCGAGATAGGGTCCGAACGCGCGTGCCGGGTTCATCGCCGCGCCGGCGTAAGGCCCCATGAGCATGACCTCGATCCCAACCGTCGCACCAATCGCTACGCCAGCGAAGGAGATATCGGTGTTCTTGTCGTGATAGGCCGCGCCGCATATCACCCACATGAGAATGAAGGAAAGAATGAGTTCGACAACCAAGGCAACCCAAGGTGTTACGCCAAGCGCCGCGTTTGGAAGATTGGCCCCCATGTCGCCATGCCGGCCTATTGCCCATAAAAGCACGAACCCAGCGGCGGCCGAGCCTGCGAGTTGTGCCACGATATAGCCGGGCGCGAGGCGTTTTTCGAGCTTACCGAGATAGACCGCAGCCAGCGAGAGCGCCGGGTTCACGTGCGCCCCCGAAACATGGCCAAAACAGTAGATGACAATGGTGATGACCAAGCCAGAGATGAGTCCAGGGCCGATTGCACCCAGCCCCCCCGTCACCGCCCCAACCATAACCGCGCCGGCGGCAAAGAAAACGAGCATGAAAGAACCGATGAATTCGCAGCCGTACTTGCTCAGATCCTGCGGCTGTATCTCCAGCGCCTTCACGAGGTGAGCCGGAAATACAACATCGGCAAACGCTCTGGCAGGCGCTCCAGACGGTCAATTTGCACTACATTCCGGCGCCCAAAGATCCGTGTGAGATAACTGTCGCCACCCGAATCCAGCCCAACGCAGAAGGTATCGATTCCATTTCCAGCCAAGGAATTTACCGCCTTGCGGGCGTCTTCGACGAGATATTTCTTATCGGTTACATCAATATCGGATGGCTCCCCGTCGGTAATGATTAGAAGCAATCTTCGATGGGTGTTTTGGCCGGCGAGATCGGCGCCGGCGTGGCGTATCACAGCGCCGATTCGTGTCGACAATCCGCCCTCCAGCCCTGCGAGCGACGATCGGGCCATGGCGTCGTAAGGTTCGGTAAAATCCTTGATTCGGTAATAACGCACCTCATCGCGACGGTTCGAACAGAAGGCAGCTATTGCGAAAGGATCTCCAAGACCGGCCATGGCATGGGCAAGAAGAGCCGTCGCCTGCCGCTCGAGATCGAGGACGGTCGCCGTGCCACCCAGGACCTTGTCCTTGGTCGATTCCGAGATGTCGAGAAGAACCAGTACCGAAAGATCGCGGTGCCGGCGGCCCATTGTCGCGTAGACATGCGGATCGGGTGTTATGCCTATCTTGCGGCTCACGACGGCATCTATGCAGGCATCAATATCCAAGAATTCACCCTCGGCCTGGCGCTTCAGACGTTCCGTTCGCCCCACGCGTGCCGAGCGGATAAGCGCCGTGATCCGGTTCACGGTATCATGCCGGTCTTCGAGAATACGCTCGATCAGACCGGCCGGTCCGGGCTTGGGCCGATACTCGACAATGGTCGTCCAATCCGCCCGCTCGCATCCGGTCACGTAGTCGTACTCCGGATAACGGGCGACAGGGATTCCCTCTTCCTGGTAAGCCTCAGGAGACAAAGCGGCCCGGTTCACATCGTCGTCCTCGCCGTCCGTCTTGCGCTCTCGGTCGGGCTGAGAAGTGTCATCATCCTGCTGCTGTTCGAAGCGCACTGATTCGAAAAGAAGCTCCGCCTCCTCGGTGTCCGAGGAGTCCGGATCGTTGAAGTCCCAAAGGCCCATATTGTCGTCGTGGTAAGGCGGCTCGACGACATACGTCCGCGGATTGAATTGGACCCGCATCTGTCCGAGATCGTTGCCCAGAAGGCCACCAATCTCGCGGCTGATTTGAGGATTCTCCCACTCGGCCTCACGCGCAAAAAACCGCTCCCGCCCCTTACGAACCCAGCCGTCGGCGTCCTCAAAACCTGGGTCGATCAAGGCACGCGACAAGCGGGCAAGCAGGCTGGGCGCGGTAGATGCTCCCGATGCCTGGGCTATGTGAAACGGGAGCCACAGCTGTCGCAGTCCAGGAAAATTCCGCATTGCCAGGTGCTCGACCCGGGCATCCTCGATCAATGAGATGAGCGCCACCTGGAGCGGCTTCAAGCTGCGCAGCGGAAATTTTTCTCCCGAGTACATAAAGTGCGCCGCGACGTGAGCCAGGCTGGCGCGGAAAACTTCCTCCGCTTGCAGGCCGCGATAGCCTGGGAAAGTAGGCGGTAGCAGGATCAGACCACGATCGAAACTAACCCGCCTGCGCAATTGTTCACTCGCGCCCAGCGAGGGTTCGCGGACCGGAATGCGAAGCCGCCATAGGGCAATAAGATATGCCTTGAGGCGCCTCTCCATATCGGTAAAAACGACCTCACCTGATTCGCGTTGCAGCCAAAGCTTTGCCTGTGGGTCTGCGAACGTGAAGAAACGCAGGCGGCGTTCTTTATCACCACCGGCGGAGCGCACACCTGCGAGCACCCATGCCTCAAGCCGCGACACATTGAGTTCGGTAAGAAGCGTGTCCATCTTCTCGAGAACGGGCGCCACGGACTCGGGCGCCAGTGCCGCGAACCTCTCGATGACGCCCAGCCAGGATCGAAAAAGCTGCTCGTTCTTCAGCCGCTCCGCCGCCTTAAGCGCCGCCCAGGGTAGTAACACGCCCGCCTTGCGTTTCGCCTTTATGGTTATGGTGGAGACCGGATCGACCAGTTCGATGGCGATTTCCCGTCCTAGTATCTCCGCGATCGCCGGTGAATTGCGGGCGTAGGAAGCAACGACGGCTTCGCCGTAACCGGCTTGTACCAATTTACGGCAGGCCCTAAGCCATCGGGCAGCCAAGTCACCGGGGAAGGCGCGGCGCGCGGCCGGTGTCAGGAGCCGCTCCTCGTTTCCTCCCTTGTCTGGAGAGACCACGTTCAAAAAATTTGCGGACTGCGTTGTCTTCATGATCTGGTAATTTTACGCACACGCGGCAATCGCCGAGGTTAGCGCATCGCGCATGTCTGGATCGTCGGTGATCGGCAACACGAGAGCGACCTGGCACGCTTCGCCGAGCGGTATGCCACGCGACACCAACTGACCCGCATGAACCAACATCCGGGTAGATGCACCCTCGTCCAGACCATGTCCTTTGAGGTTGCGGGAGCGCACCGCGATTTTGACGAGTTGGGCCGCCACTCTGCCGTCCACCCCTGATTCGTGGGCGACAATCTCAGCTTCCAGGTCCGCGGGTGGGTAAATGAAATCGATGGCCCCGAATCGTTGCTTGGTCGATTCCTTGAGATCCTTCAGAACGCTCTGGTATCCTGGGTTATATGAAATAACGACATAAAAATCGGGGTGCGCCTTGATGACTTCGTTCTTTTTCTCAAGCGGTAGAATACGGCGTTCATCCGTGAGCGAGTGAATAACCACCGTCGTGTCCTGGCGGGCCTCTACAATCTCATCGAGATAGCAGATTCCCCCGTGGCGTACGGCAAGCGTCAGCGGACCGTCGTTCCATACCGTCCCCTCGGCATCCAAGAGGAAACGGCCCACTAGATCAGAGGCCGTCATATCCTCGTGACAGGAAACGGTTAGTAGCGGCTTGCGTAATTTCCAAGCCATGTATTCGATGAAGCGCGTCTTGCCGGAGCCGGTCGGCCCTTTGAGCATCATCGGCATGCGGACGGTGAAGGCTGCTTCAAAGAGAGCAATCTCGTTACCTACCGCGCGGTAGTATGGCTCTTCGTCGATCCGGTAGTCGTCAAGTTTCATGCGACAAGGCTCGGTTAGGATTCGTGACGGCGTGCCGGCCAGGGCCGCCGCACATCATTCACGTTATTGGGGCGCTCCAGTTAGGCGCCGGGTTGCCCGTGGCGGGGCGTAATACGCCCGCGCCACAGGCTCAACGCGGTCAACGGTGCGTCGCGGTCTTCTGATTAGGAAGGCCCTCGATTGGACACTCGTCGGTGCCGACGGTCTCGCGGGTGATAGCCTCGACCATTTCGCGCGTGCCCTCGGGATCGGTGACCCATTTCTTGTAGAAATCGAATGGGCAAACCGCTTCGCCTTTCGAATCTTCGCCGGAATTTATCTGGCCCGTGTAGCCGCGATGCAGCAGCTTGAACAAATGGTTCTCGGACTGCATATTGCGGCGCGCATCGCGGATCAACGAGGTCGAGATAGCGCCGTATTGTATGCCGTTCTCTTCCTCGGCGCATTCGCCGAGCGTCCGGCCATCGAAACCGATGATCGCCGAGTGACCGAAATAGGAATAAACACCGTCAAAGCCGGACGCATTCGCCACCGCGACATAGACGTTATTGGTCCAAGCCATGGCTTTAGCCATGACAATCTGCTGTTCCTTGGCCGGATACATGTAGCCCTGGCAGCGGACAATCAGCTCGGCGCCCTTCATGGCACAGTCGCGCCAGATTTCAGGGTAGTTGCCGTCATCGCAGATGATGAGGCTGACCTTCATGCCTTTCGGCCCCTCGGAAACATAGGTGCAGTTGCCCGGATACCAGCCCTCGATCGGCACCCAAGGCATGATCTTGCGATATTTTTGAACGATTTCGCCCTTGTCGCTCATCAGGATAAGCGTGTTGTAAGGTGCTTTATTGGGGTGCTCCTCATGACGCTCTCCAGTCAGGGAGAATACGCCCCAGACTTTATTTCTTTTACAGGCCTCGGCGAAAATCTCGGTCTCTTCACCCGGGCAGGACGAGGCCGTTTCATACATCTCCTTCTCGTCGTACATGATCCCGTGAGTGCTGTATTCAGGGAAAATGACGAGATCCATGCCTGGAAGACCGATCTTCATGCCGTCGATCATACTGGCGATGTTTCGCGTGTTAGCGAGCACCTCTTCCCTGGTGTGGAGGCGCGGCATCTTGTAGTTGACGACCGCAACGCCAACCGTGTCTTTACTGCTTGATATATCGCCGTGGTACATGACTTCCTCCTAGTTGGTGGGTAGATTCTTCAAACTTCACCGCAATGCGCCCTTCTATACGGCCATATGCCGATGAACGAGATCGTCCGTCAGTTCGTTGACAGGTCCGCGTACCGAGATGCTGCCCCGTTCCATGAGCACGAAATTATGCGAGGCGCGCCGGGCAAGCTCGACGTTTTGCGCGACGAGTACGACCGTCAGGCCGTGCTTCTGGTTGAGTTGGACAAGCACCTCTTCAATCTGCTCGACGATATTAGGCTGTATGCCTTCTGTCGGTTCATCGAGCAAGATCACTTTTGGGTCGGTGAGCAACGCACGAGCAATCGCCAGTTGTTGCTGTTGCCCACCCGAAAGGTTCCCACCGGGCCGGTTGAGGAAATCTTTGAGGTTGGGGAACAGTTCGAACACCCACTCATTGATTTCGCCATTCCCCTTGGTGGTTGCGAAAGTTCCCATGAACAAGTTCTCGCGCACGGTGAACTTGGGAAGGATACCGCGCCCCTGCGGCACATAGCCGATGCCGGCTAATGCGCGATCGCTGGTATCCTGATCGTTGATCTCCTGCCCATCGAGCTTGATACTTCCGGTGACTCGGTCCATGAGCCCTAGGATGGCGCGCATTAGTGTGGTTTTACCAACGCCGTTACGCCCCAGGACGCTCAAGAACTCACCCTTGGCGACCTCTAAACTCACGTTTTGAAGTGCCGGACTGTTGCCATAGAAGGCATCTATGTCTATGAGATCAAGCACGGGCGATACCTCTGGAGCCAAGATAAACTTCTCGGACTTCCGGATTCTGTTCAATGTCGCTGACCGTGCCCTCCGCAAGCAACTTCCCCTGGTGCATTACCGATATCACTTCGCCGATTTCCTTGACGAAGCCCATGTCGTGCTCAACGACGATCAGGGTATGTTTGCCCTTGAGACGGTTGAATAACTCGACAGTCTGGCCCGTTTCATGGACCGTCATACCGGCTGTCGGCTCATCCATCAAAATGAGTTCGGGGTCTTGTGCAAGCAGAAGAGAAATCTCGAGCCATTGAGTATGGCCATGAGAAAGGTACTCAGCGGGCGTATCTAGGTAATCTTCCAGGCCAACGAACTCAGCAAGTTTCTCCAACCCGTCACGATCTGCACTGCGGCCAAATATGAGCGCATTGCTAAACACGCCCGTGGATTTACTGTAACTGACTTCGAGATTATCCCGCACCGTGAGTTCGCTAAAAACACTGGGCACCTGGAATTTCCGGCCGATACCGGCGCGGGCGATTTCGTGCTCTTCGAGATTGTTAAGGGTTTTCCCCTCAAACGTGATCTTACCCGACGTGGGCTTGATCTTGCCGCAGATCATATCCAGTGCCGTAGTCTTTCCGGCACCGTTCGGGCCGATTATGCAGCGCAGTTCACCCTGCCCCACTTTGAAGTTTAAGCCCTCCACGGCATGAAAGCCGTTGAAAGTCACCGAGACATCGCTTAGGACGAGGTGATCGGATTGGCTCGTTGTCATCATGGAGATCCGGCCTCATTCTCGACGCCGCGTCGGCTCGCGGCCGCCCTAGATTTAACTTGCACCGCATGGTCTTCGGGAATGATACGATCAACCAAACTCTCGATCGCTCCAGCAAGCCCCTTGGGCAAGAACAGGACAATCATCACGAATACGAAGCCCATGATAAGCGTCCACGATTCGAGAAATATTTCGGATTCGGAAAGGGCACCTTGCATACCAGTGACGATGATCGCACCCAGGGCCGCACCAAGTAAACTTTGACGTCCGCCCACGGCGCACCAAATGACGACCGAGAGGCTGAGTTGCACGTCGAGGAAAGTCGGCGAGGCAAATTCCATCACGATGGTGTAAAGCATGCCGGCAACGCCAGCGATTCCAGCCGAAACAGCAAAGGCAAAGGTCTTGAAACGAGCCACGTCGTACCCAAAGTAGCGAACCCGCTCCTCATGGTCCCGGATGGCCTGAAGAATGAGGCCCGCCTTGCTCTTGGTAACTGCAAGCGCGAAAAACAAACACACGGTTAGAGATATGGCGATCAAATAGTACGAGGAACTGCTGTAAGCGTCGAATGTCAGTCCGAAAAGCTCAAGCTGCGCTAGGTCGGTGATGCCGTTGAAACCGCCGGAATATCGTTGTTGGTCAATGATCAGTAGATTCACTACGACGAGGGCGGCGAGTGTGATGATCGCCACATAAACACCGGTGACCCGGCCGCGGAAAATAAACGAGCCGAGCAGCATGGCGAAGGCCACTGGCACTGCGACGCCCGCGAAGATTGCGAAGGTTAGAGAGTAGAATGGCTCCCAGAACCACGGCAGCGTCTCGACGTTATTCCACACCATGAAATCGGGAAGCCCAGTTTTTCCGGTATGAACCGGAACGGTGCGTAATTTTAGCGCCATGGCCATGCAGTATGAGCCAAGCCCAAAGCTCGCCGCTTGACCGAGATTAAGAATGCCGGCGTAGCCCCACGACAGACTGAGCGCCAAAGCAAGGATACCAAGCACGAGATAGCGCGCGTATTTGTTGAGGATAAAGGCATCATCCATGAAGCTGGGCACCAGCAAGATGGCCAAGCATACGATGCCATAGGTTGCGATTTGCAGGGTCGTGCGTTTAGACACTACCTATTCCCCCACCGCGGCATGCAATATCCTAGTCCTATCGATCATGACCGGATCTTGGCAGCGAATAGCCCCTGCGGGCGGAAACGGATCAGGACCACGATGGCGAGAAATACCAGCACCTTCGCCAAGGTGTCGTTGCTGTAGAACGCAAGGAAACCCGTTAGTTCGCCGAGTATTACTGAACTAGCCACCGTGCCGATCAAACTCTCGACGCCGCCCAGGACTACGACCATGAAGGCATCGACGACATAAGTTGTACCCATCTCCGGCGACACACTCTTAAGAGGCGAAACAAGCGCGCCCGCCAGCCCTGCGAGACCGGCGCCATAAGCGAAAGTGAGGCTGTAAATACGTTTACTTTTAATACCAAAGCAACTCGCGACTTCACGGTCTTGGGTGATCGCGCGTAATTTCATACCAAAACTAGTTCGATACATAAGGTACCAAGTGAAGCCAAATATCGCTGCTGATAGCGCGAGAATAAAAAGACGAAACGCGGAGATCTCTATCCCTAGGATCGAAACGCTGCTGCTCATGGCCGACGGCATCTGCACATAGCGAAGCTCACCCCCCACCGCCAGGCGTATGGCCTGCTGTGCCATTACGCCGATGCCCCAGGTCGCGAGGATGGTATCTAACGGCCTTCGATAGAGATGGCGAATAACCGTCTTTTCAATAATCCAGCCGAAAAGTGCCACCACAAAGAAAATCACCACCAGGCTCTCGATTAGACCGGCCCCGACATAGGTTTGCAGCGCCCAAGCGGTATAGGCTCCGATCATAACAAACTCGCCATGGGCCAGATTGATAACGCCGGTGGTGCCATAAATAATCGCCAGTCCGAGCGCAACAAGCAACAGGATGGACGCAATGCTCAAGCCGGTGAGAATCTGCGCCAGAATAGTTTCCATAATCTTTTTGTCTCGTGGTGCCCAAAAACCTAGAGGCCGGCGGGAAGCAAAGTGCAACCCGCCGGGTACTCTTAAACGTTACCGGCGAACGATGCCGGTTCCGTCAATCAGCTCTCCTTGAGGCCTGATTCGGTGCAGGTCTGATTCGGATAGGCCTTATAGGGCTCAGGTGCCAGCCATTCCGATGTAGTTTTGAGCATTTTGAACTGCCCGTCGGACTGGCATTGGCCGATTTTTGGCCAGAGATAAGAATGTAGATTCTCCGGCTCAATGCGCACTTTGCCTTGGGGCGCAATCATCTCTTCGCCCTTGATCGCCTCCCGGATCGTCTTTGGGCTGATATCCCCAGCCGAGAGCTTTTCCACCGCTTGCTTGAACAGGTGGACTTGGAAGTAGGACGGTTCGGACACAAAGTGCGTGACCTTATCTCCACCCCAGCGTGACCTATAGGCCTCCACAAACTTGTGGTTCTCGGGCGAGTCATAAACCATGAAATACGGTGCCGAGGTAAAGTGCCCAGCCGCTGCGTCGCCACCCATGGCCGCGACCTCGTTTTCCGAGGTCGTGAGGCTGGCCATTGGCATCTTTTCAGGGTCGAGGCCGCCCGCACGGTACTGGCGATGCAATGCCACGACCGAATCGCCGACCACGGTGGAAAAGATGACGTCCGGCTTCTCGCTACGGAACTTATTGATGACGGACGAGAACTCGGAGTGACCAAGCGGTACATACTCTTCGCGGATCACCTCTGCGCCATACTGCGTCAGAAGTTTCTTGCAGTAATTGTTTTCTTCCTTTGGGTAGATGTAGTTGGAGCCGATCAAAGACCAACGCTTACCAAATTTCTCGATCAGCCAGGGAACGAACTCGTCCTGTTGCTGGTTCGGCACCGCGCCGGTGTAAATCACATTTTTCGAACATTCGCGGCCCTCGTAAAGGGTTGGATAGAAATAGAGATTTTTTCGTTTCTCGAAAACGGGCAGCACCGCCTTGCGGCTCGCCGAGGTATAAGATCCGAACACGCTGACGCACCTGTCACCAAGGACAAGCTTACGCGCTTTTTCAGCGAAAGTCGCCGGATCGGATGCTGGATCCTCGACAATCGCCTTGATCTGCATGCCGTTGATTCCGCCTGCGGCATTGATCTCCTCGATCGCCAGAACCGTCGCCTTGTTCAGGGATTCCTCGACGATCGCCGTGGTCCCTGTAAGAGAGAACAAGACGCCGACCTTGATCTCGCCGCCCGCGGCGTAGGCCAATGAACTGTCCTTGATCCAAATGTGCGGAAAGCCGGCCGCGGTTACCGCGCCGGCCGCCACTGTTCCCTTGATGAATTTCCTGCGTCCTAATTTCATTTCTACCTCCTTGTGTTCGTAAACACGTGTTCGTAAAACGCAAAGCCCCAGCGCTGTCCGCCGCGAAGCGGTTACACTGGGGCATCATTGCCAGCTAGTTTTTTTGGTGGCCGCACTGCCACCCGCGTCACACTCTACTAGTCTGCGCGCGCATCTGGTCAGCACGCACATCGAAACAAACCATAAAAAAACCTCACGCTCGCGCTCTTCGCGCCTACGTGAGGCTTCCTTGCCTGCTAGATTTTAAAGCGGCACCATCGCCGCCTGACCCAGAAACCATGTTCTGAGTCTCTTGTACTTCGAAAACGCTACCCGAGTAATTCCTGTGAGTCAACTATCACATTGGCGAGCGCCCCGATCGTCACTCGGCGCTCCATGGCCCGGCGCCGCAGATAGTGGTAGGCTTCTTCCTCGCTAATGCTCCGGCTCTGCATGAGGATCGCCTTCGCGCGCTCGACGCTGCGCATGGTGCGAAGGTTATCGTCCAGCTTGTCCACTCGGCCACGCAACCGGCACTCGTAAAGAAAATGGCCCCGTCCGACGAGAAGGCTAGAAAGCACCGCCTGAGCCGTAACCGGTTGATGGACAACGGCATGCGGCGCGCAGTTGTGCAAGAGCTTGAGGTCAAGCGACTGCGCCGCCGCCGCGATAACGACAAGCGCCGCATCCGGCTTGCCTGGTAGCCATGGCAGCCGCTGTGGCAGATCATTGACCAGATCGCAGTAGATCACATCGTAGGAAGCTGGAATCAGTTCCGGAATCGGCCAGATGTGTTGCACCCGGGCGCGCGTTCGCTGCAATTCGCGTAATAGTTGCTCCCCCGCTTCATCGCGTACTGTGAAGACCGCGATATCAAGATCCCGGAATTCCCGATTAAACTGATGATCGGTGCCTGATATCGGCTGAGTTGAACCCGTTGTGGCACCCGTCGAGCTGGACTCGAGCGCAAGTTCATCCCGCGGGCGCGGCGCGCCTAGGATCAATTTATTATTTGCGGTATTGGTACTTATTGGCATCGCACGAAGTCTACTTATCCGAAAGCAATACTACGACCATATCCAATAAGATATGGATCCGCCTTAACAGCCGCCTGCGACTCGTAGACTAGATCAAAGTCACCACATCGATTGGCACGTCCAATTCGCGTCCACAGGTCGGTGTGACCGCATAATGTATTCACGGATACCTTGCCCTGCGGCGCCTCTATCTCGGAACCGAGTATACTGGGACGGAGGATTTCCGTGTCCATAGTGTTCGCCCGCTCCAGCGCCTTGGCGAATATTTGCACTTGGAAATACGCCGCCTCGAGGCACATGTTCGTGTCCTGATCGTCGCCGTAACGTTTCTTGTAACGCTTGACGAAATTCAAGTTGCGTTTGCTGTCTATACCTTGGAAGTAAGATGCGGCAGTGATGTGTCCCTCGCCCACATCAAAGCCCATGGCGCGAATTTCAGCTTCCGTGGTCGTAAGGCTCGCGATCGGCATACTTTTCGGGTCGAGGCACAGTTCGGCATAGGTTTGATACAAATTGACCGTTGAATCTCCGACCACAGTCGAAAATATGACGTCGGGCATGGCGTCCTTGATATCACGCACCACGGGCAGGAAATCGCCACGTTTGGCGCGCAAATCCAGGTACCGTTCACCTACGACCTGTCCGCCATTGTGATGAACGAGCTCGCGCATTATGCGATTTGATTCGCGTGGATAGACGTAATCAGATCCAACGAAATAGAATCGTTTACCGTAGCGCTCCATCAAGAAGCGGCACAGCTCGACACTATTCTGGTTCGGAGCCGCACCCGTATATATAACGTTGGGAGAAAACTCAAACCCTTCGTACAGGGTTGGATACCACAGCAGGCCGTTCAGACGCTCGACAACGGGTAAGACCGCCTTGCGGCTGCTGGACGTGTAGCAGCCGAATATCGTCGTAATGCCGTCTTCAACCATCAGTCGCTTGGCATAGCGTCCGAATGCCAGAGCCTCCGAAGCCGGGTCATATAATACGGGTTCTATGGGGCGGCCGTTTATACCACCGGCATCATTGATTTCATCAATAGCGGTCAAGGTGCCGCGAAGCTGGGTGTCTTCGATAACGGCCATAAAGCCGCTACTCGAAAACAACACGCCGACCCGCCAAGGTTCTGAGGTCGTGCTATCGCGCACCAAGGACCGCCTTCCATTTTGGAGTCTCCTCGCCACGGGGTTGATATTGTTCACCACGCGCGCAAGGAGACCAGACGACTATTCCCCTACCTGCTCTCCAACTCACCGTCACAAATATCAAGTATTGATGTTACGTGAACTTAGCCGTGAGTCAAATTTTCCTGACAGTCCGGCTTTGTGAAAGGCTTTGTCAAGTTAACTGATTGTAGGCTGTTTTCGGCATTTCTTTATGAGGCTAAGCCATTGAAATTGCATATAGCAGCCAACGGCGATTTACCTAGATTTCGTAGTGAATCCGGTTAACTTGACAAAGCCCCGAACCGAGCCCAAGGAAACGCGAAACTGGGAGGAAGCCCATGCCGGAGACAGTCAACCGCCAAGTCCTGCTCGCCGCACGGCCGGAAGGCGCGCCCAGGGAGAGCGATTTCGATCTGGCCGAGGGCCCGGTCCCGGGGCCGGGCGAAGGCGAGGTGCTGTGCCGCACCATCCACCTCTCGCTCGACCCCTACATGCGTGGTCGCATGAGCGACGCCAAGTCCTACGCCAAGCCGGTCGAGATCGGCCAGGTCATGGAGGGCGGCGCGGTCAGCCAGGTGGTGGGCTCGAAGCTGTCGGGCTTCGCGCCCGGCGATATCGTCTTCGGCTACACCGGTTGGCAGGACTACGCACTTTCCGACGGCCGCGGCCTGCGCAAGATCGACCCCGCCCTGGCGCCCGTCTCGACCGCGCTCGGCGTGCTCGGCATGCCGGGCATGACCGCCTACACCGGCCTGCTCAACATCGGCCGGCCGAAGGAGGGCGAGACCCTGGTGGTCGCCGCGGCCTCGGGCGCGGTCGGCTCGGTGGTCGGGCAGATCGGCAAGATCAAGGGCTGCCGGGCGGTCGGCGTGGCGGGCTCGGCCGAGAAATGCAAGTTCGTGGTCGAGGAGCTGGGCTTCGACGCCTGCCTCAACCACCGCGACCCCGACTTCGCCGAGCAGCTGGCCGTGGCCTGCCCCGACGGCATCGACATCTATTACGAGAACGTCGGCGGCGCCGTGTTCCAGGCCGTGCTGCCGCTGTTCAACTTCTTCGCCCGCATGCCGGTCTGCGGCCTGATCGCCCAGTACAACGCAACCGAGCTGCCGCCGGGCCCGAATCAGATCCCGCTCTTGATGCGCGCCGTGCTGACCAAACGCCTCAGTATCCGCGGCTTCATCGTCTGGGACTTCGCCGATCAGCAGGCCGAGTTCGTCGACCACGTGAACGGCTGGATCCGCGAGGGCCGCCTCAAGTACCGCGAGGACTTCGTCGACGGCCTGGAGAACGCGCCCCAGGCCTTCATGGGCCTACTGCAAGGCAAGAACTTCGGCAAACTGGTGGTCCGCGTCTCGCCCGACCCGACAGGGTGACGGCGGACAATCAAGTTGTTTGTTCGAGGCGGCACTTCTCGTGGCGGCATTGTCAGAGAAAAATTGATTACTTTGCCCGAACAACAGAATCGTATTTCGTCGCCGTAGATTTCCCTAGATTTTTCCGGATCGATCCGAGCGGTTCGATGGCTTCCTCAAATATTCAGAATTTTGCTCTGACAGTGCCGCTGGCGGGCCTATTGGTCGCGGATCAACAAATTCGAGAACCCAAACGACCGTGAACGTTTATGAACACTGGCGAACGACGAATTGGCGATGCTGTCAATCTAATGCGAACCAGTCTCCTAAATACCAGGCAACCTCGGTTTCAGACCGCAAATTGACGCCATTCGGCGAGTGCCGCCGTTCGGTTCTGCTTGAAAACATCGCGGCGGTTGAGGTAGCGGTCGTGGTTGAAATGGTTGTGGATCGAGGCATGGGCGGCGGCGAATTTCTGCAAGGTCTTTACGTCCCGGAACTTCGACATCGCACCCTCTCGTCGACGGAATGGCTGGTGAGAATTCTCGGCTCGATTGTTGAGCCAGCGGCCGCAAGTCTGATCCGCGGCATTGCCGATGACGTTCATAGCCGCTCGGTATGAACGGAGCCGGTCCGTCACGATCGCCTTCGGCCGACCATATCGTTTCATCGCGCGCTTGAGAAACTTCAGCTCTGCCCGGCGATCCCGGCGTTTCGTCGCAAAAATCTCAAGCACTTCGCCTTCATAATCAACCGCACGCCAGAGATAGTGCGTCTCGCCATTGATGCGAACGAACACCTCGTCCAGATGCCAGCGCCACTTCGAATAAGAATGGTTTTGAACGCGGCGCTTCCTGATCTCAGCGGCGAACAATGGACCGAACCGGTTCCACCAGAACCGCACCGTCTCGTGGCAGATGTCGATGCCGCGCTCAAACAGCATATCCTCGACCTGCCGCAACGACAGCGGAAATCGCACATACATCATCACCGTGAAGCGGATCACCTCGGGTGGACTGTTGTAATAGCGGAATGGGTTCTTCATCCGCCGACGCTAAGGGGCGGCCATGCGTGGCTCAAGCTAATTTGCTCTGACAATGCCGGCCGCTTTCTTTATAGTCGAGCGGAGTGAGGCACCGAGGGTTCGGCGATGAACGGGACCGCGAGATGAACCGCGAAGAAATCGTGATGGTGTGCGCGCCGGATATATCCGGCCAGGTCAGGGGAAAATCCTTTCCGCTCGCCGATCTGGAACGGCGATCCCGGCGCGGCATCGGCTGGGTCCCCACCAATGTCCAGATCACCACCTTCAATTCGATTGCTGATTCGCCCTTCGGGTCGCTGGGAGACCTCCTGATGGTCCCCGATCCCGATACCGAGGTTCGGGTGGATTTCGGCGATGGCTCACCGAGCGAACATTTCTTCCTGGGCAATATCCTCTACACCGACGGATCTCCCTGGGAATGTTGCCTGCGCGGCCGCTTGTCCCAGGCGCTCGATGCCTTGCGCGCGGAAACCGGTTTGGAATTGAACAGCGCCTTTGAAATAGAGTTCCAATTCCTGGACGATTCACCTGGCTATGGGCCGGGTTTCGGGCTGACGGGCTTGAGAAAAAAGAAATACTTCGGCGAGGTCTACCTGGCCGCGCTTCGGCAAGGCGGTGTCGAGCCGGACTCCTTCCTCAGAGAGTGGGCCGACCATCAATACGAAGTCACGATGCACCCCCAGATAGGTATAAAGGCCGCAGATCACGCGCTCTCGATCCGGGAACTGGCCCGCGCAACCGCCGCGCGCTTGGACGATCCGGTGACCTTCACGCCGATCCGAGACGTCAATGGCGCCGGGAACGGTGTCCATATCCATATGAGTTTGGTCGACGGGGCCAGGAACCCTGCGACCTACGACGCTGCTCGGCCTGGCGGCCTGAGCGAAGTTGCCGGGCAGTTCGCCGCCGGCATCCTGCACCACCTGCCTGACATCACCGCGATCGTGGCGCCGAGCCTAATCTCCTACGCCCGCCTGACGCCACACCGCTGGAGCGCCGCCTTCAACAACCTTGGTCTTCGGGACCGGGAGGCCGCCCTGCGCATCTGCCCGGTCGCCGAACTTCCCGGCATGGATGTGGCGAAACAGTTCAATGTCGAGTTCCGGGTCGGTGACTCCGCGGCGAACCCGCATCTGCAGCTGGCAGCGCTGGTCTTCGCGGGGCTCGACGGCATCCGGAACCGGATGGAACCGCCGGCGCCGACCGAAGAGGACCTCTCCCTTTTGAGCACGGGCGAATTGGAGAAGCGCGGCTTGGTCCGCTTACCGGAAACCCTGTCCGAGGCACTCGACCGCTTGGGAAAATCCGAGGCCGCGCGGTCGTGGTTCGGTGACCTGTTCCTGGATGTCTACGTCAAGCACAAGCGCGGCGAGCTGGAATTTCTGGACGGCAAGACGGTCGAGGATGCCTGCCGGCTTTACGAACAGGTCTATTGATCCGCCCTGACGCGGAACGACGGGGTCGACATGACGCTCTATCAAAGAGACGAACGCACCCTCTCCAAGCTGCAAAAGCTGCGCTTTTTCCCCCTCGCGGTGACCGGCGGCAACGGCAGCTATCTGACCAACGAGGACGGCCGAAGGCTGCTCGATTTCTCCGCGTCTTGGGGCGCGGTCAGCCTGGGCCACGGCCATACCGCGATTCGCGAAGCGATCGATCGGGCACTCGCCAAGCAGGCCGGCGCCAGCACGCTCTCGGCGGCGAACGAGCCCGCCGTCAGGCTGGGGGAAGCGCTGCTGGAGCGAACGCCGGGCGGCGGCGACCGGCGGGTATGGCTCGGTCATTCCGGCTCGGACGCCAACGAGACCGTCGCCCGGGCCGTGGTTGCCGCGACCGGACGCCCCCGCATCATCTCCTTCGCTGGCGCCTACCACGGCGGCACGGCGGGTTCGATGGCAATCTCCGCCCATGGCGTTCAGAAACACGCCGAGCGGGCTTCAGGCCTGCACGTAATCCCCTACCCCGATCCCTACCGCCCTTACGGGGACGATCCGACCGGCGGGCGGATCGTAGCGGAATTGGAGATCGCGTTCCGGGAGGAATGTCCGCCGGACCAGGTGGCGGCGCTGTTCATCGAGCCGATCATGTCCGATGGCGGTCTCATCGTCCCCCCGGCCGGTTTCATGAAACGCCTGACCGATCTCTGCCGGTCCCATGGCATCCTGATCGTCAGCGACGAGGTCAAGGTCGGCATGGGGCGTTCGGGACGCTTCAACTGCATAGAACACGAGGAGGTCCAGCCGGACTTCTACGTCCTTGGCAAGGGATTGGGCGGTGGACTGCCGCTCTCGGCGGTGATCGGCCCGACCCGGGTCATGGACTTCGCCACCTCCTTCTCCATGCAGACCTTGCACGGTAATGCCGTCTGCGCCTCGGCGGGTCTGGCGGTGCTCGAGGCCATCGAGTCCGAAGACCTGATGAAGAACGCGGCCAAGGTGGGTGCCGAGCTGCAGCTCGGCCTCCGAGGGCTGGCCCAGCGCCACGAACTGATAGGCGACGTCCGTGGGCGCGGCCTGGCGGTCGGGGTCGAACTGGTCACCGAACGGCGGTCCCGCGCGCCGGCAGCCAAGCAGACCGCGAAGCTCGTCTATAGGGCCTTCGAACTCGGCCTGGTGCTCTACTATGTCGGCGCGAGTTCCAACGTGCTCGAAATGACCCCGCCCCTGAACCTGACCGCCGGCGAGGCGGCGGAGGCGGTTTCCATCCTGGACCGCGCGCTCACGGATGTTGGCGAGGGCCGCATACCGGACGACATCGCGGCCGGATTCGAGGGCTGGTAGTCCCGCGGGAGACCTTGTCCGGCTTTGCCCGGTGAGAACTCCGATCAGGAGGTAAAGAAACTCAGCGCCTCGTCGAGCTGGACGACATGGCAGTAGATCATGTTGATGATCTCCAGCTCGTGGCGGTGCAGTTCCATGGTCGCGGCTGCACAGCAATCCTCGACAACGACGACGCCGAAGCTTTCGTCCACCAAGCTCCGCACTGAGGACGACACGCACTGGTCGGTGAAAATACCGGTGACCACGACGTCCTTGATTCCCATGTTGTGCAGCAGCATGCGCAGATTGGTGCCGGTCAGGGCGCTGTCAGTGGTCTTGGTGACGACGATTTCGTCGCCCTGGGGCGCGAGTTCCGCGACGATCTGGCTGTCCGCCCGGTCCTTTGGCAACAGCAGGTAATTGAAGCCAGGCTTCTTCTGGCTCAGAGAACGATCGCGGCCGTCGATCCTATGGCAGGCGATGCGGGCGAAGACCACCTCGACTCCGCGCTTGCGGCATTCCGCGATCATCCTGGCGTTGTTCGGAATGACGGTGTTGCGCATGCGCTCGTAAAAGGGCTGCCAACGGGCGGTTTCTTGCGGCGTGTCCTTTTCCTCGAGATAGGTCGATTGAATGTCGATCACCAGGAGCGCCGTTGTCTCGGGATCGAGATGTATATCGTCCGGTTCCTCGGCATTGGCGTAGTAGAACGACCGGTAGGCAGTCTTCCATCCCATTACCCATCCTCCTTCTTGCCCGTGCGCCGCCCGAGTAGCGTGCCGATTTCGTAGGTCGCGAAGAGGCCGCCGGGGCGCAGCACCAGCACCGCAATCATGGCGAGCGCCAGCACAATCTCCGTCAGCCCGATCACTTGCTCGGAAAATATCTTAGCTTGATTGATTCCCGCCTCGAGGGCGCGCAGGCTTTCGAAGGTGACCGTGACGATGATCGCACCGAAGACGGCGCCGGTGACCGTGTTGGCCCCGCCGATCACCAACATGCCGAGAATCACGAAGGTCTCCTTCAGGAAGAAGGCCTTGGGCGAAAACGAGGTGATGAAATGACCCCACAGGGCGCCGCCGATGCCGGCGAAAAGCGCGCTGAGGATGAAGGCCTGCCAGCGTAGGCGCGGGATATGAGCGCCCATGGCGCCCGCCGCCACCTCGTCGTCGCGGCTGCTGCGGAGTAGCAGTCCGGTCCGCGACTCCTTGAAGGCGACCGCTGTCACGACCGCCAAAATCGCGGCGCCCGCGGCCAAGTTCAAGTCGGTCGCCCGCGGCAGGCCAAAAATGGTCCGGGGACCGTTCGTCACCTCACTCCAGTTGTTCATGACAGTGTGGAGAACCACCAGCAAGGCGAAAGACGTGATCACCGCAGCGGCGTCGGATAGTCGCATAAGCGGATAGGACACGACCGCCGCCACCGTCGCCGCCATGAGCCCGCCGAGCAGTATCGCTACGTAAGGAGATAGTTCGATGCCCGCGACGATCGGATAGAGATCGGGTAGCGACATGCCCTTCATCCGGATCGGAATGGTCAGCACGGCGGTGGTGTAAGCGCCGATGCCCATAAAACCGATGTGCGCGAAGCTGAGAATTCCGGAGTTCCCCATGAACACCTGCAAACCCAACACCAGAACCAGGGAAATGCAGAGGTTGATGGCGAGGCGATCGAACAGGCGCACCCCTAACAAATTCGTAGCCACGACCATCGCCAGAATCAGGCCGCTTAGGATCGTAATGGTCACAAGATTCTTGGCCATTGTCGCCCTAAGTCCGTTGGCCGGAGGCCGGACCCTTGATCAAGCCCTGGGGTCGCCACAGCAGGATCAGGATCACCAAACTGAAAGTGAAGGCGTCGCGGAATTTGAGCAGGTCTTGCGGCAGGGTGAAGTTGAGTGTGGTATCCATGAAGGCGAGTAGGAAGCCGCCAAGCACCGCGCCCTGAAGGCTGCGCATACCGCCGATAACCGTGGCGATGAAGGCGATGAGCAGCGGCTCGAGACCGATGCCCGGCACCACGGCGCCGATGCGCCCGATCCAAAGCATCGAAACCACGCCCGCCAGCAAACCGCTGATCGCAAAGGCCGAGGAGATAATCAGGTTCGCCGGCACACCGAGCATGCGCGCCATGGTGAAGTTGGTCGCCGCCGCCCGCATGGCGATGCCCAGAACCGTGCGGCGCATCAGCCAGGAAAACAGCGCCAGCATTACGACTGCCGCGGCGATGGTGATAAGGTTCCGGGCCGGCGTAATGACACCTGCGAATTGGACGGTCACGGAAAAAATTTCCGGCAGCGGCACGTTGCGCGGCCGTGGTGAGATAAACAGCAGTGCCGCGTTCTGCAGCAATGTCGAGAAAGCGAAAGAGGTGATGAGCACCGCCGTCACCGACTTGGCTCGGACCGGCCGGAACGCAACATAGTCGGTGGCGATGCCGGCCACAATCGCCATCAGCACCGCAACCGCCGCCATGACCAGCCAGGGCAAACCGGACCCGCTGGTCAGGTACATCGTATAGCCGGCCACCATGATCAACTCGCCGTAGGCGAAGTTCACAAGACGCAGGATGCCGTAGACGATGACCAGCCCCAGGGCCATCAGGGCATAGGCCCCGCCTAGGCTAAGGACGTCGATCATAAACTGGAGGAAGAAACTCACCCGATCAGCCCGCCAGATACAGTGCCTTGAGGTCGGTCGCGGCGGCGATCTCGGCCGCTGTCCCCTCCGCCTCGATTCTACCCAGGCGCATGACATAGGCCCGATCGGCCACCGCAAGTGCCTTCGAGGCGTTCTGCTCGACCAAGAGAATCGTGAGTCCCGAGTCCTTGAGCATCGCGATCATCTCGAATATCTGATCGACGACCGTCGGCGCGAGCCCGAGCGAAGGTTCATCCAGCAACAGTATGCGGGGCCGGGACATCATTGCCCGGGCGATGACCAGCATCTGTTGCTCGCCGCCCGAAAGCGTGCCCGCCGGTTGGGCGGAACGTTCGGCCAGGACTGGGAACATTTCGAACATCCTGGCCCGGTCTTCGCCAACGCCGCCGGTATCGTGCCTACGGATATAGGCGCCAAGCTGCAGGTTCTCGTCGACCGTGAGATCGGGGAACACGTCGCGGGTTTCCGGCACCGTGGCGACACCCCTGCGCGCCATCACTTCGGGCCGCGCCGTGGTGACGTCTTGACCTTCGAGCCTGATCGTACCGGCGGCGGCCGGCAGGGCGCCGGCGACACACATCAGGGTCGAGGACTTGCCCGCCCCATTTGCGCCAAGCAGCGTCACGAGTTCACCATCCGCAAGGTTCAGCGACACATCGCGCACCGCGTGAATCGCGCCATAGGCGACTTGAAGGCCGTCGATCTCAAGCATGGGCGGTCTCCGCGCCGGTGCCCAGATAGGCCTCGATTACCAGGGAATTTGAACGCACGCTTTCCTTGTCGCCCACGGCGATGGTGCGGCCCGAGGCCAGAACGTGAAGCCGGTCGCAGAGCCGCATAATCAACCGCATGTCGTGGTCGATGATCAACAGGCCCAGGCCGTTGGTCCGGGGTAGTTCCTCCAGGATCGAGAGGAGGGCCGCCGTTTCAGCCTCGTTCATCCCCGCAGCCGGTTCGTCGAGCAGGAGAAATTTCGGATCGGCCGCCAGGGCGCGTGAGATTTCCACGCGGCGCTTGTCGCCATAGCTGAGGCCGATAGCCAGATCCTCCGCCCGCGCCTCCAGCCCGAACTCGGCAAGCAGATTGCGGGCCTTGTCCCGGGACGCGCGGCGTCCCTTGCCGTGTGCCATCGCTGCGGCTTCTACATTTTCGGTCACGGTCAAGTTATTGAAAAGCCGGACAACTTGGAAGGAGCGTGCTATGCCGCGCAGCGAGGCCTCACGCGGTGAGAACCCGGTGAGATCCGCCTGCCCGCAAAGTATCCGGCCGGCCGCTATCGGAACCTGACCGGTGATCGCGTTGACCAATGTCGTCTTGCCGGAGCCGTTGGGTCCAATCAGGCCGAGGATTTCCCCCGGCGAGATGGACAGGGACACGCCGTCAAGCGCACGCAGGCCCGAAAATTCGACCGATACGTCGATGGTTCGCAGCGAATCGTCTGTCATGGGAATTCGTAAAAGATCAGGCGCCAGGGCGGTGTCGCCCCGGCGCCATTGAGGTCATTACGGATTGGGTATGCTCTTGGGGCGACGCCAACCAAGAAAGCCCGGCGTGCCGCCCTTCAACTCGACCAGCACCGCCGCCTTGTCCGGCGCATGCCCGCCGTCAGCGTCTTTATACGAAAGATCGCCGGTCAGCAGCTTGAACTCGCCTTCTTCAAGCGCCTTGGCGACCGCGGCGCCATCGGTCGTGCCGGCCATTTTCACGGCTTCCGCCATGAGCATGATCGTGTCCCAGCCGGTGGCGACAAATGAGGTATCGGGAGCCTCGCCGTACATGTCTTTGTAGAGCTGGATAAACTTGGGCATGTCCGGATGCGCCTCAGGGCCCATCCAGGTGTGGGTCACGAAATAGATGTCGTTGCCCAATTTCTGGCCCAGCGCCTGGTGAATCGCCGGATCGTCATAGGAGTCGCCACCCAGCACCGGCGCGTCGTAGCCGACTTCGCGCAGGGCCCGGATCATCACAGCAATATCGGTGCCATAGGAAGAAATGAAGATAACGTCCGGCTTCTTGCCCAGCGCCTGCAGACGGGAGAGCTGCGCCGAAAAATCGTTGTCCCCGTTGGTATAGGTGTCTTCCAGAATGATCTCGCCGCCGATCGTCTTGAAGTGCTCGACGAAGTACTTCGACAGCGATTTGGTGTAGGCAATGAACTGGTCGGTCACCACGTAGGCCGTCTTCCAGCCCCGCTCCTTGAAGGCGTAGTCCGCCGCCGTCGCGCCCATGGTGGTGTTCCACATGGAAAGCGTGAATTGCTTGTCGCCCAGCGACCAGGAGCTATAGAGCGGATCGGAGGCACAGGTGGAGATGCCAACCAGGCCGGCCGACTGCGCCTCGCGGCTGGCGGGGCCGCCGAAATCAAAATCGCAGGGCGCGACGATCAATTCCGCCCCTTTGTCGATCAACTCGACCGCCACGTTGCCGACGGTAACCGGATCGGATTTGCCGTCAATGTTCACGAATTTGACTTTCTTGCCGAGCAAACCGCCGGCGTCGTTCAGGGCCTTCACGGCAACCTGAGCGCCATTGAAGCCCGGGGTATCGAGCGGCGCCTGTATGCCGGTCAGGCTCAGCGCACCACCGATCAGAATCTCGTCATTGGCCGCGTTCACCGGAGCCGCGAATAGCAAAGCCGCAAGGCCCGCGCCCACGAATGCGTACGTCTTTTTTGTCATTGCCTCCTCCTTGATGGTTTGGCCCAACTTGGCACCTGATCAGAAACGGAAATTCCAATGTCGCCGAGACTTCATATGCCTCTCCGCACGGGCCCGAATCCAGACGTGGCCTTGGATTCCTCCTTTCGCAGGAAGGCAATAGATAGGTGGAATACCTATGAAACCCTGACGGCAAAAACCTTAATTTAAGTCGGGTTGTTAGATTTTCAGGTCGGGCAGCAGCGCTGCCATAACCCATTTTCCTAGGTTAGCCCAAACTGGAAAATTTTCAAAATGGAAAATTTACCTCATGAGTAAGTCAAGCGCCCCGCGGTGCGCGTCGTGGGCCCGCGCGTGGACACCGACAAAATTCGTGCCGACCGCTCGCCCACGCTAGTGAAGCAATGTCGGCGGCCGGATTCGAAACATACGCTGTCGCCCGTGCTTAGGCGAACGGGTTTGGTCTTTTCCTGATGCAGTTCGATTTCGCCCGAAAGGACCAGAACGAATTCCTCGCCGTCGTGGACGGACCAATCGCGTGGGTCAGGTGGCTCGCGCGTATGGATGACCATGACATAGGGATTAAGGGCCCCGGCGTTTCGGAAAGCTTGGGGATAGTAATCGTACAGCGCTGTCCGGTGGACATCGGCCTTGTTGCGGCGGTGGACCACAAGGGATTCCACACCGCCGGTGTCGTCGATGATGATTTCGGTAACCAGTACACAGAGTCCGCGGGCGATCTTGTATATCGTCTCGAAGCCGCCCGAGATCTTGCCATTCTCGATCTTGCTAATCGTGGCGATTGAGACGCCGCTCCGCTTGGCAAGCTCCTTCAAAGTCAAGCCTTCGGCCGCACGATAGCGGCGGATATTGACCCCTATAGAGAGGCCATCGGCATTTGTCCCGGTGCGCTTATTCATTGGCGGTCTAAAGAATCTTCGTGAAAGCTCTCAACCAAGGCCTGTGGAACCGGTAAATAATAAATCGCCGCTTTGCCCAACGTCCAGCGCCTCGGTTGACAACGGCGAAAAACGAGCTTTTCATAGATTTTCAATTTCGAAAATAGGGAATCCATGGTGCTCGGTACATGCTCAACACCCTCGTCACAGACGATCCGGCGCCGATTGACGTGCGACGCTCGGTCGCGGTCGCGGCACTTGTCATGGTCGGGCCGCAAGACACAAACGTCACCCCATTCAACGGGAGCCCATCCCAAGCTGGGTGTGCCGTGGCTGTGCCGGATTCCATTTTGGCAAAGGAGGCTTGAGTCGTGGACTTCAATAGTATGACCACCCGCGACGTGCCGCTTGTTCCCGAGCGTGCCGCCTTGCTGTACATCGACGTGCAGAACTTCAGCTGCCGGCGCGAGGGTGGCGAATTCAAGGATCTCTCGGAGCCCGGGTTCCAAGAGCGGTACGGCTGGTTCCTCGAACACATCGCGCGCGAATCCTTACCGAACATGGCTAGGCTTCAAGCGTGTTGCCGCGCGTCCAAGGTCGAGGTGATGTACACTGTAATCGAGAATCTTACGCTGGATGGCCGCGACCGCGGCCTCGACTATCGCATCACCGGGTTCAACGTGCCGAAGGGATCCTGGGATGGGCAGGTGCTTTCTGAAATCGCGCCCGAGGACGACGAGATGGTGTTTCCCAAGACCTCGTCGAACGTCTTTGTCTCGACCAATATTGACTATGTTCTACGCAGTATGGGCAAGCGCCAGCTCGTCGTCTCCGGCTTCATCACCGATCAATGCGTCAGCTCGGCGGTGCGCAACGCCTGCGACATTGGCTACCTGGTGACCGTGGTGACCGACGCCTGCGCTTCCTACAGCCTCGATCGCCACGTTCGGGCGCTCGAGGAAATGAAGGGGTATTGCCGGCAGATAACGACGGACGCCCTTTGTGCCGAACTCGACCGAACTCGATAGAACAAACTGCGCCGTCAATGACCGTCGAGTTTCTCTGACACTGCCGCAGTCCGGATTGCTTCGGGACGAGAGAGACGACCTGGGTCATTCCGCTATGGAAATTCGTCCCTATTGATCCTCGCTCTGACCCCAAAGGGTGGTCCGGATCGCGGCCACGAGCAAAGCCGCGTAGTGGGCCTGACCCGCCTCGTCGGCAATCAAGTCGTTCCGAATCTCGATCAAGACATTGGGCAAGCCGCGCCGCTCCGCCTGAACAGGTATGGTGTAGTCGGTCAAATCGTCTATTTCATAAGGGCGGTTGATGGCCATGGTCTCGCCCGGAACTTTCTCGCGCAACGTGGCCAGAAGCCGTTCTGCCAAGCCCCGGTCATGCCGTCGCAAAAGGCCCAGAGACCAGGGCCGGCGAACCCCGTCGAGAGAGGGCGTGTAGCTATGAACCGTGATCAACGAAAGGGTTGAGGCTTCCATGGGGTGGCGCATTTCGAGTTGCGCCGACAACGCCTCGTGGAAGGGTTCGTGAATCTCGTCCCAGCGCGCCTTGCGCTCGACTTCCGCCAAACCGGCGTTCGCCGGAATCTCGGTACCGTCGCTCACCGCTGGGATCGCATCCGGCGACTCACGCGGCCGGTTGCAGTCGACGACTAGGCGCGAGTAGCGCTGTAGAACTAGGCATGCGTCGAGGCCGGCGGCCATGCGCCGGGCGACCGCGGCAGCGCCGATATCCCAAGCGATATGGCGATCCATCTCAGCGGGTGCCAGACCCAGATCGCCTAGGCGGCGTGGGACTACCCGGCCCGCGTGCTCGCACGCCAGAACGAGCGGCGCGGTAGCGCCTGGGTTCAAAACCTCGACCGGCGGCGGGTCGTTCACGCCCAACAGTCCCAACGAATTGCCCATATACCTGACGACCGTTTCCCGTTTTCAGTCGATATTGACACCACTCGACTAAGATATCCAACTACCTGCCGATCGCGTAGGCCTGCATGAATCGCGGTGTCGCGGCCGCGCGAAGCACCCCGCTGCGGCCCCGGGCCACCGCGCACAGGCGACCAAGCGCCCAATCGTCCTGGACTTCTAGCACGTGCCCGCGTGCCCTCAAGTCTCGCAGCACGGTCTGGCTAAATCGCGATTCGATCAAGAGCTTCGCGGGCTCGAATGGGCGAGGATAGAACGAGGAGACCAAGTGCTTCGAGTTAAACAGGGGTGCGTCGATCGCAGCCTGCAGATTCCGGTCATGATGGGCGTGGCGCAGGAACAGTATCAAGCTCCACTGGTCCTGCTGGTCTCCACCTGGCGACCCGAAAGCGAGATAAGGCTCGCCGTCCCGAGTGACCAGAGTGGGCGTGAGGGTAGTACGCGGGCGCCGGCCCGGCGCCAGAGCCGAAGGCAAAGACTTGTCGAGCCAGAACATCTGTCCGCGCGTCGAAAGGTTAAAGCCCAAGCCGGGAATCGCGGGGGCGCTTTGCAGCCAACCGCCGCTGGGCGTCGCGGCCACCATATTGCCCCAACGGTCGACCACATCGAGATGGACGGTGTCGCCCTCCACTTCGGGCACGTCGGCAAACGTGGGTTCGCCACCGCCTAGCTCCGTGCCCGCTTCCGAGCCTGCCAGGCGGAGCAGCGCCTCCTGGCGCAGAGCCGCCTGGTCCAAATCGCCGGGCGCGAAATTCGGTGACGCGCTTTGGCCGATTAAGGCACGGCGCCGCGCATTGTAGTCCTCCGAAAGTAGCATCTGCATGGGAACTTCGGCGAAATCCGGATCGCCGTAAAAGACATCGCGATCGGCAAAGGCAAGTTTCATGGCCTCAACGATCGTATGCACGAAATTGGCGCCATTCGGGTCCATGGCCGCAAGGTCGAAACCCTTGAGGAGTGCCAGAGCCTGAAGGAACGCAGGGCCCTGTCCCCAAGGGCCTGTCTTGTGGACACGCAGACCGTGATAGTCGTACGACAGCGGTGTCTCGACCGTGGCTTGCCAGCCGGCTAAGTCGTCGCCGCACAACAGTCCCTTGTGACGCCGACCGCTCGAATCCATAGCCTCGAAATCGCTGTAGAAACGATCGATCTCCTCGGCGACGAAGCCCTTGTAGAAGGCATGACGTGCGGCCTCGACCTGTTCGGCACGATCTGCCGACGTGGACTCCGCTTCCTGCAGTATGCGCGTGTAAACTTCGGCGATGTCGGGGGTGCTTATGACCTCGTTGGCCTTCGGCGCCTGGCCACCGGGAAGCCAAACGGCCGCGGAGCTGGGCCATTCCGTCTTGAAGAACTCGGCGACCGGCACGATGGCGGCGGCAGCACGTGTAACCAGAGGGAACCCTTGCCCCGCATAAAAGATCGCCGGTTCCAGAACTTCGCGTAAGGATAGAGTGCCGTAATCGCGCAGCAGCAGCATCCAGGCATCGAAGGCGCCGGGCACGACCGCCGGCAGCATCCCGGTGCCGGGCACAAGCTTGAGGCCCAGCCCTTCGAAAGTCTCGATCGTCGCCGCCTTGGGTGCGACGCCTTGACCGCAGATCACTTGTGGCCCGTCCGCACCGGCTTGGTGCAGGATTATCGGCACCTCGCCACCGGGCCCATTCAGATGCGGTTCGACGATTTGCAGGGTGAAGCCCGTCGCAACCGCGGCATCAAAGGCATTGCCGCCACGTTCCAACATAGACATGCCGACCGCAGTGCCGATCCAATGGGTACTGGCCACCGCGCCGAATGTGCCGCGGATTTCAGGCCGTGTGGTGAAGTTCGACGTCATGCCTTCATCCTGTGTTTCGGGCCCTGACTGCCCGAGATGCGGTGGTTATGGCTTGGGTATTTCGAAATCACGGCTTAGCGGCTGCCCCGCCGTCGCTTCGATAACGGTTTCCAAATAAGCCCGATCGGTAAGGCCATAGGGTTGTTCCGGTCGGGGAAAGGCGGCAGAAAACCCGATGAAACGTTGCTTGGCAACATCGTAAAGGCGGCGCAGTTCCGGCAGGGGATCGGTGTGATCGTCAACGCGCAGGGAAAGGCGTGGATAGGGTTCGTCGCCTTGAATTAAGATCGCGGCAGACTGTTTACCGCGCTTGTCGCCGCCCGCCGCCTCGCCGGCGTCCATTGCCGCCAGCAGGCGTTCGACAAACGGTAGATCTAGGGTTTTATTGTAGCTTGCCAGAGCATCGCCGACGACGGCTGGTCCAGCCAGCATGTTACCGGTGACAGATATCCCTGGCCCGCTGTCGTGCCCACACCAGTCGATACACTTCGCGCCGGTGTGAGCCGCTGTTTGTCCGCTTGAATCGATCAGATGGAGCTGACGCACCGCGCTCCCCTGATCTGCTGCGACCAACATGTCACGGATATCCGGTGCACGCATGCCCTCCTGCAGCATGGCCAGACCGCGCGGTCCAAACAATGGATTCATCATCGCCTGAGTGCTGATTGCGCCGGCCCGCGACGCCCAAGGACATAGGCTACCGACCGCAAAGAAGCGTGAAGCTATCGCGATACCGAACAACCCCGTGGCCGGATCTTTGGCGACTAGCGACCAGGTCATGTTTCAACTCCTTAGTTTTTTCCTGAGTTCAGCACTCACTTACTTGACCACGTGTCGGGGTTTCGGCACGCTGCATCGAACGGGCGCTTGCTAGCATAGCGCCGCAACAATTTAAGGCACAGAGATGACGCGACTTCTCGACATTCAAGAACTCAATGTTCGCTTCAACACGCCGGAAGGACCACTGCAAGCGGTCGACAATATTTCCTACGGCGTCGATGCCGGCGAATCCATTGCCGTGGTCGGTGAATCGGGGTCGGGAAAATCGGTCAGCGCGCTGGCGATCATAGGACTGGTTCCCCAGCCGCCGGGCCTGGTGAGCGGAAAGATCATGTTCGAAGGCCAGGATCTCATGTCTCTCGATGAAGAGTCGTTGCGCAAGATCCGCGGTGCGGGTATCGGCATGATTTTTCAGGAGCCTATGACCTCGCTCAATCCCTTGTTGAGCATCGGCACCCAGTTGCGCGAGTCCATGGAGGAGCATCTTGGCCTGACTCCAACCCAGGCCGAGGCGCGTGCGTCCGACTTGCTGAAGATGGTGGGGATCTCGGAAGCGGAACGGCGATTGAAACAGTATCCCCATCATCTTTCCGGCGGCATGCGTCAGCGTGTCATGATCGCAATCGCCCTGTCTTGCGAGCCGCGCCTGTTGATCGCGGATGAACCGACAACCGCGCTGGATGTCACGATCCAGGCGCAGATACTGGAGCTCATGAAAGACCTGACTACGCGGCTGGGCGCGGCCCTGGTCTTGATCACCCATAACTTGGGCATTGTCGCGCGCTATACTTCGCGCGTTCATGTCATGTATGCCGGCCGGGTGGTCGAAAGCAGCGATACCGGACATATCTTCACCAACCCGCGCCACCCCTACACCAAGGGCCTGTTGGCCTCGGTACCGCGACTGGATAAGCCGCGCGGCGAGCGGCTGGTGCCGATCAATGGTCAGCCGCCCGACCTGACGCACTTGGGCGCCGGTTGTGCATACCGACCGCGTTGCGGTTTTGCGGTCGCGGCTTGCGCGCAAAATGTACCCGCACTGGATGCCATCGCCCCCAAGCATCGCAGCGCGTGTTTTCAATCTGCCCACCTGTAAAACCGTCACTCAACCAGGCTCTTTGACTTCCTTGACGTCGAGTACATCGCGCAAAGCGTCACCGAGGAAGTTGATGCTGAGTACCGTGATCATGATGGAGAAACCTGGGAAAACGCCAAGCCACCAGGCGCGCGAAATGAAGCTGCGCGATTCCGCCAGGATCAAACCCCAGGTTGGAGTAGAGGCCTGAACGCCCAGGCCGAGGAACGACAACCCGGCCTCAGCCAGGATCGCATAAGAGACGCTAATCGTTGCTTGGACAATCAGGGGCGCCATGCTGTTCGGTAAGATATGGCGCCACATGATCCGGTTGTTGGACGCACCCAGTGTACGTGCGGCAGCTACGTATTGTTCTTCCCTTATGGTCAGCACCATGCCGCGCGCGATGCGTGCGAAGTCGTCGACGAAGGCGAGGGAAATGGCGATGATGACGTTGGACAAACCCGTGCCGAAGACCGCAACCAGGTAAACTGCGATAATGAAGTTGGGGAAGGCCCATTGCAGATCGATGTAGCGCATGATGATGGTATCGATCCAGCCGCCGAAGAATCCGGCCGCGACGCCAAGTGCGACACCGGCAACCAAAGAGATCGCCACGGTCGAGAAGCCGACGAACAGTGACACCCTAGCGCCATAAATCAGGCGACTGAGTAAATCGCGGCCCAGATCGTCGGTACCCAATAAATGGGCCCAGGAGGGCCGCATAATCATGTCGAAGTCCATCGCGTTGGGATCGTAAGGCGTGATCCAGTACGCAAATACGGCGCATAGGACTAAAAGGGTGAGAATGATCGACCCAACCAGCGCCTTTTTGTCACGCAGCAATTGACGGCGCCATAGCTGCACGTGACTGGGACGGCGATAGGTATCTTCTGAATTTAGCGGTTCGTTAACCGTGGCCTCGGCCATTAATCGTACCGTATGCGTGGGTCGATGACCGTATAGAGGGCGTCGACCAAAAGGTTGGAGAAGACGAAAATCGCGGAGACAACCAGGATGGCGCCCTGCACAACGGGATAATCCCGGTTAAGTATGCCCTGGATAAGGACTCGCCCAAGACCTTTGATCGCGAAAACGTTCTCAACCACGACAGTGCCCGCCATAAGTAGCGCCAAAGCGATCCCCATCACGGTCACAACGGGGATCAAGGCATTGGGAAAGGCGTGGACTAAGAGTAGACGTTTTTCCAGCAGTCCCTTCGAGCGGGACACACGCATGAAATCCGACTTCAACACTTCCAGCATGGAAGAGCGGATCATGCGCGCGATAATCGCCGCAAATGGCGTACCAATGGCGATGGTCGGTAGAATAAGATGCGAAAACCAGGGCCAGAAACCTTGGGCAAGTGGCACATAGCCAACGGCGGGCAACCAGTTCAGTTGTGCGGCAAAGACTATGATCAGCAAGATGGCGAGCCAGAAGTCCGGCATGCTGAGCCCTATAAAGGCGACCAAAGTTACCCCGTGATCTATAGGCGTGTGTTTCTTCAGCGCCGAGATCAATCCTGCCGGTACGGCGATCAAGGTCGCCAGGAGGAATGATAGAACGGCAAGCGACATAGTGCGCGGAAAGGCCTCGGCAACTATGCGCGACACCGGTACGCGGCTGCCGTAAATGGATGTCCCCAGGTTACCTTGCATAACTTGCAGAAAATATTTGACGTACTGAACGTAGACCGGCTGATCGAGGCCGAAGTCACGGCGCATTTCATCGGCGGCGGCCGGGTCGCCGGTATCGAAAACCATGGCAAGCATGGGGTCGCCAGGGACGGCGCGAAGCATGAAAAAGACCAGAGTGGCCACGGCCCACATAACGATTACGGCGCCAAGTGTCCGTCTAAAAAGAAATTTGCCCATCGGTTCCGTTCGCGCTTGCGTGCCGCTTATATCGAATTGATGCAGCCGGTGAAGTGCTCACGGCACCTCACCGGCTGCATTCGTTAACCGGATCTCAGGAAATTGTGACCCGATCAAGCTCGACGAGGCCTGGTATCCGGCTGACCGCCGGATAATCCACCGTTTTGTGATAAACCAGGATTGACATCGGATGGTACAGGAAGGCGCAGGCCACCTTAGCCGAGGTAATGGCGTTGGCTTCTTGAACCAAGGCCTTGCGCTTCGCTGGATCGGTTGCCAGGCGTTGCTGATCGATTAGCTCATCGGCCCGCTTGTCGGAGAAATAACCAAAGGCCATCTTATCTTTATCGCGCTTGAGACCGTTGAATTTCGATTCGGTCTGCATCCAATCGACGATAGCATCGTCCGGATCGAAGTCGCCGCCACTGCCCAGCAGCGCCAGATCGAAATTCATTTGCAGATAGTCCTGCAACACGACCGGGCCGTCCTTGGTGTCTAGTTCGATCTCGATGTTGAGGTTTCGCTTCAGAATGCCGGCGACGACCTGTGCCCGGCGGCGGTTCGCCGGGTTGTGCAGCAGCCGTAATTTCGGGAAGTCCTTGCCATCTGGATAACCGGCCTCGGCCAACAGCTTTTTGGCGACCTCCGGCTCATAACGCTGCGGGCTGTTCTCACCCAGATCCTTGTCGAAGAAAAACCCCATGGCCGGATTAATCGAGCCATAAGCCGGGAAGCCACGGCCGAACAAGGCCCGCTTGATGAAGCGCTCACGGTCGAGCGCCTTGGCAAGTGCCAGGCGAACCTTGAATCCGTTCTGCTTCATAAGCTGGTCAACCGGTTTGTTGAAATCGGTGACTTCAAAGGGTTGGCGCCAAGGGTTCATCCAGACTGCCTGGAACCCGGGATCGGAGACTGAATTGACGACCAAGTCCGAATTCGTTTCGAAACGATCGACCAGTTCGGACGCGGGGGTGTTGCCGCCAATTAATTGGACGTCTCCTGCCTCGATGGCAGCGGCCAGTGGCTCCGGGTCGGTGATTGGCGTAATCGTCACCTTGTCGAGCTTTGGCCGGGCCGGATCGTAGTAGTCTTCATTTCGTTCCAGCACTACCCCCTGGCCTAGTTCGTGGAACGTAATGCGGAAGGGTCCGGTTCCCACCGGCGTCAGGCCGTATTGGGATTTCCCCAGGGATTCGAGCGCACCGCGACTAACGATGGTCATGGCCCGGCCGCTGGATCGCTCCAGTGTCTTGACTAGGAACGAAGCCTGCGGCGCCTTCAGGACAATCTTGACCTTGTGGGCATCAAGCTTGATCACATCGGCGACATTGGAAATGACGCGCGAATGGATCGACTTCTTGGGATCGCTCGAGCGCTGGTAAGTGAACAAGACATCGTCAGCCGTGAAGGCATCGCCGTTATGAAACTTGACGCCCTCGCGCAGATTGAAAATCCATTCCTTACCGTCCGGCGAGACGGTCCAATCCTTGGCGAGATCGCCTTGGGCGACCAGATTGGCGTCGATGTGGGTGAGGCCGCTCAAAATGTTCGACGTGATTTGGAACTGAAGTACCTGGTTCATACGCGCCGGATCGAGCGTGACGATCTCGGCCGTTCCGGCCCAGGCACAGCGAAGATGACCCCCCATTTTCGCAGCCGCCGCACTTCGGATACCCATGCCAGGAACGAGGTGAGAGGCAGAGAGCGTGCCCGCAGCCGCTAAAAGGCGCAACACTGTGCGCCGTTCGAGTTGGGGACCGCAAAGGTCCTGGTGGCTCAGTCCAAATAAAGGATCGCGCCGATCGAAATCGTTAGCCTGCGCAAGGTCGCCTTCGATCGACTCACGCACGATGCCATGTCTATCCTGTTTCTTTCTGATCATGTCTTCTACCTCCCTGTTGGGCTGACGCTAATGCCGGCCGATGGAAATTGAGTTGATGAGAGCGGTGGCGCCAGTTGTTGCGCGCGTGGATCGACGCGACCCGAAGCCACCTCGGAGCAAGCTGCCCAATGCCTGGGTCTGATCTCTTCAAGCTGAGGCACATTCTCACGGCACAGCGGTACCGTGAATGGACAGCGCGTATGAAAGACGCAGCCGCTCGGGGGATTGAGCGGGCTGGGGATTTCCCCTGCTAAAACCTGATGGGCGCGGGCTGCCTCGGTCTCTGGGTCCGGTACCGGAATCGCCTCCATCAGCGCGACGGTATAGGGATGCAGCGGCTCGTCGAACAGAATCTCGCTATCGCCCGTCTCGGCGACCTTGCCCAAGTACATAACCGCGACCCGGTCGCACAAGTGCTTTATGACGCTAAGATCGTGGCCGATGAAGAGGTAGGTCAGACCGAGATCGTTCTTGAGATCCTGAAGCAGATTGATGATCTGTGCCTGGATCGAGACATCAAGCGCCGAGACCGCTTCATCACAAACGATCAAGTCGGGATTCAAGGCAAGTGCCCGCGCGATTCCCACCCTCTGGCGTTGGCCGCCACTCATTTCATGCGGGTAACGCTCTGCCATCCGCCCAGGTAGACCGCACATTTCCAGTAGCCGCCGCACGCGTTTGTCGATTTCCGGACGGCCCAGCCCGGATTCATGAATCAAATAGGGCTCGCCCACGATCTCACGCACGGACATGCGTGGGTTAAGCGAGGAATAGGGATCCTGGAAAATGGCCTGGACCCGCCGGCGGTAGCCTAGTTCCTCGGCCTTATCCATGGTCCAGAGGTCTTGGTTATCGAACAGAATCTGGCCGGCGCTCGGTTCGACCAGTTTCAAGATCGTGCGGGCGATCGTGGTCTTACCGCAGCCCGATTCGCCCACCAGGCCCAGGACCTCGCCCTTGGCAATCGAAAACGAGACACCATCGACCGCTTTGACGTGGCCAATGGTTCGCCGCAAAACGGCGCCCTTGGTGACCGGGAAGTGAACCTTCAGATCCCGAACTTCCAGGATCGGTGCCGGCACACCATTTGCGCCTTTGGACCCAGCCTGAGTCATGGACGACCGGCCGGATCGCTCGGATTCAAACCCCGGCCGCCCCCGACCGCTTCCCGCGTCAAGGTGCAGTGGCGCCGGGAACGTCCAGTATCGCCAATAGATCTCGCCACATCAGCGCCAAGCTCCGCCTGGGCCATGCGAGCAACCCTTCCTTTCTGACCTAGCCCCCGCTCAAAAGGGCGGGCCCCGATTGCACTTCCATTTCATTCCGCTTATTAGTATCGATATCGATACTGAAGGATACTGAACCGTAATGTCAAGACAGGCGCAACCCCAAGCGGCCAATCAGTCGCGTTATGATCCGCTCCAGAACATTAAAAAGGGCGACGCGGCGTACCATGCGGTACGCCGATCGATCCTCCTGGGCCACACCGGATCGGGCGAGCCCTTGCTGGAGCAACGCATCGCAGAGCAGCTCAACTGCAGCCAGGGCACGATCCGCGAGGTCCTGCTGCGTCTGGAGCAGGATGGTTTGGTGCTGCGCCGGGGTTACCGCGGCACGGTGGTCTCGACGACTTCGATCCAGGAGGCGGCCCAAATGGTCGAGATCCGGATTCAGATCGAGTCAATAGGTGTGCGCCGATCCGTCCTGTCCATAGGCGTCGACATAATGGCGGACTTGGCCGCTATCACAAACGACATGGACGAAGCGGTACGAGCGCTTGATTTCTATCGCTGCAGCGAACTCGACCGCGAATTTCACATGACCTTGTTCCGCCAGGCCGATCTGCCGTCCCTAGAGCCAATCCTCAATCGCTGCGCCTTGCATATTCACCGCTTTACCTATCTGAACGCGGAAGTGATGGAACCGGAACTGTCCTTTGGCGATAACCATCGCACCCTACTCGGGGCTATAAAAACCCGTGACTCTGCCGCGGCGGCCGAGTCGATCAAGTCCCACATCGGCCAAGTCATCGAGCGCTGGGCGCCGCCCTTAGTTCAAGAACTCGACAGGATACATACGCACGGAACCGGCCCTTGATGATACGAAGACCGGCACTGTCAAGCTGGAAGACGCAGTCATCGTGGATATCCAAGGTTACATGCCGAATTGTCAGGATCCGGCTAATGCTTCCTTCACGCACCTCGAGGATGTTTCATTCAGTTATCGCTCGATCACTTGGAACCATGAAGTCGCCGGCACTTCGGGCAGCGATGATTGGCGCGCACCGAAGGTCTAACGACCAGGTTCCAACCCCACCATTCTCCGCCCCCTGAGCCTTGCCGGCCCGCGATATCACGGGCCGGATTTTTCGTATCAGAGCCCTTACCAAGTCTCCCTAAGTTTGTCCCATCACCGCCTCTATTTCGCAGCCTGACCGAGGCCACGGCGCATTGTAGCCGACCGCGCCGGTTAACGTGTCAATGCCCCCTACTCCGCCAAGGGTAAGGACAGCGGCGAGAGGGTTGCGGCATCGCGGCCGAGCCGGTCGCGGGTCGCGGCGCTCGCCAGGCCCTCGGCCTGGGCGGTCTCGAGCCCGCGGGCGGCGTCTTCCAAATCGATGGTCAGCGCCACGCCGTCGCGCACCACCTCCCGGCCATCCACATAGACGCCGCGGACCGCCCGGTCGGCGGCGGAGAACACCAAGGACCGCAGCGGATCGCGCGCCGGGCGCATGGCTGGGTGGCCGAGGTCGGCCAGCACCAAATCGGCCTTGGCGCCGGGCGCGATCCGGCCGATGTCGTCGCGGCCCAGCGCCCGCGCGCCCCCGATGGTCGCGGCATGGAAGATCTCGCCCAGATTCGTGTCGTCGGCATGACGGCCGGCGATCCGGGACAGGGTGGCGGCCAAGCGTATCTCCTCCAGCATGTTGTGCGGCTGCGTATCGGTGCCAAGCGCCATGTTGACCCCGGCACGCCTGTAGCCGCCGAAGCTCTCGAGCATTTGGCCGTAGCGCGAGAACACCAGCGGACAGTGGGCGACGGAAGCGCCGGATTGGGCGATCAGCTCGAGATCCCGCTTGCTGTGCCAGGTGATCCAGGAATGGTGATCCAGAAAAATCGCGTGACCCAGGATCATGCGCGAGGTCAGGACGCCGATGTCGGCCAGCCATTGGACAGGTGTCTTGCCGTGACGCCGTGTGATTTCCAGCATGTCCCAAACGCATTGGCTGGTGTGCAGGGTCAGCGGCCAGCCGCGTTCCTCGGCCAGAGTCAAGCTGTCGCGCAACAGCTCTTCGGAGCAGGTATCGACCTGGGCCGGGCTGACCATGGCCGAGAGGCGGCCGCTGGGGTGCCTGACCGCCGCCTCCATAGCCTCGACCGCCGCCTTGAAAGCGCGCCGGCCCGCCGCCTCGTCCCAGTCATATTCGACGGTGTAACCTGTGCGCGCGACCCAGGCGGCGGAGCGGTACATAGGTGCGGCGACCGCCCGGATGCCGGTCCCGGCCAAGGTCTCGAGCCAACCGTCGTAGGGAAGCGCGAGATCGGCGACCGTCGTGGTGCCGCTGGTCAAAAGCTCATGGATCGCCATGCGCGTCGCGGCGCGCATCGCCTCGGCCAGCGCCGTGGCGGTATCCATCGAGTGTCCGGGCAGGAACACGGGTTTCGGGTCGGCCACCGCGCTCATATAGAGCGCGGGATTGGCGATCTCCTCGGTCACGCCGCGGCCGATATTCTCCGACAGCAGATGGGAATGGACGTTGACCAGCCCGGGCATGACCAGGCGCCCGGCGCCCTCTATCACCCGGTCCACCGCGCCCTGGTAATTGACACCAGCGAAGACGATGCGATTCCCGGCAAAAGCGATATCGCTATCGCGGGCAAAGACCTGGCGGCCCTGCTCCCGGTCCCAAAGGATCGCCCAATCGGCGTTGCGGATCACGGTGGTCGACATGACGGTCCTCCCCTTAATCGCGGTCAGGGCAATGTCAGAGTAAAACGTACTGAATTGCGAAACTTAGAACAACCAAATCTCACGCGTTCAGTTGACGCCATTCACCCAAAGGGTGGTGTCAGTCCGACGGGCATTGACACGTTAACTGGCGCAGTCGCCAGAATTCGATCGTGATCCGCATCAGGCGGCAAGCCAAGCTTGATTCCAGACAGCGAACGTCTCGGCTCGACACGCCTTGAAAATATGTCGGGATAGAAGAGGGCGTTGGACGTAGAAGGCGTTCTGGACGGCGGCGTGAATCGACAGAAACCCTTGGGCCGATCCTGGCGACTTGAACCGCTGCTGTTTTCGTTCTCGGCGACGGACCGGCTGGTGTGAATTCTCGGCTCGATCGTTCGCTCGTAATCCCTGATCGTGAACAGCGGACAGCCGCTCTTTGCGGATGGCGACAGCGTAGGATCTGAGTTTGTCGGTGGTGATGCGCTTTGGCGCGAAGCCCTGCTTCTTCAGCAGCTTTCGCAGCAATCGCCTCGCCGACTTAGCGCATCGTCATGGCTGGGCCAGGAAGTCGAGCACCTCGCCTTCGTCGTCGACCGCGCGCCACAGCCAGCGATTACGGCCACGGATCCTGATAACCATTTCGTCGAGATGCCACCGCGCACTGGCGCGCGGACGGACGCGGCGACGATTACGGGCAAACAGCCGGCCTAACTTCAGGAACCAGCGTTAAACCGTTTCGTTCGAAACATCGATGCCACGCTCGGCCAGCAGATCCTCGACATCACGAAACGACAGCGTGAACCGGGCATAAAGCCAAACCGCGTGCTGAATGATCTCGGGCGAAAAGAGATGCCGCTTAAAGGATATCGGGGTCATCCCGGGACGGTAACGGTCCCTCCCCGCGCCGGCCATCCACTTAACGTGTCAATGCCCTTCCGGTGCTTGTCGTGTCTGCAAAACTATTTCATGGCGACAGCTGCGGAAGCTTGATGGGCTGTCACGGTCGTCTTATGCGGGCCATTCTCGTACTTCGTTGTTGCCGAGAATCGCTGTGGCCCTAACGCCGCGGCGTTGCCCCACTAGAGATGCGAGCCGGTCCTGGTCGAGATGGAACAGGCCTGTGGAGAGGGCGTCGGCTTCGGTGGCGGTCGGTGCCTTGACCGAGAGGCTGAGGTAGCGGCTGGAGCTACGCCCGGTGCCCGGCTCGAACAAGTGATGGTGGTCGCCCGCGGCATCGAAGCGTGTGCCATGGCCGGCTGAGGTTGCCAAGGCAGCATCGTCGAGCGCGAGCGTCTCGAGGCTGCGCGCGCCTCGCCGCGGGTCTTCGAGACCGACAGACCAGGGCCGCCCCGCCGGATGGCGCCCGAGCGCCCGCAGCTCGCCAAGGTCGATCAAGACATTGCCGAGACCCGCGCGGCGAAACAGATTTGCCACGCTGTCGGTAATATAGCCCTGGGCGATGCCGTTGAGGGTGATGGCCATATCAGGCTTTTCGAAGGCGATGCGGGCAGTGTCGAGCGAAACCGCCCGGTAGTCGACCCGCGCCAGCACCTCGGCGAGGATCTCCGGGTCGGGCCCGCCCGCTTCGGCATCCTTCGCGTTGAAGTGCTCGGCATAGAGCCGCCACAAGGGTTGCACCGTTATGTCGAAAGCCCCGCCCGTGAGCTCGCTATAGCGCCGGGCCTCGGCCAGCAGGCGCACCAGATCGAGCGGCGGCGCATGGAGGACGCCTTGGCGATTTAGACGAGAGACCGCGGAATCCGGACGGTAGAGACTGAAAACCTGTTCCAGTCGGGTGATCTCGAGCCGGGCGCGCTCGATCAAGGCGCGTGCGAATTCGGGATCCGGGTGATAGAGCCTGATGGAGGCTCGGGCCCCGAGCGCCGTGCCGTGCCAGCTTTGAAGCTCATGCTGACCAGGCGCGGTAGCGTCGCCCGACAGGCCGAGCCCGGTGAAGGCCGCGGCTATGCTCAGGAAGCGCCGTCGGCTGGGACCCGATTGAGAGGTCATTGGTGAGTCTCCTGGGTGGCATCGTGGCCGTGACCGGTCGCCTGTGCCGAATCCGGAACTTCGCCCAGGATGGCATCGGCCGGAATGTCCGCGAAGGCAAGGACCTCGCCGCCATGCCGGGTAGCAAATGCATCGGCCCCGGCCCGCTCAGAGAAAGGTATGGCCTCGGGCGCGCCCATGCCGCCCCGACGGTCGCTGCCGATCACAAACCAGGCGTGTTCGGCCTCGATCCAGGTGCCCGCTTCCGGCGCCTCCCAGCGTGCCCTGCTCATATCGTTGACGTAGATGGCGGCGATGTTCTTCGCCTCCTCCGGCAAGAGGGTAAAGGCAATGGTGTCGCGCACCGAACTGAACCAAATCGGATCGGATTGGCCGGACAGGAAGATCTGACCCTTCGGCCCGGGATGGTCTTGAACGATCATATTGCAGTAGTGCCCGATCGCCTCGCGGGTCAGCTCTTTGGGTAAGGGAATCTCGGCCGTCTGGTCCTCGCCACAGGCCGGGAGCAAGAGCAAGGCGGCCACGGCCGCGCTCCTGAATGCCGATGGGCGCATAGCTAAATTTCCTTCCCTCGGAAGACAAGGACGGCGGCGCTCAGCGGCAGGGCCACCCAAGCCAGCATCACGAGTAACGGCAGTTCGGGCCCGAATCCAACATCGGACGCCACCCCGGCCATGCCGGACACCAGGCTAACGCTGTCGGAGCCGGACAGGTTGAAGATTCGGTAGGCGTCGGTTGGATTGACCAGCATAAGCGCCGAGACCAGACCCTGGCCGATCGCTTGCCCCTCATCGGCGATGAGAAGCCCTAGAAGCGCCAGGTCGTAGAGCACGACGAAGAACAGCCAGAGGCCGATAACCATACCCGCCGCCGTGGCCCGTTCCCGCACCAAGACGCTCGGCAGATAGCCGAGACCGAGAAAGATGGCACCAAGCAGAAGCGAGTTGGCCATCATGGCGGCGAAGGCGGACCAGTCTCCAGGCGCATTCTCGCCGGCTAAGAACACGCCCAGGAGCACGACGCCGTATCCGATCAGGATCGCCAGGGCGAGAATGGCCGTATGTCCGAGAAACTTACCGAGTACCACCTGCCAGCGCGCCACCGGATAGGCGAGGAGGAGCAGCAAGGTGCCTCGCTCCGCCTCCCCAACGAAGGCGTCGAAAGCCAGCATGAGCGCGATCAACGGCAGAAGATAGACGGTCAGACTGGAGAGGCTGGCGACCGTGATGTCGAGCATCCCGGCCTTGACGACACCCACCGGCGCCGAACCCAGGAAGGCCAGAGACAAGGCCAGCGTGGCCAGGAGCGCGATGGCCGCGGCGATCCAGCGGTTACGCAGGCCATCGCGGAGTTCCCGGGTGGCGAGGATCAAGAGCACTCTCATAGTGCGTCTCCGTCGGCGGCAAAATGTTCGTAGATCTCCTCCAGCATGGGGGGGCGAATGTCGATATCCCGCACGTTTTCACCCATCGAGGCGAGGTGTCGGACCAGCGTCATCTTGTCTCCGCCCAGGCAGGTGAGATCGACCGTTCGATTGTTAACCCGCCGCACAGTCCCAAGGGTATCGACTTGCTCGGCGAAGCGTCCGGCCTCTCCCGGTGTGACGGTAACCCGGACCTGGACTGGAAGCCTGGCCGCGTCGCGCAGGGCCTCCAGGGTACCGCAGGCAACGAGGCGGCCCTGCTTCATGATTGCCACGCGATCGGCCCGGGCCTCGATCTCAGTGAGCGCATGAGAGGAGACCAAGGCCGTGGTCCCTGCGGCCCGTTGATCCGACAGCAATTCATAGAAAGTCCGCCGGAACGCGGGGTCCAGGCCGGAGGTCGGCTCGTCGAACAAAAGCAGGCGCGGCGCGCCCATCACCGCCTGGGCGAGGCCAAGCCGCTGGCGCATGCCTTTCGAGTAGGTGCCGACCCTCTGGTTCCGGGCCTCGGCAAGACCGAAGCGGTCCAGCAGGTCGTCGTATACTTGGGTTCCCTGACCCTTCAGCTTGGCGTAGAAGGCCAAGACCTCGCGTCCGGTCATGGCGCCATGGAAGGCGACGTTTTCGGGCAGAAAGCCGATACCAGCGCGCTTGCCGACGGCACTGGCGCTAGTGGGATCTTCGCCCTGTATCCTGATTTGGCCGGCGCTCGGCCGTGTCAGCCCGAGGACAAGCTTGATCAGCGTCGTCTTGCCGGCCCCGTTGTGACCGACCAGAGCGAGGCACTCACCGGATTCCACACCGAGGCTCACATCGTGCAAAACCGCCTTGTCACCGTAGCGCTTGGTGACGGCTTCGAGGTGGAGCATTTTCTCTGGGGCTCGCATCCCGATCAGCCTCCGTCCACCAGGGTGATCTCAGGTGCGCGAATCAGGGGCGCGCTGTCCGTCACCCCGCCCGGGTGAAGCGCCGGAAACTCGGATTGCGCCCAGCGTAAGACCTGCACCGCCGGACTGTTGAGCAAAAGCTTCGCGAGCGGCTGTCGCCATAGGATCTGATCGACCAGACCGTTCGGCCGGTAGGGTCGGTCGGCAACCCCGTCGCCATTGAGGTCGAACGCCGGATTGTCGCTCCAATAATTGCCATGACCCGCGACCGACCACTCGATGTGGCGCGTGCCGACGTATTTCACCTGGGTGCGATTGCCGATAAAGGCGTTTCCGGCGATCTCGTTGCGCTCGGAACCGGCAGTGAAGTGAATGCCGATGGCGCAGCCTTGAAAGCGATTGCCGTGAAACCGGTTTTTGTTGGCATTGTAGATGAACACGCACTTGTCGGCACCGCCACGCACCTCGTTGCCGACGATCTGCGAGCTGTTGGCGTAGTTGAACAGAAACCCACGATCGCGGTCGCCGCTCGACAGATTGTCGCGCACCACGAGGCGGTGCGAGAACATGATGGCATAGCCGACGTGATTGCCCTGAGAAACGTTGCCGGAGAGCTCACTGTCGTTAGTGTACATGTAGTGAATGGCGAAACGCAGGTCGCGTAAGCGATTGTTGCGGAAGGTATTGCGTTTGGACGAGGTGGCAAAGATGCCGTCGCGCCCGTGGCGAATCTCGTTATTCTCAACGATAGAGCCTGGGGTGTTCCAGAGCTGTATGCCGTTGCCGCGCTCGTTCATTCTCAGGTCGCGCCGGCCAAGGATACTATTGCCTCGCACGACGGCGTCTCGCGGTCCCTTGAGGAAGACACCGATCAGGTTCCCTTTCAGCCGATTGCCCTCGATGAGAACCCGGTCGCCGCCTAGGCCGACGAAAACCCCGCTATCCTCGTGTTCCAGGCTGGCGCCGGAGTTGATCAGCGTAAGCCCGCGGAGGACGACATCGGGCGCCGCCACCGTGATCACGCTGCCTACGCCGCCGCTATCGATTATGGAATCCGGATGGCCGAGGAGCGTGAGCGGACGCGCGATCTTCACCGGGCCTCGATAAGCACCCGCCTTCAGCTGCAGAACATCGCCCGGCGCCGCCGCAGCGATGGCCAAAGCCAGTCCGTCGGTTCCCGGCTCGACCGTGACGGTGGCGGCCATGGCGACGACCGAACCCAGAAGACTTAGGACAAGCGCTCCGGCGGTCAGGTTACACCTGACCGCCGAAAGCTTGAACCTTCTGTGTAAACGAGCGGGCATTACACCGCGCGCGGCTCAACCAGCATACGGCCGCGCATCTCCATGTGGAGTGCGTGGCAGAACCACTGACAATAGAACCAATGCACACCTGGCCGGTCGGCCGTGAAGGTAGCCGAAGCGGTGGCCTGCGGGCCGATCTCAAACGCAACGCCGTAGTTGGCCAGTGTAAACCCGTGCGTCAGGTCGTCGACGTCATCGATATTCGTGATGATGACGGTCACTTCGTCGCCCTGCTTGACGGTGAACTTCTCCAGGCTAAAGGTCGGCGCCACAGAGTGCATGTAGACCCTGACCTTGTTGCCGTCGCGGATGACGTCGGCCGCATCTTCCAGATCGATGCCATCCTGTTTCGCCCAGTTCCGGGCATCTTCCCAGCTCGGATCGTCGCGCTCATAGATCGAACTCGGATTGACCACATCGGCCCTGACGATGATGCAGTCGTGGGGTTCGGCAAAGGTCGGGCCATCGTGAACCACCACCATCTTATCGCCGGTGATGTCGATCAGCTGCTCGTTTTCGGGCTTCAGGGGGCCGACATTGAGGAATCGGTCCTTGGAGAACTTGTTGAGCGAGACCAGCCACTTGCCGTCGGCCTCCTTTGTTTCGCCCATGGAGCTGTGGTTATGTCCGGGCTGGTACTGGACATCGATCTTCTCGACGATGGGGTTGACGTTCTTGCCTTTGAAGGCCTGGATCGCCTTTTCGATGTTCCACTTGCACACTTGGCTGTCGAGGAACAGCGTGGTGAAGGCATTGCCCTTCCCGTCGAAAGCGGTGTGCAGCGGCCCAAGGCCCAGCTCTGGCTCGGCCACGATGCAGTCACGCGGCTTGATCTTGTCCGCGAATACGTCCGGTACCTTGGTGACGTCGATCACCGAGACCGTCGGCGAGAGTTTGCCGTTGATCACGACGTGACGCCCGTCAGGCGCTGTGTTGCAACCGTGTGGGCTGTTCGAGACCGGTACATAGCGGGTGTAGCGCGAGCCCTTCTGGCCGTTGAGAACCGGTACGCCGTTGATCTCCTTGAAGTCGCCTTTCTTGACCCCCGCTTCGATGGCCTTGATGTCAAAGATGACGGTCCAATCCTGCTCGCTGGAGGTCATCTGCTCCAGGGTGACGCCACCCTCGCTGTTGTAGCAGGTCGAAAAGGCGTAGAGCCCCTGATAGTCGGCGTCGCAATTGTCGAGGTTGCCGTCGACGATCACCTGCCAGGCGATTTTCATGGTGTCGCCATCTATAGCGGTGAAGATCGCATGGTATTTCTCCGGCTCATCCAGGATCATGCCGTCGTTGGGAATCGGAATGCGATGTTCGCCGTTGGCGAAGATATAGCCGGTACGCGGTACTTTTTGCGGCCGCAAACCGTGGATGTCGGAGGTGTTGGGAATCTCAATTATCTTGTCGCACTTCATCACGTCGCAGCGAATCCGGGCAACCCGGGTATTAGCCTTGTCGTTGATGAAGAGATAGCGCCCATCGTAGGTCCCGTCTGTGAAGGACATGTGCGGGTGATGGGCGTCGCCGTTGTGCCAGACGCCGCCGCGCGAAGCCAGGAACTCCTTGGTTTCGGGCTGCAGCCCCTCGGTCAGGACCTTGCGGCTCTCGTTGGTCTGACCCCAGCCGGTTGCGCTACAGCGGTTGAAGACCGGAATCCGCATGAGCTCGCGCATGGATGGCATGCCCAGAATACGCACTTCGCCACACTGGCCGCTGCTCCAAAAGCCGTAGTATTCGTCCAGGTCCCCAGGCGCAACCTCGCCCCGGGCCATGGTGGCTGCCTGAGCGGATTTGATACCCAAGGCGCCATTCTCGGCCAGGGTGGCGACACCGGTTGCCGCGGCCGCACCGCTCAAACCCGCCAAAGCGGCCACCTTCGTGGACCCGCTTAGCATATCCCGGCGTGTGAAGCCCTTTGTGCTGTCCTGCTTTTTCGACATAGTCCTCATCCTCCTCATGATTCGATTTCCAAAAGTCACGCTGATGCCGTCATTCAATTCGGCATGAAGTCCGCCAAGTTTTTCTGTTCCCCCGCCATATTTGCCTTCCCAGTGGGCAAGTTTTTTGAAGCCATCGCCGTTCGTCGCTCTCGCTTAAGCCGCCGCTGGGTCATGACTGGGCAGCGATGATCGTCGTGGTAGAGCATTTGGCAGTGCAGGCAATAGAGACACTCGTTGGGATTGATCTGCCCTTCAGGGTGAATTGCCTGCACCATGCACTCGCTGCTGCAGCGCTGGCACGGCGAGCCGCATTCGCGATAACGCTTGAGCCATTCGAACATGCGGATCCGGCCTGGAATCGCAAGCGCCGCGCCCAGTGGGCAGAGATAGCGGCAATAGAATCGCTCGATGAACAAGCCGGCGGCCAAGAGCGCGACGGCGAAGACGACAAAGGGCCAATCGCGAACGAATTTAAGCACGATCGCCGTCTTGAAGGGTTCGATCTCGGCCAGTTGCTCGGCCCATGCGAGCGAGTAGAGCGAGATGCCGAACAGCACCAGGAAGATCATGTACTTTAAGGGCCAGAGCCGTTCATGAAGCCCCCAGGGGAGTGAGACCTGGGGGATGCGCAGCGCTTTGGCCACGCGATTGAGCAACTCCTGCAGCGCGCCGAAGGGGCAGAGCCAACCGCAAAAGGGTCCGCGCCCCCAAAACAGCAACGAACCGACCACCGAACACCATAGAATAAAGATGAGCGGCTCCATCAGGAAATAATCCCACCTGAAGTCGGTCATCAGGGCGTTGAAGAAGGTCATGGCGTTGACCACGGAAAGCTGGGCGTTGGCGTAGAAGCCGATACCGAACAGTGTGAAGATGAGAAAGCCGATCCGAACCCGGTCGGCCAGGCGTGGCCGCTTGGTCAGCCAGTTCTGGAAGAAGAAGATCAGCGTGAGCACGACCAGGCCGATCACCAATACGGCGACCTCGGGTAACTTTTGAATCCAGAGCTTTTGCCACAGCGGCATGGTGCCCAGGCCCGCCGACACGGGCTCCGCCCCCTGCTTTGCGGCCGGTTCATCGGCGCGCGCCTCGGTTTTGAAATACTTGTCTGGTGGGTTGTAGCCCAGCTCGAAGGTCAGATAGGCCTTAGTTGTTGGCCCGGTCGCCCGGAGCACAAGGAGTTCGAGCCGCCAGGGCGCCGCCGGATCGAAGGCGAAATCAGCGGGAATCCGAAATAGATCGACCTCCTTGAGCGCCGGCGCCCCCGCTGCCGCGACCCGGCGCAATCGCTTGTGATAGCGGTCGCGGAAGCGGATCGAGCGATCGCCCTGAATGATCTGAAAGCGGTCGAATATGCCGCCGCGCACATAGCCGGAACCCTTGAAGGAGTAGCGCCCGTCGGCGGCCAGCAGAATCGCCTGCTCGTCCGGCTTCAGCCGCTTCTTGAGGTTGCGGTACTCGGCTTCGCCGAGCAGGCTGCGGCCAATGGTTGGGATCGACACCAGGGCGGCATAGAGTTCGATATAGGGCTCTTCGGCGTCGCCGGTTTCCGGCCGCTGCGCGGCAACGAGATCCCCCGACTCTTCATATGCCCGATTGATATCCCCCACCGTCAAGAGCAGCCGGCGCGCGGAACCGTCCCCGACCAAGGTAGCCCAATCCTCGATGGTGCTGACGCTCGTGTCGACGATCTTCGCCGGACCCGCTGCTTTCGTCGGCACCGGCTCCAACCCGCCCAACCCATAGGTTCTGGCCACCTTGATCGCGGAACGCAGGATACTGTCGTCGATCACCATGACCGTCACCGTCGCGCCGCTGACGATATCGACGCGGTGGTCGGACGAGTCGGTCACGAACTCGGCGACGTTCAGGCCAATGTAGCCCTCCATAACAGCGGTGATTTTCCATTCGGGTATGCCGATCAGAACGATCGGTTCGTGATGCTCGATGAGCCTGATGCCGCGGATCACACTGTCATTGTCGATCGCAATCAGTGTATGGATCGGCTTGCCGGAATAGCCGATGGCGCTCACGAAATCGGAGTTCAGGTATACATACCCAAGCAGGTCGTCCCCCTTCCGGGCACGCACCACGGGCGGCGTACCATCGGGCCTGTCGAAACGGTCGGCCGCGGGGAACAGCTCTTTGAGCTCGATTTGTTGGATCAGGCGATCGAGATCGCCGGCAGCCCAGGCCACCGCTGCAAAATTGCTGTGCGTCAAAAGAGCCAAAGTCAGCACCACCACTTTGGCGAAGCCTGCGCCTAGGGCGCCCATTTTCTGACAAATCGACGCGTATAGTCGCTGGCGCTCGCTCAAGTCCCTTCCTCGCTTGCGTTTCGGGTCGTCTTCAGAGGTTCACTTCGCGGAAGATTGCCCAGGTGGCGGTGCCTGTCCTTGATTTAGGTCAAGCCCTGAACTCGTTCGGGCATGCTAGAAACCGACTCACAAAATGCGTGACTTCGGCGATATTTCTCTGGCCAATCTGCCCGAACCTCGATCGGTCGAGGAGGTTGCGGCGATCGCTATGGCCGTGGAAAAGGCGGCGGAAAGACGATATGCCGCGTTCGGCCATGACCCTGGGTCTTTGAACTCACCTGCGGTCGCTGCCTTGCTTAAAGACATTGGCGGCGAGCACAAAGCCCGCGCCAGCCGGCTCGAGGAGACCGTGAGTGCCGAGGTGCTCCGGGATATTGTCCCGAAGCGCCCGACCCAGCTCCTGCCTCAGCTTCTTTCCGAACACGGCACAGCGGCTTGCGACCGCTTCAGCGTGACGCCCTATGGGGCGCTTGCCTTTGCTGTAAGCCTCGCCCAGCAAACCTTCACGCTTTACAGCTACCTCGCGGCCACCGCCGACGACAAAGTCCGCGACTACGCCGAGCGACTTGCCGGTGAGGAACTGGCACGCGCCGCGCGCTTGCGCGTTGAGCGAAGGCGGGCCTATCACGCCGAGCGCCGCCAGCCAAAGACCGAGGGCTATCCCGCCGCACCTCTGGTCGAGTCACAGGCGGATCTCCTCGCCGGTGCTCTTGTCATTGAGGGCCGGCTCGCTCAAAGACTCACCGAGGCCGGAGAAAAGGAACCCGGCCTGTCATCGGCTTGCGAGGCAACTCGCCAAAGGGTGGAGGAGCTGCGCCACGCCTCGGCACAAGCCGGGGAACCCGGCGGCCCAATGACCGAGGAATTAGCCAAATTCTCCAGTCCAGCGCAGACCAATGCACAGACCGACCGGGATCGCTCCAAACCCTCGCGACACCTTCTCGCCGACTGTGAGCGCGCCTTCACATTCTATGATGCAGTCGCCAGCGCGCCCGTTGACGAGGCCGTGATGCTGCAAGCGCAAGATCTCAGCCAGTCGGCCCTGGAACGGATACGGCAAGTCCATGCAACCGCCGATGCGCCGGGTGAAACAGGCCGTACTGGCGATTAACCATAGCTGTTCGGAACCAAGCGGGCTTCTGTGGTGAGCTGGACTGCCAAGTGCGATGGCCAAGATGACTGCTTTGGGTCCAGCCTGTGTGGAAACTCGTTGATCTGATAGTGTGATTCCGATCAACCGGGGTCGGAATGAAGCGTTTCGTTGAAGGTGAGGATCGGCGGCAAGCGACCCTACTGCCAAGTACTTTGGAAGACTATGTGACGGAGGACAATCCGTTCCGCGTGACCGATGTCTTCATTGGCGGACTCGTTTTCAAAAGCGACTCCTTTACGGTTGCGCACTTGTTTTTGAGGTGTTGTTTCAGGATGGATGCAAGGCGAGGTCCGTCGCGGGTTTCCAGGGCTTCGAGAATTTCCCCGTGTTCCTTGACGGCTTGTTCCCATCGCGCTTCCGATGTATTTGCCATGTATCGTGCCCGGCGGATGCGCCCTTCCAGACTGGCATGCATGGCTGTCAGGGTCGGGTTGGCGGCGGCTCCCACGATTTTTCCGTGGATGGTTTGATTGAGGCTGAAGTAGTCAGCTAGTTCCCGCCGGCGGTAGTGAAGAAGCATCTGGTAATGCAGTGCCCGGATTTCGGCAAGCTGGTCTTCGGTGATACGCTCACACGCCATCTCGCCCGCCAGCGATTCAAGCGAACCCATGACCGGAAACATTTCGTCGACATCGTCCGCCGTGACCTCGGACACCGTGGCACCCCGGTTCGGCGTCAGCACGACCAGTCCTTCCGATGCCAGCACCCGCATGGCCTCGCGGAGCGGTGTCCGGGAAATGCCAAACTGCTCACACAGGACCTTTTCAGGTAATCGTGCGCCGGTCGCGAGCTCGCCCTCGACGATCATGGTGCGCAGGCTAGCGACTACTTCACCGTGTAGCAAAACCCGGCCATGCGGGGGCTCGTTAACCGGCGTTTCTGTGTAGTTGTCTTGAAGAGATAAATCATCAGGTACGGTCATGGTGCGATCCTATGATACAACAAGGGCACGATGGAGAACCTGCGCCACGTGAACCGCGGTGCGCTGGGCGCCATCCTTGATCTGATGGCGGCAGCTGGTGCCATCGGCGACGATGATCGTCGCGGCATCGGCCTTGCGGACCGCGGGCAGCACGCCCGCCTCGCCCATTCTAACCGACATATCGTAAGTCTCGGCCTGATAGCCGAAGGCGCCTGCCATGCCACAGCAACTGGACGGGATTATTTCGATGTCGAGGCCAGGCACAAGCCCCAGAGCCTTCTCCACCGCCCCCATTACATCATGCGCCTTTTGGTGACAGTGCCCATGAAGCAGTACCTTATCGAAACCATTGGCCCGTAACGCCAGATTAAGGTGGCCGGCATCGTGCTCATTGGCGAGGAATTCCTCGAATAATGCGGTTTGGCCGGCGATGGCGCCCATGGCGTCCTTGTCCACCATGGCAGTGAGGTCATCGCGCAGTGACAACACGCATGAAGGCTCCAACCCGACGATGGGAACGCCGCGTTCGGCAAACGGCCCCAAAACCGCAATCAAGCGGGCGGCCTCGGCCTTGGCCTGATCGATCAGGCCGGCTGAAAAGAATGTGCGCCCGCAACACACTGGGCGGCCGCCATCGGCTGGACCCGGAACGTGGACCGTATATCCCGCCGCGCGTAAAACCTTAAGAGCGGCCCGCGCGTTTTCCGGCTCATGATAGATGTTGAAGGTGTCGACCCACAGCACGACCTCGCGGCCATTTGTTCCCGCCTCGCCGGCGCCCGGTTCGGCGGCGCCCCGAAACGGCTTCGAATGCCACACCGGAAGCGGGCGATTGGCGCTGAAACCGAGCAACTTTTCGCTAAGCTGGGGAAGCCCCGGGACCCTGTCGCGAAGATTGAGAAGCGCGCCGATGCGGCTGGCCACGGGCGCATAACGCGGCAAATACGCGATCAGGCGTTCGCGCAGTTTAAGCCCATGACGTTTGGTGTGATGATAGAGAAATTCGATCTTCATGCGCGCCATGTCCACGCCCGTCGGGCATTCCCTTTTACATCCCTTGCAGGAGACACAGAGCTGCATGGCTTCGAACATGCCGTCGGAGGTGAAGGCGTCCACGCCGAGCTGGCCGGAAATAGCCAGCCGCAGGGTGTTGGCGCGTCCGCGGGTCAGATGGCGTTCCTCGCCCGTGACGCGGAAGGACGGACACATGACACCGGCATCTGACTTACGGCATGCACCATTGTTGTTGCACATCTCGACAGCGCCGGAAAAGCCGCCCCAGTCCGACCAGTCAAGCACGGTTTCGGGCATGCCGATCCGGTAGCCGGGCTTGTAGCGAAACAGATTTCTGTCATCCATTTTCGACGGATTAACGATCTTGCCGGGATTCATTAAGTTGTCTGGATCAAGTGCTGCTTTTACTTCGCCAAAATTATTTACCATGCGCGTGCCGAACATGGCTTCGTGGAATTCGGATCGCACCAGCCCGTCACCGTGTTCGCCCGAATGCGAGCCCTTGTATTCGCGCACCATCGAAAAGGCTTCCTCGGCAACGGCGCGCATTTTCCTGACGTCCATTTCCTGGCGCAGGTTTAGAACCGGGCGCACATGCAGACAACCGACCGATGCGTGGGCATACCAGGTACCCGTGGTGCCGTGCTTGTGAAATATACGGGCCAGCCTGTCGGTGTATTCGGCGAGGTCCGTCAACTCCACGGCGCAGTCCTCGATAAAGGAAATCGGTTTCCCCTCGCTCTTCATGGACATCATGATGTTGAGACCCGATTTCCGCACGTCCCAGACTTCTTTCTGGAAGGCGCGGTCGGTGACTTCAACGACGCCACCGGGAAACCCGAGATCAGCCATCCGGTCGACCAGAGCCTGAAGCTGTGTAAGCAGCTTGGCTTCGTCGTCACCGGCGAACTCGACTAAAAGCAGCGCATCGGGGTCGCCCCGGACGGCCTTGTCCATGGTCGGACGGAACAACGGAATGTCGCGGGAAAGCTCGATCATGGTGCTGTCAATCAGTTCCACCGCGACCGGCCCGAGCTTGACCAGATGCTGCGCTGCGTCCATCGCCTGATAGAAACTCGGGAAGTGGCAGATGCCGAGCACCTTGTGTTTCGGGATAACGGAAAGTTTCAGTTTGATGCGTTTGCTGTAGGCAAGCGTGCCTTCCGATCCGACCAGAAGGTGCGCCAGATTGACCGGCTTGTTGCTGGGCACCAACGCGTCGATGTTGTAGCCGCCGACCCGCCGCATCAGTTTCGGGAAGCGCTCGTTGATTTCGTCGGCTTCACGGCGGCCGAGTTCAATCAGCCCATCCACCAGTTCGCGGTGTTTGGGTTCAAACCCCGCTTCATCCAGCTCAGTGGGCAAGACGCCGAAATGCATGGAAGAGCCGTCGGCCAGCAGGGCGTCAATGGCGATGACATTGTCACGCATGGGGCCGTATTTAAGGGATCGTGCGCCACAGCTGTTGTTTCCGGCCATGCCGCCGATGGTGGCGCGCGACGCGGTCGAGACGTCAACCGGGAACCACAGTCCGTGCGGCTTTAAAAATTCGTTCAACTGGTCGAGAACGACGCCCGGTTCGACCCAGACCGTTTGTGCTTCGGCATCGAATTCAAGAACCTTGTTCAGGTGGCGGCTGACGTCCATGACCAGGGCCGCGCCCACGGTCTGGCCGCATTGCGACGTGCCGCCACCACGGGGCAAGACCGCCACGCCTGCGCCGCGGGCCGCGGCCATGGTGCGCTTGATATCATTTTCCGATTTCGGCACGACCACGCCAAGGGGTTCGATCTGGTAGATCGACGCATCCGTGCTGTAACGGCCCCGGGAAAAAGCATCGAACAGAACCTCGCCTTCAAAGTCAGAGCCGAGATAGCGGGCCAAGGTGGCATCACCAATCAGGGAAGGGGCATTCGCGGTCATGCAGCTGGGGTCCCGTCAGAATGAAATCGGATAATTTTGTATACAATAATTTTTGCAAACGAGATAGAGGCGGCGCCATATTTTCATAATATCTTGAAATATAACAATAAAAGCAAATAAAAAAGCCCCGCCTATTCCCTGGTTGCATGTTGATTCGCTTTAATTTCGTATACATAATGTGAATAACCAAAATACAGGGCGGCGATGCATCGCCCTTAATGCTGCCACGTCCGGCAGAACCGGGAGAGATCGACTGCCATGGGCTTCCATTCTGGTCGGCATTTTTTGCAGATTCCAGGACCGACCAACGTTCCGGACCGGGTGCTGCGTGCTATCAACAGCCCGACGATCGATCACCGGGGGCCTGAATTCGTCGAGCTTGGCCTGGATATCCTCGCCGGCATCAAGACCATCTTCAAGACGTCCAATCCGGTCATCATCTTTCCCGCTTCGGGCACCGGGGCATGGGAATCGGCACTGGTTAATGTTCTTCAGGCCGGGGACAAGGTCCTGATGTGTGAAACCGGCCACTTTTCGACGCTCTGGACCCGGCTTGCGGAACGGCTCGGAATCGATGTCGAGGTGATTGCCGGTGACTGGCGCCGGGGCGCGGACCCAGACAAGATCCAAGAACGGCTCATGGCCGACGCGGGCGGCGCCATCAAGGCCGTCTGCGTTGTGCATAACGAAACGTCTACCGGCTCGCTCTCACGCATCAAGGATATCCGCGGCGCCATCGACCGTTCAGATCATCCGGCGCTCTACATGGTCGACACAATTTCCTCTTTGGCATCCGTTGATTACCGCCATGACGAATGGGGTGTCGACATCACCGTTTCGGGTTCGCAAAAGGGCCTTATGTTACCGCCAGGGTTGAGTTTCGTCGCCGTCAGCGACCGCGCCATTCAAGTATCCGAAACTGGCGGCATGCCCCGGTCTTACTGGCGCTGGGATGAAATGATTGAACAGAACGCCAAAGGCGTTTTCCCCTATACGCCGGCGACCAATCTGCTTTACGGCCTGAAAGAGTCCATCGCCATGCTGCACGAGGAAGGGCTGGATAACGTCTTTGCCCGTCATGCCCGGCACGGCGAAGCGACCCGGCGCGCGGTGACGGCCTGGGGTCTCGATAATCTTTGCGTCAGCCCGGATGAATTTTCACCGGTGTTGACCACCGTGATGGTTCCTGACGGCAGCGATGCGGATGCGTTGCGCAAACTGATTTTGGATAAATTCGACATGTCGCTCGGCACCGGCCTCGGCAAGGTGGCGGGAAAGGTGTTTCGTATCGGACACCTTGGTCACTTCAACGACCTGATGCTGGCCGGCACCTTATCGGGTGTCGAAATGGGCCTGCGCCTGTTCGGCATGGACAATGCGAAGGGTGGCGTGGACGTCGCCCTTGAATACCTCGCCGGTCAGGCTGCTGCCTGATTGGCATCATGGGGCCGTGCGTATCGGTCCCCAAAAACAACATACGAGCCGGATTGGTTCCGGCGCTCCATAATGGGGCAAGACCAACAAATAAAACGTTCGAACACAAAAGGGAGAATTTCGATGAAGATTTCTACATTTTACAAAATTGCCGGCATGGCCGCGGTTGCCGCGATCATGTCGACACAAGTCATGGCCGGTGAGTTGGTTCTCAAGTTCGGTCATGTCGGCAAACCGGGCTCGTTGTTCGAGGCCTCGGCCAACGAGTTCGCTAAACGGGCCAATGCCAAACTCGCCGGCAAGGCGCGGGTCGAGGTGTTTGGTTCCAGCCAGCTCGGCAAGGACAAGGAGTTGCTTAAAAAGCTGAAGCTCGGCACCATCAACTTCGCCCTGCCGTCGTCGGTCATGGCGTCACAGGTTGATGAATTCGGCATGTTCGATATGCCCTATCTGGTCAAGGACCGGGCGCACATGGCGCGGATCGAAAAGGAAATCGTCCGCCCGACTCTGATGCCGATCGCCGAAGCAAAGGGTCTGAAAATTCTCGCCCTTTGGGAAAACGGCTTCCGCCATATCACCAACAACAAACGCCCAATCGACATTCCGGGCGATCTGGCCGGCATCAAGTTGCGCACGCCCAAGTCGGTCTGGCGGGTGAAAATGTTCAAGGCCTATGGCGCTAACCCGACGCCGCTTTCGTTCTCGGAAGTGTTCGTCGCGCTGCAGACCGGCACCTTTGATGGCCAGGAAAACCCGTTTGCCCAGATTGCCTCGGCCAAGTTCCAGGAAGTGCAGAAATATCTATCGCTGACCGGACACGTTTACACCCCGGCTTACGTGACGGTCGACACCAAGCACTTCGCGAAACTGCCCGCCGACGTACAGGCGATCCTGACGGAAGTGGCCCAGGAAACCCAGGCGTTCGTCTATAAGACGGCGGCTGAACTGGAGATCACGCTGCTGGACGAGTTGAAGGCCGGCGGGATGCAGGTGAACACGGCCAACAAGGACGCGTTCATCAAGGCTTCCGACAAAATCTACAAGGAATTCGCCGACACCGTCGATGGTGGTGGCGCCCTTGTCGATAAGGCCATGGGCCTCGCAATGTAAGACTGCCGGAAAAGGCCCGGTCCGCATCGGCGTGCCGGTCCTTTTCCTTCATTTTCCGATTTATTGATCCTTTCGTTTTAAGCTGGAGGACCCGTGCTCGTGCGCCTGGCTATTGCAACCATGCAGAGGCATTTCGAACGCCTGCTGGAAGTGATCACCATCATTCTCATGGTGTCGCTGGCCGTTGTCGTGCTGGTTGCGGTTGCCTACCGGATATCGGGCCATGCTCTTGTGTGGTATGACGAAGTCGCCGCTATCCAACTGGCCTGGCTGACCTATTACGCGGGCGCACTCGCCGCATTCAAGCGAGCCCACATCGGTGTGCCGGGGCTTGTCAACGCGATGCCCCCTCATATCCGGGTGCCCGTGGTGTTGCTGGCGGAGTTCATCGTTATCGGCTTTTTCGCCCTGATGGGCTGGCTTGGTGTCGAGGTTTTGCTGATCCTGGAAGGCGACACCATGATCAGTCTGCCCGAGGTGCCGACTGCATTTACCCAATCGGTCATTCCCATCGGCGCGGTGCTGTTTATCATCGCGCAACTGCTGACCCTGCCTGATGCGTTGGATAAGGCCCGTAAGGCCAATTATCTCTCACAGTTGGATGAAGCCGGGCCATGACCATTGCCCTCATGTTCATCGGTCTGTTTGCGCTGGTCTTGATCAATGTTCCCATTGCCGTCGCACTTGCCGTGACGACGACGATAGCGATGGTCCTGACACAGGGAACAAGTATCCTTCCCAATGTCGCGCTGGTCATGATGGATGGCGCGACCAAGTTCCCGTTAATCGCCATACCGCTATTCATCCTCGCCGGCGCGATAATGAACTCCGGCGGGATTTCGCGCCGTCTGATCGCCTTTGCCTCGGCGCTCTTTGGCTTCATCAAGGGCGGGTTGTCGATGATCACGATCGCCACGTCGATGTTTTTTGCGGAAATATCGGGATCAGCCGTCGCCGATGTGGCGGCGCTCGGCTCGATCCTGATTCCGGCGATGAAAAAGAAAGGCTATCCAGCGCCGTTCGCGGCCGCCGTTATGTCTTCATCGGCAACCCTGGCGGTGATCATCCCACCCTCGATCCCGATGATTCTCTACGCGGTGATGGCGCAAACGTCGGTGGTACAGTTGTTCGTCGCGGGTGTCGTGCCCGGCATCCTGGGCGGTGTCGGCATGATGATCATGAGTTACTGGTTCGCGCGCCGTCACAATTATCCGGTCGAGGAAATGTTCCAGGTCCGGCGCGTGGTCGAAACCTTCAAGGATGCGTCCCTCGCCTTCACCCTGCCGGTGATCATTCTCGGTGGTATCTTCGGCGGCTTCGTTACCGCGACCGAAGGCGCCGCGCTGGCCGTGCTGGCATCAGTCCTGATATCAGCCGTATACCGTGAGCTGAACTTCCAGCATTTGAGAGAAGCCATCATCGAGGGCGGTATCCATACCTCGGTGGTGATGCTTTTGGTGGCGGCATCGGTTCTGGTCGGCGTCTTTCTAACCGAGGTTCAGGTGCCGCAAAAACTGGCGGCTGAAATTTCGTCGCTCACCGACAACAAGTACGTCATTCTCGCCATCCTTAATCTGTTTTTCCTCACGGTCGGATTTTTCCTGCATTCCGCAGCCGCAATCATCCTGGTCGTGCCGATTGTCATGCCGATCGTCCATTCGGTCGGCATTGATCCGGTCCACTTCGGCATGATTGTCACGCTAAACTTGGGTATTGGTCAGCAGACCCCGCCGGTTGCCAGCGTGCTGGTCACCGCGTGCTCGGTCGCCAAGGCCGACGTGTGGGATGTGAGCAAGGTGAATATCTACTTCATCGGTGTGCTGTTCGCGGTGCTGATGCTGGTGACCTACGTTCCCATCGTGCCCATGGGGCTGGTTGAATTCTTCTACCGTTAAGGAGGTCCGGCGATGACCGATACAATCTTGCTATCGCGCGACGGATACATTGCAACCGTTACCCTGAACCGGCCGGAAAAACTCAACGCCATGACCAAACCCATGTGGGTCCGCCTGGGCGAGGTTTTGGTGGAATTGTCAGGCGATGAGGACGTGCGCTGAATTGTGCTACGGGGCGCGGGCGGTAAGACGTTTTCTCCCGGCAACGACATTGGCGAGTTTGAAACCGAGCGGGCCAATTCCCGCCAGGGCACTGTCAGACTAAATCGACCACAGGAGTGCGGGCGTTGGCTCAACAATCGGGCCGAAAAATCACATCAGCCCTTCCGGCGACAAGAGGGCGCGATGGCGAAATTCAGGGACATCAAGACCCTACTGAAGTTCGCGGGCGCCCAGGCCTCGATCCATAATCACTTCAATTTCGACCGCCACCTCACCCACCGCAATGACTTCAAGAAGAACCGCTCCACGTTGCTGGCAGAGTGGCGTCAATTAGCGGCGTGAAATGCACATCATGGGGGAATTCACAGACTGGTTCGCATTAGACTGACACCACCCTGCGGGGCATTGACACCTATTGCAGCCGCCCAACGTCGTAATTTATTTCTTCGCCCGGTTCAGAGCTAGCGGGGGCGGCGCCTCCTTGATGGACTCTTGGGTCAAGTTCACCCTCCAAATCAATCATGTTCAGGATTTCCGCGATGTTTTGGCTGCATGACGATGCTTCCTCGTCCCGCCAGGTCCAATGGCCATGATCGATAACGCCATAAACCTCTCTTGTTACTGGGTCGATGAATTGAATCCGGTCAAGGAACTTGACGCATTGTTGAAGGAACCCCAGATTCCCGCGTGCGTCCTGCGATCCTTCCTCGTAGACTCCTTCAGGGTTTGTGGCATCAATATCGATCTTCCGGAAACGTTCGATATTCAGCACGCCCTCAACATCGTAGACATTCATTCGGCCATTCCAGCCGCTGGCTATGGTTCGGGGGCGTTCGCCTTCCGATACGGAGTTGTCCAGGAATTCATAGTGAACTCTCTTTCCCTTCGACAATGCCCAGGAGAAGAAGAGCTGCGGCATGCCTGTGAAGGCCTCGATATTGTGAAATAGCAGGTCGTCCACGGCCTTGTATCGTCCTGTCTTAAACCCTCGTATCCAGGCCCGTTCGACCGTTGCCTCGGGGGGCGTAACGACAAAAAAGAGAAAGATCGTTTTTCCAAATCTTGTGAGCAGCTTGCTGTCCGCCTCCCCGTCTTCCTCTGGAGAAAAGCTGTCGAAACGAAACCGATCAATCAAGAGGTGAGACATTCTTCCACCTTCGGCTTTTTGCGCCATGTAGCGATCGAGCTTCTTGTCGATGATCGCAAGCTCGTGTCCGGTAAGGGCGCCGGCGTACTTGCAGGCCGGCCCAAGAGAGTCGTAATCCAGCAAAAACTTTCGCCAATAGTCCGGGCTGATTAGGGCAAAATCTTGCCAGGGAACGCCAAGCCGCCCGGCCAGTTCCCGCTGCAGGGGTCTCATGGTGCTCTTACCGGAAGCAGAAGCTCCCTTGACGTTCATGATGAAGGGTTCCGGCTGTGCCGGCAGGATCCGATAGCCTTCTTTGCGGCAAGCCAGAGAAAAAATCGACTCGACAGCCTTTCCCAAAAACTCGCTTCCGTAGCTGTTGCAAACATATGTCGTGGCCAGTTTTACCACGGTCTCGTGATCCGCAATCAACTTGCCACGGGAACTGACGATGGTGTTAACGACCTTGAAAAGGCCGTCCAGACAAGCGGCCTTAAACGGATCATCATCTTGTTGCGCTTGAGATGACCAACTTGCGAGAGCTGCTAAGGTGCGTTCCGCCTCATCAACCGCCCCGGTTTTTTGCGTCTTTCTGACGTGTCCTCGTAACAACCGCGTCAGAAAGTCCTGGCCTTCATCATTGCTATGCCCGGGTGTTGCGGTCTGACTTATCCGTATCTCAAATTCTTCGCGAATGAAGTTCGATACTTCAGTCTTAAAGCGACTGAAATCCTTCACAAGGCCGGGCAGTTCTGGTTCTACGTATTTTTCTAGAACAGTCTGGACCATGCCACGCAGATTGATGCCGAGGTCCTCGTAGTTTGGCCCATCGGGAACGGTAAGATCGGCTGTTACCCGAATGAGCATCTCGTGAGCAATCAATCGTTCCGGTCGAAAGGCAACCAAATCGAACGGAGAGATGCCTGTAAAATCGCTCAGTTCATAAGCTTCATCAAAGTCGTTGGAAATATTTCCCGACCGAAACATGGTCGATAGCGGCAGAATGTCACGCGGTATTTGCGATTCCAGCCCCGGGTTCCATGGGCCGTTATCAGTTACGCTAACAGATAAACCCATTTATCCAAGGGCTCCTTGATCGCTATTTTTTACTGGTTCGCAGCATCCATCCATGGGCTTGAAAACAGGCCGGTGCGATCGTTTTTTCGCTCTTTATCCGTCGACTTCCTTTTCTCAAGCCGTTTCCTTATTTGTCCTTCGAATTTTGTCGCGAATGATTTTCATCAGCGGCAGGAAGATCAAGATCAAGGCAATCACGGTGATCGGTCCGGCAATTGGCCGGGTGAAGAAGATGCTGATATCACCGTCCGAAAACAGCAGGGACTGGCGCAGTTTCGGTTCGGCAATCGGTCCCAACACGATGGCCAACACAGCGGGAGCAACCGGATAATCCAGTATGCGCAGGAAAAAGGCCGCGACGCCGACGCCGACCATCAACCAGACATCGAACATATCCTGATAGGCCGCAAATACGCCGACCAAAGACAGAACGAAGATGAGCGGCGCGAGGATGGTGAACGGCATGCGCAACATCCATAAGAAAACCGGAATGAAAGCGAGGTTCACCAACACGGCGATGACGTTGGAAATGTAGAACGAGCCGATCAGTGGCCAAACGAATTCGGGCTGGTTAGTAAACAGCAGGGGTCCTGGTTGTAGGCCCCATATCACCATCCCCGCCAACAACACCGCCGTTGTTGGAGAACCGGGAATACCCAGGGTCATCATCGGAAGCATGGCCCCGGTCGAAGCCGAATTGTTCGCCGATTCAGGCGCCGCGATCCCATCAATTGCGCCTTTGCCGAATTGACGCGGATCCTTCGCGATCATTTTCGCAACCCCGTAAGACATCAAGGAGCCCGGGGTCGCCCCGGCGGCGGGCAGTATGCCTACGAAAAATCCCAGCAACGAGCCGATTGCGGTTCCTCTCCAGGCATGGCGAAAATCTTTAACGGCTTGCCAAATATTGCGCGCCCTCAAGTCTACTTTCGACATGGTGTTGCCATAACGCGACGTGTTGATGGTCCAGATCATTTCACCAATGCCGTAGACGCCAATCGCCAGCACCAGAAAACGAATGCCGTGAGTAAACCCTGTCAAATCAAAGAAAATTAACCGCGGTTCACCTGAAACAATATCGAAACCTACAGTTGCTAAAACCAAGCCGATACAGATAGAGAAAATTGTTTTGGGAATGTCGTCCCCACCCAGTCCAACAAAGGTCGCGAAAGCGAGCAACATGAGAGCAAAGATTTCTGGATCGCCGAACGACAGCGCAACGGAGGCCAGCGCAGGCGCGAAAGCGGTAAACAGAACGTTGGAGACCGTGCCGCCAACGAACGAAGCAAGTGCCGCGACCACCAAAGCCACGTGCGCTTTGCCGGCAAGCGCCATGGGCCGGCCGTCAAACGTGGTCGCTACCGCGGTAGAGGCCCCCGGTATGCCAAGCGTGATCGATGATATCGCCCCCCCATACATGGCGCCGTAGTAAATGGCGGCCAGAAAGATCATCGGTGAGGTGGCGCCGCCGGTGTAATTTTGAATCACGAAAGTGAACGGCAGCAGGATAGCCACACCGTTTACGGACCCTAGGCCGGGCATGGCGCCCACGAACAAACCGACAATCACGCCGATAATGGCAAGCGACAAATTAATCGGCTCTAGAGCAACTAGAATGCCGTTTAAAAGGGCGGCTACAACGTCCATGACCGGTTCCGTTTAAAAATGACTAATCGCCCACATCACAGGAAGATGTCGTAGAGTGGAATAAACAGGGGTTCGAGATAACCCTTAGGAAGGACAATACGCATTGAGATATCGAAAAAGAAAAAGCTGATAATGGGCATGCCAACAGCAACCGACAGGGTCTGCTTCCACGAATGCCTTCCCAGATGGCGCAGATAGTAGAGCAGGAAGGCGAACATCCCGCCGTAGAAACCCACCACATGTATAAGGGCGAGAAAGCCAATTAGCCCGCCACCCACCTGGAGCAGCATCTTCTTTCCGTATGGGTCGAGAAAGGGTTCGTCGGATTGAGAAGGCGGCGACGACCGCCTATACCAGTTCACGCCGATGAATATACAGCAAATCAGCATGACCAGCGAAAGCCAGAACGGCCAGAAACCGCTGCCGGGGCCCTCGCCTTCAATCATGCCGATATTAGCGAAGCGAACCACGTCCGGATCCCACGCAGGTGGTTCGCCGCTTTTCCACATGAGATAGATCGAAATTATTCCAAGAACCACCGCAGTAACAATTTCGGCTCTACGCATGATACTGGAACTCCTCCGGCCACTTTCTCATTTCTCTGGTGTGGGTGTCGCGCCAAATCACGAATGATTTGGCGCGACAATCGTTGGTTCTTACTTGATGGCGCCGGATTCCTTCAGAATCTTCCGGTGGCGGTCACGCTGGGTTACCCAATAGGCCTTCAATTCGTCACCGGCCATGAAGTCACCCATCAATGACTTCTTTGTCTTGTAGTTCTGCCAATCGGCAGACTTGTACACCTTATCGAAAAGACCGGTGTAATAAACGTTGGCTTCCGCCGACATGCCCGGCGCTCCAACGACGGCACGCTGCATGAAGTAAGAGAAGTCACCGCCTTTTTCTTTCAGCGTCGGAACGTCGGGGAACATCGGCAGGCGTTCGTCAGTGAAAGCAACCAACGGCACCATGTCGCCGGATTCATAGAACCCGAGGGCTTCGGACGGGTTGTTTACGGAAGAATTCAACTGCTTACCGGCAACCTGCTTGGCCACGGCGCCACCACCCTTGTAGGGGATATACTTCATGCTGAGACCATAATTGCCGTTCAGGTAATCGGTAATGATGTTATCTTCTGAATTCTTGCCGGTGCCGCCCATCACCCATTTCTTGCCCTGCTCCTTGGCGACTTTGAGATACTCATCGAATGTCGTGATGCCGCTATCCTTGTGTACCCAAAGCAGGAAAGTGTCTTCCGCCATGCGGCCAACCGGCGCGAACGTCATGATGTCCACGTCCAAGCCCGGCTGACGCAGCGGCGTGGTGAAGAACGAGTTTAGAGTCACCATGATCGTGTGATCGGGATCGTTCGTCCCCTTTGCGGCAACCAGCGCCTCGGCACCGGAACCGCCGGACTTGTTAATCGGCACCAAGGGGCGTGGAGATAGATTCTCTTTTTCAATGATCGCTTGCATCAAGCGCGCCATCTTGTCCGCGCCGCCGCCCTTGCCGGCCATGATGATGAAGGTAACGGGCTTGTTGGGTTCAAATGCATGAGCAATACCTCCGAACATAAACGCGCTCAAAGCAGTCGCACCGACAAGACCGAGTAAGTGTCTTTTAGTAATAGCCATTTTGGTTCCTCCCATCTGGCTGTGCGATCACACCTGTGACCGCTTGTGTTTCCTACGTTCAGTATCCGCTCTATCGCGGCTTTTTATTGTTCTGGGCCAACAGGCCAGGCGTCCAAGCGTTCCGTGCCCACGGCGTGTCTTCAAGCCGTTTTCAGTGCACCATAATGACAGGCATCGTCGCATTGTCGACAACCACCTGTGTGTTTCCTCCAAAAACCGTCTCCAGTTCGTGGCTGTCGCCATAAGCACCCATAATCATAACATCGGCGCCGCATTTTACCGCCTGATCCAGCAGTTGGCTCCCAATCGAGTCCTTGGCCTCGAATTTGGAAACCGACGAGTCTACATCGCGCATCCCCAGGTACGACACGAGATCATCCGTGCCGGCACCATGAATTTCGGCTCCCGAGGTCAGAATGGTGACTCGATCGGCCTTCTCGATAAGGCCCATCGTGAGAGCCACGGCACGCGAGGCCTCCGTGGAACCATTCCACGCAATGGCGATGTGAGACCCCAACTCCGCCAAGGCGCCCTCCGCCTCGGGGCACATCATCACGGGACGGCCTGTATTGAACAAAGCGGCCTTCAAGGTGTTGGCCCCCAGATTGCGATCGACATCGGGCTTGGCCACGCAAATAATATCCGACAGGCGCCCGTGGCGTTTGATCACATCGACTTGGCGCCCGGTTTCTTCAACCCAAGAGGCGGTGGCGGAGCGTCCGGTGGGCGTGTCCGTTACGGTCAATTTAAATTGCTTGGCCAAGGCTTTGACCTCATCGCGCAATCCCTGTTCTTCCTGGTCCGCGACGGATACGGCCTGTTCGAGAATCTGCTTTTTCAGGAATGCCGGAAGGGGCACGCCGAAGGGCATCAGGTCTTCAGGCCGTGCCCGGCAATGGGTGATCTGAACATGGGCATTGAACCGGCGCGCCAAGGAGGCGGCATGGGCAATCACGTTGTCGCCCTTGCCATCGCCACGCACTGGTACAATGATTTTACGGATCATCTCATCGCCCTACCTAAAAAAGACCCTCTATCATCCCGTCATCGTTGAGCATGATACTTTCCGATGCCGGCACGCGGGGAAGGCCCGGCATGGTCATGATCTCACCGCACACGGCAATCACGAATCCTGCGCCCGCGGACAAGCGCACTTCGCGTATTGGCAGGCTGTGACCTGTAGGCGCTCCGCGTAGATTCGGGTCGGTCGAGAACGAATATTGCGTCTTCGCCATGCAGACCGGCAGATGGCCAAAGCCGGCAGCTTCCCACTGCTTTAATTGATCGCGGATTTTCTTATCGGCCAGCACTTCGTCAGCCCGGTAAATGCGCTTGGCGATGGTTTCGATCTTCTCCATCAACGGCATCTCGTCCGGGTACAATGTCTGGAACTGCGCCATCTCGCTATCGGCAATCCCGGCGATACGCACAGCCAGCTCTTCAATGCCCTTCGAACCCTGTGCCCAGTGCTTGCACAGGATCGCTTCCGAGCCGAGACTCTCCACGTAGTCCTTGCAGGCCACGATCTCGGCGTCCGTGTCAGCGACAAAGTGGTTGATCGCCACCACGGCCGGCACGCCGAAACTCTTGATGTTCTCGATGTGGCGCCCGAGGTTCGCGCAGCCGTCTTTCACGGCTTGTACATTTTCGGAACCCAAATCCTGTTTCAACACACCGCCATTCATCTTCATGGCGCGAATAGTCGCCACGATCACGATCGCCGACGGCGCCAAGCCAGCCTTGCGGCATTTGATATTAAGGAATTTCTCAGCCCCAAGATCGGCGCCGAACCCTGCTTCCGTGACCACATAATCGGCCAGTTTCAGAGCGGTTTTAGTCGCCACCACCGAGTTGCATCCATGGGCGATATTAGCGAAGGGTCCGCCGTGCACGAAGGCCGGGTTGTTCTCCAACGTCTGCACCAAGTTCGGCTGCATCGCGTCTTTCAGAAGCACGGTCATGGCGCCATCGGCTTTGATGTCGCGGCAGGTGACCGCCGTTCTGTCGCGCTTGTAGGCCACGATGATGTTACCCAAGCGTTCTTGCAAATCTTTCAGATCGTTCGACAGGCAAAGAATCGCCATCACCTCGGACGCCACCGTAATATCGAATCCACCCTGCCGCGGAAATCCGTTTGGCACGCCCCCCAGAGAGGTTACAACATCGCGCAGCGAGCGATCGTTCATATCCATCACGCGCTTCCACACCACGCGGCGGTTATCTATTTCAAGGCTGTTACCCCAATAGACATGGTTGTCGATCATCGCCGACAGCAGATTGTGCGCCGACGTGATCGCGTGGAAATCGCCCGTGAAATGAAGGTTCATTTCCTCCATCGGCACAACCTGTGCGTAACCGCCACCGGCAGCCCCGCCCTTCATGCCAAAGCAAGGACCCAGCGAGGCCTCACGGATACATACAGCGGCTTTCTTGCCTATCGCATTCAGGCCATCGCCCAAACCGACCGTCGTGGTCGTTTTGCCCTCGCCCGCCGGCGTCGGGTTGATCGCCGTCACTAGAATAAGTTTACCGTTCTTCTTGTCGGCCTGCTTGGCGATAAATTCCGCACTCACCTTCGCCTTGTCGTGCCCGTAAGGCACCAAGTCTTCGGTTCCGATGCCAAGTTTCGCGCCAATCTCTTGGATGGGGCGTTTATCGGCCTCGCGGGCAATCTCAATGTCTGTCTTAAAGCTCATAGGTGGGATTTCCTGACCGTGATTCTTATGTACCGAGCGTGTCGCCAACAGAAATTCCGGCGGCGGCGGCCCATTCTGCCGCAGGCTGTTTATCGCCGCCCGCTGGGCGGGCCCGTTTCATCAAAATGCGCCCGCCATTGCCCTGCACCTCAACGCCTTCTTCAGAGATCGCAACCACGGTTCCCGGAGCGCCCTCGCCCTCGGTTTTCTGGCTGTCATATATCTGGACAATCTCGCCCTTGTGCGTTGTCCAGGCCCCTGGCGCGGGGTTGGCGGCACGAATTTTGTTATACTGATCGGCAACCGGTTCAGCCCAAATGACTTCGGCATCCGCTTTCCTGAACCAGCTTTCGTAAGAGCCCGCATCAAGCCGTTGATCGTGCTTGACGATGATCCCCGCTTTCACCAAATCAAGGCTCTCGATCATGGCCGCGACACCCATGGGAAACAATTTTTTGAAATATACGTCGCCCAGTGTTTCATCCGGCCCTATGGCGCAAGATTTTTGCATCAGAATGGGGCCCTCATCCAGCTCGTCGTTTGGCCAGAAAATGGTAAGGCCCGTTTGTTGCTCACCCATGGCGATGGGCCAGTTAATCGAACTGGGTCCCCGATGCAGCGGGCAAAGCGACGGGTGATACTGAAATGTTCCGTATTTCGGCGCTTCGCGCACCGCTTTCGGTACGAACATCAACACGTAAGCCATCATACAAACGTCGGCATCGAAGGATTGCATGAGTTCCAACGCTTCCGGTGTTTTCCAGGATGCTGGCTGATGCAGGGCGATGCCTTTTTCACGCGCCAGTTCGGCAAGCGGATCTTCCGGCCGTCCTTCTTTTGTCGGCGCCGTGCATACCGCCACCACGTTCTCACCGCGCTCCAGCAGTTTTTCCAATACGGCTTTACCGAATGCCTGTTGTCCGTGAACCACGATGCGCATCAATCTGTTCCCTATTCAGCCGCGTCGCGAGCAACATCGCCCACGGCGCCGGACCCAATTACACGCTCGAGCTCATCGCCGGAATAACCGAGCACTTGCTCCAGTATTTCTACCGTGTGCTCACCCAGAAGAGGCGAACGCTCGACTTCCACCGGGCTGTCGGAAAGCTTGATCGGGCAACCAACGCTGAGATATTCACCGCGCCCGGGATGATCGACCCTGACCATCGTGCCGGTCGCGTAAAGCCCCTCATCCTCCGCGATTTCTTTCATCGAGAGGATTGGCCCGACCGGAATATCGTGCGGATTGCAAATGTCCATGACCTCGAACTTAGTCTTGGTCATGGTCCATTCTTCGATCGTGCTGAAAATCTCATTCAACTTGTCGAGGCGCGCGGGCGGCGTGGCGTAACCCTCATCGGTCAGCCATTCAGGCTTGCCGATCACATCGCAAATCTTGCCCCAGATCGCGGCTTGACAGATAAAATATGTGTAAGCATTCGGATCGGTTTCCCATCCTTTGCACTTAAGGATGCGCCCCGGCTGACCCCCGCCCGAATCGTTGCCCGCACGCGGAGTCGCGTCGCCGAATGGAATGCCCTCGCCGAATTGCGAATATTCGGTCAGGGAGCCGGCCGCCAGCCGCTGCTGATCGCGCATCTTTACGCGGGCCAGATTGAGCACCGAATCCTGCATGGCGCAGGATACTTTTTGCCCGCGTCCGCTTTTTTCACGCTGGAAAAGCGCCGCGACGATACCAAGGCCAAGATGCAAGCCAGTACCTGAATCGCCAATTTGGGCGCCCGTGACCAGTGGTGGACCATCCAGAAAGCCGGTCGTGGAAGCCGAACCGCCGGCACACTGGGCGACGTTCTCATAGACCTTGCAGTCCTCGTATTTGCCGGGACCAAAACCCTTGATCGACGCCATGATGATGCGCGGGTTGATTTCCTGAATGCGTTCCCAGGGGAACCCCATGCGATCGAGCGCACCGGGAGCGAAATTCTCCACCAGAATATCGCATTCTTCGATCAAGCGGGTCAGGATTTCCTTGCCCGTTTCGTTTTTGGAGTTGAGTTCAATGGACCGCTTATTATGGTTCAGCATGGTGAAATAGAGACTGTCCGCACCGGGCACATCGACCAGTTGTTTGCGCGTCGCATCCCCCACACCTGGCCGTTCCACCTTGATCACATCGGCGCCGAACCACGCCAGCAATTGCGTGCAGGTCGGGCCGGATTGCACATGCGTGAAATCCAGAACTTTAATGCCTTCAAGAGCTTTCATTCCAGCACGCCCTCTTACTTGTACATTGTTTGGGCTTTGGTGCCCGGCGCGTATTCGTTCGGGTCAATCCATACATTGATCACCGCGCATTTTCCGGTTGCCGCAATCGCCTCACGAGCACGCTGTAGAGCCGGCTGTATTTCGCCCGCTTCGTGAACTTCTTCACCGTAACCGCCGATCATCTGCCCAAACCGGCTAAATGGAACATCGCCCAGCTTGTTACCGATGCCACCGCGATTTACGCCGTATTTGGCAATCTGGCCGTAGCGAATCTGGTTCATGGCGGAGTTGTTGCCAACGACCGCCAGATAAGGCGCGCCGAAGCGTTGGGCGGTTTCCATGTCGAATGCCGTCATGCCGAAGGAGCCGTCCCCATAGAGGCACATGACTTCTTTTTCGGGATGGGCCAGCTTGGCCGCCATCGCAAACCCGGTCCCGACACCAAGCGAACCGAGCGCGCCCGGGTCCATCCACTGGCTCGGATTGCGCGGCCGAACCGCCTGCGCCGAGATCGTTACGATATCGCCGCCATCGCCAATATAGATCGTATCGTCATTCAAGAATTCGTTGATCTCATAGGCCAGACGATACGGGTGGATCGGATTTGAGTTGCTGAGGAACATCGGCATCAGCTTCTCAAGCTTGGCCGCTTCGATTTCGCGAAGCTCCTTCATCCAAGCTTGGCGTTTCTGACTCGCGCCCCTGTCCATGCGCCCAGAAGCGGCCTGTACAACGGCGGTTAATATCGCGCCTGGATCACCTGATATTCCGAGCGAGATATCCCGGTTTTTGCCTACTGTTGCGTAAGACTGATCGATTTGAACAAGCGTCGCTTTTTTAGAAATGCGCTTGCCGTAGCCCATGCGAAAGTCAAATGGCGTGCCGACGATCAGGATCACGTCCGCGTTCTTGAAGGCGTCACTGCGTGTGCGGTCGAAGTGATGCGGATCGTCAAGGCGCATCATGCCCCGGGCGCCGCCATTGGCGTAAACTGGAATATCCAGAGCGCGGGCGAAGGCGGCGCAGGCTTCGATGCTGCCGCTGGACATAACCTGTTGGCCAAAGAGCACAGCCGGGCGTTCCGCCTCCACTAAAATATCCGCCAGTTTTTCAATGTCGGCGGGGTCGCCGATCGTCTTAGTCGAGGACCGGTAATGACCGGGCTCAGGCAGCACGGCGCTTTCGATCGGCACTTCGGCATCCAGAATATCGCGCGGGATCTCCAGATAGCTTGGGCCATATGCCCCATTGAAGCACTCGCGCGCGGCCATCGAGATCATGTCCGCGACACGAGCGGTCGAGAAAACCCCGGATGCGAATTTCGTGATCGGCGTCATAATGTCCACATGCGGCAAGTCTTGCAGCGACCCTTGCTTGTGTTGAGTTAGGCTGGACTGTCCGCCAATGTGCAAGATGGGGCTTTCAGAGCGGAAGGCGGTTGCCACGCCGGTGACCGCATTCGTGCACCCCGGCCCCGCTGTGGTCACGACACATCCAAGTTTACCGGTTTGCCGCGCATAGCCGTCGGCAGCGTGCGCGGCTGTCTGCTCATGACGCACATCAACGATACGAATACCCTCGTCGATGCAGCCATCGTAAATGTCGATGATGTGTCCGCCGCAAAGGGTGAAAACCGTGTCCACACCCTCCGCCTTCAACGCTTTCGCCACCAACCCGCCGCCCGAAATCATACCGCCGGACTTGTCCTTGCGCGCGAGCGTGTCGTGAGCCGTATTGGATGTTCTTGCCTCGGACATAAATGTCTTCTCCGTAAATGACCCTGCGGCGACGATCAGCCAGCCGCGTTTTGTTTTCGATTGATGGTTTCAATCCGCACCCATGTAAGGCGGACATGGTTGTGCAATTTCATGGTATGCTCACGCACAAGACGTGCCGCGAGATTCGCATCGCGGCTTTCGAGCGCCTCGATAATTTCCATGTGATCCACGACCGAACGCTTCACCCGGTCGGCCTCGCCCATCGCTCTGCGGCGAACCGCGTGCATGTGCTGAAAGAGGCCGTCGGCCGTCAGTCCCAGAAGCTTGCAGCCGGATAATTCGAGAATCCGTTGGTGAAATAGGATATTCGCGTCGGAGTATTCTTCAATCTCCGCGCGCGCCGCGTGCGGGCTGTGACTCATGGCGAATTTGCGCAGCGATTTTAACTCGGCCGTGGTGGCGCTTTCAGTAGCCAGGCGCGCGGCCATGCTTTCAAGCGCCGCCCAGGTAACAATCATTTCCAGGACTTCATCCATGGATTTCCGCTTAACGAAAACCCCTTTGCGCGGCAATATCTCGACAAATCCGTCCTGCGCCAGACGCGCCAGCGCCTCTCGAACCGGGGTTCGAGAAATACCGAGCTGTTCCGCCATCGCTCGTTCATCGAGACGAAGGTCAGCGCCTTCCTCATAGATGTTCATGTCGAGAATAGCGGCGCGCAAGACGTCGTAGGTGTGATCCTTCAAGGTGAAGTTCAACGCGATCGGCGACAATTTCCTATTGAATGACAACGGCTTAGGCCCCTCTCATCAAGTTCGTGCCTGCGGCTCGGAAACCAGTCCCAGAGAACAATTATGTGGTATACCATACATCAGACGCCCTTCGCGTCAATTGACTTTCTCCACAAAAGGTCTGATTGGCATTGACACGTTAAGTCGATAGCCGGCGCGGGGAGGGACCGGTAGGTCTCGGTATGACCCCGATATCTTACAAACGACATCGTTTTTCGCCCGAGATCATTTAGCATACGGTTTGGCTCTACGCCCGGTTCACGCTTTCGTTTCGCGATATCGAGGATCTGCAGGCCGAGCGTGGCATCGATGTTTCGAAGGAAACGGTTCGACGCTGGTTCATGAAGTTCGGCCGACTGATTGCGGGCAGTGGCATTGTCAGACAAAATCGGCTTGAGCCGGGGTGCTCGCTTCCTTAGCTTGCGGCGATGCAGAATCCCTTCCGTTATTTCAACAGTTCGCCTGAGGTTATTCGCCTCACGGTGATGATGTATATCCGCTATCCGCTGTCTCTTCGGCCGGTCGAAGTTCTGCTGTTTGAACGAGGCATCGATATCTGCCGCGAGACGGTACGGTTCTGGTGGAACCGGTTTGGTCCGGTGTTTGCTAGCGAGATCAGAAAGCGTCGCGTTCATCATCGGTCATATTCGCAATGGCGTTGGCACCTGGACGAGGTTTTCGTCCGCATCAATGGGGAGACACATTACCTCTGGTGCGCCGTCGTTCACGAAGGCGACGTACTCGAAGTATTTGCGACTAAGCGCCGGGATCGCAAGGCTGCACTCAAGTTTCTGAAGCGCGTGATGAAGCGCTACGGTGGACCGTGGCCGATCGTGACCGACCAGCTTCGATCCTATGGCGCCGCGATGAAGGTGATTGGAAATCTGGAGCGTCAGGAATATGGGCGTTGGCTCAACAACCGGGCCGAAAATTCACATCAACCATTTCGCCGACGAGAGGGCGCGATGGCCAGGTTCAGGGACATCAAGGCCCTGCAGAAGTTCGCTTCCGCTCACGCCTCGATCCACAATCATTTCAATCTCGACTATCACCTCAACAGCCGCGACGCTTTCAAGCAGAACCGCTCCGCCGCGCTCGCCGAGTGGCGCCAGCTGGCGGCCTGAACGTCGCAATTCCGGGAAATTCGCAGACTGGTTCGCATTAGACATGACACCACCGACGCCGGTAATGCATGGGGTAAGGGCACCTGCGCATCTGGGCACCCACGTGCTAACCAAAGTGATATGCTGAGAATACAGCAGCCGTCGGCGTTAAAGAATCTGACTGAGAAACAGTTTCGTTCGTTCATGCTGCGGGTTGCCGAAAAATTCGAACGGTTCGTTCTGCTCGACGATATCGCCCTCATCCATAAAGATCACGCGGTCGGCGACGATCTTGGCGAAGCCCATTTCGTGCGTTACCACGACCATGGTCATGCCTGTGTCTGCCAACTCAACCATGACGTCGAGAACTTCCTTAATCATTTCAGGGTCGAGCGCCGAAGTCGGCTCATCGAACAGCATGATTTTCGGATTCATGCAGAGTGAACGGGCGATGGCAACACGCTGCTGCTGACCACCGGAGAGCTGTCCCGGGTACTTGTCGGCCTGCTCGGGGATCTTGACCCGCTCGAGATATTTCATGGCCGTTTCCTGGGCCTCAGCCTTGGGCATCTTTCGAACCCAGATCGGCCCAAGGGTGAGGTTTTCGAGAATGGAGAGATGGGGAAACAGATTGAAGCTCTGAAACACCATGCCAACTTCAGTGCGAATATGGTCGATATGCTTGAGGTTTTTGTCCAGCGTTATGCCATCGACAACGATGCTGCCCGCTTGATGCTCCTCAAGATGGTTGATGCAGCGGATCAGCGTGGATTTCCCCGAGCCTGAAGGGCCGCAAACCACGATTCGCTCGCCTTTGTGGACGACGAGGTCAATGTCCTTCAGGACATGGAAATCGCCATACCATTTATTGACCTTGTCGAGTTCAATAATAACTTCAGACGAGGCGGCGGAGGCTAATTGGGCCGGGGTTTCCTGCGTGTCCATGGATGCCATATTCTCTCTCCCCCGGTTTTTCCGGATCAATGTTTGTTGCCGGTCGAAAGCTTCACTTCCAAATGGCGGCTGTATTTTGACATACCAAAGCAGATCAAGAAGAACAGTGCCGCGCCAAATATCAGCGGTTCTTTATGAAGTCCAAGCCATGGCGTATCCCTGCTTATCGAGCGCAGCATGCCCAGAATGTCGAATAGTCCGATGATGGACACCAGTGTGGTATCCTTCAGCAACCCAATGAAACTGCCAACAATATTAGGAATCATATGCTTCAGGGCTTGAGGCATGACGACTAGGCTCATCGTTCCCACATAGCCCAGACCTATGGTATGGGCACCTTCAAACTGACCCTTGGGAATGGCCTGAAGGCCGGCGCGAACGGTCTCGGCCATATAGCAGGCGTTGAACAGGCAAACGGCGATGATAACCTGAACCAGCTTGTTGAGGACAAAGCCTTCGGGCATGAACAGCGGAAACATCGTCGTTGCCATGAACAACACGGTAATCAAGGGCACCGAACGGAACAGTTCGATGAACGCCGTGCTGAGTACCCGGACTACCGGCAGCTTGGAGCGTCGGCCAAGGGCAAGAATGATCCCGCCCGGCAGTGCCGAGGCGATGCCGACCCCCGATATGACGAGGGTGAGAAACAACCCGCCCCATTTGGTCCAGGGAACGACTTCAACGCTCCAGCCCATTTGCCAAATATAAACCACGGCAAAGCTGAGCACGAGAATACCGAGAAGAATATTGCGCTGGCTCTTTTCCGATGCGGCATTCTTGCCAAGCAGGCGGATCAGGAATTCGGGAAGACTGCGGCCGGTAAACAAACCAATTATTGAATGCGTGGTATTGCCAAGCAGGCAAACGATAGCAGCGGTGATCATGACTTGCATGAAGATGCCCTTCTCGCCACCCGCGAAAAGGTATCCGGCAAGGAAGGGATAGAGGAATACCGTGGTCAGACCGATAAAGACTTTTGCCTTGACCCGTGGCAGCCAAAGCGGCGCCATCCAGATGAACAGTAATAGTCCGCCAAGATTGACCCGCCATAAGTCTTCTCTCGGGTAGCGGCCATAGAAAATGTTATCCAGCCACGTAATAACACCTGCCCAACAGGCGCCATTAATGCTGATATTGAAACATTCACGCCGGTTACCAGCAACCCACACAGCATCGGTAACCCCCCATTTCCATACTCCAAACACCGTTATATAAATAATATAAAGAGAGATGACGGTGAGAATACTGTTGAAGGTGGAACTGAACAGATGCATCCGCATCCAGCCAATCAACGAAGACTCGGATATGGGCGCCGCTCTGGCAGGTGTTTTTTCCGCTTTTACAATAGCCATGCTCAGCGCTCCACCAGCTGGACACGTTTATTATATATATTCAGCAGCCCCGAAATAGTCAGGCTTACGAACATATAAAAGGCCATGGTCATGCCCACGATCTCAATAGCGCGACCGGCCTGGTTCAACGATGTCTGCATAAAAACAGCAACAAGGTCGGGATAGCCAATAGCGATGGCCAGCGACGAATTCTTGACCACGTTCATCCACAGACTAATCATGGGGGGAACGATTGCTGGCATCGCCTGGGGTATAACGACGAGAGAAAAAACCCGATTTTGCCTGAGACCAATTGCCAGGGCGGCGTCGCGTTGTCCCCTATTCACCGACAAAATGCCTGCCCGAACGGATTCGGCAAGGTGCGCGGCGTGATAAATGGACAAGGCGACCAGAAGTGCCAGAAATGCCGGCGGAACGGTGGCGCCACCAACGAAGTTGAAACCCTCAAGCTTCGGCAAATCCCAGCCAAGCGGCGATCCCGTTATCGCAAAAACAATTCCCGGCAGAAAAATAATCAAGGCGGCGGATGGCATGAAGGTCGGGAATACCTGGCCTGTTGCGTCCTGACGTTTACGGTTCCAGCGTCTGAAAATAACGACAGCGATAACTGCGACGATAAATGCAACTCCGGTCATCCAGAGCAGATCGCCAGGCACCGGCCATGCCATATAAAGCCCACGATTATTCAGTAGAACAAATTCTGTTCCACCGGACAGGTCATAGCTTTGCCTGATCTTGGGCAGCAGAGAGAATATCCCGGTATACCAAAAAATAATTTGTATCAATAATGGGGTATTACGAAAAATTTCCACATAGGCCAGCGCCACCTTGGAGACCAGCCAATTGCTGGAAAGCCGCAGAACCCCAATGGCAAATCCAAGTACGGTGCTGGCGACGATCGCCAACGCCGAAATATAAAGTGTGTTGAGCACACCAATGATAAAGATATCGCCGTAGGTCCCGATCCCGGGTACGTACTCAACGAGTTTAAAGTCTGTGTCGAACCCGGCTTCAACATTCAAAAAGCCAAAACCGGAACTCATCCCACGTACTTCAAGGTTATGGGCCGTGGTTGAAATAAGATACCAAACAGCCCAGCCAACAATCGCTGCTGTCAGGAGTTGATAGAAAACCGAGCGAACACGCTCATCCTGAAAAAATTCAAACTTCTCTATTGGTTTGATATGTTCGGTTTTCTTCGGTCCATCGCTGACTGCCAAAATATCATCCCCTAATATGAATTAGCGTTGTGGGGTTGAAGTTGGTGTCGCCAAACAAAACTGGCGCCAAACCATCTTGGAAAAGGGTTTGGCGCCAGCAGTTTGCAACATCAACGGCTAAGACCGTTAGCTTAATTTCTAGCGCATTGGCGGAGAATACATCAGGCCGCCATCGGTCCAAAGAGCGTTGGCCGACCCTGCACGGGGGATGCCGATGCCTAGTTTGCCACTACCCATGTAGGCTTCATAGTTTTCGCCATAATTGCCAACCTGCTTAATGACGTTATAGGCCCAGTCTTTGTTTAGCCCCAAACCTTCATGAAGGGCGCCCTCGACGCCAAGCATACGGCGAATATTCACATTGTCCGAGTTGGCGCGCATATCGTCGACATTCGCACTGGTAACGCCAAGTTCTTCAGCGTTGATCATGGCAAAGACGACCCAAGTGACGATATCCCGCCATTGACTGTCGCCATGCCTCACGGCCGGTGCCAAAGGCTCTTTGGAAATCGTTTCAGGCAGAATGATATGGTCCGAAGGAACCGGGAATGCCGCCAGGTTGCCGGCCATCGATGACTTATCGCCGGTTGTCGAATCGCAACCGCCATTCAGGTAAGTCTCGTCGCGGACGTTGAAATCCTCGAACGTAACCGCGCTGATATTCAGATTATTAACCCGGCTAAAATCCGCCAGGTTGAGTTCGGTCGTCGTGCCGGTCAGCACGCATACCTTGGCGCCCTTCATTTGAAGCGCGCTGGTGATGCCGCTGTCTTTACGAACGGTAAAACCCTGGCCGTCGTAGAAATTGGGTTGCAGGAAATCCAGGCCAAGCTGGGTATCGCGGGACATCGTCCAGGTAGCGGTCCGCGATAACATATCCGACTCGCCATTGGCCAAAGCGGTAAAGCGCATTTGACTGCTGACCGATTGGATTTCCAATTTTGTCTTATCGCCAAAAATGGCGGCCGCGACTGCCTGACAATTCGCCACATCGAGACCATACCAGTTACCATTGGCGTCGAGATTATAGTAACCGGGCGAAGGCTGCCCGACTTGGCAGCGCAGATGCCCGCGCTTCTTGACAATGTCGAGCGTGCTTTGCGCCGAAGCAACAGTAGCGCCAGCAATGGATACCGCGGCGACCGCGGCGACCGATGCAAGTAATGTCTGGAGTTTCATCCTGTGTTTTCCCTGTTTTGCCGTAAAAAAATTACCTAACGCGAGTCGAACGAGTTAGGAATGTCAGCTTCGCCTGGGAACTAGGGGATTTAATTCTTGTGCAGTACTGGCTTTTTGGCAGCCTTGTTTTCCCTCCCTAGCGATACGCTAAAACAGTATGGCGATAGTTATTATGCGGTCCAATACTGTTATCAAAGCAGATTATGCAAAAAACGCATCGTACGTACGTGTTTATTGCATGGATTGGAAGCTAGGTACAACCACGCTTTTCCTGAACTTTGTGGGGTTTCCCTATTCACCCTGAATGGCCAAGCGGGAAAATCAGGAAACTTTCCTTAGAGAGGCCTCCTGCTGCAGAAATACCTGCCAGAATTTCTCCACCCTAGGTTCGGTGCTGTGTGCATGCCTTAAAATCTTGATGTCGACGACAATATCGTCACTTTCCTCAGCGGCACGCAACAAACGTCCATTTGCCAGATCTTCGACAACAATGGACTTTGGCAGCCAGGTCAAACCATATCCCTCGATAGTGGCGTCAATTAGCGGCGTGTAATGCGCATCATGGGGGAATTCACAGACTGGTTCGCATTAGACTGATTCCACCCTACCGCCGTTTCAAATCAGTTTTCCCCTTGCAACACCGGGGGCGGCCATACATGACAATGCCCTCAACCGTGTCTAAGGGATTCACACGGGAAATCTCGATTGATCGGGGCCACTATCTGGGGGAGTTATATACGATGTCTGTTCGCAATGGCCGCGAATTCCTGAGCATCCCGGGCCCGACCACCGTGCCCGACGAGGTGCTGCGGGCGATGCATCGCCCGGCGGTCGATATTTATTCCGGTGAGCTTGTCGAGGTGACGATGTCTTGCCTAGCGGACCTGGCCCGCGTGTTTCGCACGCAAGGCAGGATCTACATCTATGCGGCTAATGGCCATGGCGCCTGGGAAGCGGCGCTGACCAATACTCTCTCGCGCAAGGATAAGGTTCTGATCCTTGAAAGCGGTATTTTCGCCAGGGTTTGGGGCGAGATGGCGGCCGTGCTCGATCTTCAGGTCGACTCTCTGCCCAATGATGGCCGGCGCGCGGTCGATCCGGCGGCGGTAGAGGCGCGCTTGCGCGAAGATACGGCGGGCGAGATCAAGGCCATCCTGGTGGTTCAGGTGGATACCGCCTCGGGCGTGGTGAACGACATCCCGGCCATCCGCAAGGCG
>JAJFGL010000005.1 GCA_021776135.1 Kiloniellaceae bacterium
AGATGCGGTTCAATCGCCGCCCAAGCTTCATCTGAAAGCCAAAAAAGATCCATGTCAGACACCTCGTCAGAACAAATACCCAATAAGGGCTTTCTCAGTGCCACAATATCAACGAGTTGTATAGGTTCTCAACCTAGGACATCGACTCATAAACGGAAAGCCGCATTCGGGATGACGGCGTTAATGGGTATGTGACCTAAAGCCCTTATCGCTCGGGCATCTCGGCGACGAAGTCGATTCCCAGGTTGCCTTCGCGCGGCGCGTTGCGGGTCGTGGTTCTGAACTGGGTCATGCCGCCGGGCGGCAAAATCTCTATATTGGCCGAGAAATCCCATTGGTCGACTTCCGCGCCGGTCTCATCGGTGACGCTGGCGCGAAGCCGCGGAACATCGCGCTGGGTTTCGGAAATATTAGCGACCGTACCTTCGATCACGACTACTCTTTGCCCATCGATAAGACGGCGCACCGATTTGACGTCGCGGAGCTCAAAGCCATCGCCGGCATGAGGCTCGGCCGGCTTACCGATCAGGGCATAAAGATCGGCCGCCGCGGGCACGGCGGCGACGATGCGGTCCTTGCCGTAGTAGGCCCCGGCGGCCAAGGCCCCGGCCACGGCCAGGAAAAACAGCCAACCGGCCACGAGCCGGCGGCCCGATCCCCGCCGGGGCGTTTTTTCGTGCAGTTTCGCGCCCTGGCGGCGCGCCGCGCTGGGCGGAGCGGCCAGCATGGCATCGCCTGGCGGTGCCGCTTCGGCGGCCGGGGGCGGTCCGTCCGCTTCGGTGGGCGCCGAAGCCTCGTCCTCGCCGGGGTGAGGCTGGTTCCACTCATGACCGCAAGAGCCGCACCTGACCTGCCGCCCAGAGGCGCCGATCTGGCCGGGGTCGATGCGAAAGGTCGAATCGCAGGACGGGCAGGTCAGATTCATTCCGGTGGCCTGGCAAGTTGCACAACCCTGACCTTATAGGTAGGGCCCCTCGCCAAGGCAAGCAGCCAACGGGCCCGCGATTCGCGGCCCGGCGGGCAGCCGCTTTACGACCCTGAGCCAGGTATGTCATCTTGCGGGCCATTTCCAAGCGCGTCGATCGGCGGGATTTTGGTTCGTTTCGAAGATGTTTCCTTGCGCTACGGCGGCGGCCCGGAGGTTCTGGGCGGTGTTTCGTTTCTTTTGGCGCCGGGGTCGTTCCATTTCATGACCGGCGCCAGCGGCGCCGGAAAATCGTCGCTTCTGAGCATGATTTACCTGGCCCGCAAACCAAGCAATGGCCGCATTCATTTATTCGATCGCGATGTCGCGGGCTTGACCCGCCTGGAGGCGGCCAGGATGCGCCGGAAGATCGGCGTCGTGTTTCAGGATTTTCGCCTGCTCGACCATCTGACGGCCCTTGAAAATGTTGCCCTGCCGCTGAAAATAAGCGGTCAGCGCGACGAAAAAGTCCGCCATCATGTGGCGGAACTCTTGGCCTGGGTTGGATTGGCGGAACATTTGGATTCTTATCCCCCGACCTTATCGGGCGGCCAGAAGCAAAGGGTCGCCATCGCCCGCGCCGTGGTCGGCCGGCCAAACCTGCTGCTCGCCGACGAGCCGACGGGGAATGTGGACGATAGGATGGCGGTTCGCCTGCTATACCTGTTCGAGGAACTGAACAAGCTGGGCACCACCATCGTGATCGCGACTCATAACGACTCCCTGGTCGCGCGTTTCGATCATCCGGTTGTCCGCTTGGCCGATAGCGGCGTGCGCGTGGACCGTCCGGGAAGGGGCCGGGCATGAGGCTGTTCGGAAAAAAAGATGTTCCCCTCGACGGCGACGCCTCGGGGCGTTTTCTGCCGTGGCTGGTCGCGATCATGGTGTACCTGGCGGCGCTTGCCCTGATTTCCGCCCTGACCATGAGCCGGGCGGTCGGCCATTGGCAGGAGGGACTCAGCGGCACCCTGACAATCCAGGTTCCTCAGGAACAGGGGGGCGAAAAGGCCGGCGCCGCGCTGGACCGCATCCTCAAGCTGCTGCTTACGACACCGGGGGTTCGCGAGGCCAAGGTGATGGAGCCAGATGAGATCGAGCGCCTGTTGCAGCCTTGGCTCGGCGCCGCCGCCAGCCTGGCCGAACTGCCGGTGCCGGCCCTGGTTTCGGTGACCTTCAACCCGGCGGCCGAACCCGATTTCGGCGTGCTGGCGCGGGAGGTCGCGAAAATCTCCCCGGAGGCGGTCGTCGATACCCACCGGGCTTGGCTGGGCAAGGTGCGCAGCCTGGCCCGCAGCGTGCAGTGGGTCGCCCTGCTCGTGGTGGCCTTGATCACCGGGAGCGCGATCCTGATCGTCACCTTCGCCACCCGCATGGGCCTGTCGGTCCATGGCCCCGTCATTCAATTGCTGCATCTGATCGGCGCGCACGATTCCTATATCGCCAGTCAGTTTCAGGCCCATGTCCTGACCTTCGCCCTGCGCGGGGGCATCGCCGGATTGTTGCTGGCGATCGCGACGGTGTTTGCCGCCGGACAAACCTTGAAGGGCAACGAAGCCTTGCTTTTGCCGGACGTGGCCTTGCGGCCCCTGGATTGGACCGTGCTTCTGCTGTTGCCCGTCGCCGTGACCCTGGTCGCGACGCTCACGGCGCGGGTCACGGTGCTGCGCACGCTCGCCCGGATGCCCTGACCGCCATGAACCCGCGCCGAAGCTTCGCCACGACTCAGCGCGGCCATGGCTGGGCCCGGCGCTTGGCCGTCGCGGCCGGTTTCCTTGTCTTGGTTTGGTCGCTGGGGTTGTTATGGTTCGCGTACGCCTTGCCCCGATCGGTCGCCGACCCGGAAACCGAGACCGGTGCCATCGTGGTCCTGACCGGCGGCGCCGGCCGCGTCCACCAGGGACTCGCGCTCCTGGCCGACGGCCGGGCCCGTAAACTCTTCGTATCGGGCGTTTACCGGGGCGTGGATGTTGAGGAATTGCTGCGCGTGTCCCGGCAAACGCCGCAAGAGCTGGCCTGCTGCATCGCCCTGGGGTACCGGGCCGACAACACCCGCGGAAATGCCGTGGAAACGGCGGCCTGGCTGCGCGAACAGAAACTGCGCTCCCTGCGCCTGGTGACCTCCGCCTACCATATGCCGCGCAGTCTGCTGGAGTTTCGAAAAGTCATGCCGGCGGTAAAGATCGTTCCTCACCCGGTTTTTCCCGACGGTTACAAAACGGAACCCCGCTGGCGCTGGCCTGGGAATCCGGGCCTGATCGTGCGCGAATACAGCAAATACCTGGTCGCCCTGGCCTGGAATGTTTTCACCGGCGGGGCGGCGCCATGATCGGCGCGCGCTCCTTCCTATTCAATGTTCTGTTTTATGCCTGGACCGGCTTGATCGTTATTCTGTGCGCTCCCTTGCTCGCGGCGCCGCGCCAGGCCTTGTTCACGGCCGGGCGGACTTGGGCGCGGGGAAATTTGTTCATGCTGCGCCATATCTGCCGGCTTACTTACACGGTTCGCGGCTTGGAGAACCTGCCCGCCGCGCCCTGCATTATCGCCTCCAAGCACCAGTCGGCCTGGGACACCATCATCTTTTCCACCTTTCTCAATGGGCCCGGATTCGTTTTGAAGCGGGAACTTTTGAAGATCCCGTTTTTCGGTTGGTACGTGGTCGGCGCCGGCTGCATACCCATCGACCGCACCGGCGGGCCGAGCGCCCTGCGCCGCATGATCGACAAGTCGCGTGAGGTTCTGGCCCAGGGGCAGACCATCGTGATCTTCCCCGAAGGCACCCGCGCCGCGCCGGGATCGCATCTTCCCTATCATCCCGGCACCGCCGCCCTTTACGCGCGCCTGGACGTGCCCGTGGTGCCGGTGGCGCTGAATTCGGGTGTGTTTTGGGGGCGGCGGGATTTCCTCAAAAAGCCGGGGCGCATCGTCCTGGAAATCCTGCCGTCCATCCCCCCGGGCATGCCCCGCAAGGCCTTCGCGGCCGAGCTTGAAAAACGTATCGAGACGGCCAGCATCAAGCTCCTCCCGTCCCGGGATGGCGCCGTTATGGGTATGTGACCTAATCGGGCAGCGGGCGCACAAGCTGTGAGATTTGGAATCAACCTGCGCCGTCTGGTGGGCCTAGGGCGCAAGCGCAGCCGGCGCTATGACTTCGCGAACGTGGCCGTTTCGCACGTCGTAGATGAACCCAGAAACTACGATGTGTCCGGGCACTTCGGGCGCGCTGCGTAGGCGTTCGACGTCCTCTCGCAGGCTTAGCTCGTGGTCGGTAATTGCCACCGGCGCCACGTCCACGCCGAGTTGCTCCTTGAGTGCACGTTGTAAATTTGGGTCGGCAAAGCGTTCGGCGCCGCATTCACTGTGTTGGATGATTATCAGCTCGAACGGTCCGCGCTCGGCCCCGTCCATTTTGGCGACGAGGAACGACAGGGCGGCGATCTCGTGCACCACTTCCGGCGTTACCCGTCCGCCGTTGTTGCGGATGACGACGGCGTCGCCCAGCTCGAGCCCGAGGATGTGGGCCGGGTCCACGCGCGAGTCACCGCAAGTGAGTATCACCGCGCGCAGCTTTGGCAGTACCGGCAGATCGGCGGCGGCAAAATTACTGGCAAACTGGCGGTTACGATCTAGAAGAGTTGCTGTGTTGGTCACGGGGTATCTCCTTTTCAGGTTGCGCCGTTAGGCGGTTGTCTCCAAAGCCGGGGCCACGGTTTTTGCGCCGGCGAGAAGATTGAGGTGCTGGTGTTCAGCCGTGGCGCGCCATTCCGGGCTGTCTTGCGCCAGAACAGCATCGCTCAGAAGCGGATAGCCGCGCTCGCGTTCCCAAGCGCCCAGATCCGCCGGCATGGTGGCCAACATCTTGAAGAGGAACGCGATCGCTTCCAGTTTGGACCCGACTTTGAGAGCCGGGTGGATGAGCGAAGGGTCTTGGATGTACCGCCGTGCGATCGACTCAAAGTTTTCAGGCGCTTGGCCGCTGACTTCTAGGACGTGGTCTGTCGGCCCGCCGAGAGCGAAGGCGCCGCTTCGCAGTTCCTCGGCGTAATAACGAAAATGGGCGAGGTCGGAGAGCGGTAGACCTTGTGTAATGGCCGCCTTGCTGAAGGTTTTGAACGGCACGTCCTTATAAGTGACCTTGCGTCCAAGAACCTTGCCTAAAGTTCCGGCGATGTCGCGCGGAGAAATCAATTTCGGACCAGTTGGACGATAGCTCCGCCCGATATGCGCGGCAGGATCCATGAGAACGCCCGCCGCAACCCGCGCGATGTCCTCGTTCGAGGGCGGTGCGTTCAATCCGTCGCCAAACGGCGCCATGAACATACCGAAGTGGGCAATCGCCGGCAGGCCGAGCAGATAGGTGAAGGCAAATAGGCCGGGATTGACATGGATAACGTCTACCGACGGCATCCAGCGGTAGATTTGGTTGGCGATCCAGTGCCCGCGCGAAATGATCGAGGGGTGAGTGGCGTGCGGATTCCATTGACTCATCAGCGCCACGACTTCGAGTTTAGCCGCCTCCGCCGCGACCGCGAAAAGCATCGTGTTGTGCAAGACGTTGGGCGAGAATGGAGGGCAGTGGTATGCCCGTTGAATGCCGACCATGGAGTCGCGAAGGTCGCGGTAATCGAACATGTCGCCGACGAATATTTCGGCCCCGGCCTGCTCCAGGGCGGTGGCTCGTGCATCTTTACGCCTCACGAAGGCGCGAACGGGAAATCTCCTTGCAAGCAATTGAGATACGGTGGCTGAGCCGGTATGGCCCGCAGCTGCGGTAACGAGGATTCTTGGTTTGATGGACATGGCAATCGCTCTACTCTCTTGCTTTGGGTCGATATCGCGTACACGGGCCCCTGCGTGAGGCGTCAGAACACCATATGGCATCAAGGTTGATAATATCAAGTGATTACTTTATTTAATAAAGTATGTTTTTTCGTGTAGAAGGACACCTATGGCTGGATCCCGCCGCTACAGACTGCTGTGCCCGATCGCGCGCGCGCTAGATCGTATCGGTGATCGCTGGACGCTCTTGATCTTGCGTGATTTGCATGCGGGGCCGGCCCGATACTCCGACCTGAAAAGCGGGTTGACGGGGATCGCCTCCAACCTTCTGACGGATCGCCTGCAGCAATTGATCGACGATGGGCTGGCGATAAAGTGCGACGGGGAACATGGCGTGACGCTTTACGCGCTCACCGGCCTTGGGGCGCGCACAAGGGATGTGTTGTTTGAGCTCGCCATGTTTGGCGGCCGATTCCCGCCGGACGAAGATCCGCGCCGTCCGGGCAATCTCAGAACCATCGCGGTGACCTTGGGCGTGGCCTGTCAGCGTGCCGTCACGCCGGAGGCGCGCTTCGAAGCCGAACTCAAGGTTGACGGTGAGCACTTTACCCTGAGCGTTCAGAATGCATCGGTCGAGATGCGCTATGCCCCGGCCAAGTCGCCCGATGTCGTCATGACGACATCCTACGAAGCCATGATCGCGGCATCCGAAGGCGAAATATCTCTGGACCGTTTCCAAAAAGATCATGTGGAAATCGTCACCCACACGCCCGGCAAGGAAGCCGAACTCATGACCCTGCTGGGAGCGGCGATGACTCTTTTCGCGAACGAGAGCTAAAGCGAACGCCTAACTTATGTCCAAGGCCTCCAACCCAAGCGAAATCTACGTCGATGCCGACGCCTGCCCGGTGAAGGGCGAAATCTACAAGGTCGCGGCGCGCCACGGGCTGAACGTGCATGTGGTCTCCAACGGCGGGGTAAGCGTGCCGCGCGACCCGCGGGTGAAGCTGGTTATCGTCGGCATGGACCCGGATGCCGCCGACGATTGGATCGCCGCGCGCGTGGGCCCCCGCGACATCGCGGTCACCGCCGATATCCCCCTCGCCAGCCGCTGCGTCAAGGCCGGCGCGGCGGCGATTAGCCCCAAGGGGCGCGTCTTCAGCGAAGACTCCATCGGCATGACCTTGGCGACCCGTAATCTCATGACCGACCTGCGTTCCGCCGGGGAGGTGACCGGGGGCCCCAGGCCTTTTTCGCCGCGCGACCGTTCCGCCTTCCTCTCGGCCTTGCATGAGGCTATCGTGAGGCAAAAGAGGTGATAGCGAGGAGAGACATGACGGAGCCGGATATCTACGAAGTCTTCGCCCTGCGTTACGGTGAGCGGGACGACCGCACACGCCGCGAATCCTTCATCTTCGCCGACGACCACGCGGCGCCGCACCCCATCGATTATTACATCTGGGTCGCGCGCAGCCCGAAGCGCACCCTGGTGATCGACACCGGCTTCGGACACGGCGAGGGTGAGCGGCGCGGCCGGACCCTGCTGCGCACGCCGGCCGAGGCGCTGGCCCTCTTTGGCGTGGAGGCCCATAGCGTCAGCGATGTGATTATCACCCACCTGCACTACGACCACGCGGGAACCCTGGGCGATTTTCCGGCGGCGCGTTTTCACTTGCAAGCGGCGGAGATGGCCTATGCCACCGGCCCCTGCATGTGCAATGACGACCTGCGCCAGCCCTTCACCGCCGGTCATGTCTGCGAAATGGTGAACAAGGTCTATTCCGGCCGGGTCGTCTTCTACGATGGCGACGCCGAAATCGCGCCCAATTTGAGCGTCCATAAGCTTGGCGGCCACACTGGCGGCCTGCAATGCGTGCGGGTGCTGACCCGGCGCGGCTGGGTAGTCCTGGCCTCCGACGCTTCGCACTTCTACGAGAACTTTCAGAAGCAAAAGCTTTTTCCCATCGTGCTCAATGCCCAGGACATGATCCGGGGCTTCGCGCGCCTGGTGGACCTGGCCGAGACCCCCGATCATGTGGTGCCGGGCCATGACCCGCTGGTGCGCGCCCTCTATCCGGCCGAGTCGGCGCGGCTCGCCGGAATCGTGCACCGCCTGGACGTGGCGCCTAAACCGGCGCCGGAGTAAGCGAATGGCGCGCGCCGCCGTCGGCTTTGTCGGTATCGGCAACATGGGGGCGCCCATGGCCCGGTGCTTGGCAAAGGCCGGTCACGATCTCGTTCTTTTTGACGCCCACCCCGATGCGGCGGCGGCCCTGGCAGGTGGCAAGATTGCCCGCGCCGAGACCTTGCGCGATCTGGGCGCGCGCTGCGCCATGGTCATCACCATGTTGCCGGACGCGGACATCGTCCGCACCGTGGTCATGGGGGGTGAGGCTAGAGATGCCTTGGTCCGGGGCATGACCCACGGCGGCGTGGTGATCGACATGTCTTCCTCCGCCCCGGCCGCCACCCAAAGCCTTGGCCGCGGCTTGGCGGAACTGGGCATCGACCTGGTGGACGCGCCGGTTTCGGGCGGCGTGCCAAAGGCTAGGGATGGGACCCTGACCATCATGGCCGGCGGCGGCGCCGAAACCCTGGACAAGATCGAAGCGGTCCTTTCCGCTATGGGCAAGGTCCAGCGCACCGGCGGGCTTGGGTCCGGCCACGCCATGAAGGCGCTCAACAATTACGTCTCGGCGGCCGGACTGCTTGCGGTCTGCGAGGCTTTGATCGTCGCCCGGCGTTTCGGCCTCGACCCTGAGGTTCTGAACGGCGTTCTCAATGCCTCGACCGGGCGCAACAACACCACCGATAAGAAGGTCGAGCAGTTCATCCTGAACCGCGCCTTCGATTCCGGTTTCGCGCTCGAACTCATGCGCAAGGACGTTGGGATCGCGCGGGATCTCGCCACCGGTCTCGATCTCGACGCGCCCTGGCTCCAGGGTTGCGCGGCGCTTCTGGACCGGGCGTCCAAGGCGCTTGGCCCCGGCGCCGATCACACCGCCGCTTTCGCCTACCTGGAAGACCGCTTAAGCGGCGCGGCGCGAAATACGGAAGCTCAAGACGGCGGCGATCAGTAATCCAGCGGTCGCGGTGAGCGAGGAAGATAGGAAACTGCCGGTTAAATCATGGAGGTAACCGGCGAAGGCCGGGCCCAGGATTTGCCCCAGGGCGAAGGCGGCGGACATGAGGGCCAGCACCCGGCGCGGATCGCCGCTGACCATGAGACGGGCCGCGGCCAGGCCGAGGGCGGTCAGCGCCATGAAGGTGCCGCCGAGCAGCGCCGCCGCCAGCAGGGCGCCAAGCGGGCTCACCCAGAGCACGCTGGCGGCGACCCCGGCGGCCAGCATAAGGGTGGCGAGGGTGTAGGCCTGAAGTATGCCGATCCGCACGCCTATCCAAGACCATAGGGCGACCGAGGGCACGGCGCTCAAACCGACAACCAGCCAGATGGTGGGCTCCAGGGGCGCGATCTCGGCGCTCTCGCGCACGATGGCGACCAGGAAGGTCGCGGTGATGATGTAACCGAAACCGAACAGCCCGTAGGCGGCGATCAGCGCCGTCAGGCCGGCCCCGGCCTTGCCTTCGCGGGTCACGGGGGCGGGTTCGCTTTGCTTCGGGATCAGGGCGGCGGCCAGGGCGGCGGCCAGCAGCGACACCGCGCCGCTGAGAATCCAGTGCGCGCGCCAAGTCATATCGAAGGCCGCCAAGCCGGAGACGATCAGGGACGAGACCGCGATGCCCACGCCGACGCCGGCGAAGTGGATAGCCGAAAATCCCGGCCGCCCGGCGGCGTAAAGCCGCTCCATCACCAGGGTCGAGGCATAGATCAGGACAAAGGCGCTGGCCACGCCGCCCAGGAAGCGCACCGCCAGGAACGCGGGCAGGGACGACAGGCCCCCGGCCGCCGCCGTGGTCGCGGCGCTGACGATCAGGGCGCCCAGCAGCCAGGTCCGCCGCGACCCCGGCAGGACCGACAGCGCGGCCAACAAGGCACCCAGCAGATAGCCGGCGAAATTGGCCGAGGCGATCAAGCCCGCCTCGCTCTTACTAAGCCCCAGGGCCTCGACCATGAAAGGCAGGATCGGCGTATAAATAAACCGCCCAATCCCCATGGCCGTGGCCATGGCGATACAGCCGCCAAAGGCGAGGGCAAGGGGGCGAGTGTTCAGGGACATGAGCTATATATACGGGGGCGGGAGTCATCGCGGCAATGGGCGGGAACCACCAAGCTAGGGGTTAGCCCCATTTTGTCATGCGCGGCCCCGCAAACCGTGAAAGTTTGGCGAGGCTGTCACCCCCACCCCAACCCTCCCCCGTCGAAGGGGGAGGGAGTTAGAGGGAGAGCGCCGCTTTTTCTCCCTCCCCCCTTGAGGGGGAGGGTTGGGGTGGGGGGACTCGCGGTGCCGGGAACCCGCTCGGGCGGGTAGCACGATAATAAACCGGACAGCAGTGGATCAAGTCCGCGTATGACGGTTTTGGGGGAATGGAAGCAGGAATTCATTCAAGACCAGCGCGAGTCTCACGCCGACGCGAAGTTTCCGAATTCGAAATCGCGGCCGGGGGCGGCGTTGAAGAGGGCTTGGGTATAGTCGTGGCTCGGCGTGCCGAAGACCTCGGCGGCCTTGCCGTGTTCGACGATCTCGCCCTTGTACATGACCGCGATGCGGTCGCAGATCTGGGCCGCGACGCGCAGATCGTGGGTGATGAACAGGATCGCCAAGTTAAAGCGCTTGCGCACGTCGTCGAGCAGCTCAAGAACCTGGGCCTGGACGGAAACGTCGAGGGCGGAGACCGCCTCGTCGGCGATCAGCACCTCTGGATTCATGGCCAGGGCCCGGGCAATGCAGATGCGCTGGCGCTGACCGCCGGAAAACTGATGCGGAAAACGGTCGAGGGCGTCCGGGTCCAGGCCGACCAGGGTCATGAGGTCGCTGGCCCGGGTCAGGGCTTCGGCCTTGCTCACGCCGAAGTTCATGGGGCCCTCGATGATTGAGGCCTTGACCGTGCGGCGCGGGTTGAGGGAGCGGTAGGGGTCTTGAAAAATGATCTGCACCAGGCGCCGGTTCTCGCGCAAGCGGCGCTCCGACAGACCGGCGATATCGTGGCCGTCGATCAGGATCTGTCCGCCGGTCGGATCGATGAGGCGCACGATACAGCGCGCCAAGGTCGACTTGCCGGACCCGGATTCGCCCACCACGCCCAGGGTTTCGCCCCGGCGCACGGTCAGATCGACGTTATGGGCGGCGCGGGTTTCCCGCGCCGCGCGGAACAGTGAACGGTCGGCGTAGGTTTTGCACAAGGCCTGGGTTTCCAGAACCACCGGCGCCGCCGCCGTATCCGGGCGCTTGGGCGGCGTCATGCTGGGGACCGAGGAGATCAGCATCCGGGTATAGGGGTGTTGCGGGTTGGTGAGGACGTTTTTCGCCTCGCCCTGTTCGACCACCAGGCCGTGCTGCATCACCACCACCCGGTCGGCGATTTCCGCGACCACGCCGAAATCATGGGTGATAAACAAAACCGCCGTCCCGTGGGTGCGCTGGATGTCTTTAATGAGTTTTAGGATTTGCGCCTGGGTGGTCACGTCCAGAGCCGTGGTCGGCTCGTCGGCGATCAAGAGGATGGGTTCGAGCGCCAGGGCGCCGGCGATCATGACCCGCTGGCGCTGGCCGCCGGAAATCTGATGGGGATAGGAATGGATCAGACGCTCCGGCTCGGGCAGCTTGACCGCCTCCATGACCTCGATCATGCGCCCATGGCTCTCGGCGGCGCTCATCTGGGTGTGGATTTGCAGGATTTCCTCGATCTGATCGCCGATGGACATGAGCGGGTTAAGCGCCGTCATGGGCTCCTGAAAAATCATCGACATGCGCGCGCCGCGCAGGGCGCGCATTTCCCCGGGCGTCTTTTTCAGAAGGTCGTCGCCTTGCAGCAACACCTGGCCCGCGGTGGCGGTCAGTTGCTTGGGCGGCAACAGCCCCATGACCGTATGGGCGGTGACCGACTTGCCGGACCCGGATTCGCCGACCACGCAGAGAATCTCGTGCGGCAAGACCGAGAAGGATACGTTTTCTATGGCGTTTCCCCGGTCGGCGCGCGCGGGCAGGCGCACGGTTAGGCCGCGAATGTCGAGGATCGCTTGCTGGTCCGAAGTCATGGTGCTTACATCTTCTTGGCGATACGCGGGTCGAGGGTGTCGCGCAGGCCGTCGCCCAGGACGTTGACCCCCAGCACGGTCAAGGCCAAGGCGGCGCCGGGAAAGAAGATGATCCAAGGCGCCAGTTGGAAATAGGTTCGCCCCTCAGCCATGATATTGCCCCAGGATGGAATTTCAGGCGGCGTGCCGACGCCCAGAAATCCCAGCAGCGCCTCGTTCAACATGGCCGAAGCGCAGACATAGCTTGCCTGGACGATAAGCGGGGGAATGGTGTTGGGCAGAATATGCCGGATCAGAATCAGGTGCAGGCGCGTGCCCGCCGCAACGGCGGCTTCCACATAGGGTTCCTCGCGCACCGTCAGCACGATGGCGCGCACCAGGCGCACCACGCGCGGTATTTCGGGGATGGTAATGGCGATGGTCACGGTCAAGAGGCTGGCGCCCGATAGGGACACCAGGGCAATGGCCAACAAGATGCCGGGGATGGCCATGAGGCCGTCCATGATCCGCATCAGGATGGCGTCGAGTATGCGCACATAGCCGGCGGCCAGGCCGATGACCAAGCCAAAGGCCACGGAAAGCAAGGCGGCGGATAGGCCGATGACCAGGGATATCCGGGTGCCGTAGATGGTGCGGCTGTAAATATCCCGGCCGAACATATCGGTGCCGAACCAGAAGCTATCGCCGGGGGACTTCAAGCGGTTGATAGGATTGAAGGTGATGGGATCGCCGGTGAAGAGCCAGGGCGCCAGAACCGCGCAGAAGATCATAAAGATGAGCATGGCGCCGCCGAACGCCATGGTCGGGTGCCGCGCCAGCATGGAGCGTCGCAGACCGGCGATTTTACCGCGCAAATCGGCCCCGGCCCAATCGGTGATCGCACTCAATACCTGATCCTCGGATCGACAAGGGTGTAGATAATGTCAACCAGAAGATTGACCATGACATAGACCAGAGAGAACACCAGGATCAGGCCCTGGATGATCGGGTAGTCGCGCTTGAGTATGGCGTCGACCACCAGCCGGCCGAGGCCTGGAATATTGTAAACGCTTTCGGTTATCACCACGCCGCCGATCAGCAGGGCGACGCCCAGGCCGATCACGGTGATGATGGGCACGGCCGCGTTTTTAAGCGCGTGGCGCATCAAGACGATACGTTCGCTCTGCCCCTTGGCGCGCGCGGTGCGGATGTAATCTTCTTCCATCACCTCGATCACGCTGGCCCGGGTGATGCGGGTGATAAGCGCGATGTAGATCACGCTCAGAGTCACGGTCGGCAGGGTAATGTGGCGCAGGAATTTCCAAAAATCCACGAAGGGACTGGTATAGCCCTGAACCGGAAACCACCGAAGCTCTAGTGAAAATTGAAAAATAAGAATGTAACCGAGGACGAAGACGGGAATCGAAAATCCCGCGACCGCGAAAATCATAATGGCGCGGTCGATCCAGGTGCCGGCTTTCCAAGCGGCTATGATCCCCAAGGGAACCGCGACCAGAACCGCGAACACCAGGGTCGTGGAGGCCAGCATCAGGGTCGGTTCGATCCTTTGCGCGATGAGTTTCGACACCGGCAAATTGGTGAAGATGGAGATACCCAGATCGCCATGGGCCAGGGTCCAGAGCCATTTTCCGAACTGCACCGGGATCGGGGCATTGAGGCCAAGCTGTTCGCGGATGCGTTCGATGTCGGCGGGCGAAGCGTAATCGCCGGCGATGATCGAGGCCGGATCGCCCGGACTTAAGCGCAGCATGAGAAAGACGAAGAGCGCCACCACCCCCATGACGGGGATGATGGCGACCATTCGTTTAGCGATGAAGGCTAACATGCCGTGCCTTCAACTCTTCCGGTTTCAGGGCTTAGCGTTCGACGGACATGTTCCAGAAGAACTGCACCGGCGATTTGATCAAGCCTTTCACGTTGTCGCGGTAGGCGACAGGCACGAAGAAGGTGCCGACGTTGCCGTAGGCGCCGTTGTTGATGGCCCGGTCCTGGATCGAATCGGCCAAGGCCCTTTGCTTGCCCGCATCGGTTTCGCGGGCGAAGGCGCTACGCATTTCCTCGATCTTGGGATCGTCGGGCCAGCCGAACCAGGCCCGCTCAACACCGCCGCCGCCCATGCCTGTCGCAAGCACGGGATTGGTGATGTCGCCGCCGATCCACCAGGTGTGGAAGATGTTCCAGCCGCCCTTGTCGACCGGCTCCTTCATGGCCCGCCTGGAGGTCAGGGTGGACCAATCCATGGCCTGCATCTCAACTTCCATGCCGATCGAACGCAGGCGTTGCGCGGTGACCAGGCTGAAGGCCGAAAGGATGGCGATGTCGGTCGGTTGGATGATGACGACTGGTTTTCCATCGTAACCGGTCGCCGCCAGCATCTTCTTGGCTTCCTCGATGTTTGGGCTGGTGACCAGCTTGTTGCCGGCGTCGGTCTCAAGCGGTGAGCCGCAGGCATAGTAGGAATTGCAGACGCTGTAGAACTTAGAATTGCCGACCGCCGCCTGCATGTAGACTTCCTGGTCGATGGATTTCAGCACCGCCCGGCGCACCGCCTGGTCGTTAAAGGGCGGGTGCAGGTGGTTCATGCGCAACATGCCCTGGTTGCCAAGGGGGTCGTTGACCTCGACCACCACGCCTTCCGCCGCTTCGAGAATCGGCGCCAAATCCGGCGGTGGGTTTTCGTAGTAATCGACTTCGCCGTTAATCAGGGCGTTCATGGCGGTCTGCTGATCGGGGATATAGATCCACTCGACCCGGTCGACCTTGGCGACCTTACCGCCGGCGGCGCCGCTGGAGGGCTCCGAACGCGGCACGTAGGCTTCGTTCTTCAGATAAACGACCTTGGCGCCGGGAACCCATTCCTCCTTGGAGAACTTGAAGGGGCCGGAGCCGATGGTCTCCGGCATCTGCTCGAAGGGATCGGTTTCCGCCATGCGCTTGGGAACCATGAAGGGCACGTTGGAGCTGATCTTGCCGATCGATTCCAGCACCAGGCCGTAGGGCTCTTTCAGTTTCATGACGATGGTCTTGTTATCGGCCGCGGTCAGGCTTTCGATCACGTCCATCAGGGCCTGGCCCATGCCGTCGCGCGCGCCCCAACGGCGTAGGGATGCGACGCAGTCGGCGGCGGTGACGGGTGCGCCGTCATGCCAGTTGAGCCCGTCGCGCAACTTGAAGGTCCAAGTCAGCTTGTCGTCGCTGGTGGTCCAGGTATCGACCATCTGGGGCTGCACTTGCAGGTTCTCGTCAAGCGCGAACAGCGTGTCGTAAACCAGATAACCGTGGTTGCGCGAGATGTAGGCCGTGGTCCAGATCGGATCCAGGTTCTTCAAGTCCGCGTGGGGTATCACGCGCAGAACTTTTTCAGCGGCCGCCGGTTGGGGAGCCGCGAGGGCCAAGGCCGGGACCGCCAAAGCGGCCGCGAACAGTAAGGCCCGTCTTGTCGTTTGAATCATTAGGGTGCCTCCATTTATACTTGCGAAAGTGATATCCGGATTTTCTTTACGGTCCGGGACATCGTTAGCGATCACTTCTCAGTGTTCACCGTGTGGCAAATACCGATCCACTATGGGATACGCTTTTCATTAGAGCGCACATCACGGTATGCGGTCAAATGCGTTCGGCCCAATTACGCCCAATAACGTTGGTATGCGGACCGATCCCGTGGTTTTCGGGCTTGACCGGGGTGTGGCGCAAACGCGACGCTAGGTCATGTTCCAAGAGATAGCCCAAAGTCCGCTCGCCCACGCGGCCAATCCCCAGAGCCGCCACGGCCGGAGCCTGAGCGCGGGCGCCCGCGCGGTGGTCGCGCCGGCGCGCTGCGCGGCGGCGCAGCGCGAGATTTCGGCCTGGCCCGGCTTTGCGCCCACGCCCTTGGCCGACTTGCCCGGGCTGTCGGCGGCCGCCGGTATCGCCCGCATCGCGGTCAAGGACGAGGGCGCGCGCTTCGGCCTCGGCAGTTTCAAGGCCCTGGGCGGCGCCTACGCGGTTCTGTGTCAGATCAAGGCGCGCATAGCTGCCATGTCCGGAACGCAAGTCTCGAGCGCCGACATCCTGGCCGGCAAGCACAAGGCCGTCGTCCGCGCCATGACGGTATGCTGCGCCACCGACGGCAATCACGGCCGCTCGGTCGCCTGGGGCGCGCGTATGTTCGGGGCCGCCTGCGTCATCTATATCCACGAACATGTCAGTCAGGGGCGCGCGGACGCCATCGCCGCCTTCGGCGCCGAGGTGCGCCGGGTCGCGGGAACCTACGACGATTCCGTGCGCCAAGCCGCCGCCGAGGCCGCCGCCCAGGGCTGGACCGTGATCTCCGATACCTCTTACGAAGGTTACATGGATATCCCGCGCGACGTCATGGCGGGCTACAGCGTCATGGCCGACGAGGCGCTCGAACAATGGCGCGGGCCGGCGGACGCGCCCGCCCCCGCGCCCAGCCATGTCTTCGTGCAAGCCGGCGTCGGCGGGGTGGCGGCGGCGGTCTGCGCGCGCTGCGACCATGCCCTGGGCGCCAAGCGGCCGCGCTTTGTCGCGGTCGAACCCGAACGCGCCGCGTGTTTGTTCGCCAGTGTGCGCGAAGGCCGCGCCGCCAGCATCGGCGGCGATTTGGATACCATAATGGCGGGCTTGGCGGCCGGGGATACCTCGTTGTTAGCCTGGGACGTGCTGAGCGAGGGGGCGGACGATTTCTTGATCGTGTCCGATGATAGCGCGGCGGCGGCCATGCGCCTCCTGGCCGGGGGTGTGGCGGGCGACCCGCCGCTGGTCGCCGGCGAATCGGCGGTCGCCGGTCTGGCCGGGCTCCTGGGCGCCCTGGCCCGGCCCGAGGTGGCGGCGGCCTTGGAACTGGGACCGGACTCGCGGGTGCTTCTGTTCCTGACCGAAGGCGATACGGACCCGGATCTTTATACCCGGATTGTCGGGCGCTCCGGCGCTGCCGTGCGCGCCGGGGCAGGGGGCTAACCCATGGCCCGGATCCTGAACGTCGCCGCCGCCCAAATGGGGCCCATCGCCAAGGACGACACCCGGCCTCAGGTGGTCGAACGCCTGATCGCCCATCTGCGCGAAGCCAAGCGCCGGGGCGCGGAACTGGTGGTGTTTCCCGAGCTGACCCTGACCACGTTCTTTCCGCGTTGGTGGATCGAGGAGGAAGCGGCGCTCGATAGCTATTACGAAACCGAAATGCCGGGGCCCCAGACCCAGCCGCTGTTCGAGGAGGCCAAGCGCCTCGGCCTCGGCTTCTGCCTCGGCTATGCGGAGTTGCTGCGCGAGGGCGCGCGCAAACGGCGCTTCAACACCGCCATCCTGGTCGATGCCGAGGGCAAAACGATCGGCAAGTACCGTAAGATCCACCTGCCCGGCCACGCGGAGCACGAACCCTGGCGCGCCTTCCAGCATTTGGAGAAGCGCTATTTCGAGACCGGCGATCTGGGTTTCCGGGTCTTCGATGCCTTCGGCGGTCTGATCGGCATGTGCATCTGCAACGACCGGCGCTGGCCCGAGACCTACCGGGTCATGGGCCTGCAAGGGGTTGAGATGGTGGTGCTCGGCTATAACACCCCGGTCCACAACCCGCCGACGCCGGAACAGGATGGCCTAAGCTGGCGCCACAATACGCTGTCGCTTCAGGCCGGGGCCTATCAGAACGGCACCTGGGTCGTCGGGGTGGCCAAGGCCGGGAACGAGGAAGGCGTGCCCATGATCGGCGGCACCCAGATCGTCGCGCCAAGCGGCGAGACCGTGGCCAGCGCCGTGACCGAAGGCGACGAATTGATCGCCGCGTCTTGCGACCTGGACATGGGCCGCCCCTATAAGGACCACATCTTCAATTTCGCCCGTCACCGGGAACCGGATCACTATGGCCTGATCACCGCCACGAAGGGCGCGGTCACCCCGGCCCAGGGTGAAGCGATCGAGGCCGCGGCGCGCAAGACCGGCAAAGCCGTCGGATAGAGCGCTAGAGGCTCGATTGAAATAACAGAACTCCCTCCCCCCTTGAGGGGGAGGGTTGGGGTGGGGGGAAGCGCGTCAGCGCGTCACGCAACTCATTTCTTGTTTTTTGGTTTTGATATTTTACCGCCGCGCGGCGACTCGGGAAAAGTAACGAAGAGTCTAAGTAACGAAGAGTCTCTTGACGCGCGGACGCGCTTCCCCCCACCCTAGCCCTCCCCCTCAAGGGGGGAGGGGATTTTTTATGTCTCGATAAAGGCGCCGATACCATGCGTTTATTGCTCGCCATGTTGAAGCATGAGACCAACACCTTTTCGCCGATCCCGACCGGCTTGGCGCGGTTTCGCGATTGGGCGCTGGTCGAGGGCGCGGCGGTGGCGGAAACCTTCGCCGGCACCAACCATCCCCTGGCCGCCTATCTCGACCTGGCCCGTGAGGCCGGGGCGCAGATCGTCACCCCCATGGCCGCCGAGGCCATGCCCAGCGGCCCGGTCGAGGCCGAGGCTTATGAATATCTCTGCGCCCCGATCCTCGATGCCTTGAGGTCCGGGAATTTCGACGGCGCCCTGCTGGACCTGCACGGCGCCATGGTGGTGCAAGGGGAACCGGACGGCGAAGGCGCTTTGCTGGCGGCCATGCGGCGCATCGCGCCCGAGCTTCCCATCGCCGTCACTTGCGATCTGCACGCCAATATGACCGAACGCATGGCCGTCAACTGCACCGCCCTGATCGGCTATAAAACCTATCCCCACGTCGATATGTACGCGGTTGGGGAACAGGTCGGGAAAATTCTGCTGCGCGCCCTGGCCGGTGAGATCGCGCCGGTCATGGCCTGGGAATCCGTGCCCTTATTGGCGCAGACTCTGCGCATGGGCACGGCGGACCAGCCCATGAGCGGGCTTCAGGCCATGGCGCTGAAAGAAGAACAAGACGGCGCCCTGGCCGCCACTGTCTTCGGCGGCTTTCCTTTGAGCGATATTGAAGATGCCGGGGTTTCGGCGGTGGTCGTCGCCAATGGCGACACCGGCGCCGCGCGCGCGGCTTGCGGGCGGCTTGCGGCGGCGGTCTGGTCCGCGCGCGCGGACTTTATCTACCAGGCCCAGGACTTGGCCCAGTCCGTGGCCCGCGCCAAGACCATCGGGGACGGCCCGGTTATTCTGCTCGACCACGCCGACAACACCGGCTCCGGCGGCACCCAGGACACCATGGCCGTGATCGCCGAAGCTTTGCGCCAGGGCTTGCAAAACGCCGCCATGGCGGCGGTCTGGGATCCGGCGGCGGTGAGCGTCATGGCCGGGGCCGGGCCCGGCGCCGAGGTCACAATCGATCTGGGCGGCAAGACCGATATGCCCTTGATCGGGCTCAAGGGCGCGCCCTTGCGCGTGACCGGGCGGGTACGCACCTTAAGCGACGGGCGCTGGATCGTGCGCGGCCCCATGTACACCGGGGTCCAGGTCAATACCGGCCCCAGCGCCGTGCTGGAGGTCGAGGGCCTGCGTATCGTCGTGGTCTCCAAGCATCACGAGCCTTGGGATCTGGGCATCTTCACCAGTCTTGGGATCGAGCCCCAGCATTGCCGTTATCTGCTGCTGAAATCGCGCATCCACTACCGCGCCGGCTTCGCGCCCCTGGCCAAGGCGACAATTACTTGCGACGGCGAGGGCGTGACCACCTCGGATAATTCCCAACTCAAGTTCGAAAACATCCGCCACCCGATCTTCCCCCATGATTGGAATATGCAACCCTAGTGGATTCATCGAAACAAGAGAGACCACTCCCCGGCAAGGCAGATCAATCGGATATGGCTTGGCTACCCCGCCGGAGTGTCCTTCGACAGGCTCAGGATGAGGTAGATCGTGCATGGCATAAAGAAACGTCCTCATCCTGAGCCTGTCGAAGGACGCACAACGCCAAGCCACTACTATCGAAAGGATTTCCATGCCCGATAAACCCGTCGTCGTCATCGGCCGCAAGTTCCCGGAGGCGGTCGAGGCGCGCTTGGCGCGCGATTACCGGCCTAAATTCAATCCCGAAGACCGGGTTTACCCGGCGGCGGAGCTGCTGTCCTTATGCGAGGGCGCGGACGCGCTTCTGCCGTGCCACTCCGAACATCTTCCGGCCGAGGTTATCGCCAAGTTGCCGGACACGGTCAAAATCATCGCCAACTTCTCCGTCGGCGTGGATCACGTCGATCTCGCGGCGGCCAAGGGGCGCGGCATCGCGGTCACCAACACGCCCGATGTCTTGTCGGACGCGACCGCTGAGATCGCCATGTTGTGCATGCTGGGCGCGGCGCGCCGGGCGGGCGAGGGCGAGCGTCTGATACGCGCGGGGGCCTGGAAGTCCTGGAGCCCGGCCTTCATGGTCGGCACCCAGGTCACGGGCAAGCGCTTCGGCGTCGTCGGCATGGGCCGGGTCGGTCAGGTCACGGCCCGGCGGGCGCGCGGCTTCGACATGGAAATCCACTACACCAACCGCAACCGCCTGGACCCGGCGCTTGAGGCCGGGGCGGTCTATCACGAGAGCGTCGAAGACCTTCTGCCGCACTGCGATGTCTTGTCCCTGCACTGCCCGGCGACGCCCCAGACCATGAACCTGATGAATGCCGAGCGCCTGGCGCTGCTGCCCGAGGGCGCGATTCTGGTCAACACCGCGCGCGGCGCGATAATCGACGAGGCGGCCTTGATGGCCGCCCTTCGCAGCGGCAGGCTGGCCGCCGCCGGGCTCGACGTTTACAAGAACGAGCCGCATATCGAACCGGCCTTCTTCGCCATTGAAAATATTTTCCTGCTGCCCCATATCGGCAGCGCGACCGGGCAAACCCGCGACGCCATGGGGTTTCGCGCTCTCGACAACCTGGACGCCTTTTTCGCCGGCCGCGAACCGCGCGACCGGGTGGCCTAGAGCGCGGCTTCTCCGCTAACCGCTTCGATCAGCCAGCGGGCGGTGCGCAGCAGGCGGGCGTCGTCGCCTCTGGGGCCCACCAACTGCACGCCCATGGGCAGGCCGTCCGATCCTTCAAGCAGCGGCAGGCTGATCGCGGGCACGCCGCAGAAGGTCCAGGGGGTGCAGAACACCGGGTTGCCGGTGGTCTCCAGCCCCAGGGGCGCTTGGCCGGCGGCGGCCGGGGTGAGGATCGCGTCGTAGGTATCGAATATCTCAGATAAGAGGCGGTTCAATCCATCCCGGGTGGCCATCGCCTCATTGTAATCCACCGCCAGCACCTTTTGTCCCTGCTCGATCGCGTCCACCAGGGTGGGGCTCAACTTGTCTTTACCGCGTTCGTATTCGCGCCGGTAGTTCATGGCCTGATCGGCGCCCATGACGGTCTTGTGCCAGCCGTAAATCTGCTCGAAGGCCGGGCCGAGGTTCAGGGAGTCGGCGCCGATACCCAGGTGCTGGAGTAATTCGGGAAAGGCTTCCTTGGTGTCGCCGTCGGCGAACTCGTCCCAGGCTGGGGTGGCGGCGAAGGCCAGGCGGGGCGGCATCGGCGGTTCCCCGGCGGCGGTTTTCACCATGCGCGGCGCGGCGTGGGGGCGGGTGTCGGGATCCTGGGGATCGTGGGCGATCAAGACCTCGGCCATGAGCGCGATATCCTCTAGCGAGCGGGCGAAGACCCCGATCTGATCCAGGAAACGGGACTGAAGCAGCACGCCATGGCGGGAAATCAGCCCGTGGCTGGGCTTGAAGCCGTAAACGCCGCAGAAAGACGCCGGCCGGATCATGGAACCGTTGGTTTGCGATCCGGTTGCCAGGGGGACCATGAAAGACGCCACCGCCGCCGCCGAGCCGCTCGAGGAGCCACCGGGGGTGCGCTTGAGGTCGTGGGGATTGGCGGTCTTGCCCGGATGCAGGACCGCCAGTTCGGTGGTCACCGTCTTGCCCATGATTATGGCGCCGGCCTGGCGCAGCAGCGACACCACGGTGGAGTCGCTTTTCGGTTGGCGGCCGGCGTGCAGGACCGTGCCGTTTTCGGTCGGCATGTCATGGGTATCGAAGATGTCCTTGATGGCCACCGGCACCCCGTGCAGCGGGCCCAGGGACTCTCCCGCTTGGCGCCGGTCCTGGGCGGCCCTGGCCTGGGCCAGGGCGTAGTCCTTATCCAGGTGGGTCCAAGCGCCGATGGCGTCCTCAAGCTCCGCGATGCGCTCCAGGCAAGATTGCACCAGTTCTTCCGAGGTCAATTCGCCATCGCGAATCTTGCGGGCGGCTTCGGTGGCGCTCAGGCTGGCCGCGGTGGTGTCCTTCGGCATGTTACTTATCCATCGGGGGGTGGGGCCGGAAGCGGCCTGTTTGTCGCGCGTGGAGGGGGTTATTTTCGGCGCAGGCAGGTGTCCCAGTAGTCATAAAGGACCAGGAGCAGAATGGGTACACTGATTACCCAAAATGGCAATCCGCCCCAAAAGCCGGCAAAGCCGGAAGAGATGCTTTCCGCCAAGCCAAGAACAAATGCGGCGACCAAAAGCGTTCCAATTAGACCGGCAACTTTATCAACCATAACAGCGGACCTTACAATTTCTCTTCGTTGCACCAACCGGCTTATTCCCCCGATGGGGTTAACCTATCGACACTCGCTTCGGTTGCTTCTGTCCAAACGCCTCAAGCATTCAGCCTATCAGGGAATATACACGCCAAACAGCGTGTCGGGCAGCCACAGGGCGATGCCCGGCAACTGGTACATCAGGACCATGACAGCGATAACGATGCCGAGATAAGGCATTAAGCCTTTGAAAATCTGCATCAGCTCGATCGCTTTTCCCAGCACCCCCTTCAGGTAATAGGCCGACATGGCCATGGGCGGCGTGAGGAACGAGGTTTGCAGGTTCAGCGCGACCAACATGGCGAAGAAATAGGGGTTAACGCCAAAAGTGGGCAGCATGGGGAGAAAAATCGGCACGAAGATAATCAGAATCTCGGACCATTCCAGCGGCCAGCCCAGAATAAAGATGATGAGCTGCACCAGGACCAGGAATTGCCAGGGGGCAAGATCCAAGCCCAGGAAGAAGTGCTCGATAATCTCGTGCCCGCCCAGGTAGGAAAAAACCGACGCGAAGGTCCATGACCCGACAAACAGCCAGCAGACCATGGCGGTCGCCTTGGCCGTCAGATAGACCGATTGTTTGAGCATTTCCCAATTGAGCGAACGATACAGGGCCGCCAGGACGAGGCCGCCCAGGGCGCCCATGGCGGCCGCCTCCGCCGGGGTCGCCAAGCCGCCCAAAATTGACCCGAGCACTAGCATGATGAGTACGGTCAAGGGCACGAAGGAGGTCAACAATTGCAGATATATGACGCGCTTCGGTGGGACATCCTCATCGCGCGGCTTGGGCGCGACCGACGGGTTCAGCATGACCCGAACGATGACATAGAGGATATACGACCCAGCCAGGATGAGCCCCGGGAACACGGCCGCCGCATAGAGTCGCAAGACCGATAACTCGGCGATCGCCGCATAGACGATCAGCATGATGGAGGGCGGGATCAAGATGCCAAGTGTACCGCCGGCGCAAATGACACCGGAAGCGAAGCTTTTCTCGTACCTGGCCTTGACCATGGCCGGAAACGCCAAGAGGCCCATCAGGGTCACCACCGCGCCGACGATGCCGCTGGCGGTGGAAAATATGGTACAGGTGATCAGGGCCGCGATGGCCATGGACCCGGGTAAATTACGCGCCGCCATCTGCAGCGCGAAAAACAGCTTGTTCACAATGTTCGCGCGCTCGACCACATAGCCCATGAACAGGAACAGCGGGATGGCGACCAGGGTATCGTTCTCCATCACCGAATAGGTATTTTGGTTCAACAGGTAGAAGATCTTGTTGTTGAACACATCGGCGATCGCCTCGATGCTGCCCGCCTCGTAATAGGCGTAGTAGCCAAAGCCGACGCCCATGGCGAGCAGCGTGAAGGCCACCGGAAACCCCAGCAGCACCAGCACGATGAAAACGGACAACATAAAAAGCGCGACTTCGGGGTTCGTCATCTTACCGGGGTTTCCGTCGCTAGATGGTGAAAAACAAAAAAAGGGCTATTCGGTCTCGAACTTCGTGGCCTGATTTCTCAACAAATCTTCGGTCTCCCGTGCGTCTTCCATGCGCGGCTGCCATGTACCGGTCTTCATGGCCAGGATGCACCGCATGCATTCCGAAATGCCTTGCAGGATGAGCAATCCTCCGGCCAAGGGAATCAGGGTTTTGAAGAAATAAATCTGAATTCGCGCCGGGCTGTTCCAACTGACTTCCTCATAGCGCCAGGAGTCGGCGGCGATTTCCGCGCCAAACCAGAACAGCGCGAGCATGCCGGGGAAAAAGAACAAAACGTACAAGACGAAATCGATCCGCGCCTGCCAGCGGACGGGGATCAGCCGGTGAATCACGTCCGCGCGCACGTGGGCGTCCTGGGCAAGGGCGTAAGGCCCAGCCATCAGAAATAGCGCGCCATACATCTGCACCATCATGTCGAAGACCCATACCGTGGGGGCGTTCAGGACATAACGGACGAAAACCTCATAGGACACGGAAAGGGTCAAAATCAGAATGCACCAGCCGAATGCACGCCCGATCCAGATGTTCAAGCTTTCGATGGAATGAATAATGGACGTCACGGCTTTGTCTCCAGCCAGTCGGGGTCGGTTTGGATGCGGCTAGATTAGGTGAGGGACAGCCAAATTGGCCGCCCCTCACCGAGGTATCGTCTTTAACCTTTCAGCCTCGCTGATACGGCTGCCCGGATCAACCGAAGTAGTGCTTATACGCCAGGGAATAATCCGGCTGGTTCAAAAGCAGGTAGTCCATAACCTTCTTGGCGTAGGCCTTCTGCGATTTGACCACCTTGGCGAAGAACGCATCCTCGCTGGAGATCCGGTTGATAACGACATCCCACGCATCCAACTGCTCGGCCATAACGGAATCGGGGGTGCGGTAAACGTTGACGCCGTGGTCCTTCTTCAGGCTGATCAGGTCGTCGGCGTAACGAAGGGTGCTGTACCAGTAGAAGTTCGAGTTTTCGGCTTCCGACGCGTAGCGCAGGATGGCCTGATGTTCCTTCGACAGGGAATTGAACTTCTTCTTATTGAAGGTAATCTCGAAGCATTCCTGGGACTGGTGGAAGCTGGCCAGGTGATAGTGCTTGGAAACGTCCTGCATGCCGAAGTCCTTGTCCGAGGTCGGATTGTTGAACTCGGCGGCATCGATCAGGCCGCTCTTCATGGCCGGCTGAATTTCGCCGCCCGGAAGCTGCACCACGGACATGCCCATTTCCAGCAGAACGTCGGCCGCCAGGCCAACGGTACGGTACTTCAGGCCCTTCATCTGGGCTGAGCTCTTGATCTCCTCCTTGAACCAGCCCAAAGGCTGCGCCGGCATCGGGCTGTTGAAGAAGCTGATCACATCGAGGCGCAGGCTGCCCATCAGTTCTTCGAACAATTCATTGCCGCCGCCATAGTGGATCCAGCCGAGTAACTCCTGCGCCGACCAGCCGAAGCAGGGGCCGGTGCCGAACAGGGACGCCGCTTTGGATTTGGAATACCAGTAGGCGGGAACGTAATGCGCGCCGTCGAGCACGCCGCGGTGCACCGCATCCTGCATCTGGCTGGTCTTGACCACCGAGTTAACCGACAGCAGATCGATCCTCAGGTCCTTGCCGGCCATGGCGTTCACGCGGTCGACATAGTGTTTGGCGTCTTCAAGGAAAATGCCGCCGCCCCAGGCCGCCTGGACCTTCAGGACCGTCGGCGCGGCCGTGGCGATGTTGGGCATGGCCACCATGGCCGCGCCGCCCGCCGCCGCCGTGGCGCCGGCCTTCAGGAACTTGCGCCGCGACTTGACCTTGCCGGCATTCACGTCTTTGTTTTTCGTGTTTAGCATGTTTGTCTCCTCCCAGAGGTGTTTCCGCGTCCGGGGACTGGCCCGTGAACGGAGGGAATCATTTGCGCCCACTTCGTCGGCGCAAATGAACGTGGATATGAAAAAACCTGGATCGTACGCCCATCCATGTCGGGTTTGTTGTTGATCTAGTACTCATTGATCGTGTGCGGTACTGGACACTTGCCTCAGGTCCGTGAACTTTCAGCTAAAATGAAACCATTCGCAAGGGTTTCTCGAATTCTCCAGAATATCCGGCTATAAACCCTGGTTACGGATCCTGGGCCGGGCGGGTTCTAAGTACCGGAATCCACCGTGGACATTGCGCGGAAAAGCTAATGTCTTGTCTCAAAGTATCACGACTATTTGATTGTTTGACGGGCGAGCAATACAAGGTATTTCTCTAGCTAAATACCTAAATGCTTGTGTACGGCCAATAAATACTTTCATAAATGTCCAGTGTTTATTTTCGATCCGGCCACCGGGCAGAGTGCAAAAATCTTACTGGCTAGGAAAATATGAGTGTTTGCGGTCTACCAATATGCGCCGCCGCCTTGTATATTCCTGCCGGGCCGCAGGCGCCGCATGGCGGGCGGACGGCCGAAAAAACGAAATAAATCTACCAATTAACCCACAGGGAGAACGACCATGAAGAGACGCGAATTTATCAAAAAGGCCGGCGTTACTGTTCCGGTCGCCGCGGCTGCCGCGACCGCGCTCGCGGCGCCGGCGGTTGCGCAAAAGCGCATAGACATGGTCATCGTATCGACTTGGCCGCGTGATTTCCCCGGCCTCGGCACCGGCGCCCAGCGCCTGGCGCAGCGCATCAACGACATGACCGATGGCCGGATTGCCGTGCAGTACTTCGCCGCTAAAGAACGTGTCGGCGCCTTCGATTCCTTCGACGAAGTGGCGTCCGGCAACGCCCAGGCCTATCACGCCGCCGATTACTACTGGAAAGGCAAGCATCCGGGCTGGGCCTACTTCACCGCCGTTCCCTTCGGCCTGTCCTATACGGAAATCAACGCCTGGATCCGTTTTGGCGGCGGTCAGGAATTGTGGGACGAACTGGCCGGCGGCTTCGGCCTCAAGTGCGTCATGGCCGGCAACACCGGTTGCCAGATGGGCGGCTGGTTCAACAAGGAAATCAATTCGGCCGACGACTTCAAGGGCCTGAAAATGCGTATCCCGGGCCTGGGCGGCGACGTGCTGGCCAAGCTGGGCGCATCGCCGGTTTCCATCCCCGGCGGCCAGATTTACGAAAACCTGGTTTCCGGCGCCATCGACGCCACCGAATGGGTGGGACCGTGGAACGACAGCTTCATGAAGTTCTACGAAGCGGCCAAGTACTACTACTATCCGGGCATGCATGAACCGGGCTCCATGCTGGCGATGGGCATGAACGCGTCCTGGTGGGGCAAGTTGTCCAAGACAGACCGGATCATCATCGAAGCCGCCGCGGCCATGGAAAACGACGTCATGATGTCCGAGTTCAACGCCAAGAGCGGCGCGGCGCTGGTCAAGCTGATCAACGACCATGGCGTCAAGCTGCGCAAGTTCAACGACGACGTCTACGACAGCTTCGGCGAGGCCGCCGAAGAGGTCTTCGACGATGTCAGCAGCCACAGCCCTCTGGCCGGCAAGATCCACGCGAGCTTCCTGGCCGCCCGCAAGGATCTGGGCGCCTGGTCCAAGATTTCGGATCAGGCCTTCGTCGCGCAACGCAACCGCGTTCTCGGCGTCTAGCCGTCGGGACCGCACTGACCTAGAGAAAGCGGAGCTCCCATGTTCGGGGCTCCGCTTTCAACTTATGGCAGGCTGGAGATACGCGGGTGCCAGAGCCGACGGACCGCCCAGATTTAGTGCATATGGCGTCGATTTCACGCGACAGCGATGAGATCACGCGGGTCATGCGGGACACCGCAGCGCAAGACGGCGGCGCCGGCATGACGGCGCTTGTGCCTCTGGTGCGAATCTTCGCCCTTTCCATGGTCGCCTTCAGCTTCTTGTTCCTGGCGAACACTTACCTAAGCATTTGGCGGGACTGGCCGGGGGCGCCCGCCTTGCTCGGGCAACTGGGCTGGCTGGGTGTGGAAGCGCCGCTGAAATCTTTAGAGGGCGCCGCCTTGATACTGGGTTGGGTTCAACTCGGTCTTTACGCCCTGGTTCTGGCGGCCGTTGCCGGCTTTGTCGGCCGCACCCCCCACCGCGCCTTGCAAAAAGATGCGCAAGTTTTGTTCGATATCACCGGCTACCTCATCCGCTGGGCGTTTTTCTCGGTTCTGATGATCGGCATCGCCGATCTGGTCATATCCTTTTTGCGGGTGGAGAATTTTCTTCCCTACGTGCTTGGCGAAGACCTTGCCATGGAGATGGGCCGGCCCAGTTATCGTGGCCAAGCGGTGCACTATCCCTTGATGCTGGTGGCCCTGGTCATTGCCAAGTTCGCCCGCACTCTTGGCTTCACCTGGCTGGCGCTCTTGATTGTCGCCGCCGAGGTACAGATCGTTCTCGCCCGCTTCGTGTTTTCCTACGAGCAGGCCTTCATGGCTGACTTGGTGAGGTTCTGGTACGGCGCCCTGTTCCTCTTCGCCAGCCCCTACACGCTGATCAAGGAAGGCCATGTTCGGGTCGATATCCTTTACGCCAATTATAGCGCGCGCGGTAAGGCCTGGACCAACACCCTGGGCTCCGTGTTCCTGGGCCTGCCCTTGTGCTGGGTTATCCTGACCATGGGTATGTGGGGCCGCAGCAATGTCATCACCGGACCCCTGGTCAATTTCGAAGTCACCCAGGCCGGCTATGGCCTCTACGTCAAATACCTGCTGGCCGCGTTCCTGATGATTTTCGCGCTCGGCATGTTGATTCAGTTCATGGGTTACTTGATGAGTAACGCCGCCGTGTTGTTGCGCCAGTCCGATAAAACGGCCGGGCAGGCGTAAGGCCATGGAATTCGTTTTTCTGATTATCCTTATGCTGACCATGGTGTTGGCCTTGGGCGGCGGGTTTCCGGTTGCCTTCGCCTTGCCCGGCTCGGCCATCCTGACCATTACCCTGGCGTCGGTTTCAGGATTTTTGATCGAAGGCGATACCGCGGCCTATTTTGTCAACGGCGGCCCGCTGCAATGGCTTAGCGCCGGGGTGACGAACTTTCGCGGCATTTATTGGGAGGCGGAACGCGATACCCTGATCGCCGTACCCTTGTTCATCTTCATGGGCATCATGCTCGAGCGATCCAAGATCGCCGAGGACTTGCTGGTCACCATGGCCCAGTTATTCGGTCCGGTTCCCGGCGGTCTGGGTATATCCGTGGTCATCGTCGGGGCGCTGCTGGCGGCGACCACGGGCATTGTCGGGGCGACGGTTATCGCCATGGGCTTGATCTCTTTGCCGGTGATGCTGCGGGCCAACTATTCCCATTCCCTTGCCACGGGCACCATCAATGCCTCAGGCACCTTGGGGCAGATTATACCGCCCTCCATCGTGCTCATTATCCTAGCGGATCAGTTGTCCAACGCCACCGACCAGGCCAGCGCCATACGCACCGCCGATTACAAGCTGGGCACCGGCAATACCTCTTTGCCGCCGGCCTTCGATCTAACCTCGACGAGCGCCGGCGATATGTTTCTGGGCGCTTTTTTGCCCGGCATGGTGCTGGTCGGCCTGTATATTCTCTATATCCTGGTGGTGGCCTTTATCCGCCCCAAGATGGCGCCCCCGGCCCCTTACCTGGGTAAGTTCGACCGCGACTTCGCTTGGCGTGTCTTCATTGTCTTGGTGCCGCCCCTGGCGCTGATCTTTACCGTGCTGGGCTCCATCGTCTTGGGTGTCGCGACGGTCAACCAAGCCGGAGCCCTGGGCGCGGTCGGGGCCATGGTCATGGCCAGTTATCGTTTAATGGGCGACAGGCGAGGCGCCTACACCCCGGCGATCATGGCTATCGCCGCCATCTTCGCGCTGGTGGTGATCCTCGGTTTTTTCGACATCAATGTGAAAAGAATTGAAAACGCGAACGATTGGCTTGGCGTGATCTTGGCCGCCGTGGCTTCGATCGTCTTTTTGGCGGCGCTTTTCTGGAGCGGCTGGCGCGCCTACAAAATCGACAACACCTTGCAGGGCGTCATGGTGGAAACCGCCAAGACCACCTCCCTGGTGTTCATCATCCTGATCGGCGCGACCATGCTGACCGCCGCCTTTCGCGCCTTCGGCGGCGAGGAATTGGTCAAGGATTTCCTGACCGGCTTGCCCGGCGGCTTCGCGACCAAGTTTATCGTGGTCATGGCGGTCATCTTCGTGCTCGGCTTTTTCCTGGATTTCATCGAGATCGCCGTGGTGGTGGTGCCCATCGTCGCGCCCATCCTCCTGGCCGATCCCACCGCCAATGTCACCGCCGTGTGGCTGGGGGTGATGATCGGCGTCAACATGCAGACCTCCTTCCTGACGCCGCCCTTTGGGTTCGCGCTGTTCTATTTGCGCGGGGTCGCGCCGGCCATCGTCAAGACCATTTCCATGTATAAGGGCGTCGCGCCCTTTATCGTGTTGCAGTTGCTTGGGCTCGCAATCGTTGGCTTTACGCCGTCCCTGGTGAACTATCTTCCCAACCGGGTCTATCTGACCTCCGAAACCGCGCCGCCGCCCCGGAACCCCCGGCTGCAGGCGTGCCTGGAAGAATATCTCTTCGGTATCTACGACGAAGAAGGGGCGCGTATAAAAACCAGCATCGCGGCCGCCAAGAATCTGCCTCTGAGTTCCCTGCCGGAGAAATACCGGGACTCCCTAGGCGAAAGCTTCGGGCTCGCCGCGGCCACCTTCGATCTGGTGGAGAAAGTAAAGGCCGCCGAGGCCGCGGTTGCCGTCCACGTTCCGGGCTTCGCCCCCCTGCACGCGCGGATGCGTGATATCCGGGTTGAGACCGCGGCCATCGACCGTGGGCTCGAACGCATAACCAGGGAAAAGGACGGCATGGAGCGCTACGGCACCGGCACCGCCGAGGAAATACGCGAGCTGGAGGCGCTCATGGACGACATGAACCGTCAGATACGAGACCTCGAAGCAAGCGCGCCGGCGGCCTGGGCGGCGGCCCACGATCAATATGTGGAACTGGCCGGCGCTGAGACCAAGGCCCGGCGCAAATACCGCCGCAATGTGGACGATGCTTACGAGCCCTTGGGCGAGGTGCGAAAACTGCTTTTGGAAACCGCCGCCTTGGCCGCCATGAAGACTGAAGTCGCGGCCCTGGGAAGCGTGATCGCCACGGCCCCTAGCGAAGAGGCCATGATGGCCATAAAAGACGTGCGCGCCGCCTTGGGCGACGGCACCACGAAAATCAAATCGAAACTCAACAAAGCCCGCCGGGCACTAAAGAGCGACAACCCCAAGCGCGAAATGGCCGCCGAGCAACTGGCGGAAGCCATGAATCTCCTGGCGGCGGAAGTGGCGTGGCGTCAAGAGGCCGCGGGTAAACTGAGTTCCGGTCTCGCCGATTACGACGCCGCCGTCGCCCAGTCCATCGGTCTGCGCCTGCAGACCCGGCTGTCCAAGGATCAAGCCAAGGTCATGGCTTCCTGCCTCTCCATCCACCGGGACATCTCGTTGAATTTCTAGCGCTTGGTATCGGGCGGCTTATTCAACCCGCGCGAGATCGCCCGGCTTGTAACGCGGCGACCAAACCCGGCGGCCTTGGGCTTGCGCGACCTGCATCGCCTTTTTCGCCGCTTCCGCGTCCCGCACGTAGCGCTGGCGTAGTATGAAGGCACCGCCGCCGCCGCGTGGCGCGATGCGAAGCCCGTCCGCTTCGATGGCCACCGCCTCGGCGTTTCTCAGGACGTTGAAGACCATGTAGGGCAAGACCCCCGACCCCACGAGAACGTGATCACTGGCGTCCGAGGTTTCGATCTTGCGGCCCTGGATCATCATGAAATCGACCTGGGATTGAAGGGCGGCGGTGGAATTGAGTATCTGCGTGCTTGGCGCTTCCGTGTTTCCCAGGGGTGGAATCCAGATGTAGTTGAGGGCCACCGCCGCCAGGGCCACGCCGGCGCGGCCAAGATTGGACACCGGGAGGCGGGTGCCGGCCCAGGCAAGAATCAAGGCCACGGGGACGGCGGCGGGCATGAGGTGCCGGGCGCTGTTGCCATCGCGAAGGCCCCAAAAAAGCAAGACAGGCAAGACCCATAACAAGGCGAGGATCGCGATTTTCCGGCCCTCAGGCGCGCGCCAGACCGCGGCTAGGGCGAGGGTGAACAGCCCCAGGAACACGGGTCCGGCGAATAACGCTGTAATTACGAGGTTTCCGGGGCTGAACAGGTTTTCCAGGCCGGTGGCATACTTGCTATTCCACTGGGATGCGTAGCTGAGCGTCTGAGTGGCCGAGCCTGCCTCGGGAACCCATATCGCATGCAGCACCAGGGGCGTCAGGGCGGCGGCGGCGATCCATAGTCCGGCCTGAGCGAGATCCGCCAAGCCCGTCCTCCGGGCGCAGTAGAGGACGCCCAGGAAGGCGCCGGAGCTCAGCAGCACATCGGCTTTGATGGCGGCCGCCAGGCACAGGCACGGCACGCCGATCCACCGCATCCGCCCCCGGTTCCGCCTGGGGCCGAGATGGGCGGCGGCGAAAACGGCCAGGGCGCACATGAAAAAGAAAAACCCGATGGTATGCGGCATGCCGTAGATCGAGGCCAGGAAGGCGCTGGGCGCGAAGGCCAGGACGGCGGCGGCGATAATCATGCCGCCGAAGGGCAGGAAATGGCGGAAAAAAGAAAAGGCGGCCGCGAAGGTCAGGGCCCCGGCGGCGGCGCTGGCCGCGTTCATGATGTAAACAATGGCGCCGTAATCGGCGCCGAGATCGACCGAACGCTTGAGAGCGTAAATATAAAGCGGGCTGATCCTGGCCCGGTATTGCGTCAGCGCCGGGTCCAGAACCCCGGTCTTGCTCCAGATAATCGCATCGTTAAACAGCCGGGCCGCGTCCTGCTCGCCGAAGCCGTCGATCAAAAGGGCGAAATTGCGCAGCAGAACCAAGGCGAAAATAAGAAATAGCGCCAGGTTCTCATGATTTTTTGCGGTCTGGACGTGCGCAAACATGGCTGTTCCCTTGGCGCCCGGCTGACCGGCACCTTGCGCAGGATATGCCTTAGTTTGGGTAAAGGGCTTTAGATCGCGAAGCTGAAGTGGGTCGGTTCCTCGGAATAGGCCGGCGGCGCCGCGCCGGCCTGCCGGTAGGCGTCGCTGCCCCGGTTCGCCGCGTCGCGGTGCTCGGGAATGAAGTCCTGGAGCGGCCCTAGATCCTGCTCGAAAACCTGGGCCAGAAAGGGGGCGGAAAAGCCCTCGCCGCGCGGGCGTGCCCTGGCGGTCCGGGGCTCGGAAAGGACGGGGGCGGGCGGCCGGGATTGCCCCTCCCGATCGCGCCGGAGGATACTATTGCGGGCTCCGGGGCGTTGCGTTTCGCGATCTTGAACGCCGGGCCGCTGGCCGCCTTTGGAGCGCTCTTGCGCTGGCTGGGCCTGATCTTGAAGCGCGTCGCGGATGCCCCGGGTGCGCTCGACCGCCGGCACCGCGGGGTCGGGAACCCGGCCGTGAGCGGCGCCCCCGGGCCGGGCCAGGGGCGAAGTCTGCGGCGCCGAAGAAGGCGCGAGCGTTGTAAGCAGGGTCATACTCTCGTTTGCACCCTATGGAGATCGGACGAATATGCGTAAAATTTTATTGAAACCAGATTAAAATATCAAGGTAAATGTGAAAAATTACATGCTTAATTCAAGTTAATCATTAATAAAAACAAAGTCATTGAATTAATTACAGCTATTTTGCATTTTCTATTTGATAATCATGAAGTTTTAGCAACCTTAACTTGTTGCTTTATTGGCGTATTCATCGAATTTTAAAGCGCCAGCACCTATGATCCAGACAAGCGTATGTCGCACAAGCTCAAGCGCGGCAAAGCCGGTCCTAGAATGGGGCCGCTTCGGGGCGGTCGTTCCGGCTCGAAAATTCCAGGTAGGAGTCCTCGCCAGGTGCAACGTCCTGCACAGAATCCAGAAGGTATGGCGCGCTTGGAACGCCTGCTGGTGGCCATTCAGGCCTCGGGCGATGTCGCTTACACTTGGGATCTCGCGACCGACACTATCGAATGGGTCGGCTTGAGCGAGCCTGTGTTCGGCGCCGAGGGGGGCGCCGCGCCCGATACCGGGGACCGTTTCAACGGCCGGGTCAATCCCGAGGATCTGCCCCATCGCATGCAGGCCTTGTCGGAGCACTTCACCGGCACGGGGGCCTACGATTGCGAATACCGGGTGCGCTCCAGCACTGGGGATTTCAAGTGGGTTCACGATCGCGGCGCGGTCGAGGTCTCGCCGAGCGGTACGCCGGTGCGGCTTTCCGGCACCTTGCGGCTGATCGAGACGCGCCGGCATCAGCAGGCGCGGCTGGAGTACCTGGCGACCTACGACGAGCTCACCGGTCACTACAACAAGCTCCGCCTGCGCGAGGCGCTCGATCATGCCCTTTCCTATAGCGCCCGCTACGGCCATGACGGGGCATTCGCCGTGATCGGTCTGGATCAACTCGACCGGATCAACGCGGCCTACGGCAGCGAGGTTGGCGACGCGGTCCTGATCGAGGTGGCGCACCGGCTCGACCGTAGTTTGCGTTCGACCGACCTCATCGGACGCCTGGGCAGCGACCGCTTTGGGATCCTGCTGCACGCCTGCGCGGCGGAGGGGTCGGCCGCGATCGGCGAGCGCATCCTGCGGAGCATCCGGCAAAGCCCGATTCTCGCCGGCGGCGAAAAAGTACATGTGACCGCTTCGATCGGGATGGTTCACTTCCCGCACCAGGCGCGCACAAGCACCGATGTGATCGCGAAATCGGAAGGCGCCTTGCTCACGGCCAAGTCGGCCGGACGCGATTGCGTGAAGCTGTATCACCTTACCGAGCAGCAGCGCCTGGGTCACCGGGTGGACATGGAAATCGGTGAGCAGGTAACCCAGGCGCTAAAGGACGATCGCTTAACCTTCGCTTATCAGCCGGTGGTCGACGCCCGCGGCCATGCGGTACAATTTTACGAATGCCTGCTGCGCATGTACGCGACCGACGGCCAAGTCGTCGCCGCCGGTCAATTCGTGCCCGTGGCCGAGCGTCTTGGCATGATGCGGGCCTTGGACCGGCGCTCGCTCAACATGGCCTTGCACGATTTGGAAAGTCTGTCCGACGTGACCCTGGCGGTCAACATATCGGGCGTGACCGCCGGTGACCGCGGCTGGTTGCGCGCCGTGGTTTCGCGCCTGAAGGACCGCCCGGACTTGGCCCAGCGCCTGATCGTCGAGATTACCGAGACCGCGGCGCTGCACGACCTCGAAGATACCGGACGCTTTGTGTCGGTCTTGCGCGGTCTGGGCTGCCAGGTGGCGGTGGACGATTTCGGCGCCGGCTACACCACCTTCCGGCACCTCAAGGCCTTGGCCGTCGATGTGGTCAAGATCGACGGTTCCTTCGTCCGCAACCTCGCCCATGACCGGGAAAACCAGTTGTTTATCCGCAACCTTCTGAACCTAAGCCATACCTTCAATTTGCGCACCATAGCGGAGTGCGTGGAGACCAAGGAAGAGGCGGATATCCTGCTCAGCGAAGGGGTTCAGTTCCTGCAGGGCTACTACTTCGGACGCCCGGAAATCGACCCGGCGTGGCACCGGAAGATCGCGCCCTATAAATCCGGGCAAGACGACGGCGAGGATGAAGGCCGGTTTGCCGCAAGCCCAAGTAGGCGGCGCAAGGAAGTCTAGCCGTCTTGCTTGCGGTCGGACTTGGCGATGGCGTCGAGTTGTTTTTGCAAAAGATCGACCTGCCTTTTCAGCGTTTCCAGGGAATCCTTATCCCCGACCGCCGCAGGCTCGTCCCCGGCCGCCGCTTTGGCGCCGTTTGGTGGGCTTTGCCCGGATTCCTTATCGGCGCCGGCCTGAAACGGCGAGAATACCTTCACCGCGTTCTCGAACAACGCCATGTTGTTCTTACTCAACTCTTCCAGGTTTCCGAAGGGGAACATGCCGCCTAGGGCATCCTCCATGGATTTGCGCATGTGCGCCTGGTTGGAGGAGAAGCCTTCCATCATGTGGTCGAGGTAACTGGGCACCATCCACTGCATGGAATCGCCGTAGTAGCCGATCAACTGCCGCAAGAATTTGATCGGCAGCAGGTGCTGCCCCTTGGCCTCTTCCTCGACGATGATCTGGGTCAGAACGCTGCGGGTGATATCCTCGCTGGTCTTGGCGTCGTAGACCACGAAATCGACGCCTTCCTGGACCATGAGGCACAGGTGATCCAGGGTCACGTAGCTGCTGGTCGCGGTATTGTAGAGCCGCCGGTTGGCGTATTTCTTGATCGTGATCGGACCGTTGCCGCGGGCCGTTTTTTTATCTGCCACCTTCGCGCGCCTTTCCGAAGTGCTGTCCGCTATCCCCGGGAACCCTCGATAATGCTGCGATGCGGTAAGCCCTGTCAATGAATAGTGCCGGGGATAGTGCCGGGAATAGTGCCGCCGCTATCCTGGCCTTGCGCGGGGGGCCTGACTATACTTCGCGCCCAAGGCCGGTATCATGGGGATTCGACCATAGGATGACGGATCGAGTGACGGACAAGGCCGATCTCGAGGCCCTGGCGGAAAGGTATCTGGATCTGTGGCAAGATCAGGTCACGGCGATGGCAGCGGACGTGGATTTCGCGGCCGCCTTTCAGCAGCTTACCGGCCTGGCCGCCGGTCCGGCGGCGGGCGGCGCCTCGCCCTTGGCGGCTTGGCAGGCCATGATGGCGGGCATGGTATCGCCCCAAGGAAATCCCCAAGGAAATCCAGGGGCGAAGCGGAGGGCCGATGACGCAAGCACGGAAACCGGCGGCGCCCCCGCGTCTGGGGCCCCGTCCGCTGCCCCTGAACTTGGCGGCGGCGGCCCTGACCTGGACGGCATCGCTCAGCGCCTTGCCGATCTTGAAGCAAGGCTCAAACGCCTGGAAGGGAAGCCTCGGCGCGCGGGCGGCAAGACTAAGGGAAGCGATTGAGGCATGCGAAGCTGACGCCTTCGCCGACACCCTGAACACCCAAGCGCGGCGCCGGGCCCTGGCCTTGCTCGACGGTATCCTGGCCTACCGCCGCCACCCTTATAGGCGCGACCTGCCGCCCGCGCCCGCGGTCTGGTCTCAGGGCGCGGCCCGCCTGCTGGACTACGGCGCTCTTGCGGGGGGCAAGCCGTCCCAGACTGGGGCGCCGGTCCTGGTCGTGCCCTCCCTGGTCAATCGGGCCTATATCCTGGATCTGGGCCGCGAAACCAGCCTGCTGCGCTGGCTGGCCGGACGCGGCCTGCGGCCCTACCTGCTCGACTGGGGCCGGCCCGGCCCGGCCGAGCGCGGCTTTACCCTGACCGACTATATCGCCGGTCCCCTGGAAGGCGCCCTGGACGCCGTGCGCGCCGCGCAGCCGGGAACCCGCCCCCTGGCGGTCGGATACTGCATGGGCGGCCTGCTGGCCCTGGCCCTGGCCCTGCGGCGCCGGGCGGCGCTATCGGGCCTGGCCCTGCTGGCGACGCCCTGGGATTTTCATACCGGCCCGGAGCATAACGCCACGGCGGCGATGGCCAGCGCGAGCGCCCTGTCCCCGGCCCTGGACAGCCTGGGGGTCATGCCGGTGGACGCCATCCAGGCACTGTTCGCGAGCCTCGATCCCCTGCTCGCGGCGCGCAAGTTCATGGCCTTCTCACGGCTCGACCCCGCCAGCCGCAAGGCCGCCCTCTTCGTCGCCCTGGAGGATTGGATCAACGACGGGGTGCCCTTGAGCGCGCCGGTAGCGCGCGAATGCCTCCAGGGCTGGTACGGTGAAAACACGCCGGCGGCCGGGTCTTGGCGGGTCGCCGGGCGGGTTGTCGATCCGGGGGCGCTCGATCTGCCGTGCCTGAACGTGGTCCCGGCCCACGACCGCATCGTGCCGCCCGCGTCCGCCGCCGCCCTGGGCGCCGCGATCCCGGGGGCGGCGCAGTTGACCCCCGCCATCGGCCACATCGGCATGATCGTGAGCGGCAACGCGAAGGCGCAAGTCTGGTCGCCCCTGGCCGAGTGGCTGGTGGCCAATAGTTAAATTTTTGGTAACCATAAGCCTTGCGCGAAAGGGCGTTTCGCGGTTATAAAATACGTTTAATGCTGCAGTGCAGCAAAATCAGGAGGTAGATCATGACCGAAATCGTCATTGCCGGCGCGGCGCGGACCCCAGTCGGGGCCTTCAACGGTGGGCTGTCCAGCGTCCCCGCATCCTATCTAGGCACTGTCGCCATGACCGAGGCCATGAAGCGCGCCCATGTCGATCCGCAGGAGGTCGACGAGGTTATCCTGGGCCAGATCCTGAGCGCCGGCGCGGGCCAGAACCCGGCCCGCCAAGCCGCGCTGGAGGCCGGCATTCCGGCGGAAAAAACGGCCTATCAGATCAATCAGCTTTGCGGTTCCGGCCTGCGCACCGTGGCGCTCGGCTTTCAGTCGATCGCCTTGGGCGATGCCGGCATTGTCGTTGCCGGCGGCCAGGAGAGCATGAGCCAGGCGCCCCACGTCGCACATCTGCGCAATGGCGCCAAGATGGGCGATGTTAAGTTTCTCGATTCCATGCTCAAGGACGGCCTGTTTTGCGCCATCAATGGCTATCACATGGGCGTCACGGCGGAAAACGTTGCCCGCAAGTGGCAGTTGACCCGGGAAGAACAGGACGCCTTCGCCGCCTCGTCGCAGCAAAAGACCGAGGCGGCCCAGGCGGCGGGCGCCTTCAAGGACGAAATCGTGCCGGTGACCATCAAGGGCCGCCGGGGCGATACCGTCGTCGATACCGACGAGCACCCCAAGCAAGGAGTCACGGCGGAAAGCCTGGGCAAGCTGCGCGCCGCCTTCGACAAGGAAGGCACCGTGACGGCGGGCAACGCCAGCGGCATCAACGACGGCGCCGCCGCGGTGGTTCTGATGAGCGCCGGGGAAGCGGCCAAGCGCGGCGTGACGCCCCTGGCGCGCATCGTGTCCTGGGCCACGGTCGGTGTCGACCCGGCGATCATGGGCACTGGCCCGATTCCGGCTAGCCGCAAGGCGCTGGAGAAGGCGGGCTGGAGCATCGATGACCTGGACCTGATCGAGGCCAACGAGGCCTTCGCGGCGCAAGCCCTGGCCGTGAATAAGGATCTCGGCTGGGATCCGGACAAGGTCAACGTCAACGGCGGCGCCATCGCCCTGGGCCATCCGGTCGGCGCCTCGGGCGCACGTATCCTGAACACCCTTTTGCACGAAATGGTCCGGCGCGACGCCAAGAAGGGCCTGGCCACCCTGTGCATCGGCGGCGGCATGGGCATCGCCATGTGCGTGGAGCGCTAAAACTAAAGAGTGCGTGGAGCGCTGAACTGAAAGAGTGCGTGGAGCGCGCTTGACATGAGTCAAGACGCTTGGCTACGCGTCCAATTATTGTTTTGATACAATGTCTGCCCGGCGAAGGCTTGGCCGGGCCAAAAATAAGCATGGGAGGACTGCGATCATGGCACGCGTAGCAATCGTGACCGGCGGCACCCGGGGTATCGGCGCCGCCATTTCCATCGGCTTGAAAGACGCCGGTTTCCAGGTGGCCGCGACCTACGGCGGCAACGACGAAGCCGCCTCGGCTTTCAAGGCGCAAACCGGCATCCCCGTCTTTAAATGGGATGTCGGTGACTTCGAGGCCTGCAAGTCCGGCATCGCCCAGGTCGAGGGCGAGCTGGGGCCGGTCGAGATTCTGGTCAACAACGCCGGCATCACCCGCGACGCCATGTTCCACCGCATGAAGCCCGAGGCCTGGGGCGCGGTCATCGCCACCAACCTGGATTCGGTCTTCAACATGACCCGCAACGTGATCGAGGGCATGCGCGAACGCGGATTCGGGCGCATCGTCTCCATTTCCTCGGTCAACGGCCAGAAGGGTCAGATGGGCCAGTCGAACTACGCCGCCGCCAAGGCCGGCCTGATCGGCTTGACCAAGTCCCTGGCCCAGGAAAACGCCTTCAAGGGCATCACCGTCAACGCGGTCTCCCCCGGCTATATCGCCACTGAAATGGTCAAGGCGGTGCCCGAGGTAGTCCTCAAGACCAAGATCCTGCCCCTGATCCCGGTCGGGCGTCTGGGCGAGCCGGAGGAGATCGCCCGCTGCGTGACCTTCCTGGTCAGCGACGAAGCCGGTTTCATCACCGGCTCGACCCTAAGCGCCAACGGCGGGCAGTATATGGCGTGAGGGTGCGGGGGCGGCGTAAAAAAAGAAACCCGCGGTTCCGATAACTTAAACCGTCATTCCCGCGAAGGCGGGAATCCATCTATACCTGGGGCCGAGGCCGTCCAACATCCGGCGCGGGCATTGAGGCCGTAGGGCAGTTTAGCGAAACGTAACCCGCCGAATGCATGCGGACGTTCTAAGCAATCCCATGCGGCGCAATACGCTAACGCTATTGCGTCCTACGCGGGATTCTCTAGCGGACATTGCTGCTCTCGATCACGGCGTTAAGCGCTTGCTCCAGGTTGTCCAGCGTGCGCTCGATGTTGTGCAACTTGTCGAGACCGAGGAATGCTGGAAATAAAGAGGAAACCCCTAATATTCGACAAAAGGGCTTTGATGGATGGACCGGCGACATAGCGGGTGCTCAAATCGCTCTGGAGAGACCGATTGAACGATTCAGAAATCTTATACGACGTTCTGATTTTTTTGGTGGCAGCCGTTGTTGTGGTGCCAGCGTTCCGACGCCTGCGGACGAGCCCTGTGCTTGGTTACCTTGCGGCAGGCATCCTTGTCGGACCACACGGACTAGCGGTCATAAGAGACTCGGAGAGCGCGCATACACTGGCGGAATTCGGCGTCGTATTTCTTCTCTTCATGATTGGGCTGGAACTCTCGGTGGAGCGTTTGCGCTCATTGGGCCGTTACGTTTTCGGACTTGGCGCCTTACAGGTAACCGTCACGGGATGTCTCATTGGTGGTGCTGCCTGGGCTCTTGGCGCTACCGGAGAGGCGGCCATGATCATCGGTGGCGGCTTGGCGCTGTCCTCCACGGCGTTTGTTCTTCAACTTCTGATCGAGAGGGGCGAACGGGCGGCATCATTTGGGAAGATTTCATTCGCCATACTGCTTTTTCAAGATCTCGCCATAGTACCCCTCCTGATGCTGGTTACCCTGCTAGGCGAAGGAGAAGGATCGTTCATTGCGGCCATGGGGTTCGCGGTCGTGAAGGCGGCTGTGGCGCTGGTCCTGGTTGTCGCCGTCGGGCGACTGATCTTGCGGCCTGCCTACCGCATTGTCGCCGAGACACGGAGTTCCGAGCTCTTTGTGGCGACCACACTGCTCGTGGTTCTTGGGACAGGCTGGCTGATGTCGCTCGTCGGCATATCGATGGTATTGGGCGCTTTTCTGGCTGGTATTCTATTGTCCGAGACCGAGTACAGGCATCAGGTCGAGGCGGACATCCGGCCATTTCGCGGAATACTCCTTGGCTTGTTTTTCATAACGGTTGGCATGTCTATCGACATCACCTTAATTCAGAGCGAACTGGCACAAATCACGCTGATCGTTGTTGGGCTCATGGTCGGAAAGAGCATCGTAACAGCTGTCCTGTGCCGAGGATTTGGATTGCCGGTGGGTGACTCTGTGCGGACTGGGCTGCTTCTTTCACAGGGCGGAGAGTTCGGATTCATCCTTTTTCTAACCGCCAGCGCGCTGGGCCTTCTTGCCACTGAAACCACGCAGATACTTCTTGCAAGCGTGACACTGACAATGGTGGCGACCCCGGTCATGGCCTATGTAGGCGGTCAATTTTCCTCGTTCTTGGCGAGGCGTGAAAAAGTGTCCGTCGCGGGTGTCGAGGAAGTAGGAGAAGACCTGCATGATCATGTCTTGATCGCCGGCTTTGGTCGCGTTGGCCAAACTGTGGCGAAGATGCTTTCGGCAGGCGGCCTTTCTTATGTGGCTCTTGATTTGGACGCTACCCGGATCGCGGCATGCCGCGCCAAAGGCATGCCCGTTTTCTTTGGGGATGCAAGTCAGACTGAAATCCTGAATGCTGTGGGAGCGAGCCGAGCGAGGGGCGCGGTAATTACAATTGATCAACCCGCGACCGCAGACCGTATGGTGGCGGCTCTCCATGAGTTTTTTCCTGATTTACCAATTCTTGCCCGGGCTCGGGATTTGCTTCATGGCCGCCGTCTGGAAACGCAGGGAGCAACCCGGGCCGTCCCAGAAACTCTTGAGGCAAGCCTTCAATTGGGCGCAATTGCGATGACCTCTATGGGTGTAACAACTGACGAGGTTATGGAAATAAAGCAGGACCTTCGTAAAGACGACTATGTAAACTTGGGCGCCACTGTTCATGGCCAAAAGGATAGCACTGAGTAACCAAATTATTTGCCCAAATGCTGAATAATGTTTTAGATCAAATCAAGCAAGACGATGATCTCTGGTTATCCGAGATTAAGATAAAGGAGTCCCTGACCTGTCCACCGAAAAGTGGCCCATTTTTAGAGTTAGAGTTTCGGCTATTTTGCCTTTTCTGGAGTCAGGTTCGACTTTTCTGTCACTGCACAGTTCCTTAGCGTCTCGCGTGGTTTAAAAGAGATCGGTCAGCCTACCTCTATTGTGATGCCACTGATACCGCGCCAGGTCCACTCTCTGCCAACGGCAGCATTTGGTCAGGAGCAGAAATGCCAATGCCGGCCCGATAACGCATCAGTTCGAACTCCCATGCGCTGAGAGCGCAAAGCGGAGTCGAATGTCTGATTAGCGTATGAAAGCGGTCGTTGTTCCGACGAGTTGTTTGAGTCCGGGTAGTGCCAAGAAGAGACATAAGCCTTAACGCGAAATGCTGCTGGAATTCTGCAATCCACACCCGTATGGCGCAACATAACTAATGGCTAGGCCACACCGGATGGTGAAGGTCGATAACGTAAGGGTGCTTATGTTTCAGCGGCGCGTGCCGGTGCGGATGGCGATGCGGTTCCGGTCCCTCCCAGCCCTCGTGTTCATGGCGATGATGCTCTTCGTGGACATGCTGATGTTCGTGCGCCAGCGTGTCGTGCCGGTGCTCCAACTCCCCCGGGTCGTCGGCCGGCCACAAAGCCAAAGCGGCGGCCGTTGAAACCAGAGCCACGACCGCAAGCACTGTGAAAGCAGCCGTAAATCCGAGCGTACCCCCGATCCACCCTGCGAGCGGATAGGCGATCAGCCAGCACGCGTGCGACAGGGCGAACTGTGCCGCATAGATGGCCGGGCGGTCGCCTTCGCGCGCGGAGCGCCTGAGAAGACGCCCCGTCGGCGTCTGGATGAGCGAAGAGCCGGCACCAAGAACGAACCAGACCGGCAGCAGCGCGAGCAAGCCGGGATCGGTCAGGCCGAGCAGGAGGCCGGCTGTCAGAACAACGCCGCCGGCAAGCATGAATGGGCGGTCGGGTAGGCGATCCAGGAAACGGGGCAACATGAGGGCGACGACCATCGATCCCGCCCCGGCGGCAGCGAATGCAAGGGCGGTGTCGCTTTCCGTGCCACCAAGGCGGTCACGCACATATACCACGGTGTTGACGATAACCATGGCTCCGGCGGTTGCCACCGCGAGCGAAAGAGCCAGCAGCCCGCGCAGTCTCGGTGTCTTGACGTAAGCCCGGATGCCGAAGCTCATGTTGTGCCATATGCCGTGCTCGCGCTCGTGGGGTTTGGGCGATGGCAACCGCACCGAGAAAACC
>JAJFGL010000041.1 GCA_021776135.1 Kiloniellaceae bacterium
TGCGCGCAGCGGCCCTCGATATCCTTCTTCTTGCCGGCGCCGTCGATCACCGTGGTCTCTTCTTTGGTGATCGTCACCTTCTTGGCCCGGCCCAGCATGTCCAGGGTCACCGATTCCAGCTTGATCCCCAAGTCTTCGGAGATCACCTGCCCGCCGGTCAGGATCGCCATGTCCTCCAGCATCGCCTTGCGGCGATCGCCGAAGCCTGGCGCCTTGACCGCCGCGACCTTCAGGCCGCCGCGCAGCTTGTTGACCACCAGGGTCGCCAGGGCTTCGCCCTCGACGTCCTCGGCCACGATCAGCAAGGGCTTGCCCGACTGCACAACCGCTTCCAGAAGCGGCAGCATGGTCTGCAGGCCCGACAGCTTGCTCTCGTGGAAAAGGATCAGCGGGTTTTCCATTTCGGTCAGCATCTTGTCGGCGTTGGTGATGAAGTAAGGCGACAGATAGCCACGGTCGAACTGCATGCCCTCGACCACGTCGAGCTCGGTCTCCAGAGACTTGGCTTCCTCGACCGTGATGACGCCTTCGTTACCGACCTTCTGCATGGCCTTGGCCAGCATGGTGCCGATTTCCTTGTCGCCATTGGCCGAGATGGTGCCGACTTGGGCGATCTCTGCGGACGTCGAAACTTTCGTCGCGCGCTTCATCAAGGCGGCGACCACGGCCTCGGCGGCCATGTCGACGCCGCGCTTCAGGTCCATGGGGTTCATGCCGGCGGCCACGGCCTTGCAGCCCTCGCGAACGATCGCCTGGGCCAGAACCGTCGCCGTGGTGGTGCCGTCGCCGACGATATCACTGGTCTTGGAGGCGACCTCCTTGACCATCTGGGCGCCCATGTTCTCGAACTTATCGGAAAGTTCGATTTCCTTGGCTACCGTCACACCGTCCTTACTGATGCGCGGGGCACCGAAGGACTTGTCGAGAACCACGTTGCGGCCCTTGGGGCCGAGAGTCACTTTTACCGCGTCGGCCAGGGTGTTCACGCCGCGCAACATGCGCTCGCGTGCGTCTCCTGAAAACCTGACATCCTTTGCTGACATGTCGCTATCCTTTTTCTCAGAACGTTTTCGCGGTCAGGCGGCAGCGGGCCCAAGGGTGAATCGTCCAATCCCTGAACACGCGCTGGCGCGGTGCCGCATATGAATAATTCGCGTCTCTACCGCCTCGAAGAATCGAAGCGGTTTGTACCGGCTTGGCTTAAGCGGCTTTCCTGCCCTTTTTCACGGCCTTGCCCGAGAGCACGCCCATGATGTCGGACTCTTTCATAATCAAGAGTTCATCACCGTCCAGCTTGACCTCGGTGCCCGACCACTTGCCGAACAACACCCGGTCGCCGGCCTTGACGTCGAGGGCGTGAAGCTTGCCATCTTCGCCGCGCGCGCCTGGGCCAACGGCGATAACCTCGCCTTCCATCGGCTTTTCCTTGGCCGTATCGGGGATGATGATACCCCCGGCTGACTTTTCTTCTCCATCGGTACGTTTGACGACCACACGGTCATGCAGTGGGCGAAACCTCATGTCGGAGCTCCAATTTAAACGGCTTACAGAAAGGGTTTAGCACCTCGGAGAAGCGGTTGTTAGCACTCTCTCAAGATGAGTGCCAAGGATGTAATATCTCTCGCCTGAGGAGTCAAGACCCGGCCTGCGGATTAGCGCCTGAAATAGCCTTTCCATGCTGGCAGCAGTCTCCGGCCGTGGCTGCTATCTTATTGTTTTATTTATTAGTTATTGTTGTCATATCAGGTAAGAATTGCATGGGGAAGCGCGTGAAACGAAACCGGGACAAAGCCGATGAATGAGATAGAAAAACAGCTCAACGACTACCGGCTGACGACCGCCGAGATCCTGTACCGCCTGCCGGACCACCCGGCGCTGTTGCAATCTTACCTCTGGCAGGAATACGACCTCGCGCCGCGCTTTCCCATGTTGCACAAATTCCTGGATTTCTGGAGCCGTAACCTGGACGGCAAGCTCCATTCGGTCCAAGTCGCCAATGTCCAATTAATCCAGGCGCCAGAAGCGCGCTACGCCAGCGCGCAGCTGCGCCTGCAGTAAATCCCACGCCACCGCGGCTTGGCCTGGCCGAAAAATCCAGGCAAATTCCGGCCATGATCCCGGACACGCGACCCGATAGAGCCATAGGCCTCTGGCTGCTGACCTGCGCCGCCATGATCTTCGCCATGGCCGTGATCGGGGCGATCACGCGCCTGACCGAGTCTGGTTTGTCGATCATGGAATGGGCCCCGTTCAGCGGCGCCCTGCCGCCCCTGAGCGAAGCTGAATGGGACCGCTTGTTCGCGCTGTACCGGCAAATTCCGGAATACCTGGAACTTAACGCCGGCATGACCCTGGACGCGTTCAAGACGATTTTTTGGTGGGAGTGGATTCATCGCCTCTGGGGCCGTGCCATCGGCGCCGTTTTTGCGCTGCCCTTCCTTTGGTTCTTGGCGCGCGGGCGGATCGGCCGGGGCCTGGCGCCGCATCTGGTCGCGATGTTCGTTCTCGGCGCTCTTCAGGGCGGGCTCGGCTGGTATATGGTCGCCAGCGGACTCGCCGGGCGGGTCGATGTCAGCCAATACCGCCTGGTCGCGCACCTGGCTCTCGCGGTGGCGATTTACGCTTATGTGCTTTGGATCGCCATGGGCCTGCTCGACCCGGCGCCGGAAACCAGAACCGGCGACGCGTCTCAGCGTCAGCGCTTCGCGCCTGAGCGTCAGCGCTTCGCGCCAAGGCGCCTGCGCGCCGGTTTGATCGCGCTCGCCGGGCTGACCGGCCTCACCATGGCATCCGGCGGCTTCGTGGCCGGGCTTAACGCCGGCTTGATCTACAATACCTTTCCCTTGATGGACGGCCAGTTGATACCCGACGAGTACGCGGCCATGCGCCCCCTGGCTCTAAACCTCTTCGAGAATGTAGCCACGGTCCAATTCAACCACCGGGTTTTGGCCATCGGCACTGTATTTCTGGTTTTTGTCTTGTGGATTAGGTCGCGGCGGCTCGAACTGGCACAGGGCGCGCGGCTGGCCTTGAACTTGGTCCTGGTCATGGCCTTGGTGCAGCTTGGCCTTGGCATCGCGACCTTGATTTTAGTGGTGCCGGTCTGGCTGGGCGCCCTGCACCAGGCCGGAGCCATGGCTTTGATCGGCTTAATTCTTTTTTCGATTCAGCGCATCCGGCCCACGGGCGCTGTATAATCCGCCAGTTAGATTTTCCAGGGAGTTACAATTCGATGGAATTCAAGTTTGCGATCGGCCCAAGGGTTCGTAAATCGCCTTTTTTCGACGCGGCCGTCGCGGCCGGAGTCACGCGCTTTACCACCTACAATCACATGTACATGCCGGTTAGCTACGGCGATTTGGAAGCCGAGTATTGGCGCCTGAAACAGGGCGTTACGTTTTGGGATGTGGCCTGCGAGCGGCAAGTGGAAATCGTTGGGCCGGACGCGGCGGCCCTGGCGCAATATTTATCTCCGCGCGACTTAACGCGCTGCACATCCGGTCAGGGCAAATACGTACTGCTCTGCAATCATGCTGGGCATCTCATCAACGATCCCGTGCTCTTGAAGCTCAACGACGAGCGATTCTGGTTTTCGATCGCCGACAGTGACGTGCTTCTCTGGGTCCGCGCCATCGCCGCCGAACGCGGGTACAAGGCCCAGGTCCGCGAGCCTGACGTTTCGCCGCTCGCGATCCAGGGTCCTAAGGCGGAAGCTGTCGTGTGCGATTTGTTTGGCGACTGGCCCCGCGACCTCAAGTACTTTTGGTTTCGCGAGACGGAGCTTGAAGGCATTCCCTTGGTTCTAGCCCGCTCCGGATGGAGCAAGCAGGGCGGGTTCGAACTCTATTTGCAGGATGGGGCGCGGGGCAGCGAGCTTTGGAATTTGGTCAGGGAGGCCGGGCGGCCTTACGATATAGGCCCCGGCGCACCGAACAATATCGAGCGGATCGAAAGCGGCCTGCTGTCCTATGGCGGCGACACCGACGACGAAACGAATCCCTTCGAAGTCAATCTGGGAAAATATATAGATCTGGATATCGAGGCGGACTTCATCGGTAAGACGGCCTTGCGGGAAATCGCGCGGACCGGGCCAAAACGCCGCCAAGTCGGGCTCTTCTTGGACGGGGAGAACATTGTACCCAACCAACACCGCTGGGACGTGACGCTTGAGGGCGAAATCGTCGGTAAGCTGACCGCCGCTACCTATTCATTACAACTGAAGCGAAATATCGCCCTCGCCTTGATCGAGCTCCGGGCCGCTGAATCGGGGCGCGGGCTGGTGGTGCGCGCGGACGACGGTCCGCGCCGGGCCGAGGTAACCGGGATACCGTTTTGCTGATGCGCCAAAGTGGCGGCGGCGGTTAATCCCTATCCGGCGATCTGGGCGCTGCAGTCGCGCGGGTGCCGGACCAAACCCCATCCGAACTCCTCGTCGCGGCCGGGGGCGCCGAGGTCGAGCAAGCGGGGCATCAAGCCCTCGCGCGCGGTAGCGGGGTTTTTCGCCCCTCCCGCCGCCACATTCAGGCCGATCAGCACGCTGACATAGGGCGCCGCGAAAGAGGTGCCGCTTTGCCGCCGGCCGCCGCCGGGTACGGCGGTCCAGATATCGACACCGGGGGCGGCGAACTCGACATAAGGTCCGCGATTCGCGAAGCGATAGAGCTTTTGGTTTAAATCCACGGCGGTGACGGCGATCACGTAATCGTAGGCGGCGGGATAAGCGGGCGATGCCTCGGGGCCGCCGTTGCCGGCCGCGGCCACCAGGATGAAGCCCTTGCGATAAGCTTTGCCCAAAGCCGTGTCGAGAATTTGGTTGGCGGACCCGGCGACGCTGAGATTAATGACGTGAACCTTTTCTCCCGCCACCCAATCGACCGCCCGCAAAAGCCCGATGACGTTGGCCGTCACCCGGCCCTGCTCGTTAATCTCGAATATATTGGCGTGCTTGAGCTCGGCCGCCGGCAATAAACCGCCCCAGGATTGCTGGCCGATAATCATGGCGGCGATGGCGGTGCCATGTTCGATGGCGCCGGGCCGGCGTTTTTCAGAGTTAAAAGAGCGGTACTCCAGGTTCCGCCCGGCCAGGGCCGGATGATCGATATCGACCGCGCCGTCAATGGTGCCCAGCCGCACCCCGCGGCCGCACTGCAAGGATGTTTTGCCCCATCCCATGACCGAGCGCGCCAAGAGCGCGGGCGTCCGCTCGCCGGCGGTAGGATCGAACTGGTGGTTGGCATCGACCGTCAAGCCCGGAAACCGGCGGCGCAGCCGGGAAACGGCGTCGGGCACGCTGAGTCCGCTTGGCACCCGCAGGCGATAGACACTGAGCGACAAAGTGCGCAAGGCGAGCTTTTCCATGACCGAGAATCCAAGCTGGCGCGCGCGCCGCTCGAATCCTTCGGGGGGGTCGGAGACTATGATCTCGCCAGGTTCGAAGCGCTGGCCGGGCGAAAGCGCGGAGAGCTCCTGAATCAGGGCTGAGTCCTCGGCGGTCGGGCCGGCGGCACCCGAAGCGCGCCCATCCGGAAGGATGCCGCCGTCGATGCCTTTCAGGCGGCCGTCCTTGTCGTAATAAAGAATTTTCCATTGCGCACCGAGCGGTTGAGCAAGAAATAGCGATGCCGCGACGACCGTGACGAGAAACCTGAGAACTCTTGGAACACCGGGCAGCATGTAGACTCCAGACGCGACGGCTGAGGCGGCGCGCGATCAATATAGTGTAGTAAGAAATAACGCATCGCTAATTGAAATAGAATTAACCTCGTATTCTTATGGTTAATCATTATAGAATCATACACGTATGGTTAATTACATTTATACATTAATTCCTATCTAAAATTAGACGCTATTCCATTTTTTATTAAGCTCCCCGCCCTAATATTACATCGTTCTCTTCCTGAAGTTTCTTTCTCTGAACTAGGAATATGGCGATGGCGCATTTGGATGCTTCTCAACCAGCTTCGGGCTCCCAGAATGCCCGCTTGCCGATGCGAAACGAGGCTGCGGAAGCCGCGGAAAGACAGGCCGATTCCCTGTTTCTGAGCGAACCGGTCGGCGCGGACCGCAGTGTTCACAGGATCTTTCCCGATCAGATCATCGGCGCGCAATTCCCCTCGACCGCCGCCAGCACCCTTCTGAATGGGGCCGATCTGGTGCTCGCTTTCGCCAATGGCGGGTCCATCGTCCTGAGCGGGTTTCTGACCGCGTTACAAGCGCAGAACCCGGCCCAGTTGATTTTCGATGACGGCACGATTTACACCCTCCCGGACCATGCCGCCAGGGCCGCGCGGGCACAAATGGACGAGGGTTTGAGTGTCGCTTCCGGCCCAGGCGAGCAAGCGCCGGAAACCGACCCCGGCGTGGCGGCCCAGAGCATTTTCGGTAGAAACCAGGGATACGGTCATGATTTCGGCGCAATAGACGAGGGGTTGCAGGCTATCGGCGCCCTATCTTCATCGGGGTTCGCACCGGCGGACCAAGCCGCCGGGTTAGATGCCTCCCGGCGTGCGCCTCAGCCTGCCTCGGACACTATTTTTTCCGTGCCGAGTTCATCCCAAGACCAGGCTCAAGCGGAGGCCCTGGCACAGGTGCAGCCGGCGGCGAGCAACAGCCCCCCCAGCGGTATCGTCTTGAATGGAAATTCCGTCGACGAACTAATCGCCAACGTCCCGGTCGGCATTGCCCTCGCGAGCGATCCGGACTTAGGAGATAACATTACCTACACGCTGAGCGGCGACGCGGGCGGGCGCTTCACCATCGACGCGGTCAGCGGCCTGGTCTCGACCGCGCAAGCCTTGGATTTCGAAACCGCCGCAAGTCATAGTATTACCGTGCGCGCCACCGATGCGGGCGGCGCGGCGGTCGAAGAATCCTTCACTATCGCCGTCAACGACGTCAGCGAAATTGTCGGCGGGGCCGGCGCCGACACCCTGACCGGAACGCCGCAGACCGATGTGATCGACGGCCAGGACGGCGACGACAACATTTCCGGCGGCGGCGGCAACGATATAATCTTTGGCGGCATCGGCCGCGACACCCTGGACGGCGGCGACGGGGTCGACTCGATTTTCGGCGAGGCCCAGAACGATATCTTGATCGGCGGCGCCGGCGCCGACCGCTTGTTCGGCGGCAGCGGCAACGATGCCCTGTTCATCGATGCCAGCGACACCCTGATCGACGGCGGCGCGGGAACGGACCGGGTCACCGTGCAAGGCGCGGCGGGGGTGACCTTGGACATGACGTCCAGCAGTATCGAGTTGGCGTTCGGGGGCGTGGGCGCCGATGTCTTCGACGCCACCGGGTCTAGTGTAAATGTCCGCCAGGACGGCGCCGGGGGCAACGATAGCCTAACCGGCGGCAACGGCGGCGACAGGCTGCGCGGGGAAGGCGGAAACGATACCTTATCGGGTGGCGCCGGCGGCGATACCCTGGAAGGCGGCGCGGGAGCGGACGTTTTCATATTCAACCTGAACTTCGCCGGCGGCCTCTTCGGCGCCGAGGGCAACGACACGGTCACCGACCTGACGACCGGCGACATCCTAAGCTTTCGCGGTGTCGCCGACGCGAACGGCGACACGGCCATCGATCTGAGCGATTTGATCGGCCACGTCACCGTGGCCAGCGCCGGCGGAACGACGACCCTTAGTTTTGACGGCGGCGGATCGATCGACCTCGCGGGCATCGCCGGCCCTTTCGGCGCCCTGGCCGACCTGACCGCCGCCGGGTTCACGCTTGAGGGCGTTGCCTAGGGCATTGGCTTGGACCACAATGGCGCCGACGATCGTGTCCCGGGTAAAAGGCGTGGCGGATGTATGTGCCAAAACACTTCGCGCTGCAAGATCCGGAGCGGATCGCGAAGGTTTTCCGGCACTTCGACTTCGCGCTTCTGATTAGCGCCCTGGACGGCCAAGCGCCCGTGGCGGCGCACCTTCCATTCATTTTCGATAGCACGCGCGGCGCCAAGGGAACCCTGCGCGCCCACATGGCGCGGGCCAACCCGCAGTGGCGCGATCTGGCCCAGCTCGCCGAGACCGGCGGTGAGGCCCTGGTGGTGTTTTCCGGACCCCATGGCTATATCTCGCCGTCGTGGTACGGGCCCGGCGACGCGGTGCCGACCTGGAACTATGTCGCGGTTCATGCGTACGGTGTCCCGCGTTCGATCGAGGACGCGGGCGAGGTCGAGGCCCTGCTCGCCGGGATGGTCGCGCTTCACGAGGCCGGTTCGCCCGCGCCCTGGTCGCTTGAAACTCAGAACGAGGCCTACCTCGCGCGTATGCGGCGCGGCATCGCCGCCTTCGAGATCCCCATCGCGCGCCTCGAGGCCAAGGCCAAGCTCAACCAAAACAAGGACGCGGGCGTGCGCCGCGATGTCGCCATGGCCCTGCGCGAAGGCGGCGAAGCGGACCTGGCCGCGTGGATGGAAGATACCCTCTGAATGAATCGGCTTGAGCGTTTCGCGAAAATCTTACTTCTTCTCTCCGGCCTGCTTCTGGCCGCCGCGCCCGGCTTTGCCCTGGCGGCTGAATTCGATGCCCAGGGTCATCGGGGCGCGCGCGGCCTCTATCCCGAGAACACCTTGCCCGGCTTCGCGGGCGCCCTGGCCATCGGGGTCACGACCCTGGAGATGGACACCGGCATGACCGCCGACGGTACGGTCGTGGTCCATCACGACCGCAAGCTAAACCCGGTGCGCACCCACGGCCCCGGCGGCGCCTGGATCGAGGGGCCCGTTCCCGCCTTGTCGGCACTGACCTTGGCGGAACTGGCGCCCTACGATGTCGGCCGGGCCCGGCCCGGCGGCAAGGTCGCCCAGCGCTTTCCCCAGCAAGTGGCCGTCGACGGCACGCCCATTCCCACCCTGGACCAGGTTCTGGCCTTGGCCGAGGCCCAGTCCAAAAGCACCGTCCGCTACAATATCGAGATCAAGACCTCGCCCTTGGCGCCGGAAGAGACCGCGCCGCCCGGCGAGATCGCCGATGCCGTGATCGCGGTGCTGCGCGAGGCGGGGACCGTGGAACGGGCGACGATTCAGTCCTTCGACTGGCGCTCCCTCAAACACGTTCAAGAGGCCGCGCCCGGGATTCCCACTGTCTACCTGACCGCCCAGCGTTCGTGGCTGAACAACCTGGAGCGCGGCCAGCCAGGGGTATCGCCTTGGACCGCCGGAATCGATGTCGATGACTTCGGCGGCTCCATCGCGCGCGCGGTCAAGGCCGCCGGGGGGGCCGTCTGGTCGCCCTATCACCGCGACCTGACCGCCGCCGATTTGGCGGAGGCCCATGGCCTGGGCCTCAAGGTCGTGGTCTGGACCGTCAACGAACCCGCCGGCATGGCCGCGCTGATCGATCTTGGGGTCGACGGCATCATCACCGACTACCCTGACCGCCTGCGCCGGGTCATGGCCGAGAAGGGTCTGCCCCTGCCGCCGGCCCATGCGAATTAGCCGAGCGAGATTTCACCCTTTATATCGTGGGTCAAGGGCAAGCCCTGTATGGTCAGGGTCGCCTTGACCTGAAGTTTCTCGTGGCCCTTGAGAGCGCCGGATTCCAGGCCCGCATGCACCGCCTGCTCGATTTCGCGCTGGGAGGTCACACCGACTTTTTTCAGGAACTTGCGCAGTTCCATGTTGAAAACATCTTCGTTCATACGTTTTTTCCTTATTCATTCCCTCAGCCTAGAAGATAACCGCCCGGCGCCGGGCGCGCCATGGCGCAGGTGCCGCGCCCGCGTTATCATGGCAAGGGTTACCAGGAGACAGGTCATGCGATTGAGCGCGCGGCAAATAGCCGACTTCGAGGAACAGGGATACCTGTTCCTTCCCGAGGCCTTCGACCCGGCCGAGGTTGCGGCCCTGCGCGCCGAAATCCCCGGTATCTTCGCGCAACAACGCGACGAGGTTTGGCGCGAGAAGGACGGCAAGGCCGTGCGCACCGCCTTTGCCGCCCACACCTATAACGAGGCCTTCCGGCGCCTGGCCGCCCATCCGCGCATGGTCGAGCCGGTGATGCAGCTACTGGACGGCCCGGTTTACGTCCATCAATTCAAGATCAACGGCAAGGAAGCCTTCGACGGCGACGTCTGGCAGTGGCATCAAGACTACGGCACCTGGGCCCGCGACGACCTCATGCCAGAGCCAAGAGCCATGAACGTCGCCGTGTTCCTGGACGAGGTGACCGAGTTCAACGGTCCGCTCATGTTCATTCCTGGAAGCCATAAGGACGGCACCTTGAAAGCCGGGCACGATCTGGCGACCACGTCCTATCCCTTGTGGACCTTGGATAGGGCGACCGTCACGCGCCTGGCGGAAGCGGGCGGCATCGCCGCCCCCAAGGGGGCCGCCGGTTCCGCGATCGTGTTTCACAGTAATTTGGTCCATGCCTCCGCGCCCAACATCTCGCCTTGGGGGCGCACCATCGTTTACGTCAGCTTGTGCCACGTCGATAACCACATCCGGCAGTTCAAACGCCCGGAATGGGTCGCCCACCGCGACTTCACGCCCATCGCGCCCTTACACGACGCTTGCCTGAGGGATTTAGGAGCATGAATCTACACCGCCTGCTCGCCGCCCGCGCGGAGGATGGCCGCCCGGTGCGCGTCGGCTTGATCGGGGCCGGTAAGTTCGGCTCCATGTTTCTGGCCCAGGCGCGCCTGGTGCCCGGCTTTCATATCGTGGCCGTGGCCGATCTGGACCCGGCGCGCGCCCGCGCCGCCCTGGCCGCCACCGGCTGGCCGGCGGAGCAATTCGGGGCGCCCAGCTTCGCGACGGCGCTCGAGTCCGGGGGCACCCATGTCACCGACGATGCGGAAAAACTAATCGCCGCCCCTGGCCTGGATGTGGCGATCGACGCCACCGGGCACCCGCGCGCCGGGGTTCGTCATGCGCGGCTATGCGTGAAACACGGCCGTCACCTGGTGATGGTCAATGTCGAGGCCGACGCCCTCTGCGGCCCCCTACTGGCGTGCGAGGCCGAGGCGGCGGGCCTGGTCTATTCCCTAGCCTACGGCGATCAGCCGGCGCTGATCTGCGAGATGGCCGACTGGGCGCGGGCCTGCGGCTTTCCCATCGTGGCCGCCGGCAAGGGCACTAAGTACCTGCCCAGCTACCACGGCTCGACCCCCGATACGGTCTGGGACCACTACGGCATTTCGCCGGAAGCCGCGGTCGCCGGCGGCATGAACCCGCAAATGTTCAATTCATTCATGGATGGCACCAAGTCGGCGATCGAAATGGCCGCCGTGGCCAATGCGGCCGGCCTTACCGCGGCGCCGGAAGGGCTCGCCTTCCCGCCCGTGGGTGCGGACGATCTGGCGCAGGTCTTGCGCCCTGCAGCCAAGGGCGGGGTGCTGCACTGCAAGGGCCAGGTCGAGGTCATCTCCAGCCTGAAGCGCGACGGCAGCCCGGTGGCGCGCGATCTGCGCTGGGGCGTCTATATCGTCTTCGAGGCGCCCAGCGATTATACGGCGCGCTGCTTTTCGGAATACGGTTTGCTAACTGACGAAACCGGGCGCTATGCCGCCATGTACAAGCCCTTTCATCTGATCGGGCTGGAGCTCGGCATCTCGGTGGCCAGCGCCGCCCTGCGCGGCGAGGCGACCGGGGCGCCGGCCGGGTTCCGTGGCGATGCGGTTGCTGTGGCCAAGCGCGATCTTAGCGCCGGCGAGACCCTGGACGGCGAAGGTGGTTTTACGGTTTGGGGCCGCCTCATGCCGGCCGCCGGCAGTCTTGCCAAGGCGGCGCTGCCAATCGGCCTGGCCCAGGGCGTAAAGCTGACCCGCGCCGCCGCCAAGGGCACGGTTCTGACCGCCGCCGACGTGACCCTGGACGCGGCCGACGCGGCCGTGGCTGCGCGCCGCGACATGGAAGCGGCCTTCGCCAAGCCCGCGCCGCGCATGGCGGTGTGAACGCCGCCCCATGTTAGTCCGCCCCGATCTCGCCAAGGCGATCGCCTGGATGCTTGGCGCCTTGCTTAGCTTTACCGCCATGGTCGTTTCGGTGCGCGAGTTGTCGGTGGGGATGCACGCTTTCGAGATGCTGTTCATCCGCAGCGTTATCGGCATCGCCGTGCTCATGGCCATCGTGTCTTTCCGGCCTTGGCCGCATCTGCGGACCGGACGAATCGCGGGGCATCTCGCGCGCAACGTTATTCACTTCGCCGGCCAGGTCTTCTGGATCTTCGGCATCGCCCTCCTGCCCCTGGCCACGGTCGCGGCCATCGAGTTCACAACCCCGATCTGGGGCGGCATCCTGGCGGTCCTGTTCCTGGGCGAGCGCATGAACCGGGGCCGTTGGGTTGCCTTCGCGCTAGGGGTTGCCGGCATGATATCGATCCTGCAACCCGGCGCCGGAGCGGTAAGTTCGGGCGCGCTCATCATGTTGGCCTGCGCCTTTTGTTTTGGCGCGACCGGCACTACGACCAAGTGGTTGACCGGCAGCGAAAGCGCGCTGACCATCGTTTTCTACATGGTTCTGATCCAAACCGCCTTGGGCGGGGTCGCGTCGATCTTCGTCTGGACGCCTGTCCGCCTGGGCGATTGGCCCATGCTTTTCGCCCTGGCCCTGACCGGTCTTTCCGCCCATTACTGCATGTCCCGCGCCTTGATTCTGGCCGATGCGATCCTGGTCATGCCCATGGAGTTCCTGCGCCTGCCCTTGACCGGCCTAATCGGTTTTCTGCTGTACCGGGAAGGTTTCGAAGTCGCGACCATGATCGGCGCGGCGCTAATTTTCTCTGGCAGTTTCTATAGCCTGAACCATGAGAATCGCGTTGCGCGTAAGATCGCAAACTGAATGAAAGGGGGGATATCATGACAGGGGTGATTCTGGTAACCGGCGGCGGGCGCGGCATCGGCGCGGCCACGGCGCGCCTGGCCGCCAAGCGCGGCTATGCCGTCTGCATCAATTACGCCAGCGCCGTCGAACCGGCCGAGACCCTGGCGGCGGAAATTCGCGATCGCGGCGGACGCGCCTTCGCGCACCGGGCCGATGTCGCCCGCGAAGACGAGGTCGAGGCCATGTTCGCCGCCCTCGACCGCGAATTGGGGCCGATTACCGCCCTGGTCAACAACGCCGGGCTGTCGGGGCATATTTCGCGCCTGGATGCGGCCAAGCCCGAGGCCATACGCCGGGTCGTCGAGGTCAACGTCATGGGGGTCATGTTGTGCGCCCGCGAAGCCGTGAAGCGCATGTCGAGTCTTCACGGCGGCGCCGGTGGGGTTATCGTCAATATCTCCTCGGTGGCGGCCTCGCTTGGCAATCCTGGCGAATATGTCTGGTACGCGGCCACCAAGGGCGCGGTCGATAGCTTCACCATCGGGCTGGCCAAGGAGGTGGCGAAAGAGGGGATCCGGGTCAACGCGGTCGCGCCCGGCATGGTCGCGACCGAAATTCACGCCGCCGGCGGCGACGCCGGACGCCTGGAGCGGGTCGGCAAGACGGTCCCCCTTGGCCGCCATGGCGAGGTGGAGGAGATCGCCGAACCGGTCCTGTGGCTCATGTCCCATGAGGCCCGATACATAACCGGCGAGATTTTGCGCGTCTCGGGCGGGCGCTAAGAGATTCGTCATAACTGGGACGTATCTCTGGACCGGCGCGCGAGAACCGAAAAGCTCGACATCGCCCCATGCATGGGGCAAAAAGGACTGGCGGTCGAGACTGTTATCTTAGTTTTTATCTTAGTTTTGACCCAAAAAAAACGGGGGCAGGCATAGCATGAGGCGGATTTTTCCAGGCAAGAGAGCCGCTATTCGGCTGAAAGTTCTGGTTTTATGCGCGTCGATTTGGGGTCTTGCCGCGCCGGCGAGCGCCGAAGAGGGCGTTTTTTCCTATTTCATGGGTGTACGCGCCATCGGCGCCCAAAGCGAGATCGAAGATATACGGACCTCCGGATTTACCGGAACCGCGGCGATTCAGAACGATACCGACCTCGTCGGCGGTATCGGCGTGGTTTTCGGGGCGAAATCCAGGGATTTACCGGTTCGGCTGGAATTGGAAGTCGCCCATCGTTTTCGCTTCGATCTGGATGTGCGGGAAAACCGGACCGGTTCTGTCATCGATCACGAAATGAACGTCGCGACCACCTCGGCCCTGGTCAGCGCCATTCTTGAGTGGCGCAATGAGTCCGATTTCATCCCCTTCGCGGGCGCGAGTATCGGTTGGGCGCGCAATGACGTGGAGACGGAACGGATAAACTTGGCGACCCAGGTCAATACCACCCGCGATCAGGCCACGAATCACTTCGCCTGGGGCGGAACCCTGGGCGTGGATTGGTTTTTCGCCGAGAGCTGGAGCGCTCAAGCCGCCTACCGCTACATCGATTTGGGCGAAACGGATACCGGCACCGGCCCCGCGGGCGAGCGCATCGAGGGGGAAAGCTATGCCTCGCATGACCTCTTGCTCGGTGTTTCCTACCACTTCTGAACTGCCGCACTAGGCATGGCATGACCGCCGGCCCGCTCGCGGCGTACCGCGCCAAGCTTGAGGCGCGGGAGATCGAATTCGATCCCGCGCAGCAGCTTGCCGTGGAGAAACTTCAAAGCCTGCACCACGCGGTGAACCGCTATCGGCCCGCAAGCGGGCCCGCGGGTTGGAAGGCGCGCCTTGGCCTCGCGCGCCGGCGGGGCGAGCCGCCGCAAGGGCTTTATCTCTTCGGGCCGGTCGGCACCGGCAAATCCCTGCTGATGGATATGTTCTTCGCCACAAGCCCTGTCGAGGCCAAGCGCCGGGTTCATTTCCATGCCTTCATGCAGGAGGTTCACCAAGGCCTTCACGCCAAGCGCCAGGCGGAAAACGGCGGCCAGGGCGATCCCCTGGCCAGCCTGGCGCAAGACATGGCGGATGAGGCCTGGTTGTTGTGCTTCGACGAATTTCATGTCGTCAACATCGCCGATGCCATGATTTTAGGGCGCTTGTTCGAAGCGCTCTTCGAGCACGGCGTGATCGTCGTCCTGACCTCGAACGCCGCCCCCGGCCGGCTGTACGAGGGCGGGCTACAACGCGAAAACTTCCTGCCCTTCATCGCGCTTTTGAAATCCCGGCTGGATATCTTGCAGCTCGACAACGGGCGCGACTACCGCTTGGAGCGCTTGCGTAACGAGCCGGTCTACCACACGCCCTTGAACGCCAAGGCCAAGGCCGCGCTGAAGCGGACCTTCGCCCAGCTAACCGAAGGCGCGAAGGTGGCGCCCCTGACGCTCCAGGTGGGGGCGCGCGGCCTGAAGGTTCCCGCCGCCGGGCGCGGGGCCGCGTTCTTCACCTTCAAGAACTTGTGCGAAGAACCCCTGGGCGCCGCCGACTACCTGGCCATCGCGACGCACTTTCATACGGTGGTTCTGGACGGCGTTCCGTGCATGACCCCGGAGAAGAGAAACGAAGCCAAGCGCTTCATGACCCTGATCGACACCCTTTACGATCATCGGGTCAACCTGGTCATGTCGGCGGCCGGCGCGCCGGATACGCTTTATCCCAAAGGCACCGGCGCCAAGGACTTCAAACGCACGGCATCGCGCCTGATGGAAATGCGCAGCCAGGATTACATTGCCATGGAGCATATGCAGCAGGTGCGATGACGTAAAGTGCCCTAGTTAATTGGGCGGCCAAACCGGGCGCGGGCGGCCGATCGCCTGAGGGTCGGAGTCAATCCAGCCCCTCGGCATAATGGTTTGCCAGCCCTTCGGTTTCGGTTTGAAATCATTTATAGGCGCGACCCTGACACCATAGGCGCCCAAGTATTCCGCGAAGCAGAGGTTGCGCCAGCGGCGCGGGTCGGCGTTGATGTCGGACACGGACAGCGTGGGCGAGTAAGCGGTAACGTTCCTGACCAGCACGACCTCGTGCGCGTGGTTGGGATTATCCAAGACATCTCGAATTTGCGCCGACGTTTCCCTAGCGAAGATGGATCCCCGTATCATATCCAGGCTTGCGTTGCTGAAGTTCCCGGTTCCCGCGACGGTTACGAAGCAGGCGGCGAACAGACCCAGCGACAAGCGCCGGCGGTCAAGCTTGGAGAGGTCGAGCGCCAAAACCTTGCCGAAATTGGCGAAGGCAAATGACAAGACGGCGAGCCACAAGATCAAGCCGAATGTGTCGACCAGGAATTGAGCCCGTAGCGGCATCGCGGAAGAATATGCGTAGAACATGGGCAAGGCCGCGAGGTAGGGAAGCATTATCAGACCGGCGAAGGCGGCCAGGGCCGCGCGCCGCCGGCGGGCGCCGGCTTTCCAATCCACGAGAAGCTGGTCGCGAAAGGCCCAAAAAAAGGCGAAGGCAAGAACCCAAACACTGGCCCGGGAACCCCAAAGGGCTAGGCGTTCGCTGGTCCAAAGAAACGCACGAATGGCCATGATAAGGTACTCGATAGGTGCTTTTCCCGTATCCAGCCCCATGACCCCGGCGCGTGTTGCGGTGCCGGGCGACGAGAGGTTTAACCACAAGCCGAGCGCGGCGCCGGCGGCGACAAGCGCAATGCCGGCCATGCCGGGCCGGGAAAGGATGCGGGCGACAAGCGTGCAGAAGGCGCCGCTTAAAATCACTGTCGGCGCCGAAGCCTCGAAGCTGCCCGCCGCCGCAACGGCGGCCAAGCCCCCAAGCGACGCAAAGCTTATCCAAGCGGCAAGACTCAAATCCGGCCGGGTAAGCATGAGCATGCAGGCCAGGGCCAGTAAGGTTCCAGTAACCGCGCTCACGTAAGTGGCGCTCGCCGATAGCCAGTAAAAAACTTCGGATAGATTCTCGGTATACGAAATCAGGACCAGCGCGGATAGAAGGCCTAGCGCGGACTTACTCCGCCAGTCGGTTGCGCGTGGCGCCAGGATCTCGGCCAAGGCCCAGACCAAGGCCAGAAAGGCCAAGGCGATGGAGGCGAGAAAGACGGGGGGGATGGCCGTGTAGGCGCTCCCGATGGGAAACGCGCGACCTAAAGCGAGATTGACGAAAGTCGCGAAAAACCTGCCGTTCACGTTGCCGTAATAGTGCTCGAACGCACCGAAAAATCCGGATTTAGCGTACTGGGCAGCATAGCAAAAATCGTCGGATGCCGGCCCGGCGTGAAAGGCATCGATAAGGAAGGGGGCGAAGAGCACGGCGGCCACGGCTAAAGCTAAACCGGATCGAAAACCCTGGTTTTGAACCGTGTGGCTTGGGGTATCGCCCGGCGACGGTACTTGCGATGTCACGATCCTGGTTCCCGCTGAACCGTATAGAGAACGAAACGGCCGCCCCGGTACACCTCTTGCCAAGCACAAGCGCCGACGGTGTCTTCGCCATTTTCGCCCGCAATGCTGAGTATGTAATCGGCATTGCGCCGGCGCAGGATGTCGGCTCGCTCGGCGCAAGCTGTAACCGGGTTGTAAAACCGCGCTACATCGGCCCGCCGCGCTTCGCCGTTGGCAATCGTGGGGGCATCGTAACGTAGAGCGACAACCTTAGCCCCCGTCAACGCAGTCAAGGGATAGGCCCAAGCCGTCGGTGCCAACACCGTCGCGTTGGAAATCGGTATCGCGATCCCCAGGTCTTCAAGGTCGCGGTATTGCCGCGCGGCCGAATGGGTGCCTAATGGCGTCCCCGCAACGAGATCCCAGTAGAGGCCATAGGAGCGGGGAGAATCGGCCTGTGTTTGATAAATTCCCGCGGCTATGCCGATTATGAACAGGAAGCCAAGCAATTGCATTTTCGCTTTTGGGTCCGGTAAGGACGCTATCCAGGCGACCAACAAAAGATGAAGCGCGAAGGCAATGAAGATCAGATATCGCGACAGAATATGCGATAGATGCAGCGCATAGTTACCAAGATAAATTATCAGCAGGATCGCCAGTAGCGCCAAGATGAACTTAATTGGACGCGATTCGCGGCACGCTGTTATGGCGCCAAAGCCCAAGATCGCGGGGCCGATCTGTAACAGTGGGTTCTGATAGAATACGTCAAAGTCGCCGAAAAAGTCGGGTGAGGAGCGTGCCGCCAACACCAATTCCAGGACCGAGAAATACGGCCAGAAAAATCCCAGAAAAACCCCTGCCGCCGGCCACGCGGCCCAGACCAAACCGCGAATCCCGATCCCCGGCGACATCGAGACCTTCACCGCTAAAAATACGAGGAGGAAACTTGTTGTGATCGGGTGAATCACGAACAACAAGGCCAGCGCCGCCGTGAAACCGGCTTGCCAGGCAATAGTGCGAAACCCAGGCTCAAAATATATGGCACCGACGATCATCGCGGCGGAGAACGCGAAGGTGCTAGGGTAGCCGATAACGAGGGTAAACTGTGCGAGGCTATATATACCGCTCCACCATGCCGGCGCGCCCCAAAACAACAGCATGGTCGCGAAGAGAACGAAATCCAAACGCGCGTCGCCAATGACGCGGCGCGCCAGTTCATGGCACCCGATCATGAATAACAGGGCGTTCATGATCGACGACACCGTCAGAATGCTCCAAATGTTCACCTGGCCCAGCGCCATGACCGCCGCCCAAAAAAGGTGGTACGGTGTGTAGAGGTGAACCTCGTAGGCTTCGTTCAGAAACAACGGCGTGGGAAACAGAAGATCGGCCGAAAGGGTGCGAATGGCGGCCAAATGTTGCCAGAGATCGTAGGTCGTCTCGTCCAGGCGAATCTGCATGACGCCGAGACCGAGAATTGCCAAGGCGCAGGTAAAGGCGGCGTATCGCATAAATCTATACGGGATAGCGGTCTTGCCTGCAGAAACGGCTTGCGTACTTACACCCATGGATCGGCACTAACTCCAGGTTCAAGATTACCGGCATAGAAGCACGCGGGAGATCCACCCCCACGCGGGCCGGGTTTAAGTTATGGCAAGAGCTTAACGAATTGCCTAACCGCCATGCAGACTGGGAACGGGGGTTAACTCATCCCAACCGGCGGGCCAGGCAGTAGACGGTGAGGCCGGCCAGGCGGTTGAAGGGGAACACGACCCTTCGTTCCAAGTCGTGAACGGCTATCAGCAAGGAATTCACGGCTTTTCCCTGGGTACTCAAAGCGCTTTTCGTGGGGCCCGCGCCGGATTTACGGCGCCAATTTCCTAGCAGCCTTTGGATCGCCGCGAAGGGGAACAGCAGACCGAAAAAGTAACCGCTCTTGACCGGCTCCAGGCCCGCGGCCCGGACGACAGCCTCAAGCTGACGCCGGGTATAGCGCCGCCGGTGCTCCAAGAATTCGTCGTGGCCGGACCACAGGAACTGAAACGCCGGCACCGTGATAACGACTTGATCCTGGGGCCGCAGCCGGGCGGTGGATCCGCGCAGCAGGGCCACGTCGTCGTCGACGTGTTCCAGAACGTCCATCATGAGAACGATATCGGCCGGGCCTTTATCGGGCGCGCGGGCGAAGCGGATTTCACGGTCGTTATGGCGTTCGATACTTTCCGCCCGGTAGGCGGGATCGACGCAAACGGCGCGCCGGCAAATTCCGGCATCGAGCAACTGGCGCGAGAAGACGCCCGAGCCCGCCCCGATATCGAGCACAGTCTCGACATTTAGGCCCTTGAGAAGCTGCAAGAGGGCGCGGCCCTTCGAGGCATAGTACCAATGCCGGCCCTCGTTCTCGCCGAGTATGGCAACTTCCTTGAGGTCCATGCGCGGGCGCCTTGAAATTTCTGCGCCGGCCGGGGAAACACTCGCGTCGGTGCGTCTAAGATTTGATTCAAGTGTTCCCCAAGTTTTATCAAAATTAGAATTGAATAAAACTTGGCCGGCAAATATCGACCCCAAACTCTAGGCCGAATATGTTGCAATCGGATGAATCGCCCGGGCCCCGAACCCCCAAGACCCGAACTTGTTCCAGGGTGCGATTCGGAGTAGGAAACCGGCGTCACCGCGCATTCGCTCCTCGGGGGGGTAACATCATGGCACGCAAGAAGATCGCGCTTATCGGCGCTGGAAATATCGGCGGAACCCTGGCCTTGCTGGCCGGGCTGAAGGATCTGGGCGATATCGTTTTATTCGACATCGCCGTGGGCATACCGCAGGGCAAGGCCCTGGACCTTCTGCAAGCCTCGCCGGTCGAAGGCTTCGATTCCCAGGTCACCGGCTCCAACGACTACCGCAGCATCAAGGGCGCCGATGTGGTCATCGTGACCGCCGGCGTGGCCCGCAAGCCGGGCATGAGCCGCGACGATCTGCTCGACATCAACTGCAGCGTCATGGGCTCGGTCGGCGCGGCGATCAAGAAACACTGCCCCAAGGCTTTCGTGATCTGCATCACCAATCCCCTGGACGCCATGGTCTGGGTTCTGCAGCAAGCCAGCGGGGTGCCGGTCCACAAGATCGTCGGCATGGCCGGGGTGCTGGATTCGGCCCGCTTTCGCACCTTTCTGGCCGGGGAAATGGGGGTTTCGGTCGAAGACGTCAGCGCCTTCGTCCTCGGCGGCCACGGCGATACCATGGTGCCCACGGTCCGCTACGCCACGGTCGCGGGCATTCCCCTCCCCGATCTCATCAAGATGGGCTGGATCACCAAGGAAAAGCTGGATCAAATCGTCCAGCGCACCCGCGACGGCGGGGCCGAGATCGTGGCGCACTTGAAGACCGGCTCGGCGTTTTACGCCCCCGCTTCCTCCGCGATCGCCATGGCCGAATCCTACTTGAAGGACAAGAAGCGGGTTTTGCCCTGCGCCGCCTATGTCAATGGCGAGTACGGCATCAAGAATCTGTTCGTCGGCATGCCGGTGGTGATCGGCGCCGGCGGGGTGGAGCGGGTAGTTGAGTTGAACCTGACCAAGACCGAGCAGACCATGCTCAACAAGTCGGCCGCCTCGGTGCGCGGCCTGGTTGAAGCTTGCAAGATCTTGATGAAGAAGGCTGGCGCCAAGGCCAAGCAGGCCAGGAAAAAATCCCGCTAGGGCGCGTTTAGCGATGACTACTCCCGGTTGCGTGGCCTGGGCGGGGTGTTAGAGTGACTTTTCGTACAGGCGATTCGGCGGGGATAACTCTTGGTCGCGCAAGCGCCCTGAGACTTCGCCGGCATGAATTTTCGATTCCAATCCCGCGCGAGGACCGATGAATATCCATGAATACCAGGCTAAGAGTCTGCTAGCGAAGTATGGCGTCGCGGTGCCCCGCGGTTCCGTCGCCTTCACCCCGGCCGAGGCCGAAGGCGCGGCGCGCGAGCTGGGCGGCCCCATCTGGGTCGTGAAATCGCAAATTCATGCCGGCGGACGCGGCGCGGGACGCTTCAACGACGATCCGCAAGGCGCCGGCGGCGTGCGCATTTGCAAATCGCTGGAGGAGGTCAAGGACAACGCCAAGCAGATGCTGGGCCACGTTCTGGTGACCAAGCAATCCGGGGCCGCGGGCAAGGAGGTCAAGCGCCTCTATATCGAGGAAGGCTGCGACATCGCGCGCGAGCTTTACCTCGGCATGCTGATCGACCGGGCGACCAGCCGGGTCACGATCATGGCCTCGACCGAGGGCGGCATGGAGATCGAGGAGGTCGCCGCCGCCACGCCCGAGAAAATCCTCAAGCTGGCGATCGACCCGGTGACCGGGATCATGCCCCATCATGGCCGCAAGATCGCCTTCGGCCTGGGCCTGGAGGGCAAGCAGGTCGGGTCCGCGGTCAAGCTTATCGCCGCCATGTACAAGGCCTTTATCGAGCTCGACGCCAGCATCGTCGAGGTCAATCCCCTGGTCGTGACCGGCGCCGGCGAGGTTATCGCCCTCGACGCCAAGATGAACTTCGACGAAAACGCCTTGTTCCGGCACAAGGACGTCGCCGCCATGCGCGACGAGAGCGAGGAAGACCCGGCGGAGCTGGAAGCCGCCCAGCACGATCTCAACTACATCAAGCTGGACGGCAGCATCGGCTGCATGGTCAACGGCGCCGGCCTCGCCATGGCGACCATGGACATCATCCAGCTAACCGGCGGCTCGCCCGCCAACTTCCTGGATGTCGGCGGCGGCGCGACCGCCGAGCGTGTGACCGCCGCCTTCAAGCTCATTCTGTCCGATCCCAACGTCAAGGGCATCCTGGTCAATATCTTCGGCGGCATCATGCGCTGCGACGTCATCGCCGAGGGCGTGGTCACGGCCGCCCGCGAGGTCGCCCTGCATGTGCCCCTGGTGGTGCGCCTGGAGGGAACCAACGTCGATCTGGGCAAGAAAATTCTGGCCGATTCAGGGCTACCCATTGTTTCTGCGGACGATCTGGGCGATGCCGCCGAAAAAATTGTCCAAGCAGTCGGGGAGGCGGCGTAATGGCGGTCCTGGTCGATAAGAACACCAAGGTCATCTGCCAAGGCTTCACCGGCGCGCAGGGGACATTCCATTCCGAGCAGGCCCTGGCCTATGGTACCCAGATGGTCGGCGGCGTGACCCCCGGAAAGGGCGGCGCCACGCACCTGGATCTTCCGGTCTTCGATACGGTGGCCGGGGCGGTCGAGAAAACCGGCGCCGATGCCTCCGCGATTTATGTGCCCCCGCCCTTCGCCGCCGACGCCATTCTCGAGGCCATCGATGCCGGCGTGGCCCTTATCGTCTGCATCACCGAAGGTATTCCGGTGCTCGATATGCTGCGGGTCAAGCGCACGCTCCTGGGATCGGGAAGCCGCCTGATCGGGCCCAATTGCCCCGGTATCATCACCCCGGGCGAATGCAAGATCGGGATCATGCCGGGCCACATTCATAAACGCGGCCGCATCGGCATCGTGTCGCGATCCGGCACCCTGACCTACGAGGCGGTGGCCCAGACCACGGCGGCGGGCCTGGGGCAGACCACCTGCATCGGTATCGGCGGCGATCCCATCAACGGCACTAATTTCGTCGATTGTCTGGAATTGTTCCTAGGCGATCCCGAGACCGAGGGCGTCATCATGATCGGCGAAATCGGCGGCACCGCCGAGGAAGAAGCGGCGGAATTCTATCGCAAATCCGGCAGTAAGAAGCCCATGGCGGGCTTTATCGCCGGGCTGACGGCGCCGCCGGGCCGGCGCATGGGCCATGCCGGCGCCATCATTTCCGGCGGCAAGGGCGGCGCCGAGGATAAAATCGAAGCGCTCAAATCGGCCGGGATCGCGGTGGCGCAATCGCCTTCGGCCTTGGGTTCGACCATGTTGGAAGCCATGAAGGCTTGAATTTTCCCGTGCGCGGGTCCGCGATAGTTACCGGTCGTCAAGATTGATCGTTTAGTCTGGGCGCCAGCGCGGCGGAAAGCCCGCATAGTTACGTGTCCGGATGGCCCAGGGGGGCCGTGTTAACGAATGTCAACGCACAAGCCAGACCAACTGTCTTTTCTTATCGGCTCCAACGCCCGCTTTATCGCCGACCTCTACGCCCGCTTCGCTCAAGATCCCGGGTCGGTCGATCCCTCCTGGCAAAGCTTTTTCCGCGATTTGGGCGAAGACGCCCGCGAGGTCATGGAAGATTTGCGCGGCGCCTCCTGGGGGCCCAGTAACGGCGGTCAGTTCCCCGTGGACGAAGCCCTCGAACAGGCGCCCGAGACCGCCGCCGTCGTGGCCGAGGGCGTGGCATCCGAGGGCGAGATCACGCCAGAGGACGTGCGCGCCGCGACCATCGATTCGATCCGCGCCCTCATGCTGATCCGCGCCTACCGGGTCCGCGGCCATCTGGAAGCGGACCTCGATCCCTTGGGCCTAAAGCCGGTCGAGCCGCATCCCGAGCTCGACCCCCTGACCTATGGCTTCACCGAGGCCGATTTCGACCGGCCGATATTCATCAATTATGTTCTCGGCCTGGAAACCGCGACCCTGCGCGAAATCGTCCAGGCCGTGCGCCAGACCTACTGCGGCAAGATCGGCGTCGAGTTCATGCACATCCAGGATCCGGCGCAAAAGGCCTGGATTCAGGAACGCATCGAATCGATCCATAACCAGACTCAGTTCACGAAGTTCGGCAAGCGGGCAATCCTGGAAAGCCTTGCCATGGCCGAGTCCTTCGAACGCTTCCTCGACAAGAAATATACCGGCACCAAGCGCTTCGGGCTCGACGGCGGCGAGGCCACGATTCCGGCTTTGGAACAGATCCTCAAGCGCGGCGGGCAGCTTGGCCTCGAGGAGGTCGTGATCGGCATGCCTCACCGCGGCCGGCTGAACGTCCTCGCCAACTTCATGGGCAAGCCCTACACGGCGATCTTTCACGAATTCCAGGGCGGCGCCGCCCATCCCGAGGATATCGGCGGTTCGGGCGACGTGAAGTATCATCTGGGCACCTCGTCGGACCGTGAATTCGACGGCAATGTCGTGCATCTGTCCCTGACCGCCAATCCCTCGCATCTGGAAGCGGTCGATCCGGTCGTGGTCGGCAAGGTGCGGGCCAAGCAGGTTCAGCGCCAGGACAGCGACCGCACCAAGGTCATGTCCCTGCTCATGCACGGCGACGCCGCCTTCGCCGGCCAGGGCCTTGTCGCGGAGACCTTGGATTTATCGGAGTTGAAGGGCTACCGCATTGGCGGCACGATTCATTTCATCGTCAACAACCAGATCGGCTTCACCACCAACCCGGTGCATTCGCGCTCGGGCCCTTATTGCTCCGAGGTCGGGAAGATCATTCAGGCGCCTATCTTCCACGTCAACGGCGACGATCCCGAAGCCGTGGTCCATGTCGCGCGCATCGCCACGGAATTCCGCCAGACCTTCAAAAAAGACGTCGTGATCGACATGTTCTGCTATCGCCGTCATGGCCACAACGAAGGCGACGAACCCGCCTTCACCCAGCCGCTCATGTACCGCCGGATCAAGAAGCACCCCTCGACCCGGGAAATATATGCCAAGCGCCTGGTAGACGGCGGTGAGCTGAGCCAGGACGAGACCGATAAAGTCATGCAGGACATCGCCGACCGCCTTGAGGCCGATTTCGCCGCCGCGGATAGCTACAAGCCGAATAAGGCGGATTGGCTGGAAGGCGTGTGGTCCGGCTACGCGACGCCCAAGGGTTACGACGCGCGCCGGGGCAATACCTCGGTCGAGATGCCGGCGCTAAAGGCGGTCGGCGGTGCGATCTCGCGGACGCCGGAGACAATTAACGTCCACCGCAAGATTGTCCGCCAACTCGATACCAAACGAAAAATGTTCGAGTCCGGGGAAGGCCTGGATTGGGCGACCGCCGAGGCCTTGGCCTTCGGAACCCTGCTTTTGGAAGGCCACCCGGTCCGTCTTTCGGGCCAGGACAGCAACCGCGGTACGTTTTCTCAACGCCATGCCGCGCTTATCGATCAGGAAACCGAAGAACGCTACGTCCCGCTTAATAATATCGATGCCGATCAGCAGAAAATCGAGATCATCGACAGCCCCCTGAGCGAAATGGCGGTCTTGGGTTTCGAATACGGTTTTTCCTTGGCCGAACCCAATGCCCTGGTTTTGTGGGAGGGGCAGTTCGGCGATTTCGTCAATGGCGCCCAAGTCATCATCGACCAGTTCATCGCCTCGGGCGAATCGAAATGGCTGCGTATGTCGGGCCTGGTTATGTTGCTGCCGCACGGCTACGAGGGTCAGGGGCCGGAACATTCCTCGGCCCGGCTCGAACGTTTCCTGCAGCTGTGCGCGGAAGACAACATGCAAGTCGTCAATTGCACCACGCCCGCCAACTACTTCCATGTGCTGCGCCGCCAACTGCACCGGGATTTTCGCAAACCCCTGATAATCATGACGCCTAAATCGCTGCTGCGCCATAAACGCGCGGTTTCGAAACTGACCGATTTCGGCCCCGGCTCCACCTTCCACCGCCTCATGTATTGCGATCAACTGCCGTCCGCGGCCAAGGATGCCAAGCAAATCGTCCTGTGCTCCGGCAAGGTTTATTACGACCTGCTGGAAGCGCGCGAGGCGAACAAAATCACCGGTGTCCACTTCTTACGCATGGAACAGATATACCCCTTCCCGACCGACGCCCTGGTGACGGAACTGGAAACCTACAAGCATTGCCATATCGTTTGGTGTCAGGAAGAGCCGCGTAACATGGGCGCTTGGGGCTTCGTCGCCGATTTCATCGAGGATATCGCGCGCGACATCGGCGCCAAGTATCCGCGCCCGCGTTACGCCGGCCGGCCTTCGGCGGCGTCCCCGGCGACCGGCCTGGCCAGCCGGCACAAGGCGGAGCAAGCCTCGCTCATCGAAGACGCGCTGACCATAGGCAAACCCTCGCTCGGCCGCATCGCCTCGCGCAAGGCCCAGCTGGCCGAGAAAACCGGCAAGACACGCAAGCGCGCATAACGCAAACCAGGGGACTAAGCAGACATGGCAACGGACATCGTGGTTCCTATTCTCGGCGAATCGGTCAGCGAGGCGACCGTCGCCCAGTGGCTTAAGAAGCCGGGCGACGCGGTCGCCGTCGACGATCCCTTGGTCGAGCTGGAAACCGATAAGGTCACGCTCGAGGTCAATGCCAGCGTCGCCGGCGTCTTGTCCGAAGTCACCGCCGAAGAGGGCGCCAATGTCGAGGTCGGCGCGCTTCTGGGGCGGATCGGCGAAGGCCAAGGCGCGCCCGCCAAGGCGCCCGCGCCCAAGGAAGCCAAGCCCGCTGCGGCGGCAACCCCGCCCCCACCGGCGCCGCCGGCGGCCGCGAGTGACGCGCAGTCCCCCGCCGTGCGCAAGGTGGTCGCCGAACACGGATTGGATGCGGCTAAGATCCAGGGCACCGGCAAGGACGGACGTCTTGTGAAAGAAGACGTTCAAAAGGCCGTGGCCGGCAAGGACGCACCGGCGGCCCCACCCCAGGAACCCGGCGCGGGCGAGGAGCGGGTGCGCATGACCCGCCTGCGCAAACGCATCGCGGAACGCTTGAAGGAGGCGCAGAACACCGCCGCCATGTTGACCACCTTCAACGAGGTCGACATGGGCGCGGTCATGGATATGCGCAAACGTTACCGCGAAAGTTTCGAGAAAAAGCACGGCGTGCGCCTGGGCTTCATGTCGTTCTTCACCAGCGCGGTCGTGGCCGCCTTGAGGGAACTGCCGGCAGTCAACGGATCGATCGAGGGCGATGAGATCGTCTACCGGAATTATTACAACATCGGCGTGGCGGTATCCGCCCCACAAGGTCTGGTGGTGCCGGTTTTACGCAATGCCGAAAACATGGGCTTCGCCGATATCGAAAAGAATATCGGCATCCTCGGCCGGCGCGCGCGCGACGGCAAGTTGTCCATGGAAGATATGTCCGGCGGGACCTTTACCATTACCAACGGCGGCGTGTTCGGCTCGCTGCTCTCGACCCCGATACTCAATACGCCGCAGTCCGCCATCCTAGGCATGCACAAGATTCAAGACCGCCCCATGGCGGTGGACGGCCAGGTTACGATCCGCCCCATGATGTACCTGGCGTTATCCTACGATCATCGGCTGATCGACGGGCGCGAGGCGGTCACCTTCCTGGTCCGGGTCAAGGACTGCATTGAAGACCCGGAACGTCTGTTGCTAAGCGTTTAGGCCGCGCTAGGCAACTCGTCGCGGCGCTTCGCCCTCCCGGCGGTAACACCAGACGGCGGCCGGAGGCAGGTTCGAGAAAACCCATTGCGAGCGGCCCCCTTGGAGCTCAAGCTTCGCGAGAGATTTTTTCGGCACCGGAGAGACGGGACTGTAGGTGAACTGCAGGAACTCGCCGCCAGGCACCAGAACCGCGAAGGCCCCGGCCAAGATTCGCCGGCAATCTTTTCTGGTCATGGCCACGAGCGGCAGGCCCGAGACAACGGCCTTGACCGGCCCAATGCCCGCGTGAGTCAGTAATGACTTCAGATCGCGAGCATCAGCGCACAGGACGCGCACGCCAGGGTAGCGTTTAGAAATAAATTTACACAACTCAGCCTCGCGCTCGACCACGATCAGATCTTGGCGCGCGACCCCGGCGTCCAGGATGGCCCGGGTTATGCTGCCCGTACCGCCCCCCAATTCAACGACCGTGCCTGGCGCATCCGGATCGATTCCCTCGGCCATTGCTCGGGCCAGTGCCCGGCCGCTTGGCGCGATAGCGCCTAAACGCTGCGGCCGACGCAGCCACATCAGGAAAAAATCAACCTCGTCCTTCCACGCCCGGCGGCGCGTCAAAGCCGTAAGTATATGGGACATTCTTCGACAACAAATCCGGTTAGTTTGTGCTTCCCAGGGCCTCCCGCCGTGGTCCGCGTCGGACAACAGATCATAGATTGGGTCATATCCCAACCGCTGCAAGGGCTTGCCAGACCGAATGCTTCTCGCCAGTCAAAGGACCGGCTTCGAGGGGGCCGGTGCAGCATCCCCCTTGTTCCCGGCCCGCCCGTACGGCAAGGTCGCGCAACGGTGCAAAGGGGAGCCAGAAACATGAGCGAAAACGCCTTCGACCTTGTGGTGATCGGCGGCGGGCCGGGGGGCTATGTCTGCGCCATTCGGGCCGCGCAACTGGGCCTGAAGACGGCCTGCGTGGAAAGCCGCGGCAGCCTGGGCGGCACCTGCCTCAACGTCGGCTGCATTCCTTCCAAGGCCCTGCTCCATGCCTCGGAAGTTTACGACGAAGCGCGCCACGGCATGGCCGCCATGGGCATCAAGGCGGAGAAGGTCGAGTTGGATCTGGCCGCCATGCTCGCCCACAAGGACAAGATCGTCGGCGATCTGACCAAGGGCATCGAGTTCCTGTTCAAGAAAAACAAGGTCACCTACCTGAAAGGCACCGGCACTCTGACCGGCAAGGGCGCGTTAAAGGTGACCGATGGGGCGGGCGGAACGCGGGATATCGCCGCCAAGCATATCGTCATCGCGACCGGATCGGATCACATGCATCTGCCCGGCGTGGAGATCGACGAGAAACGCATTGTCTCCTCGACCGGCGCCCTGGCTATCGACAAGGTGCCGGAACATCTGGTGGTTATCGGCGGCGGCTACATCGGGCTTGAGATGGGATCGGTCTGGCTGCGCCTTGGGGCCAAGGTCACGGTGGTCGAGTTCCTGGACCGCATCGTTCCCGGCATGGATGGCGAGGTCGGCAAGACCTTCCAGCGCACCCTCAAGAAACAAGGCATGACCTTCCAGCTTTCGACCAAGGTGACCGGCGCCAAGGCGGGCAAGAACGGCGTCGCCCTGACCCTGGAGCCCGCCAAGGGCGGCGAGACCCAAGAACTGAAGGCCGATGTGGTGCTGGTCGCCATCGGCCGCCGGGCTTACACCGAAAGCCTGGGCCTGGAGGCCCTGGGAATCGAGACCGACAAGGCGGGCCGGATCCCCATCGACGACCATTTCCGCACCAAGCTCGAAGGCGTCTATGCCATCGGCGACGTGGTCGCCGGCCCCATGCTGGCCCATAAGGCGGAAGAAGAAGGTATCGCGGTCGCTGAAATCCTGGCCGGCCAGGCCGGTCATGTGAATTACGAAACCGTGCCCGGAATCGTCTACACCTGGCCGGAAGTCGCCGCCGTCGGCAAGACCGAGGAACAATTGAAAGAGGCCGGAACCGCCTACAAGGCCGGCAAGTTTCCCTTCGCCGCCAACAGCCGGGCGCGCGCCAATGGGACGACCGACGGCTTCGTCAAGATACTGGCCGACGCCAAGACCGACCGTGTCCTGGGCGCGCATATCATCGGGCCGGACGCCGGCAACCTGATCCACGAGGTCGTGGTGATCATGGAATTCGGCGGTTCGGCGGAGGATTTAGCGCGCTCCTTCCACGGTCATCCGACCCTCAACGAAGCGGTCAAGGAAGCCGCCCTGGCGGTCGATGGCCGGGCTATCCACGCCTAGGAGTTCCCCCTCCGCACCGCGCCGCCGCCTTTCCGGCTCGCGCCTGGTGGTGGGTATGTGCGCGGCGCACATATTTTCCATGCTGGGTTTTGCCAGTTTCGCCGCCCTGCTTCCGATCTTTTTCTCCGAGTGGAGCCTGAGCAACACCCAGGCCGGTTGGATCAACGGGATTTATTTCGGCGCCTACATGATCGCGGTTCCGGTCCTGGTCAGCTTGACCGACCGGATCGATCCGCGCCGGGTTTATATGGCCGGGGCGGTTGTGACCGCCTTCGCCGCCTTGGCCTTCGCGCTTTTCACGGGCGGATTCTGGGGCGGTTTCCTGGTCCGCGCCCTGGCCGGTGTCGGTTTGGCCGGCACCTATATGACCGGCCTCAAGGCCCTGACCGACCATATCCACGACGGCATACGGCCGCGCGCGATCGCTTTTTACACCGCGACCTTTTCCATCGGTTCGGCCTTGTCGTACCTCCTGACCGGCGAAATCGAGGCGGTTCTGGGGTGGCGTTGGGCCGTCGGCCTGGCCGGGCTGGGGCCCTTGGTCTCGCTGGCCATCGTTGCCTGGTTGGCGCCGCCATCCCAGCCGCACCACTTGACCAAGAGCACGACCGCGCTGTTGGATTTCCGCCCGGTCCTGCGCAACCGGCGCGCCTTCGCCTATATCCTGGCCTACAGCGCCCATAACTGGGAGTTGTTCGCCTTGCGCTCCTGGCTGGTCGCTTTCCTGGTCTTCGCCCAAGGCCAACAGAGCGTGGGCGCGTTCGGCGGCGGCTGGAGCCCGACCGCCTTGGCGGCCCTGATTACCGTCCTGGGCCTGCCGTCCAGCGTGTTGTCCAACGAATTGGCGCCGCGCATCGGACGCCGGCGCCTGGTGATCTCGATCATGTGCGCCTCGGCCGCCATCGCCGCGTTTCTGGGGTTTCTGGCGCCCGTGCCCTTCATCTTGTTGTTTGCCGTTGTCGTGATCTACGGCATTACCGTGACCGGGGATTCAGCCTCCATAACCGCCGGTGTGGTGGCCAATGCCGCGCCCGGCCAGCGCGGCGCCACCATGGCCGCCCACTCCTTCATCGGCTTCGCCGGCGCCTTCGCCGGACCGCTCGCCTTCGGGGTTGTTCTCGATCTAGCGGGGGGCGCCGAAAGCCTGCTCGCCTGGGGCCTGGCCTTCGCCTCCTCAGGCGTGGCAGTCGCTTTAGGACCGCTGGCGTTGGTGACCCTAGGCCGGCGCCTGCCGGATACCTAGAGCCCTTTCCGGTCGAATGGGTCCATATGATCGGAAAGGGCTCTAGCGCTTAGCGCGCGGATGGGCGCGGTCATAGACCGCGAGGAGACCGGCGGCATCGACCTCAGTATAGCGCTGGGTCGAGGACAGGGAGGCGTGGCCAAGCAACTCCTGGATCGCCCGCAGATCGCCCCCGGCGGCCAGAAGATGGGTCGCGAAACTATGGCGCAAGGCATGGGGCGTCGCCGTCGCGGGCAGGCCCAAGCTTGCGCGTATATCCGCGAGCCGCGCCTGGATCCGGCGCGCGCCCAGGCGCTTGCCCCGCGCGCCGACGAAAAGCGGCCCCTCGGGCGGCAATCGAAAGGGACAGGCTTCCAAATATACCCGCACGGCATCGACCACCGCCGGCAATAAGGGCACGTAGCGTTGCTTGTTGCCCTTGCCGGTCACGTTCATGGCGTCCTGGCCCGGCGTCGGGGCCTCGCCCCGGTTCAGGGCGAGCGCTTCGCCGAGGCGCAGGCCGCAGCCATAAAGCAGGGTCAAAACCGCCGAATCGCGCTTACCGGTCCAGGGATCGCGGGCCAGGTCTTGGGCCAGGCTCAGGGTCTCCTGGGCTTCGTCGGCGGCCATGGCCTTGGGCACCGAGCGTGGCAATTTCGGCGTTCGCAACATGCCCAGGGCCGGATTCTCCACCAAGCCCATGCGGGTCAGCCAGCGGAAAAACCCGCGTACCACCGACAGGCCGCGGGCGCGGGAGGCGCGGCCGATGTCCTGATCCGCCCGGCGCGCCAGCCAGGCGCGGAAATCCGCCGCGCGCAAGTCCGCCAAAGTCTTGAGCCCCGGCAAGCCGCCTTCGTGCGTGCACAGAAATTCCAGGAATTGCGTGAGATCGCGTCGATAGGCGGCAAGGGTGTGGGGCGAAACCCGGCGTTCGTGTTCCAGCCACATCAGCCAATCGGCCAGGGCGGCCCGCAGATCGGCCTGGGCCGGAAATCCCAAAACCCTTTGCTCTATTCGGGCAGGTCTAGCCATCCGCGAATCGAGGTCTCCACCACACGCGCCAGAAAGCACAGAAGTTCGGTGCCCTGGCCCGCTTCGAAGTGCAGGGCGTCGCGGGCGCCGAAAGCCAAAAGGGCGGACGGCGCCGCGCGGCCGAAGGAAAGCCGGATCAAGGCTTCGGAGCGCACCAAACCGGCGCCCGGCCCAAAGATTTCGGGGTCGCCGGTCGCATGGTCCCTAAGCACGATATTCTGGCCGGGGCCGATCTGGCGATCCACCGTCTTGGGGCTTAGCACCACGACCCCGGCGGCTGGCGGGCTGGCGGCGCCGTCTTTCGCCTGTTCGACGCCCACGACAATAACGTCGAGATCCAGGATAACCGCCATATCCGTGGTCAAGGTTTCGATGAAATGTTCGAAGTTGCGCGCCTTCAGGAGCGCCAGGATTGCTTTGTGCGTGCGTGTCTGGGCGGCAAGGTTGCCACGGGCCGTAACCACCAGCGCGTCGCGCGCCTCGGTCAGCTCGGCCAGGTCGCGGCGCAGTTTCTCGACCCTGAAGAGTTGCAGATCGGCGATGCCGTTGCCGCTGTTTTGGCCCGGCGTTATCAAGACATCGAGCAGCTCTTGATTCTCGCACAAGAATTTTGGGTTCTGGCGCAGAAACGCGATCACCCCCGCCGCCGAAACCGGCGCCGCGTGCGCGCCGCCCGCCGGCCCTTTGGTCTTGGGACGCCTAGGCGCGGCGTCTTGTGGATTTTGAGCCATTAGCCGTGCCGTTCGTCTTTGTGTCTAGGATGGATTGACCGGTCTTGGCCCAATCCGCCAGGAAGGCCTCCAAGCCCTTGTCGGTCAGCGGGTGCTTGAACATGGCGCGCAGGATCGCCGGCGGCAGGGTCGCGACATGGGCGCCCATCTTGGCCGATTCGACCACATGGGCGGCGCCGCGCACGGATGCGACCAGGACCTCGGTGGTGAAGTCCGGATAGGCGTTATAAATCTCGACAATATCCGCGATCAGATCCAGACCGTCGGCGCCGATATCGTCCAGCCGGCCGACGAAGGGCGAGACGTAGCGCGCCCCCGCCTTGGCCGCCAGAATCGCCTGGGCGGCGGAGAAGCACAGGGTCACGTTGACCGGCGTGCCCTCGTCGGTGAAGGCCCGGCAGGCTTTCAAACCGTCGGGGGTGAGCGGCACCTTGATGACCACATTCTTGGCCACGGCGGCCAGGAGGCGGCCCTCGGACAACATGGTCTGGGTATCCGTGGCGGCGACCTCGGCGCTGACCGGCCCCGGAACTATGGCGCAAATTTCTTTCAGAACCTCGATGAAATCGCGGCCCGTCTTGGCCACCAGGGAGGGATTGGTGGTCACCCCGTCAACCAGGCCGGTCGCGGCCAGGTCGCGAATTTCGCCGATATCCGCCGTGTCGATGAAGAAACGCATGAGCTGCTTCGTCTCTCTTTCCACAAACAAGTGTTTAAGTCTGCCTTGAAGGCGTTTCGATAAGGTTTCGGCGAACCCGAATACCCAGAGCGCACCCACGCCGTCAAGACCCGTTGGTTCCCCAGCCGCGCCTCGTCTAAAGTAACCCATGCCCGATGAGCGCGCCAGCACGGCCCCGAAACCCGCCTCCAAGATAGAGCCAAGGCTAAACGACGCGCAGCGTTTGCCGGTCCTGCTGCCCCTTCCCCTCGACCGGCCATACGATTACTTGGCGCCGCCGGACCTGGCATTGGCGCCGGGCGCGGCGGTGCGGGTGTCCCTGGGCGGGCGCGAATCGATCGGCGTGGTTTGGGACCGCGAACCGGGCGGGCGCCAGGTTCCGGCCGCTAAACTCAAAACCGTTCTGGCGCGTTTCGACGTGCCGCCCCTCAGCGGCGATCAGCGCCGCTTTATCGATTGGGTCGCCAAGTACACCATGGCCCCGCGCGGCGCGGTTCTACGCATGGCCTTGAGCGTGCCGGCGGCGCTCGATCCGCCGCGCGCCCAAACCGGCTATCGCCTGGCGGCGGGGTGCGGGCCGGAGATACGCCTGACCCCGGCGCGTAAGCGGGTTCTAGCCGTGGCGAAGGACGCGGGCCCCATGACCTTGGCCGAGCTTGCGCGCACCGCCTCGGTCAGCACCTCGGTGGTCAAGGGCTTGCGGGCCGCCGGACTTGTGGAGGAAACAGAGATCGTCGCGCCGCCGCCCTTCGCACGCCCCGATCATGCCCGCGCCGGCCCAAAGCTATCGCCCGAACAGGCCGCCGCCGCCGCCGACTTACGGGTTCGGGTCGCGGCGGGAACTTACGCCAGCATCTTGCTCGACGGGGTAACCGGCGCCGGAAAGACGGAGGTTTATTTCGAAGCCATCGCCCAAGCCTTGGAACGCGGCAAACAGGCCCTGGTTCTGCTGCCCGAGATCGCGCTCTCGGCGCAATGGCTGGAACGCTTTGCGGCCCGCTTCGGAGCCGCGCCGGCGCTTTGGCACTCGGACCTGACGGCGGCGCAAAGGCGCGTGGCGTGGCGCGCGGCGGCGCTGGGCCAGGCCCGGGTTGTGGTCGGCGCGCGTTCGGCCCTGTTCCTGCCCTTGCATGAGCTGGGCGTCATCGTCGTCGATGAGGAACACGATCCGGCCTTCAAACAAGAAGACGGGGTTATCTATCATGCTCGCGACATCGCCGTGGTGCGCGCGCACCTCTTGGGCATACCGATCGTGTTAGCCTCGGCCACGCCGTCCCTGGAAACCATGGTCAATGTCGAGACCGGGCGTTATGCCAAGGTCCACCTGCCGGATCGCCATGGCGGCGCCGCCATGCCAAGCGTGGAACTGGTCGATTTGCGCCGCGACCGGCCGGTGAAACTCGCGGGCCTGGGGCAAAGCTGGCTGTCCGAGCGTTTACGCGGCGCCATCGCCGAGACCCTGGAGGCCGGCGAACAGGCCATGCTGTTTCTGAACCGCCGGGGTTATGCACCCCTGACCCTGTGCCGGGCCTGCGGCCACCGCTTGCAATGCCCTAACTGCACGGCCTGGCTGGTCGAGCATCGCTCATCCAGGAAGCTGCAATGCCATCACTGCGGTCACCTCGCCGCCCTGCCCGAGGCTTGCCCGTCCTGCGGGGCCCAAGGAACGCTGGCCGCCTGCGGCCCGGGGGTCGAGCGCCTGGCGGAGGAAATCTCGGTTCTTTTTCCCAAGGCCCGTAGCGCGGTCATGGCCAGCGACACCCTAACCGGGCCCGGCGCCGCCGCGCGGCTCATCCAAGCCGTGCAAGCGCGCGGGATCGATCTTCTGATCGGCACCCAGATTGTCGCCAAGGGCCACCACTTTCCGCATTTAACCCTGGTCGGCGTCGTCGATGCCGATCTAGGGCTTTACGGCGGCGATTTGCGCGCGGCGGAGCGGACCTTTCAGTTGTTGCATCAAGTCGCCGGCCGGGCCGGCCGGGCCGAGCGGCCGGGCCGCGTACTCCTGCAAACGGCGGAACCCGATCATCCGGTCATGCAAGCGCTGGCGCACGGCGGGCGCGACGAATTTTTTCGGGTCGAGACCGAAATACGCGCAAACCACGGGCTGCCGCCTTTCGGGCACATGGCCGCGCTTATCCTCTCCGGCCTCGAGCCGGCGCCCCTGGACCGCTTTTGCCGGGCCTTAGCCGGCGCCGCGCCGCGCGCGGAAGGGGTGGCGATTCTGGGGCCCGCCCCTGCCCCCCTGGCGATTTTGCGCGGCCGCCACCGCCGGCGCTTCCTGCTCAAAACCCGGCGCGATATCCCCCCCCAGGGGATCATCAAGATGTGGCTGGAGGGTCTGAAAACACCCTCCAAGATACGTCTGCAGATCGATATCAACCCCTATAGCTTTTTGTAGCCGCGCGTATATTCGATAGGTGGACTATTCCCGTGGATGGCGCCGGGTTTCTACGAATGAGCGCAGGACGGCGTTGATGCGGGTCTGATACCCGCGCCCCTGAGACTTGAACCAAGCAAGCACATCGGCGTCCAACCGTATCGTAACCGGAGTCTTCGCTTGCTCGCTAGGCATGACGACGCGCGCTTGGCGCCAGAAATCCTCGCCAATGTCGATTTCCGGTGCATCGGCGGGCGTCGGCACATAGTCGCCGCGCTTAGTCATCGCCTCGGCTTCGCCGCGCGAGTAACGCTTCGTATCTTTTCTTGCCATCCTGACCTACCTTCCAAGCGGTAATAATTCGCCGGCAATCGCCGCGCCAAGTATAGGCGACGAAGTAGTAATCCTCGCCGGCGTGTCCCAGGGCACGAAATCGAGGTTCGCCGTAGTCTTCGCGATCGTCTTCCGCCTCTAACGTTGGGTTATCGAAGATGCCCACCGCGGCGCGGAAATCGACCCCGCGAAGCCGTATGTTTTCCAGGCGCTTTTCCTCATCCCATTCAAACCCGGCCATACATTGACTCTACATAATGTACGTACATTTGTCAATATAAGAAAACGCCATTAAACCAAGTGGATTACCGGGTCGCGAGCGTCCGAATTCGCGGTCTTCGACACGCCCAAGTCGGCTTGCCACACTCAAGGGTCTGTGATACCAAATTCGCGCCGCGCACGGGGAGATTGCCTCGGGTATTCTTGGGATTTGGGCGGCGATTTGGGGAATGCGAGAAGTCTTCGCCCCGCGGTGCCCTTGAGGCCGCCGCCGCGCGAACTGCTTGGGGGTTAGCCGGCGTGGCAGATCGAGACACCGGGTTGAGCGGGGCCGCGGGGCGTTATGCCCTGGCGATACTGGAACTCGCGGGCGACAAGAATCAGCTTGACCCGGTCGCGCGGGACTTGCGCGGCTTGCTCGCCGCGATCGAGGAGAGCGAGGATCTGCGCCGCCTGATCCGCAGTCCGCTTTTTACCCGCGCCCAGCAATCCAAGGTCATGGCGTCGATTCTGGAAAAATCCGGCGCCGAGGATCTAACCCGGCGCTTCGTCATGGTCGTGGCGGAAAACCGGCGGCTGTTCGTGCTGCCGGGAATCATCAAAGCCTATCTGGCGGAGCTTAGCCGGCGGCGCGGAGAACTCACCGCCGAGGTGACCAGCGCGGCGCCGCTGAGCGAGGCGCAACATGCCGCCTTGGTCGAAGCGATTCGCTCCAAGCACGGCGGCAAGGTTCAGGTCGAGGTCGATATCGACCGGAGTCTCATTGGCGGCCTGATTGTCAAAATCGGCAGCCGCATGATCGATAGTTCACTACGCAGCAAACTACAGAGACTGCAACTGGCCATGAAAGGGGTTGGCTGATGGAAATCCGCGCCGCGGAAATTTCCGCGATCCTCAAGGAACAGATTGAGAATTTCGGCGCCGAGGCCGATGTCGCGGAGGTCGGGCAAGTCCTTTCCGTCGGCGACAACGTGGCCCGGGTCTATGGACTGGACAATGTTATGGCCGGCGAACTGGTTGAGTTTCCCGGCGGCATCATGGGCATGGCCCTCAACCTGGAAGTCGACAACGTCGGCGTCGTGCTGTTCGGCGAGGACCGTGGCATCAAGGAAGGCGATGTCGTCAAACGGACCGGACAAATCATCGACGTGCCGGTCGGCCGGGGCCTCCTGGGCCGGGTCGTGGACGCCCTGGGCAATCCGATCGACGGCAAGGGTCCGATCGAGGACGTCGAGCGGACCCGGGTCGAGGTCAAGGCGCCGGGGATTATTCCGCGCCGTTCGGTGCACGAACCCATGCAGACCGGCCTCAAGGCCATCGACAGTCTGATCCCCGTGGGGCGCGGACAGCGCGAACTGATCATCGGCGACCGCCAGACCGGCAAGACCGCGATCGCCCTTGACACCATTCTCAATCAAAAGGCGATCAATAGCGGCAGCGACGAATCCAAGAAGCTTTACTGCATCTATGTCGCGGTCGGGCAAAAGCGATCCAGCGTCGCACAGTTCGTCAAGGCGCTCGAGGATCGCGGCGCCATGGAATATTCCATCGTGGTCGCCGCGACCGCCTCCGAACCGGCGCCCATGCAGTTTCTGGCGCCCTACGCCGGCTGCACCATGGGCGAGTATTTCCGCGATAACGGCATGCACGCGGTCATCTTCTACGACGATTTATCGAAGCAGGCGGTCGCCTACCGCCAGATGTCCCTGCTGCTGCGCCGCCCGCCGGGACGCGAGGCCTATCCCGGCGACGTCTTCTATCTGCATTCGCGCCTGCTGGAACGCGCCGCCAAGATGGGCGAAGGCGCGGGCAACGGCTCCCTGACCGCCTTGCCGATTATCGAAACCCAGGCCGGCGACGTTTCCGCCTATATTCCGACCAACGTGATTTCCATCACCGACGGTCAGATATTCCTGGAAACCAATCTGTTTTATAAAGGCGTGCGGCCGGCGGTGAACGTCGGCCTATCGGTTTCGCGGGTCGGCTCGGCGGCGCAAATCAAGGCCATGAAGCAGGTCGCCGGCACGATCAAGCTGGAACTGGCGCAGTTCCGCGAGATGGAAGCCTTCGCACAGTTCGCCTCGGACCTGGATGCCGCGACCCAGCGGCTGCTGGCGCGCGGCGCACGCCTGACCGAGCTCTTGAAGCAGGATCAATACGACCCCCTGCCGATCGAAGAGCAGGTCGCAGTCATCTTCGCCGGCGTGCGCGGATTTCTCGACAAAATCCCGGTAACGAAAATCACCAGCTACGAAACCAAGTTGCGCGCGGAACTGAAGGCCAACGGCCAGGATCTTCTGGAGACGATCCGCACCGAAAAGGAAATTTCGGATGCCACCGAGGAAAAACTGAAAACCTTCCTCGAAACCTTCACCAAGACTTTCGTCTGATTTGCTCTAGCGGTTAGGTAGCCATGGCCAGCCTTAAGGATCTGCGGGTTCGTATCGCCAGCGTCAAGTCGACGCAGAAGATCACCTCGGCCATGAAAATGGTCGCGGCGGCGAAGCTGCGCCGCGCCCAGGAGCATGTCGAGGCGGCCCGGCCTTATGCCGAGCGCATGGAGCGTATGCTCGGCTCCCTGGCCAAGGCGGCGGCGGGTCAAGAAGGCGCGCCCAAGCTCTTGGCGGGAAGCGGCCGGGAAGACGTTCACCTCCTAGTCGTCGGCAGCGCGGACCGGGGCCTGTGCGGCGGTTTCAATACCGGCATCGTGCGCAAAGCGCGCCGCAGCGCCGAAAAGCTGCTCGAGGACGGCAAATCGGTCAAGATCCTGTGCGTTGGGCGCAAGGGACGCGATCAATTGCGCCGCGCCTACGGCGACATGATCGTCGATACCATCGAAGACGTGGCCAAGCCGCGCGTGACCTTCGAGGCGGCCGAGAATATCGGCCAACGCATCGCCCAGATGTTCGAAGCCGGGGAGTTCGACGTCTGCACCCTGTTCTACGCGCGTTTCAAATCCGCCATGACCCAGATCGTGACCGCGCAGCAATTGATCCCTTTTGCCGTTGAGCAAGAAGAGTCCGCGGCGGCCGAGACCGGCGCCAAAGCGGTTTACGAGTACGAGCCGGACGAAAACGAGATACTGGCCGAGCTATTGCCGCGCAACCTGGCCGTGCAGTTGTTCAAGGCCCTGCTGGAAAACAACGCCAGCGAGCACGGCGCGCGCATGACCGCCATGGATAGCGCGACCCGCAACGCCGGCGAAATGATCGACAAGCTGACCTTGACCTACAACCGCACCCGACAAGCGGTGATCACCAAGGAACTGATTGAAATCATCTCCGGCGCGGAGGCTTTGTAGCGCCCCGGCGCGGCCGAACCCGGTAAAGACGTGTGGACGAAGGAGCGAGTTTTATGGCTAACGCGATTGTCGGCAAGATCACCCAGATTCTGGGCGCTGTTATCGACGTTCATTTTGTTGGCGAGCTGCCAGCGATTCTGAACGCCTTAGAGACCACCCATCAAGGCAAGCGTCTGGTCCTGGAGGTCGCGCAGCACCTGGGCGAGAACACGGTGCGCACCATCGCCATGGACAGCACCGAGGGCCTAGTGCGCGGCCACGAGGTCACGGATACCGGCAATCCGATCATGGCGCCGGTGGGGCCGGAGACCCTGGGCCGGATCGTCAACGTGATCGGCGAGCCGATCGACGAGCGCGGCGAGCTGGGCCATAAAAAATCCCTGCCAATTCACCGCTCGGCGCCGGACTATGTCGATCAATCGACCGAAACCGAAGCCCTCATCACCGGCATCAAGGTCGTCGACCTTCTGGCGCCTTATGCCCGTGGCGGTAAGATCGGCCTGTTCGGCGGCGCCGGGGTCGGCAAGACCGTCATCCTCATGGAACTCATCAACAACATCGCCAAGGGTCACGGCGGCTACTCGGTCTTCGCCGGGGTTGGCGAACGCACCCGTGAGGGCAACGACCTTTACCACGAGATGATCGAATCCGGGGTCATCAAGCTGGACGGGGAAGGCTCCAAGGCGGCGCTGGTTTACGGCCAGATGATTGAGCCGCCGGGCGCCCGCGCCCGGGTCGGCCTGACCGGCCTGACCCTGGCCGAATACTTCCGCGACGAGGAAGGCCAGGACGTCCTGTTCTTCATGGATAACATCTTCCGCTTTACCCAGGCCGGTTCCGAAGTCTCGGCCCTGCTGGGGCGCATGCCCTCGGCGGTCGGCTATCAGCCGACCTTGGCGACCGACATGGGCGCCCTGCAGGAGCGCATTACCTCGACCAAGAAAGGCTCGATCACCTCGGTCCAGGCGATCTACGTGCCGGCCGACGACTTGACGGATCCGGCGCCCGCGACCTCCTTCGCGCACTTGGACGCGACCACGGTGCTGTCGCGCCAGATCGCTGAACTGGGCATTTATCCGGCGGTCGATCCGTTGGATTCAACCAGCCGTATTCTCGACCCGCGCATTGTCGGCGAGGAGCATTACGAGGTGGCCCGTAACGTCCAAGAGGTCTTGCAGCAATACAAGGCGCTGCAGGACATCATCGCCATCCTGGGCATGGACGAATTGTCCGAGGACGATAAACTGATCGTCGCCCGGGCGCGTAAAATTCAGCGCTTCCTGTCGCAGCCATTCCATGTCGCCGAGATCTTCACCGGCCGCCCCGGCGTCCTGGTATCCCTCGAAGATACCATCAAGGGCTTCAAGGGCATCGTGGCCGGCGATTACGATCACCTGCCGGAAGCCGCCTTCTACATGGTTGGCACGATCGAGGAAGCGCTCGAGAATGCCAAACGCATGGCCGCCGAAGCGGCCTGAACCGCTAAGCGAAGGAGCCGCCCATGGCCGAAGATAGGGTTGAGTTCGAGCTGGTTTCGCCCGAGCGGCTATTGCTGTCCGAAGAGGTGGAGATGGTCGTGGTGCCCGGCACGGAAGGCGATTTCGGCGTCTTGCCCCGGCACACGCCCATGATCTCGACCCTGCGCCCCGGCGTTATCCGCGTTTATGAGAAGGACGCGGTGAAGGAAAGCATCTTCGTGGCCGGCGGTTTCGCCGAGGTCACGCCGGAACGTTGCACGGTCCTGGCCGATCATGCCGTGCCGGTCGCCGAGATCGACCGCGCGGCAGCCGAACAACAGCTTAAGGACGCGCGCGAGGATCTTTCCGAGGCCAAGGACGAGGCCGAGCGCAAGGCGGTGGAAAAAACCATCGCCGCCGCCGAGGCCATGCTGCAAGTCAGCCAAGGATAAAGCCTTTCACCATTTAGAAGACCGTCATGGCCGCTAAACGCTGGACTCTCGACGATATTCCCTGGGCCGATTTCGATCCGGCCAAGGTCGATCCCGACATGCTGAAGGTCGCCAAGGCGGCCAGCATGGTCGAATATAACGGCGCCGACTACGCCGTCTATCTGTGCAAGGTTTTCCACGACGACCCGGTTATTCAAGAGGCGGTTCGCACCTGGGCCCAGGAGGAGGTCCAGCATGGGCAGGCCCTTGGCCGCTGGGCGGCCTTGGCCGACCCCGATTTCGATTTCGAGGCCAGTTTCAAGCGTTTCACGGCGGGGTACCGGATACCTCTGGACGCCACCCAGTCGGTGCGCGGGTCGCGCGCCGGCGAGTTGGTGGCGCGCTGCATCGTCGAGGTCGGAACCTCATCCCACTACGCGTCCCTGGGCGCGGCCTGCCGGGAGCCGGTCCTGCGGTCCATTTGCCGCCATATCGCGGCCGACGAGTTTCGTCACTACAAGCTCTTCTATACCCATCTGAAACGCTATCTGGCGGCCGAGAATATCGGTCGCCTGCGCCGGGTCGCCGTGGTGCTGGGCCGCATCGGCGAGAGCGAGGACGACGAGCTGGCCTATGCCTACTATGCCGCCAATGCCGGGCCGGGCGAAATTTACGAGCGCAAGCGCTGGTCCCGGGCCTACGGGTCGCGGGCCTTCGCCCATGTCCGGCGCGAGCATGTGGATCGCGGCATCGCCATGACCTTCAAGGCGGCAGGCCTCAACCCACAAGGCCGGCTGGCGCGCTTTGCCGGCCGGGCCGGTTTCCGCCTGCTGCAAGCGCGTGGCCGCCGTTGGGCCAGGGCCGCCTAGCGCATTCTCCGTTTTGGTTGAACGCCGTCATACCAGGGCCATCGCCTTTGGCGCGGCATCTCCATCGGTGTGTCCTTCGACCGGTTCAGGATGAGGATATTCGGGCGCGGCATAAAGAAATGTCCTCATGCTGAGCCCCTCATACTGAGCCTGTCGAAGGATTGTTGCCGCGAAGATCCTTATCCCGCAACCTGCCGGGTCAATTCTTCCGCAGGCCCTCTACCACTTCGCTGAATTCGGCGGCCACGGCCTTGTAGAGCGAGCGCTTGAACTCAACAATGAGACCGGGCAGCTCCGCCGCTTCGGCCCAGCGCCAGGCGCTGAATTCCGGATGCTCGGTGGCGATGTCGATGTCCGATTCGGCGCCTTCGAAGGCCATGGCGAACCACATCTGCTCCTGCCCGCGATAGCGCCCGCGCCAAACTTTGGGCACGAGATCATGGGGCAGGTCATAGCGTAACCAATCCCGGCTTTGCGCGAGGATACGCGCCGTGGCGATGCCGGTTTCTTCTTCCAATTCACGTAACGCCGCGGCCTGCGGCGATTCGCCCTTGTCGATGCCCCCTTGCGGCATTTGCCAGGCGTTGCTGGGGCTGTCGATTCTTTGGGCGACAAAGACCTGCCCTACGCGGTTGAGAAGCATGACCCCGACTCCAGGCCGGTAAGGCAGCTTGGCGATCTCCTTTAGACTAGGCGCTTTTTTGGGGCTCACTGTTCGGGAATTTCCCGGGCCGCGGTTTGGCCCGTCAGGCGCGCGGCGGCGATCGATGAGAGAGGCGCCAGGACGAAACCGCGGGTTTCGACCTCCGCCGCCCAGACGCGCAGGCGCTCGATGGTCACCGGATAGGTCTGCCCGATGGCGACCGCGAAGCCCTGGGTCCGCGCGATGCGCTCCAATTGCACCAGCCGGTCGTCGATCGCCACCCGGCTGGCCTGGGCGCGGTCGAGGAAGCGGTCGTTGACGGCGCTCGCCATGCCGATCTTCAAGGCCAGCGGCCCGGCGACGCTGGCTTCACTGGCGCGGCTGTCGAGGAACAGCATGCCCCGGTTTTTCAACTCTTCCAAAATCGGCGCGATGTGTTCCTCCGAGGCCAGAAAGCGTGAGCCCATAACCGCGGAAACGCCGATAAAGCCCGTGGTCCGTTTCAAGGTCCAATCCAGGCGCTCAAGGTTCTGCCGCGCGGATAATGCGGTTAATAGCGCCTGGGGTCCGGGATCGTCGTCGGGGTAACTGGTCGGCTCCATGGGCAGGTCCAGGAGCACCTCATGGCCATTGACCCGGGCCAAAGCGACCCATTCGTTCAAGCGGCGCGAATAGGGCGTGAAGGAAAGCGATATGGCGCTGGGAAGCTGTTTAATCGCCGCTTGGGTGGCGGCGGAAGATAGGCCCAGGCCGGTCAAAACGACGGAAATGCGTGGCAGCTCGCCCGGCGCGTCGAAGGGCTGAGCGTGACGCCGCCAGGGGGGCAGCACTTCCGGCGCCGGCGCCAGTGCCGGTGCGGACAGTGCGGGAAGCGCCGCCTCCTGGGTCTCGGCCGGCGCCGCCTGGGCCTCGGCCGGCGCCGTCTGGGTCTCGGCTACCGCTTCCTGCCCGGACTCGGACGGCGCCTCTCCGGGTACGCTGTCTAGGGATTCAGCCGGTTCCGGCGGCGGCGGTGCGTCTGCTTCCGGCTTGACCACGGTTTCGGGAACCGGGGCCACGACCACCGGCGGCGCGGGCGCGATTTCTTTTTGCGGCGGCGCGGCTTGGGGTTCGGCGGGTTCCACGCGCGCTTCCATGGTCTCGCCGTCCAGGGTCTCGGGCGGGACTTGCAGATCCACGGCGGGCGCGGGTGCGCTCGCGGACATGGGCTCCGCGTCCGGCCCGGGCAGGAACAGCACGTACCCGCCCGCCGCGCCCAGCGTGCCCAACAAGGCCAGCCAAGCGACGAGCAACCCCCAACCGGCCACCCGGGAGCCGATGGAACGCGGCGCCGCGTCGCTCAAGTGCCTCCCTCCGCTACTTCAGTTCCACCACGCTAGCGCGGCGATTCAACCACTCAGTTAATCGCCCGTTCGCGCACCAAGGCCAAACCACGCAAAAGGTCCAAGGCGCGCGCGAGCTGGTAGTCTTGCGGCTGAGCGGATGTTGCCGCGGTTCCCTCTTCCGGCGTTTCTTGGCCGCTACCCTGCGGCACGTCGAGGGCGCCGCGCAGGTCCGATTCCTTGGTTCGGGCCGAGGCATCGAGGGTTTCGATCTTGGCTTGTTGAACCTCGATGTCCGGGGTAATTCCCGTGCCCTGAATCGAGCGTCCCGAAGGTGTGTAGTAGCGTGCCGTGGTCAGGCGCATGGCGCCGTTTCCGCTGACCGGAATAATGGTCTGAACCGACCCCTTACCGAACGACGTGGTCCCCATGATGATCGCCCGGCGGTGATCCTGCAGCGCGCCGGCCACGATCTCGGACGCGGACGCCGAACCGCCGTTGATCAGGACGACAATCGGCAAGCCCTTGGCCAGGTCGCCGCCGCGGGCATTGTAACGCTGCGCGTTCTCGGGATCGCGGCCCCGGGTCGAGACGATTTCCCCTTGACCGAGAAAGGCGTCGGACACGGCGATGGCCTGGTCCAGCAAGCCGCCCGGATTATTGCGTAAATCCAAAATGACGCCGGTCATGGTGTCGCCGAGTTCTTCGCTTCGCTTCTTGATCTGAGCTTCCAGTCCGGGCGCGGTCTGTTCGTTGAATGTCGTAATACGGACATAGGCCGCCTTGCCCTCCGTGCGTCCGCGCACCGAGGTGATCTTTATGACCGCGCGGGTGATGTTCACGTCGAAGGGCTCGCGCCCGTTGCGCCGGATAGACAGCTTGATGGAGGAATCCACCAGGCCGCGCATCATATCGACCGCCTCGTTTAGGCTCAATCCCTGCACGGGTTTCGAATCGAGATGGGTAATCAGGTCGCCGGCCTCGATCCCGGCCTTGAAGGCCGGGGTGTCGTCGATCGGCGAGACCACCTTGACCAGGCCGTTTTCCATGGTCACTTCGATGCCAAGCCCGCCGAACTCGCCCTTGGTCTGAACCCGCATATCGCGGAACGAATCCGCGTTCAGATAGCTTGAGTGCGGATCCAACGACGACAACATGCCTTGGATCGCCAGCTCTATCAGCTTCTGATCGGAGACCTCCTCCACATAGTCGGCGCGAACACGCTCGAACACATCGCCGAACAGCTTTAGCTGACGATAGGTGTCGGTACGGTTTTCCTGTGCCGAAATTCCTAAGGGAATAAACCCGATAACCACGGCCAGAATAGTCACTATCTTCAATCTGCGCATTAGCTTCTTACCTTATCGCCAGTTGTCGCAAGCCAGGGAAGCGGGTTGATAGGCCGGCCCGCATGCCGCAATTCCAAATATAACTCGGGCGTGGCCCCGGGTGGCCCGCCCAGGATACCCACCGGTTCCCCGGCAAGCAGCCATTGTCCCACCACGGCATCGATTCGTCCTAAACCGGACAGGAGGGTATGATATCGCCCGCCATGCTCGATGATCAAGATTTGCCCGTAACTTCTAAACTTACCCGCGTAAACAACCTTACCATCAAATGGGGCAACAATCTGTGCGCCTTTTCGCGCCGCGATGACAATACCGCGCGCGGCGCGGCCATCGCTCTGGGTTTGGCCGAAGCGGGTTTTCATCTTACCCCGCGCCGGCACGATAAGGCTGCGTCCTGCGGAGGGAAATGGGCGGATATTGGGCGGCCGCGCCAGGGCGGTTTGCGTGGCCGGGGCCTCGGGTTCTTGGCTGGGCGCGGCGGAAGGGGCGGATTTCCGCGCTTTTTCAGCCTCGGCTCTTTTTGTATCTTGTTCGCGGGCCTGGGCCGCCTTGGCGGCGCGTTGTTTCGCCTCCCGCGCCGCCCGCGCCGCCGACTGGCGCTCCTCGCGCACGACCGTCTCCATCAGCTCACGCAGATCCTTGGCCCGCGCGGCCAGGCGCGCGGCGCGCTCGCGGGCGGCTTTTTGGTCCTGGGTCAAGACGGCCCATAGCTCGCGCTTGCGCTCGATCAAGGCGGTCAGGCGCACCCGGTCGGCGGCCAGCGCCGCCGCGGTCTCGCTTTCCTGGCTTCGCCGGGCCGCGATCTGGGTGCGCAGGGCGGCTAATTCATCCAATTCCGCGCGCAACGCCGCGGCCCGCGCCTCGATCGCGGGGATCGCGGCGCGCAGTAACATGCCGCTGCGAACGGTGTCGATCGGCGGCGCCGGCGATAGCAGCAGCGCATCGCTGGGTTGCAGGGCAATTCTTTGCAGGGCGCCCAGGGTGAATCCCAATTGGCCGCGCCGGGCCGCCAGGGCCTCGACTTTCGCGGACTCCTGGCTTTCCAGATCGGCCAAAAGCGCCTCAAGGGCGCTCAATCTGGCTTCGTGATCTTGCGCGCCCCGTGCGGCCGAGATGGATTCAACCTGCAGCGCCTGTATTTCGCGCGCCAGATTCGCCGCCCGCTGCATAAGCTCTTCCGCCTGGGCCCGATCCCGGCGCAAGGCCCGCTCAATATCCTTGAGTTCTTTTTGCTGCGCGGCCGCGGGCTGAATCGTGGTGAGACTCAAGACCGCGAAAACCGCCAAGACCAGGGTCTTTTCCCGGTTCATCGCGCGGCGGATACCGGGGCCAAGCCGGGGCGCAGCAAGCTGCAACCGGTCATGTCCTGGGGTTGCGGCATTTTCATAAGCGCCAGGATTGTCGGCGCGATATCGGCCAGGCGGCCAGGGGCCAGGAATTGCACCTCCGCCGGCGCGCCAAGCAGGATCGCCGGCACCCGGTTCAGGGTGTGGGCGGTGTGGGCCTGGCCGGTCTTGGCGTCGGACATGAGTTCCGCGTTGCCGTGATCGGCGGTTATCAGAAGCGCGCCGCCGGAGGCGGTCAGCGCCGCCGCGACCCGGCCCAGGCAGGCATCCACGGTTTCGGCCGCCGCCACGGCCGCCGCCAGATCGCCGGTGTGGCCGACCATGTCGCCATTAGCGTAGTTGACCACGATCAGGTCGAAGCGCTCGCTCCCGATGGCCTCGACCAGCCTGTCGGTTAGCTCCGGCGCCGACATTTCCGGCTGCAGATCGTAGGTCGCGACTTTTGGCGAGGGTATCAGGATTCGTTCCTCGCCCTTGAATTCCGCCTCGCGCCCGCCGTTCAGGAAAAAGGTGACGTGGGCGTATTTTTCGGTCTCGGCGATGCGAAGCTGGGCGAGGCCGGCCGCGGCCACGACCTCGCCCAGGGTCTGGCGCAGCTCGACCGGCTCGAAGATCGTCTCCAGAAAGAGATTGAGATCGCTGGCGTATTCGACCAAGCCGGCGGCGGCCGCGAACTTGACCCGGCGCGGCCGGGCGAAGCCGCTGAAACCGGGGTCGAGCAAGGCGGCCAGAATTTCGCGGGCCCGGTCGGCGCGGAAGTTGGCACACAACAAGCCGTCGCCATCCGCCATGCCGATAAATCCCGCAACGATGCTGGGCAAGACGAATTCGTCGCTTGTGTCCGCTTGGTAGCTTTGCTCGATCGCCGCGATCGCATCGGGCGCGGCTTCGCCCTTGCCCTCGGCCAGGGCCTCGTAGGCGCGCGAAACCCGGTCCCAGCGTTTATCGCGGTCCATGGCGTAGTAGCGCCCGATAACGGTGGCTATAGGCGCGTTCGGGGCCTCGCGTTGAAATTGCTCCAGGAACCCAAGTGCGCTTCTTGGCGGGGTGTCGCGGCCGTCGAGGATGGCGTGAACCGCGACCGCGACCCCGGCCCCATGGAGAATCTCCGCCAAGCAGGCGATGTGGCGCTGATGGGCGTGCACGCCGCCGGGCGACAACAGGCCGAGGATATGGGCGGTGCCGCCGCTGACTTTCAGCTTGGCGATGAAGGATCGCAGGGCCGGGCGCGTGGCCAGGGCCCCTGCGGCGATAGCCGCGTCGATGCGCGGCAGATCCTGCATCACGATCCGGCCCGCGCCCAGGTTCATGTGTCCGACTTCGGAGTTCCCCATTTGCCCCGCCGGCAAACCGACCTCTTGCTCCGAGGCATGGAGCAAGGTGTGCGGGCATGCCGCCGCAAGGCGGTCCAGCACCGGGGTTTCGGCCTGGAGAATGGCGTTGTCTCCCCGCTCCTCCCGATGGCCCCAACCATCCAGGATGCACAAGACGACGGGACGGGGGCGGACAGCTTCGGTCATGGCGACCTATATAAGCGTTTCGGGGTGGATGCCCCAGGCTTTTCCAAGTCAGGGGCTTTTCCAGGTCAGGCGCGATGATAGGGGTGGCCGGTTAAGATGGTCTGGGCCCGGTAGACTTGTTCCGCCAGCATGACCCGGACCAGCATGTGGGGCCAGGTCATGGTTCCCAGGGACAAGGTCAAGGCGGCGGCGGCGCATACGGTCTCGTCCAAGCCCTCGGCGCCGCCGATGGCGAAGGCCAGGCCGCCGGCGCCTTCGTCCCGCCAGCGGCTCAGCAGAGCGGCGAAGTCCTCGCTGGACAGGCTCTTACCGCGCATATCCAGGGCGATCAGGCGGGCGCCGGGCGGGATCGCGGCCAGCAAGAGTTCACCCTCCCGCCGTTTTAATTCGGCCGGCGCCAGTGGCCGGCGCTCCTCGACTTCCTTAAGGGTCAAGGGCCCCAGCGGTCCCCGGTTTCCTTGGGTGTTCAGGCGCGCCGCGAAATCCCGGTAAAGCTCGCGCGCGGGACCGGCCTTGGCCCGCCCCACCGCCGCCAGAGTTATCCGCATGGGATTTTACCCGTCCTGCTTATCTTTCGCTGCGCCGTTGGGAGGTATCTCGACCCCCCACATCTTTTCCAAGCCGTAAAACTCGCGCACTTCGGGCCGGAACAGATGGACGACGACATCGCCGCCGTCGATCAAAATCCAGTCGCCGCGCGGCGCGCCCTCCATGGCGACATCCCGCGCGCCGCCGGCTTTCAGACGCTCGCGCAGATGCTCGGCCATGGCGACGACCTGACGGCTGGAACGCCCGGTGGCGACAACCATGTAATCGGCGATTGTCGATTTTCCTGAAAGTGGGATGGCGACCACGTCTTCGGCCTTGTCGCCATCGAGTGAGGTCTGGACCAACTCAAGAAGTTTCTTGCTGTGGGCGAGCGGGTCGGGTTTGGCGGCCTTGGAGGCCCTGGCTTGGTTAGATATGGCTATCTGTCTCCCTAGTTATCCAATGAACGTGCTATCGGTCACTCTCGCCGCTTGGCCCGGATCTTGGTCGAGGACTGTGTCTCCAGTCCCTGGTGAATAAAGACCCAGGCCGGCGGCGTCCTCCGCGCCAGCTCGCCGGCCTCGGATTCAGGCAGGCGGCAGTGCGCGAAGCGCCGGGCCGCTTTTCCGGCCAAAGCTCCTAAATGATAGGAAGGCCGGTCGAATACCGCAACCGGCAGGATAGAAAACAATTCCTGCCAGGATTTCCAGGCCGGAATCTGGATCAAATTGTCGGCGCCCATGAGCCATACGAAATGAACTCGGGGAAAGCGCTTGACCAGGGCGGCCAGGGTATCGGCCGTATAGACGGTTCCTAGAACGGTTTCGATGGCCCCGGCCAATATATTGGGATCCAAGGCCAAGCTGCGTGCTTGGTCCAAACGTTTATCCAAGGCCTCGGTTTCGTGACTTTCCTTGAGCGGGTTCTGGGGCGAGACCAGCCACCACACCCGGTCCAGGCGCAGGCGCCGCAGGGCCTCGCGGCTGATGGCCACATGGGCCTCGTGGGCCGGATTGAAGGAACCGCCCAAAAGCCCGATGCGCTGTCCGGGCGATGGCAGACGCCCGCCCAAGGCGGCGGCCAGACGGGCCCGGGTGGGCAGCGTCAATCCGGGGCGCGGTTTTAAGATGCGGTTCAGGGCCGGACCCGGCCGTCGCTGCGCACGATGTATTTGTAGCTGGTTAACTGATCCGCGCCGACCGGGCCCCGGGCGTGCAGGCGCCCGGTCGAGATGCCGATCTCGGCGCCCATGCCGAACTCGGCGCCGTCGGCGAATTGGGTCGAGGTATTGTGCATGACGATGGCGGCGTCGACACGGGTCAAAAATTCCTCGGCAGCCTGGGCGTCCTCGGTCACGATCGCCTCGGTGTGTTGGGAGCCGTGATGGGCGATATGTTCCAGCGCGCCATCCAGATCCTCCACCGTCTTGACCGCCAGAATCGCGTCCAGGTATTCGGTATCCCAATCCTCCGGCTTGGCCGTGACCGCGCGCGGTTCCAGCTTGCGGACAGTCTCGTCGCCGCGAATTTCGCAGCCGGCCTCTATCAGATCGCTCAGGATCGGTGGCAGCAGACTGGATGCCACAGCCCGGTCAACCAGCAGGGTTTCCATGGCGCCGCAGATTCCGGGGCGCCGCATCTTGGCGTTAAGCGCGATCTCGCGCGCCTTTCGCGGGTCGGCTCCGGCGTGAATGTAGGTGTGGCACATGCCGTCCAGGTGGGCGATCACCGGAATACGGCTTTCGTTTTGTACCCGCTCAATGAGGCCGCGACCGCCGCGCGGGACAATGATGTCAACGGTATCGTTCATGGTCAGAAGCATGCCCACGGCGGCCCGGTCAGTTGTTGGCAGGCGCTGAATCGCGGCCTCGGGCAGGCTGGCGGCACGCAGACCCGTATGAAGACAAGTCAAAATGACCCCGGAAGTTTGGAAGCTTTCCGACCCACCCCGCAGAATCGCGGCATTGCCGGATTTCAGGCACAAGCCCCCGGCATCGGCGGTCACATTCGGACGGCTTTCGTAGATCACCCCGATGACCCCCAGAGGCACCGCGACCCGGGCGATCTTCAGGCCGCTCGGGCGGTCCCATTCTGCCAGGGTGCGGCCGATGGGATCCGGGAAATCGGCGATTGCCTCCAAGCCGCCGGCCATGGCGTCGATGCGGGCGGGTGTCAAGGCCAAGCGGTCCAACATGGCGGCGCTCAGGCCCTTGGCGCGCGCCGCTTCCATGTCCTTGGCGTTCGCCGCCAGGATCTCGGCCGAGGCCCGCCGAATCGATTCCGCCGCCGCGCGCAGGGCCTTGGCCTTGGTCTCCGCCGGGGTCAGGGCCAACACAGCCGCGGCGCGCCGGGCGGCCGCGCCGATCGCCGCCATCTCGGCGCGCAGATCGCCGCTTGTGCTGTCGCTCCGAAGAACCGCCGTGTCAGGGTTCATGGGTGTCTCTCTCGCTGCCTAGTGGATAGAATCCAACAGATGGTACCCACTAAATCAGCGCCAGATCGTCGCGGTGAACCAATTCCTCGCGCCCAATATAGCCCAGAATGCTTTCGATTTCACGGCTCTTATGGCCAATGATCCGGCGCGCGTCGCGGTCCGAATAGGCAATCAGGCCGCGCGCTATCTCGCGCCCGTCGGCGCCGCGCAGGGTCACGGCGTCGCCGCGCTCGAAGCCGCCCTCGACGGCGGTCACCCCGGCGGGCAGCAAGGACTTGCCGGCCCGCAGCGCCTTGAGCGCCCCCTCGTCCAGGGTCAGGGAGCCAAGGGGCTTCAGGGAACCGGCGATATAGCGTTTGCGTGCCGTGCGCGGTTCTATCTGGGACCGGAACCAGGTCGCCCGGCCGCCGTCGGCCAGGGCGGCCAGTGGATTGTGAACTCGCCCGTCGGCGATCGCCATGCGGCAACCGGCGCCTACCGCGATGCGCGCGGCGGCCAGCTTGGTCACCATGCCGCCGGAGCTGTAGCCCGGCGCGGCGGCGCCGGCCATGGCGTCGATCCCGGCGGTGATTTCCGGCACCTCGGGAACCAGGACCGCGCCGGGATCGCGGCGCGGATCGGCGGTGTACAAGCCGTCGATGTCGGACAGGAGAACCAGCACATCGGCGTCGATCATGGCCGCCACCCGCGCCGCCAGGCGGTCGTTGTCGCCAAAACGGATTTCGCTGGTGGCGACCGTATCGTTCTCGTTGATGACCGGCACGGCGCCCAGGCGCAACAGGGCCGTCAAGGTGCTGCGCGCGTTCAGGTGACGCCGCCGCTCCTCGGTATCGGCCAGGGTCAGCAGTATCTGGGCGACGGTGAGGTCATGGCGCGCCAGGGCTTCTTGGTAAGCGTGGGCCAGGCGGATCTGTCCGGTCGCCGCCGCCGCCTGTTTTTCTTCCAGCTTTAAGGTGCCGCGGGTGAGGCCCAGATGGCGCCGGCCAACGGCGATCGCCCCCGAAGAAACCAGGATGACCTCGCTGCCCTGGCGCACCAGCCCGGCGATGTCGTCGGCCAAGGCATGGAGCCAGGAGCGGTGGATGGTACCGGTGGCTTCCTCGACCAGCAGGACCGAGCCGATCTTGACCACCACGCGCTTCGCGCCGGACAAGCCGGGTTCCGGGGCCGCTTTCATGTCTCTTCCAGAGGCGTGTACATGGTCTCCAGCGCCGCGCCGGTGAAGTCGAGGGCGGCGCCGGATTCGGCGGCTGCGGCCCGCGCCGCCTCGATTTGACGCCAGGCCGCGCGCAAAAGCTCCGTCACCCCGGCGCCGCTGACGCCCGAAAGGCAAAAGACCGCGCCCGGATCGTCTAGCTTCGCGGCCTGGGCCAGACTGGCCGTCTTGTCCTCGATCTCTTGCGGCTGCAAGGCGTCGATTTTGTTAAGCACGACGAATTCAGTCTTCTCCGCCAAGTTCGCGCCGTAAGCGGCCAATTCGTTCCGGATCGTGGCGTAGGCGGCGGCCACGTCTTCCTGGGTTCCGTCGACCAAGTGGATCAAGATAGGGCAGCGTTCGACGTGGCCCAGGAAGCGGTCGCCCAGGCCGGCGCCCTCGTGGGCGCCTTCGATCAAGCCGGGGATGTCGGCCAGAACGAAGCGGTTGTCATCGACTCCGACCACGCCCAGGGCCGGGTTCAAGGTGGTGAAAGGATAATCGGCGATCTTGGGCCGGGCCCGCGACGCGGCGGCCAGCAAGGTCGACTTGCCGGCGTTGGGCAGGCCGATCAGGCCGGCGTCGGCGATCAGCTTAAGGCGCAGCCAAACCCAGATTTCCTGGCCCGGCCAGCCCGGATCGGCGTGGCGCGGGGCGCGGTTGGTGCCGCTCTTGTAATGGGCGTTGCCATAGCCCGGATCGCCGCCCCGGCACAAAATTTCCCGCTGCCCCGGCTTGGTCAGGTCGGCCAGGATTTCGCCCTTGTCCTCGCTCAGAATCTGGGTGCCGACCGGGACCTTGACCAAGGCCGGGGCGCCGGCCGCGCCGGTCTTGTCCTGGCCCCGGCCATGATGGCCGCGCTGGGCCTTGAAGTGCTGGCGGTAACGAAAGTCGATCAAGGTGTTCAGGTTTTCCACCGCTTCGACGATCACATCGCCGCCGCGCCCGCCGTTGCCGCCGTCCGGCCCGCCGAATTCGATGTACTTCTCGCGCCGGAAGCTCATGCAGCCGGCGCCGCCGTCGCCGCTCTTCAAATATATTTTTGCTTCGTCGAGGAATTTCATAATCGGCTAGGTCCAAACGAAAACGAGGGGAACGGTGCCCGTTCCCCTCGAAATCGAAACCTTATGGGAGCAAGGCGCCTCTAGTTTCGGGCGCGGCTCGCTTCCCGAATCTTATTCGGCCGGCGGCGCCGGCTCGGCCGGGAGCACCGACACATAGGTCCGCCCGTGTTTCTTCTGGGCAAAGCTGACCTCGCCCTCGACCAGGGAGAACAGGGTGTGGTCCGTGCCCATGCCGACATTGGCGCCGGGATGGAACTTGGTTCCGCGCTGGCGCACCAGAATGTTGCCGGGCACCGTATGCTGACCGCCGAACAACTTGACGCCCAAACGCCGGCCCGCTGAATCGCGGCCGTTGCGCGAGGAACCGCCGGCTTTTTTATGGGCCATGCTGGGTTACTCCTTGTCGCTCTTGGCCGCTTTCTTAGCGGCGGTCTTCTTGTGCGCGGCCTTCTTGGCGGGGGTTTTCTTGGCCGCCGCCTTTTTGGGCGCCGCCTTCTTCACCGGGGCCTTCTTGGCCGCTGTTTTCTTGGCCGCCGTCTTCTTTGTGGCAGCCTTCTTCGGAGCCGCTGGTTTCGCGGGCGCGGCCTTCTTTTTAGCCGTTGGCTTCTGGGTCGAGGTCTTGGCCGTGGCCGGCTTCGCCTTGGTCGGCGCCGGTTGCTTGCCGCCGGTCAAAATCTCGGTCACCCGTAAGACCGTCAGGTCCTGGCGATGGCCGTTACGCTTGCGGTGATTCTTGCGCCGCTGTTTCTTGAACACGATGATCTTGGGACCACGGGCCTGCTCGACCACCTCGGCCGCCACGCAGGCGCCTTCGACCAGCGGCGCGCCAACCTGCAGGCCGGCCTCGTTCTCCAACATCAGGACCGAGTTGAGCGCCAGAGTCTCGCCAGGCTCGCCGGCCAGCTTCTCCACGCGCAGAATATCGTTGGGGGCGACCCGGTATTGCTTGCCGCCGGTTTTGATGACCGCGAACATGACTTTGACTTATCCAATGTTGGACGCAATAAATACCCCGCCGGGCCGCAAGGGACCGGCGTGCAAGGCCGGGACTATAGCGCCGCCGCCCCGGCTGTCAACGCCTTTCAGGGGCTCGAGGGGCGCCGGAATGGCGGGTTACCGCCGCTTGCGGGGATTTCCGCCATCCTATAGGGTCCGCCCCGGTTCGACCCAGCCCAGGTGCTGGAACCGCCCACGGAGGGGTGCCGGAGTGGTCGAACGGGGCGGTCTCGAAAACCGTTGTACTCGCGAGAGTACCGTGGGTTCGAATCCCACCCCCTCCGCCAGCAAGTCATTGATATCTCACAAAAAACCGAATGGGATTCGAACCCACGGTACGGTCCGCGGCAGTCCGCGGGCCTTCGCACCGGGCCGCCGCACGAGCGGGACCGGGAGAACGCGGTCTCTCGGCCGTGTCCTCGGCTTCGCGCACGTTTTCTCTCCTGGCCATTTTCGCTGTCCCGTTAGCGCGCGCTCTAGGCACCGTGATGGGGCGCCCGGTAGGCGTTGAACCGACGGATTTTCGCCACCGCGAAGGCGGCGATACCCAAGGTGTCGATGTTGCCGCGGAAGTCAGCCCCGGGAGAACCCCAAGACCTTTCGCTGTTCATGCCAGCCGATCGGGATGCCCTTTCTGAACCGCTCAAGCTCCAGGTCTGCCGGTTGGTAGCCGTCGAGTATGGCCTCGACAATGTCGGGCGCCAGGAAAGCCAAGCGGAGGATGCGCCCGACATAACGCGGGGTGACACCCTCGGCCTTGGCGATAGTTTGGATCGAGGGGGCTTGCCCGGAGAACAATTTCTCCTTCCAGGCCTGGGCACGGGTCAGCGCCTTGATCAGCGCAGCGTTGATGCGCGGCCGCCTCCCCCTTGTATTTCCTGGTGGGATCACGAGCCGCATCTCGCCGGAGCAGAGCTTTAGCCGCGCGGGAACGTGGAGGGTCAAGGTGTCGCCCCCAACCTGCGGCCTGGGGGCCCCCTCCATGTCGATCGATGACTCATCACCCAGCAAGGCATGCCTGAGCCCGTTGCGGCGGAGGACGATCCGGATCTCTCGTTCGCTCACAGTGACGCGGGCCACAATCCGGAGAACGAAGGCACGTTGCCCGGAGCCGCTCATTCGCGGCCATCGCTCGGCCTGATTCCTGGCCGCGACCATGAGACGCTCCTGGTCGCGGGGCGGGAGGGAGTCCCCAAGCTCGTCGATCACCAGGCCCGAGTCTTTGAGCCAGGCGGCGATCCGCGCGGCAACCAACTCTTCGATTTCTCGGGCCGGGATCCGGATGATCGACCCGGCATCGCCGTCGCGATGTTGGAGCAGAGCCTGGCCCACGTAGTAGCGGTAACGCACCCCGTTCTTGACCGCGTGGGACGGGCTCAGGCGGTTGCCGCGCTCGTCATGAAGAATCCCGGCGAGCAGGCTCGGCTCCCTGGATCCATTGCCCGCGCCGGTCGAGGGCATTACCGGCAAGCTTCGCCTGTACGGCGTCCCAGGTCTCGGCATCGATAATCGCCGCGTGCTGGCCCTCGTAGACTTCACCCTTGTGTGCGATCCGGCCGGCATAGAGCGGGTTGCCGAGGAGCTTGTAAATGTAGCCGCGGCTCAGGGGCCGGCCGCCGCGCATGCGTCCGTTTTCCGCCTTGCGGATCTTGGTCGCAAGTCTCAGCCAGTCAACCTCCTCTTTCACCCGGCGCACGTTACCGTGCTCCGGGTAGAGATGGAATACGGTCCGCACGGTCTCGGCCTCGGCTTCGTTGATCACCAGGCTGCGGTCCTTGGCCTCATAGCCGAGCGGCACGAAGCCCCCCATCCACATACCCTTCTTTTTGGAGGCGGCGATCTTGTCGCGGATTCGTTCGCCGGTGACCTCGCGCTCGAACTGGGCGAAGGAGAGCAGCATGTTGCGGGTGAGCGGCATTGACACGTTAAGTAGGTGGCCGCTGCGGTCAGGTGCCGTTACCGTCACTGCATGGCACCGATATCCTTCAAGCGACATCGCTTTCCGCCCGTGATTATCCAGTACGCGGTTTGGCTCTACGCTCGGTTCACCCTGTCGTTTCGCGATGTCGAGGATCTGCTGGCCGAGCGTGGCATCGACGTTTCGAATGAGGCGGTCCGGCGCTGGTTCCTGAAATTCGGGCGGCTGATCGCTGGCAATCTTAAGCGTAGTCGCCCGCGAGCGAGCACTCGCTGGCATCTCGATGAGATGGTCATCAAAATCCGTGGCCGGAAACATTGGTTGTGGCGAGCGGTCGACGACGAAGGCGAGGTGCTCGACTTTCTGGTTCAGCCACGGCGCTGTGCGCGGTCGGCACAGAGGCTCCTGCGAAAACTGTTGAAGAAGCAGGGCTTTGCGCCGAAGAGCGGGATCGATCTCACGCTCTCCACGCTCGGTCTCCCCAAATCGTTCAAGCATAGTGGTAGAGCAGGATGAAAGCCCCGCCCAGGAGGAGATCGGTCTTGATGGCTCTCCTTTCGGTTTCGTGATCCTGCGTAGGATGAGCAAAGAGGAAGAGGTGTGGCGTTGCCGCTTAGCGTGCCGGCTCGTTTTCGATCACAACCGTGCGTGTCGTGCCGCTGGGGCCCGGAAAGTCGGCGAAGAGGGCCCGAATCATGAGCGGAACGACGCGGCCGATTTCGGCTTCAGGTCCGACGCTTACGACCCGCCCTTCGAAGACTTTTTTCGTTTGGCCTTGTCGCCAGGCCCCTGCTTCCAGGAATTCCAGCATCAAGGTACGGCGATATATCGTGCGTGTTTGCTCGGTATAACCCAGAGGTACATGGCCGCCGCTTTCGTAGAGTCGGGCGGAAAAATCTTCGCCCTCTGCGGTCCGTCCCCGTATGACACTGTACCGGTCAGGGTAGTAACCATAGACGGGCACGGGTCTGCTTTCCGAGGTGCCGGCGCCGATACCGTAGTCCAGCCGGATGACATATTCGCTTTGTCCTAAGCCTTTGGCCTGGAGAAATCCGCGAGTCTGCAGTTCGTTGACCACGCGGGTGGCGTAGGACGCGAACTCCAGGCTGGTGCTTTTGGCCTCATCGGCGGGGAATAAGACGAAGCTCCGTGGCGCCGGCGAGGAGGTCAAGGTATGAAAACCCGTGACCTCCGCGCTGAAGGGTAGGCTTGCACATGCGGCTATCCCCAAAAGAACGGGCACTAAGAGGAAGACGGCGAGATATCTCATCATAATCCTTATATAGGGCGTTGATGGGCCCTTGGCGACCCGCCCGGAATCACGGTCGTTGCCCAATAAATGCACGGTGCATATAGACGATTATGGCATCAATCTGCTCCGTTTCCAGGACCTGGCGGAAGGCCGGCATGGAGGTGTTGGGCAGTCCATCGAGTATCACTTGCCGCAGGCGGTCGTCGCTTAGGCGTGCCCTGACAGGAAGGTCTGTAAAGGAAGGCGGACTGGGATCGAGGAAGGTGCCAATCCAATTGCGGCCCGTGCCATCCGCTGCGTGACATAGGGCGCAGGCTTGTTGATACACGTTCTGGCCCGCGCGCTGCTGCGGTGTCAAATTAGCTAGGCCGGGGATTCGGTCGTGCAGGTTCTCTTCCTCATGATCATAGCCGCGTCCGTATTCCTCATGTTCGCCGTGGTCCTCTTGCCAGTTGCTTGGCTTCGGCAATAGCGAACCATCTGATTTTACGGTGCTTTCAGGCCGCTGCCCTTGGGCGGCGCCTTGGACCGTTCCCCGGATCGTGCCCTCATGGCAAACGCTGCAGGTGCGTCTGAACAGATCGAGGCCGGAGCGTTGCGTGGCGCTTAGCTCGATCTCTCGCGCGTCGACGGCCAAAGTCCCGCTGACGAAGGGAAAGGCGGCGCCGTTGCGGCGCTCGTGATCCGGCCAACCGTTTGCGGCGGTGTGATAGTGTGTGTTGTGGGCGCCGCAACGTACCAGGGCCTCGAGCACGAAGGCCGCGACGGCCTCGATCTCGGTATCGTCCAGGATCTCCGAGAAGGACTGCATAGCGCTCTGCGCGCGACCGTGCCGCACCGCCCGTTCGATCCGATCGGCGGTCAGGTCAGAACTCGTGGTAAAATCACGTGGTACCGGATATAGGTATTTCGAGGCTACTGTTTGCGCGTCGCCGTTGTACCCATGGCAGAAATAACAGCGGACGTTGTAGATGGCACGCCCACGCTCCAGAACCGTATTAGCCGTATCGTCACAACTCAGTTTTTTTTTACGGGCATGTGATCGGTATGGGATGCTGGTGCGGCCTGGGGCGCATGATCATGATCTGGTCCAGGCACTGCCGACAACTTCGCATTGGTAAAAGCCTGATACACATACTCAGCGACGTCGGCGATTTGCTGTAGAGTGAGCACCTTGGACCAGGCCGGCATATCGGTGCCGCGCACGCCCTTGGCGATCCCCTCGAAGAGGTTCGGCCGATCGTATTCGGCGCGGGCGCGCGGCGCGGTGAAATCCTTCGGCTTGCGGCGCATGAAATAGGCACGCGGGCCGCTCCCATCGCCTTTCATGCCATGACATTGGCTGCAATTGGCCTCATAGAATATCCGGCCGGCAGTCGTGTCGCCTATCAAGCCGATTGGGAAGGGGGCTTCCGGGTCCTTAACGTGGCCACCATGATCGTGCCCGCCAGTTGTCGTGCTTTGCTTTGCCGCGACCTTGCCGTGTTCGGGGCTCTCAGGTTCGCCATCTTGTGGGGAGCGCCCGAAAGTCATGCGGATGTAGTCGATCACGGCCGCGAGCTCTTCTCGGTCATACTTCGTTGCGAACGGCATCATCGCGGTGCCGGTGACGCCGTAGGTCACCGCGTGGATCATACGCTGACGCGATATTTCTTGCGCTTTCTTGGAGGTAAAATCGAAGGGCGGCGGATTCAGGCTGTTCTGGGCCCAAGACGCGGCATTGCCACGTTCGCCATGGCAGACGCTGCAGGTCCGGGCATAAATCCTGCGCCCAACACCGGCATCGGCTACCGGCGCGGGAAGCATCAGGGCTTCGCGTATATAGTCGATAACTCGCGGCAACATATTCTTATCCAGAACGCGGTCCAACTGAGCAACTACCTCCGGCTCATGGTCTTCGCGAACCGCAGATATCATGGCATCCCGGGTCAAGCGGGCAACTGCTTCCGGGGAAGTAAAATCGACACTCGCACTCTCACCGGTACCCTCGGAACCATGACAGGCGGCGCAGTTGTGGACGTAGGCATCGCGCGTTGCGAGCATCTGTGCACCCGTGGCGAGCCTATCGTCGTGATCGTGTGCCCCCACGTCGGCGACATTAAAGAAGACGCACGCAAGGATAGTAGTCAGCCCAATCAGAAAACTTCGTCGCATAAGTGCATTCGCTTTTTTTCTGGATCGGCTCGCCCGTTTTGGCGATCGCATCCAACTGTTATGTCCGGTCGAGCCGGGGGTGAAGTTATAGCTTTGATGAAAGAGGTTGCGAGTGTGACTTGTCAAGCCATAGACCTGACGCTCAAGGCGGCCGGCCCGGATCACAAGATGTGGCATTCAAAGCATAGGCCTTTTTCGGTGCGCGGCTTTCTGGCGTGGTCGTGGCTGTAGGGTACATGACAGGATACGCATCCGACGCGCCCATTGGGCAGGAGCACTTCGTCCGCCAGAGCGCTTCGGGGCCGGTAGTCGCCGCTTCGCGCCGCTTTGTCGTACTCGGCGCCAACGGGATGGTCCATGCCGCGAGGGGCCGGACTGACCGGAGAATCACTGAATCCCAACACGGCGACTTGTCGGCTGGATGGCATGCGGTCGTCATGGCAAATTAGACAACGCTGGGAATAAGGGTCCAGGCTGGCCGATGACCGGGACCAAACGTCGAAATGCGCCGACTTCAACAAGGATTCGCCCTTGTCGGGCATGGAATCGAAGAAGCTGGCGTCATGGCAGGACGTGCAGAGGTCCTCGCCGACCGACGCCGCGCGCATCAACCTCGGATTATCTCCATGCAAGGCGTGACAGGTACTACAGGTAAAACGTCCATCGCGGTCTAAAGGAAAGGCTGCGGAAAGCTGCCGCTCGGGACGAAATCCGCTAGGGTGGCTGGCATCTATGGCACCTCCATGGCACCCGCTGCAAAGCTGCTCCTGATCGGCGATCAAGCCCGCCGAGATCGGCTGTGCCGCGTCAGGGCTAGCCGTATGACACTCCTGGCAGTCGAGAACGGCATGGCTGCCGGTCGCCACCACGACCGCCGGTTCCATACTATTCAACCCGGGCACCTTGAAGACGATGAGAGCAAGCAAGAGGCCGATTGAGGCATAGGCCGCGGCCACCGCAGCCAGGCGGAGGCGGTCGACAGCTTTATGCAGGGGGGCAAGCCCGGACTGCGGCATAGGGTATGCCCGTCGGTTGGGAAAACTAGTGCCTATCTAGCCCAAACGATTGAACATTCCGTGAACTTCGGGACCCAAACTCGCCCTTGGGAGGCTGAAAACCGGCTCTCGCTGGCTAGAGACCGATTGCCATGCGGTGGCTCGGCATCTCCTCAAACCCGGCAAGTTGCTGAAGTCTCGGTACGTTCTTCAGCAGCACTAACTTGCTGTCGAGGATCTTGATTAGGCCGTCTGTGCTGAGGCGGCTGAAAGTCCGGCTGATCGTCTCGCTTGTAACGCCCAGATGGTCGGCTATGTCTTTGCGGGGCATCAGCGTATGCACCAAATTCGGATCCTCGTCATCCATCTTCCAGCGCTGGCTTAGCAACAGAAGGAAGGCCGCCAATCTCTCCGGCACCAACTTCCGGCCGAGTAATATCGCGTGGTCGTATTGCGCTTCGATTTCATCCATTGCCGTCACAAGCAGAGCGAAACATAGCGAGGGATGGATCCGTATAAAATCCGCGAATGGTTCTTTCTCGAACGCGCAAACCTCGAGATCGGTGATTGTCTCTGCCGTACAGTGGGCACCGGCGCTGCGTTTTATGCTGCCCAAAAGATCGCCGGTACCTAGGAACCCGGTGACTTGCTGCTTGCCGTTGCGTGCGCTGCGGTACAGTTTGACCATGCCCCGCGTGATGACGAAGACCTTTTTGATGTCATCATCCTGCTCGAAGATAATCTGGCTACGATCGAATCGGTATCTCTTGGATAACGCCTGAAATTGCGCCCGTTCGATAGAGTTTATATGGGAGCACAAAGATATATGACGAACGACACAATGCCGGCAGTCCGGCCGTGCATTTTTTGTAACGCAGAGCATTGCTGGCCTAGCCTGTTCGCATCGCTCAAAAGGGAGCGAAATGTGGATCCATGTGCGCAGCCGTTATCCGGCTGTGGATTTTCCCATGCTTGACCCGAGCAGCCAGCATGGCATTCTGTACCATAAGTGCCTGAATAATGGGGACGGAGCAACGAATTTGCGAATGCCAAGGGTGCCCTTAATCGGGACCGCCATCGTTGCGGCATTGTTTCATTGGCAAATTATGTCTTGGCCGCCGATTTCAACCTCGATTCTTTCGTGAACCATATCGTGGATGCCTATGGCGGCGTTAAAGCGGTCGGATAGACTTCGGTCAGGCGTCAGCATGGCCGGACGATTTCGACAATGCGCGGTGGCGTGGTTGGGGCGGTGCTTCGCGAACTCAGCGGCTTTGACAAGTTTCGCATCGAGATCGCCTATCCCGGTCCTAAGGTCGAACTACGCATCCTTAACGGGGGCCAAGGATGGAATCAGAGCGGCACCGGGCCCTTGCCAATGCATGGGGCCATGCGCCTGCAGGCGGCGCGGCTGTCTTTGCCCCAACTCCTCGTTGCGCGTCGCAATGGGCGGAACGACGTCGGGCCGCTTAAGGGGCGTGATGGCGCTGACTTGCGTCGTCTTCATCTGCCGCTTGATCCGGGATTGTCCCTTTTCATCGATGCCGATCTGGAGACCGGACTGGTTAAACGCTCGATCGGGGTGATCATGGTGAACGGTCAAGCCATAGAATTCATTTCGGAATATGCTGATTTCAAGGTCTGGGAAGGAATCATGCTTCCAGGCCGAGAGAAACAATACGCGATGGGCCAATACATCGGCTATACCATGATCGATCTAGTCGAATTTCCCCAGGAATTGATGAACGAGCGGTTCCAACCGTGACCAAGAACCGGTGACAGCAGCTTGATTTGGATCATTGAGGTTCCCAGTCGTAAGGTGATATTTGACTGGCTAAGCCATATGCACGTGGATCGCGAGTCCATACCGGCAGAAACACAATGCGGTTTGACTAAGACCATGCCTTATCCAAGCGGTTTGACTAAGACCATGCCTTATCCAACAGCTTCGGCGCCCGCCCGCCTTGCGGGGTGCAATTTTTCTCAGCGGATCATGCGACTTCCAGCGCAATGGCTTCGATTCCCGTGGGCCGCCGCGTTTCTGCTGACGGTCGCGGCCTGCGCCGCGCCGGAGCCGCCGAAAGCGGTAGAGATCGTATATCCGCCCGCACCTGAAGAACCGCGCTACTACTATGATCGGACCCTTTACGGGAGCACGAACGTCAAACCGGAAACCTCGACCGACCGGCTGCGGCGTTTCGCGACCGGGCAGTCGGAGCGGGGCCGGGGGTTCGCGAAGCCGTTCGACGTGCGGGCCGACAATGGGCGCATATTTATCAGCGACACCGTGAACCGGCGTGTGGCGGTTCTCGATTTTCCGCAGCAACGCTATTACGAGATAGGGACACAGGGGGTCGGTCGCCTGGCCAAGCCGCTCGGCCTGACCACCGACGCTCAGGGCCATCTCTATGTGGTTGACGGCACGGCGAAGCGGATCCTGGTTTACGATCTGGAAGGCACCTACCTGAAAAGCATCGGGACTGGAGAAATTCTGTCGCGCCCGTCGGGAATTGCCGTGAACCCAGATGGGTCCAGGATCTACGTCGTCGATACCGGGGGCGTGTCCAGCAAGGATCATACGATCCACGTCTTCGGCCCGGACGGCAAGCACCTGTTTAATATAGGGACCCGCGGAAAGGAAGATGGGAATCTTAACCTACCGCTCATGGCGGCCATGGCCCCGGATGGCAACTTGTACGTCTCCGACAGCGGAAACTTCCGGGTTCAGGTCTTCGATCCGGATGGCAACTTCGTCAAGACCATCGGCAGTATCGGCCGTCGGCCCGGGCAGTTCTCACATCCCAAGGGGATCGCAGTCGATTCCGACGGCAGGATCTTCATCGTCGATAGCGGATTCGCGAATTTCCAGATCTTCGATAACCAGGGCCAGATCCTTTTATTCGTAGGTGAAAGAAACGAACGCGGCGGGCCCGGTCAATATATTCTGCCGTCGGGAATTTCGGTCGACGTGGACGGGCGAATATATTTCGTCGACCAATTCTTCCGCAAAGTGGACGTTTTCCGCCCGGCCGCGCTTTCACCGGAGGCGCCCCTGGGCCAGCCTCCCGGCTGAGCCGGTTTTCTAAAGGACGGCTAGGGCGAGGCACGGCGCGACGTGACACGAAATATGCCATTTATTTCAATCTATTAGACTTTTTCTGCGGCATGTCAGCAGGATATTAGATCGCCCGCGCTGATTTAATTCTTACAGAAACCTTACAAATTCTTGATTTAGATCAGTGACTGATGATTAGTATTGGCGTCTAAATGCACGATCAAAAAGGGGTTAACCCTAAAATATGGTTAATACGAATGTACGGAGGTACAAATGCGGCATTTGGTTCGTATGGTGGCGATCCTGGGGGTTGTCCTCGGGCTGACGTCACTCTTGGGGGCGATGGCCCAGGCTCAGACGGTCGGTCAGATCTCGGGTTCGCCTCATGACTTGTCATCGCTAACAACCACCACCGATGAGGTTTGCGTCTTCTGCCACACGCCTCACCAAGCGCAGAGCCAGAGCGCGATCGAGGCGCCCTTGTGGAATAAGGCCATACCCAATTCGGCGCTATTCACCACCTATGACAGTACGACCATCGACGGCACCATTCTCACTCTTGGCTCCGTCTCAATCGCCTGCCTAAGCTGTCATGACGGCAGCCAGGCCATGGACGTCGTGATCAACGCGCCCGGTTCGCGTGGCGTCACGCCGACTACCGGGGCGGAACTCGATGCTCTTGCGATCGGCGCTATCGGGACGATCACCGGAACTGCGGGCAATCTCGGTGTCGACTTGACCAACGATCATCCGATCGGCGTTCAATACGGCGGCTTCGAGGTGGTTGCGGGCACCCAGATCGACCCGGATTTCATCGGCGGCGCGGCGCTGCAGAATGCCACGATCAATGGCGCCCAAAGGTGGTGGATCGATACGGGCGCGACCAACATCGGAACGCGCGACAAGAACGACGTGATCTTCTATACCCGGGATAACGGGGGCGCCGATCAGCCCTTCGTCGAATGCGGAAGCTGTCACGATCCGCATCAAGGCGCCGGTGTCGGGACCGCCACAGGAAGCGCTGTCAACTTCATGCGTATCGCCAACACGAGCAGCGATCTGTGCCTCACCTGTCACGTCAAGTAGGCGGGCGAGATATCTCTAGGGCCGGATGCCACATTGACCCAAAGCCATGAGGCGAGGGCATCCGGTTTGATTGCTTGCTGGACCTCCGAAGGTGCTGGATTGTACGGATGTGCAGTCCAGCACCTGCTTCGTTTCCGGTCCTTGACCGCAAAAGTACGCGGCAGTTTCGAGGCGGTCGTACGATGCGCAGAAGACATCCGGGACTGGTACATCTTGTCATTTCTTTACTGGCGGATCGCAAGCTGCGTGCCTGGCTCTTTATCCTGGAAACCTTGATATTGTGCGGCAACCCAAACCAGTCACGGGCCCAAGATATAGATTCTACTGTCCACGATTTAACCGGCGGCGGCGTCAGCGAAATCTGCGTCTTTTGCCACACGCCCCACACCGCGAACGCGGAAGTGCAGGCGCCGCTTTGGAACAAGCTCGCGTCCGGGGCGACTTACGCACTCTACGATAGCACGACAATCGACGGCACCGTCTTGGCTGTCGGTTCGGTGTCCGTTGCTTGTCTGTCGTGCCACGATGGAACTCAATCGACGGATGTCGTTATAAACGCGCCCGGGTCCCGCGGGATCGATATCAACGGAATTGCGCTACGCGGCGGCAATCGGTTCCTGGACGACCCCAGCAAGCCGGATTTCCTAGGAACCGACCTGACCGACGATCACCCCATCGGCATTCAGTACGGCGGTTTCATCGTCAACGGCAACAAGATTGACCCGGATTTCGTTGGAATCGGCGAGGGGCTGAACTCCTCCAATATCAATGGTAAGCTCCGTTGGTGGGTGGATACCGGCGCGCCCGGCAATAGCCCAGGAGTGCGCGACAAGACGGATCTGGTCTTGTATTCGCGCGACAACGGCGGTGCGATCGAACCTTTCGTCGAATGCGCCACCTGCCACGACCCTCATACCGACCAAAGTGAAACCTTCCTCCGGATCGATAATACGGGGAGTCAGGTATGCATAACGTGCCACGTGAAGTAGTATCAATTTGCCGCTGCTATGGAACGCCGGGGCCGTGCATCGGCGGACTGGCCTGTCTTGAATCAGACGAAAACAGGAGGCGCCGAGGAACTATGCAGAGAGGAACCGCGATACCCGGATACGCGGACAATAGGTCCGCGCGGCTATTGGCCATGCTCAGTTATGTGGCCTCGTGGATCGGGCTGCTTGTTCTGGGACTTGGCGCTCTTAGTCTTGGACCGGTAAGAGCTCAAGGGGCACCTGTTGTCCCGCCAGATATCGTAGCGGTCATCAATGGCGAAGCCATTTCGCTAGGGAACTTCGAAGCTTATTTTCAGCGATATCTGCGCCAAAAGCTCTATCACGGTGGGTCGCCGGAACGGGTTCGAGAGCTTCGATCGGACGCCCTGGATCAAATGATTCTCGAACGCCTGGTGGCTCACGAGATCGAGCGACGAGACGTTGGCGGTAACCAGCAGGCCGTTGAGCAACAGATCGCGGCGTTGAAGCGGCGCTATGGCGCGAGCGATCGCTGGGCTGAGGTCGAGACGAAGCTGCCCGCAATGCGCCGGCATCTGTACGAGAAATCCAGATCCGATGTCTTGAGGGCCGAAATCGAAGAGATTGCCGAACTTAACGAATCGGACCTAACGCGGTATTACGAAGACAATCTGGACCTGTTCACCGAGCCCGAGGCTTGGTCCCTATCGGTCATTCTCGTCGGCGTACCGCCCACGGCGGTTTCGCAGGAATGGCAGGCGGCCGAGGCGAAGAGCCAGGATCTCTATGCTCAGATATCGGGCGGGGCCGATTTCGGTGCTATCGCCAAGGCCAATTCAAGCCATGAGTCCGCAGCATCGAATGGTTCGATGGGCCCGGTCCATAAGGGACAGCTGGCGCCTGAAATCGAATCGACGCTGGAGGCGATATCCGTGGGCGAAGCGACCCTGCCGATCAAGGTCCTGGAGGGCTATGCCTTGTTCAAAAAGCAAGGTGTGCTGCCGGCGCGAGTTCAGCCTTTCGCTCAGGTGAGGGAGCGGGTGCACGGACTCTACCTGCGCGAGCGAAGGAAACAACAGTGGGACCAGTTCACGGAGAATCTCAAGGCGAATGCACAAATAACGGTCCACGAACGGGGAGAGGCGGCTGAAAAGGAAGGGGCTAACCCTCCCAAGTGATGCAACATGGCGATCTGAGACGGCTTGGGAAAAAAATTGGCGTTGGTTGCGGACTGTGCCGGTGATCGCAGTCACTGCTGGCGCTTGCGCGAATGGCGAAGGCTTCGAAATTCCGCCGGTCGGGTATTCGGGGTCAATCAGCGAAACGTTCCGAACCCGGGAGTCTGGCGACGAGCCACGACTTTTCACGAGCCAAGCCAATACCAGTGTCGATCTGAGGAGCTACGTTTGGCAACCCTGGTTCATTACGCTTGACGGAGGTGCGGAGGTGGTTAGCGATCTGGAGCGAGGAGGCACGTCTGGAAATTCCGACAGCCTTTTGCTCGGAGGAGATATAACACTCGGAATCCTTCCGGTCAGCCGCTATCCAACAAACCTCACTTACAGCCATACGGATAGCCAAATCGATGGAAACAGGGGGGGCTCCGATTTCGTCCGGGACCAGGTAGGAATCAACTCTACCGCAGTCATTTCCAGCGACCTGCGTACGCTTCTTTCCGCTTCGTACGAGGTCGTGGACGAGCCGGATTTTGGCTCCGAAGAGCGCCAACAAGCCGCGCTATCGGTTAACAAGACTTTCGATACGGATCGCCTGGGATTGAATCTGCGATACGAAGGCTCTTCATTCGATTCCCTTGAAGACGAAGACATAGACGAAACCGATGTTGTCGGGTCCGTTCGCTATGATTCGTCGCTTTTCGAAGATTTTACATCGCAGTCCACCTCGACCGCCATTTATTCGCAGGAAGATACAGAGACCCAAGACCTGAATGAAATTTCTCTTCAAGGCACGACAACGGCGCAGTGGCGCCCGAAAGAACACCCTTTTACGGTAAACGGGGCTCTCCGCACCCTAGCCGAAGATATCGATCTGCTGACGTTCAACAATGAAGGTGATGGCAACCCGACAAAGACGGAACGTCTGCTGAGCGTAGGAACTCTTGGCCTCAATTATCCGATCACGAAACAACTCACCACGAACTTTGGGATAACCGCGCAAAGCGAGTCCATAACCAGGGACGCCGGCGGAGTAACCCGCGAGCCAACGTCCGACAACCGATCCACCTATTCGACGGATCTTTTGGGCAACGTCAACTACCAGTCCTTGCCGGAGAAGCTATACGGCTTCGACTGGCGCTGGGACGCGAATGGTAGCGCGGATGTCGGATACGACAACACCAACACGTTCGAAGACTCGGAGGCCGTATCTTTAGGCCACGGCTTCCAGACCACCTTTGATAAACTCCCGCTGACGCCCCTTCAATTCGGGTTTAGCCAGCAGGCACTGATGCGCAGATCGTCCGAGGAAGGCACGACGCCCTCTCTTTTCCATAGCACCAGTCTGAGCCATCGCAAATCCGAGGCCGGCGTTACAACCTTCGCCCGATTGTCGGTTTCCGATCGGCGCGAAATCGCGGTCTCCGATGCGGAAGAGTTTCAGATCGCGCGGCTTCAGCTCGACCGGCAAGCCGCGATCGACTTTCGCCGCCAATGGCTTGCGAACATATCGCTTCAGGCCACGCGGCAAAGCACGGAGTCCTCAGGCATCCAGGTGACGGCTTCGGCGGACGGAACCGTCTCTTACCGCGAGCAGGACCTTTTTTCGGTATCCAATCTCTCGTTCTCTTCCGAATTGACGGTCAGCGCGCTCGGCTTGGAGGAGTTCATATCGGATAGTGACCGGAATATAGAGACCGAGGAAATCCGCACGGATTGGCAGAACGTGATCGAGTATCGGATAGGGCGGATTATAATCAGTATGGAGGCAACGGTCTTCCAGGAGGACGAACAATTCGGTAATTTGTTCATGTTTCGGATTAGAAGAGACTTTGGCGGCATCTTTTGATGTGATACGACGGAGTTAAATATGCCGGCTGTACGAGCCTGCCTCGCACGGTCGAATAAAAACGGAATGCACGTGGACCGCCGGAACAAAGCTCCGGCGTGACAGGACAAGTGAAGCAAAGGCAAAGAAATGCCCCTGAAACCCATGCTTGCCGCCGGTGTTGGCCTGTTGGTCGCCGGGCTCATCGCGTTCGCGCTTGTGAACGTGCCGCCTGGTGATGCTCAGGCCGAATATGGCGATGTCGTCATCAACAATTACTCCGACGACGCGGGGATGCGACCCGTGGTTTTCCCCCACTGGTTCCATCGCATCAGGTTCCGCTGCAATGTCTGTCACGCCGAGCTTGGCTTTGAGTTCAAAGCCGGGGGCAATGACATCAACATGCTGAAGATTTTCGACGGCGAGTTCTGCGGCGCCTGTCACAACAGTGAAATCGCCTGGGGCGTGGAGAATTGCGTTCTGTGTCACACCGGTATGCCCGGTATGCGCACGCGAGTACACCATAGTACGAGCGACCGCCTGGTCGCGCCGCCTTCGGCAAAGGGGCAATGAGGACGGTGACGTGGCGAAGGATGGCAGGTGTGGTATGAAGAAAAGCGATAGACTTACACTGTTCTGCGTTGTCGCCCTGCTAGTCGGCACGGCCGCGCTCGCGATGGCCGGAATGGCGGTGACCGGGCTGGCGGGCACGAAGAAGCCTGGCGGCCAGGCGCCCGTCGTCTCGATCGCGCAGGCGGATACGGTGAATTCGCCGAAGAAGAAACCCAGCGCGGCCAATACCTTCAATCGGCTAATGAAGAAACCGGCCTCGGCGCCGCACGCATCGCCGGTGGATGACGGTATCCACGATCCCGAAAATTCAGGAACCCACCTTCTTCAGTGGCCCACGGAGGCCTTTCAGAACCTACCGGGGACGAACGATGGCAATCGAGTCGACTGGGTTACGGCTCTGAAAGAGGGGGCGATCGCGCCCAGGTATGAACTGGAAGACCCGGATGCCGAGGCCTTCACGATGGACTTGGTCATAGTTCGCGAGGTGAAGGGGAGTATGCCTGATGTCGTGTATCCGCATCAGGAGCATACGGAATGGCTCGACTGCACAAACTGCCACGACGAGATCTTCGTTCCGGCCAAGGGCGAGAACCAGATCAGCATGGCAGCGATCCTGCTGGGTCAGAAGTGCGGGGTTTGTCACGGCAAGGTCGCCTTCCCGGTAACTGACTGCCGCCGCTGCCATTCCAAGCCAAAATCGGTAGAGCAGTTGCGGGCCCTGGCAAAGAGATCGGCTTGGCCGGCCAAGGACAGCGGTCCGAAAAAGCAGTAGCCGGTACAAAGGGCGCAAAGAGGGGTAGCCATGAAGACGCACGGATTGACAATACGATGCCTGGCCCTGCTGCCGTGCCTATTGGTGGCAATGTCCAACTCGGCGCCGGCGGTCTCCCAGTCGGCCCAGCGGGTCCCAGTCGAGCAAGTCTCGACCGAACAAAAAGCATTCTTCGTCGAGAATTTGGTGACCCGATCGGTCTCCGCGCAAACCATTGAGAGGAGCGGCGACGAAGAGGCGATGCGAAAACTGGTCGAAGCCAGGTCTCTCGTCGAGCTGGCAAAGGCAGATTTGAAGAAGAGCCGGGCTGAGGATGCCAACCAAAAGCTCGATGAAGCCCTTCGCTTGGTCAATACTGAAGCCCGACGCCTGTCTCAAGCCGAGGTGAAGGGCGAACGGCAGAAAGAGGAATATAAACGTCGTCACCATGCAGTGCGCACTTTCCTGGCGGCTTATGAGCGGGTTGCTCAGGACAAACAATTGAGCACCGGGTCAACTGTACAAATGGCACAAATCCGCGAATTGATCGGAACGGCGGAAGGTCTGGCGCAAGATGGACACATGAATGACGCCAACGATACGCTTGAAACCGCCTATCACATGGCGCGGGGCGACATCCGGGAAATGCGTGATGGAAAGACCCTGACCCGGTCGCTGGATTTCACGTCCCCGGAAGAAGAGTACCGTTACGAGCATGATCGCAATGACAGCCACATCATGTTGCTGCAATTTGCGATTAATGAGAAACCGCCGCCGGCATCGCGCTTGGTCCGGATCGATCAGATGCGTGAGGAAGCCATGGCGATCCGCGGAAAGGCGGAGGCAAATGCAAGCTCGGGCGAGCATGTTGCGGCGATCGAGGCCATCGCGCGCTCGACGGATACGCTCTTAAAGGCGATCCGGATGAGTGGGGTTTGGGTTCCGGGTTGAGCGGGCTAGGGCAATGCGGGCGGCGATCATGATTAGGGCTAATTACTTTTGGTACCCCTGGTCGTGTTCCGGCTGGGGTGGAAAGCGCGCCGCGCCGGTTATTGCCGTAGCCCTCGTTGCATTGCTGTTGGCACCTGTGGTTGCGACCGGCACACCCCCTTCGCGCGCGGTGCTGGAACAAAAGGTAAGGTTGCTCGAAAGCTACTTCGCGTCGGCGACTGTGGCCTGGATTGACACGGCGAACGATCCGCAAGCAAAGAGTGAGTTGGAGCAAGCCAAGGGTGTGTTTGCCGAGGCGCGTGCCTTGTTGGCCAATGGAGACCTGGAGCGTGCCGCTAGTAGCCTGGACGAGGCGCTGCGTAAGGTATCGAGCGTGGCCGCGGCCGTGGCCCGGACGCGCCCGGCGCGAACGGCGAGACAGGAGAAGCTTGTCTATGACCGACTTCGCGGGCAGATCGAAAGCTACATGAACGCGCTGGGCCATGACGACCCATCTAGGGCCGGCGGCACCAACACACAGCGCGTCCAAGAACGGCTTGGCCAGATGTTGGAGCAGGCAAAAGGGCACGCCCAGGCGGAGAAGTACCGACTTGCGAAGGACACCCTGACGGAAGCCTACCGTGTGGCGGTCGTCGCGATTGCGGTCCAACGCAAAGGAGAGACTGCGGTCTTCCGATTGTCGTTCGAGACCCCAGCAGATGAATATCTCTACGAGCGCAAGCGCAACGACAGTTACGAAATGCTGGTCGGTATCATGATGAATGAAAAGCAGTCCGGGACCGGCGGCCTCAAGGCAATCGTGGAGCGCATGATGGGCGAGAACCGGAGTCTACGTGAGCGGGCGGACGCAGCGGCGCATGCCGGTGACTATTCAGGCGCGATCGCCACCATGGAGGGCGCGACCAGCCGCCTGGTCCGCGCCTTGCGGGCCGGCGGCTTGCCGGTTCCGGAATGAGGTCAAAGTGACCGGCCGCTTCATAACTGGATTGCCCCCGATGCGCTGTGAGACGGGCGAGGTGGAGGAGTGACGGCGATGAAACATCCAGGATGGCGCGTTCCCTACGCCGTATTTACCTTCATGCTTTGCGCCTTGTGGCTGGTGCCGGTCGCACAGGCAGAAGCCACTTTTGGCACCCTTATCAATAAGGCTGGGCGGCAGCGCATGTTGACCCAGCGTATCGTATTGAATTACGTACAGATCGGTCTCGGCGTGTTTCCAGAAAGATCGCGCGAACAACTGGCCCAAGACGTGTCCTTGTTTTACGGGCAGCTTGCCGAGCTCAAGGCTGCCGCTCCCTCACCTGGCATCGTCGAGGCCCTGGATAGCGTGGAACGCCAGTGGGAGGTATTCCAGGAAACCGCGACCGGCCGCGTATCGCGTGCTGGGGCCAGGCAGTTATTGTTTTGGAATGACGATCTGCTATTCGCCTCCAACAAGGTCGTTCAGCTTCTTCAAGACCTTTCCGGCGAGCCATTCTCGCTTCTGGTCAATATTTCCGGGCGGCAACGCATGCTCTCCCAGCGCATGGCCAAGTTCTATATGCTGCGGGAGTGGGAAATCGATACAATTACCACACGTGACGAGATGGAGCGGGCGCGCAACGAATTCACGGACGGTCTGGCGATACTTCAGGACGACCCGGAGACCACGGAGGCCATCAGGATGGAGCTCAATTCCGTTGCCACGCAGTGGGCCTGGTTCGAGAATGCTTTGAACTTGATAGATGAAGACTCATTTCGCCTGATTGTTGCTGAATCGAGCCAGGCGATTTTACAGAACATGGAGAATGTGACGGCCCTTTACGAGCAGCATTCAGTGCGATGACGACATTCGGCGAAATCAGCCATACCTCAAGGCGGTCTCGGCGCCGGCTCGCGGTCTTGAGCTTGCCGATCTGGTTTGCCGTGGCCAGTTGCGGGATGCAACCGCCGACCGTTACGCCGAACCTTGATCCGGCGCCCGATGCTCACGCCTGGCCCCTGCCACCGGAACAGGCTCGCTATGCCCTAGCCGGCGTGCTGATCGGGGAACGAAATTTTCTGGCTCCCAGCCATGAGACAACGTCGAAGGCTCGTTCGGTGCTGAGTTGGCTAGCCGGCCTGATCGTCGGGGAGCCCGAGTACGTTGAGTTGCGCCGGCCGGTTAGCGGGGTGACCGACGACACTGGTCGCGTGCTCGTTGTCGATTCCAGTCACCAAGCGATTGTCGTATTCGACATGGCTGGGCAACGCCTGTTGCTGTGGCACAGCGTCGATCGTGGCGAGCAGTTCCAGTCGCCGGTGGCTATCGTTGCCGATGGGACCGGTGGTTTTCTCGTAACAGATTCGGAGTTGGGTGAGGTGTTCCGCCTGGCCACGGACGGCACGCCGCAGGGGCGCTTCGGCAGGCAAATCCTAACGCGGCCAACCGGCATTGCCCGCGACGATCAAACCGGTCTTGTCTATGTCGCTGACACGGCGCAGCACGACATCAAGGTTTTCGATGGAAACGGGGCACTTGTCGACATTGTGGGTGGCAAGGGCGATGCCCCGGGGTCTTTCAACACGCCAACGCACCTGCTGTTTCATGGCGGTCAACTCTACGTGGTCGATACGCTGAACTTCCGGGTTCAGATCTTCGACCGAAACGGCGACGGCCGCCTGTCCTTCGGAAGGCTTGGCCTTTTCGTCGGCAATATGACACGGCCCAAGGGTGTGGCGGTTGGCGGGGACGAGCGTATCTATGTGGTTGAGTCGTACTACGACTATCTGCTGGTCTTCGATGCCGCCGGGCAACTGCTTCTGCCCATTGGCGGAACCGGCCAGGATGTGGGAGAGTTCTATCTGCCGGCCGGTGTTTGGACCGACGCGGAGCACCGGGTCTACGTCGCGGATATGTTCAACGGGCGGGTCGTGATATTCAAGGAACTGACCAGCGTGCAGGGGATCTAAGATATGCGCCGTTCCCTGCGATCGCCTAATTTGGTCTTTGGCATAGGGCTTGCCGCTATAGGCGCAGCGCTCATCTTCGGCGGGTTCGCGGTGCACGCCGAGCGGATATCGGATATCCGCAATACCAAGCACAACTTCTCCGCCACCGTCGTCGGCCCCGGAAGCGTCCGCGCGGCCAGCGAGTCGCAAATCTGCGTGTTCTGCCATACACCGCACCATGCGGAGCAGGCGGCGCCGGTCCCCTTGTGGAACCGAAAGCTCTCCGGCGCCACCTATACGCCCTATACCTCCAGCTCCATGGATGCCATCGGGCTGGGCCAGCCCGGCGGCAGCAGCAAGCTATGCCTATCGTGTCATGACGGCACGATTGCTATCGGGTCCGTCAACGTCTTGAACGGCGCCTTCACGGACCAAGACCCCAGCACACCAGATATAGTCGTGCTGGGAACCGCGCCCGACGGCACCATTCCGGAAGGTCAAGGCGCCACCACTGGGTTCACCCGGAGGCTAGGCACAGATCTGACCAACGACCACCCGGTTTCCTTTACCTACGACAACAGCCTGGCCCTGGCAGACGGGGAGTTGAGCGAACCCGGCGTCGCGCCCCATATCGGTAATCGGATACCGGGCGTGCGCCCGGTGCTTCCGCTGGAGGATGACCAGCTGCAGTGCACCTCGTGCCACGATCCGCACATCCGCGATTCGATCGAGCCCAATATCAAATTTCTCCGCCTGCACCGCTTCCAGCAAGCCGAGCCGATCGCCGGCAACTTCGACCAGACACGGGATATCATCTGTCTGGGGTGCCATGAGAAGGAAGGTTGGAACGCTTCAGCCCACGCCAACAGTGTCGTGGCTAATGAAACCTATACTTCGGTCGCGTCCAATCTTCGCGAATTCCCACAAAACATGCAGGTGTGGCGCGCCGCGTGCCTGAACTGCCACGACACTCACACGGTTCAAGGCGCCCAGCATCTGTTGCGCGAGGCGACCAACAGCATTTCGGTGCCGAAGGTCGGCGGCAGCCCCGCGCAAGAAGAAAATTGTTATCAATGCCACTCCGCGAGCGGCGCGGTCCTTAATGGTCAAGGCACCGCTAGCTTTGAAGTGCCCGATATAAAGACAGATTTCGACAGCTTGCGTCACATGCCGATCGCACTGCAGCCGGAAGTTCACGATATCGGCACAGGAGGCTTGGCGCAGCCCGGCAAGGATCTGCTGGAGTCCCGGACCCTCCTCGGCCAGGGCGCGCCGACCAATCGGCATGTCGAGTGCACCGACTGCCATAACCCGCACAGGGTGATCAAGAATCGTCTGTTTAACGCTTCACCAGCCGTGCCGGACGTGGCGGGGACGCATCCCCACCAGGCTGGCATTCTGCATACGAATCTTGCCTCGGGCGTGTTGAAGGGTAGTTCAGGAGTCGAACCGGTTTATGGTTCGAGCGCCTTCCTGACCACACCGACCAGTTTTCAAGTCAAACGCGGCAACCCGCCGGTTGGCGCCAGCACCAGCGAAACAGCCCCGTGGGTCACCCGTGAGTATCAGATCTGCATGAAGTGCCACTCCACCTACGGCTTTTCGATCCCACCCGACTTGACAGGTACAAACGGGGGGACGCCGGTTAATACCAATGGTTTAACCCGCTACACAGATCAAGCCATGGAATTCCAGGCACCGCTGACCGACCGGGGCGAAAGCACGGGCGACCACCGGTCCTGGCATCCGGTTATCGGCTCCACGGGGCGCACTACCGTTTTGCGCAACGCGGACGCCAACAGTTGGCTGTCGCCCTGGAATAATGCTAGCTTCATCGGGTCCCAAACGATGAACTGTTCGGACTGTCACGGGTCGGAGACCGCGGCGGGAACCGTCGTGCCATCTGGCGGCGAAAACGGTCAGAGTTGGGGGCCGCACGGCTCCAGCCATAGCTTCATCCTGAAAGGACCATGGAGCGAACTAACCGGGGAGCCCGGTACGGAGGACCATTTTTGTTTCAAGTGCCATTCCTTCACCCGTTACGCGACACGGGATGGTGAGGGTTTTTCGAGCGGGTTCGGTGAAGAGCAGGGTTCCAACCTGCATGCCCTTCATGCCGACAAGATCGAAAGGTTGCGCTGTACTTGGTGCCATGTGGCGGTGCCGCACGGCTGGAAGAATAAAGCATTCCTGGTGAACCTGAACGATGTTGGCGCGGAAGCAGGATTGCCAACGGGAACGCAGGTTCGCAACAACACGACCGCGACATTCACGGCCGAGCCTTATTATCTCGATGCCACGCTGAAAATTCGAACCTTCGCGACGAGTGGCAACTGGCAGGCGGCCGACTGCGGCTCGTCCGGGCCGCCCGGCAACGGACAGTCCGGCCGCGACTGGATGCGTGACAGCAACGAGAATTGCGATTTTCGGCCATGACAGGGTTTCTCGATCGGCCGTTACGCAAACTCGCCTCGTTGCGCGTGACTTTAGCGTGTATCGGCGTGGCCGTCGCCGTGGCCCTGTTCGGCGGCGGCGAAGAGTCTTGGCCGGTCGGCGTGACCATCGCGATCCCTTTCGGCATCCTGTTCTTCAACCTACTTGCCGCCCTGGCAACCAGTGTGACGTTGCGGACCGGCCCGGGATTACTCGGATTTCACCTGGCCCTCGCGGCGCTCGCCCTGCTGGCCGCTGCCGACCGCTTGGCCGGCCTGAGTGGACACATCGAGGTGACCGAAGGCGTGGCCTTCGATCCCAGTTTGGTCGAGGGTGATATCGGGCCGTTCCATCCCTGGAACCTTGACAATGTCCGTTTCGTTCAGGGTGGGTTCGATATCGACTACGACCCTGGTATGAAACGTCGCGACACCGTAAGCACGGTCTATCTAGCGGGCGATGGTCAGGCATCGCGCAGAGTCGAGGTCGGCGACGATACGCCATTGGTGGTCGGTGGCTATCGTTTTTATACCACATTCAATAAGGGTTTCGCGCCACTCGTGACCTTCACCGACGGTGCCGGGGTGGCGCATTCCGGGACCATTCACCTGCCGTCCTATCCGCTCAACTACTACAAGCAGGGAAATGACTGGACAATTCCAGGCACGCGCAATCCGGTAAAAGTTTGGTTGCATTTACCGGATGAGATCTACGAAGAGGAAGCGGCTTGGCGCTTCCGCAAGCCTGAAAATGCCAGCCTGGTTGTGATTACGGAAGGCGCGCGACAGGAGATGCGGCCCGGCGAGACGATTTCGATCGGCGGCGGGCGCCTGCGATACGAAGAACTGCGGAGTTGGATGGGTTACACGATCTCCTACAACCCCTTGGTGCCCTGGATGCTTGCAACGGTGGTTGTCGCGATTGGATGCCTCTCGTGGCATGTCGCCGGAAAGTTCCGGGCTACATCTTGGGAAGGGAAGGCCCGGGCGCGGCCATCGCAACCGGGCGTAGACGCAGGAATGGAAAGGAGGCGCGTCTATGTTCGCTGATGGCGCCTGGCTACCGATCTCCCTCGGGCTTTATCTGGCCGCGGCACTGGCCGCGGCCGTGTCAGCCGCGCGTAGCGGTAAGTTCCAGATGACCATCATGCTGCTCGCGGTCGCTCTTACGACCCACAGTGTCGCGATATCCCTACGCTGGCTCCGCCTCGACCACGGACCATATGTCGACCTTTTCGAAGTCCTTTCCAGCAATATTTGGAGTTTGCATCTCGCGGTTTTGATCGGCTGCCTGGCGGTTCCGCGGATAAAAGCTAGCCTGGCGACCGTCCTGCCGGTGCTTCAGGTGCTCGTCGTCTGGCTGCTTTTTGTGCCCGAGCACGACACCCTGGCGCCCATCACCTACGGCACGATCTGGCTTCCGGTTCATGTCACCCTTGGTAAAATCTTTCTGGGCTGTGCGGTTCTGGCGGTCGGACTTAGTTTGGTCGTGCTGGTGCGGCACAGCGGATTCGGCGAGTTTGGCACCTTGCCCGGTAACCGGGCCCTGGACGAGCTGGCCTATCGCTTTATCCTGGTCGCCTTCATTTTCGAGACACTGATGCTGGTCGCCGGCGCGATCTGGGCCCAGGATGCCTGGGGCCGCTATTGGGCCTGGGATCCTTTGGAAACCTGGGCATTCGTGACCTGGCTTTCGGTTGCCGCCTACCTGCATTTCCGAGCTATACGGAGGCCCACGCCAGCCCTAAACGCCGTATTCGTTCTAGGCATCTTTGTCGTGGCGTTTTCGACTTTTTTCGGAATGCCGTTCGTCTCGACCGCGCCGCATAAGGGGGCGATCTGACCATGGGGATGAGACGCCGTAACGTCCTGTCGCTTGTCGTGCCGATCATCGCCGCGGCCGTGATTGGATTTGGCTTCGCGATAGATCGCTGGGTAATCGGCAGTGAGGTTGAAACCGCGCCGGCGCCAACAGCGATATCTCCGCCATCCCCTGCCATTGAAGTGGCTCGCCAACCCGAAGTAGACAACGCGCATTTCAAGGCCTTGTTTGCGCGCGGGATCGCCAGCTTGCGCGCTGGCGACCCCGGCCAGGCGGTGGCCGCTTTCGAATCCGCACAGCGTTTGAATCCGAAGGTGCCGGCACTATACGCCAACCTGGGATTCGCGCGCCTTGCACTTGAGCAGATCGACGCGGCCATCGAATCCTTCGAGTCGTCCATTGCCCTGCGGCCCTCTCAAGCCAACGCCTATTTTGGCTTGGCCGAGGCCCGGGAACGGCAAGGCGATTGGGAAGCGGCCCTGGGGGCCATGCGTGTGTTTGTCCACCTCACGCCCGAGGATGATCCCTTCCGGCGTCGCGCCCTCTCCGCGATTTGGGAATGGGAGACGGCGCTGGACCGGCGGCCTTCCAACGACAGCGATGCGGCAAAAGCCGAAACCGCTAGCTCTGAGCAGACCAAGGGACCGGATCTTCTCAAGGCGGTACTGAGCCGCCTCGACGGCGGTTCGGATACGCTCGCGCGCTATGCCGGGAAGACAGTGATTCTCAATGTCTGGGCAACTTGGTGCGCACCCTGCCGGGTCGAATTGCCTAGTCTTCAGCGCCTCAGTGAGAAGCTCGACTCCGAGCGCTATGCCGTGGTCGGGCTGAGTACAGATAAGGACCCCGATTTCGTGCGCGAGTTTCTGCGCGATGTGGGCGTCAGCTATCCCAACTACCTGGACCCGGGCCGAGATACCGCTTACGGGATCCTAAAGATAGAGAGCTACCCGCAGACCTTGCTAGTTCGCCCGGACGGATCGATCGCGCAAAGGATCGTGGGCGCGCGGGCCTGGGATCAGCCTGAAATGGTCGAAAATATTGAAGGGATCAACTGACAGAAAGACCCCTTGCCCAGTAAGAATGTCAATAGTATCATAATGTTAACAAGCAAAAAACCATGACTGCGAATGCTAAGGAACTGCCTCTTTTTGCTGCGTCATACCTTATCGCTGGGCACAGGCCTGCGCTGGCGCGCAGTGGTGATTTTGTCGGCCATTTGCACTGTACTAACGCTGGCTTCGGCCGGAAGCCGGGCCGCCGATTTCTTCGCTGGGCAAAAAATCTACCAGGCACATTGTGCGCGGTGCCACGGACCCGAAGGCCGTCCTTTGCTGCCGAATGTGCCGAACTTTTATCAGGGCGAAAGATTGGACGCACCTGACGGCTTCCTGGTTCGAAGCATCAAGGCCGGCGGCAATCTCATGCCCTCATTCAATCGTATTATCAAGGATCGGGATATCCTCAATGCCCTGGCTTACATCCGCACCTTGCAACGCTAAGCGACCACACATTGGGCGCGCTTGCCGCGGATTCCCATTCGCCGCGTGTCTCGCGCTCGGGGCTCTCATTCTTGTGATTCTTGAGCCGGCCCACGCGCAACAGTCGAAGCCGCTGGCCGAAAGGATGGTTAGTTTCCAGGTTGGACAAGACGTCTATGTGCGTTCGCTCGCCCTTCACCCCGGTCGTAAATCGCTTTGGGTCGGTACCTCCGCCGGCGTGCTCGAAATCGATACTGCGACCCAGGAAGTCAAGCAAACTTTCACGCGCGAGCAGGGTCTAGCCAGCGAGTACGTCTTTGCGATCGGCATTGCAGCAAACAACGATGTCTGGTTTGGAACCAATGCAGGCGGTGTATCGCGCTATAGCGATGGGCAATGGAAAACCTATTTCCCGATGCATGGTTTGGCGGACTACTGGGTCTATGCCTTCGCGTTTCCAGCCGATGGCAGCGTTTGGATCGGCACTTGGGACGGCGCCAGCCATTTTGATCCAAGCGTCGAACGCTTCACGAACTACCGCGAAGAGTTGATCAACATCTGGGTCTACGGAATCGGAATCGACGCGGAAGAGCGCGTGTGGTTCGGAACCGAGGGCGGTGTGTCCATGTTGGAGGACGGCCGGTGGGGTTCCTGGACCCACGAGGACGGCCTTGGCGCGCCGAATACGCAAGAGCTGCCGCCTAGCGACAATACCGGTCTTGGCACCAAGTCGCGACATGATCTGGGAGTCGTGGTCGGCAACACCGAGAGCTATAACCCGAATTACGTTTTCTCTGTTCAGGTCGATAAATTGGGCCGCGGCGTCTGGTTCGGAACCTGGGGCGGCGGCGTTAGCTTGCGCGGCATCGACGGGACGTGGCGATCTTACGACGTACGCGACGGCCTGGCAGGCAACATCGTTTACAGCATCGCCCAGGCCGACGACGGAACCCTATGGTTCGGCACGAACCATGGCCTTTCTAAATTCGATGGAGGCGACTGGGAAAATTACCGGCACGGTCTGCCCTCGCCGGACGTCTACGCAGTTGCGATCGGCAGCGATGGGCAGGTATGGGCGGGAACAAAGGGAGCGGTAACGTGGATCGAAGCGAAAAAATGACGTCCATGTCTTGGAATACTCGAAAAAAGTGGATTTCGGTCGTTATCCTGGCAGCGTTGCTGGGGCCGTTCGCGGGGATTGAGCTGCGCGCCCAGGAGGCACAGACCTTGCCTCAAAGTCATCCGGCGATGCCCTCTTTGCGGGACATGCCAGGGCCACTTCGCAGCTCGATCCATTTCCGGGTCGGTCAGCGAAACGTCAAGACATTACTTGTCGAAAAGGGAACGACTTGGATCGGTACCTCCGGTGGCTTGGTCCGCTATCAGCCGAATGGCGATAAATACACGCACTACGACAACAAATCTGGCCTGCTCTCCAACGGTGTCTTTTATGTAAATCGTGTTCAGGAAAAAATCTGGGTCGGCACCTACGGCGGCGGCTTGTCCGTTTTCGATGCGCAGAAAGGCTCTTGGCAAAATTATAATATTCCTAACGGCATGGCTGACGCCTTCGTCTATGATGTTCTAGAAACGCAAAACGGAGATATCTGGATCGCGACCTGGTCAGGCGCAAACCGCATTGTCGGCGGCCGGGTGGACGACATCTCAAGCTGGCAAACCTACACGGTGGAGAATACCGGCGGCGGCCTGCCCAACGACTGGGTTTACGGCTTGGCCGAGGGGAAAAACGGCGAAATCTGGCTTGCCACCGAAGGGGGCATAGCGCTTTTCAGTGATAATCATTGGGCCAATTGGCAGCACGAAGACGGTCTCGGAGCGCCCTACGAGAGCGTCGCCGACGATATACAATTTCAAAATGACCCAGCTCAATTTTCCAGTCACCATGCCCGTCAGAAGGTGGAGCAAGGCCTCCAGGACATTAAGGTCGCCTACAACCCGAACTATGTGATCGCGCTGCTGGTTGCGCCTTCGGGCGAAGTCTGGGCCGGCACTTGGGGCGGCGGTCTGTCGCGCTTCGACGGAAAACGCTGGTTAACTTATACGGTCGATGATGGCCTGCCCGGCAATCATGTCTTTTCCTTGGGCCAGGATCCCGCCGGCGATATTTGGGTAGGGACAAGCAACGGTCTCGCAAAATTCGACGGCCAGAGTTTCCTAACGTATGGGCGGGCCGACGGTCTCTATTCCGACGTCGTATTCTCCATCGCCTTTGGAGCAGATGGAAGCGCCTGGATCGGCGGAACCGGCGGGTTGTCCTGGTTTCCGCGCGGTCTGGCGGCGGAGGAATCGAGAGGCTAGAGGACTGCGCCGCGTGTCGCTTTGGGAGGCACGAAAATTAACCAGCGGGGAAGCTCATGATTAGGCATGTCGTGGTTGCATTGTCTTTGATTCTTTTTTCGATCCCGGCGGCCGCGGCTGAGCTTGCGACCGGGATTGCCTTGTTCGAGGCTGGCGAATTCGAAAAAGCGCACGACGAGTTGACACCCCTGGCCCGGCAGGGCGATCCGCGCGCGCAATACATACTGGGCGTCATGTATTTGAACGAATACCTTGTCCCGTCCAGCGCGACGGCGGCTGTGGAATGGATTGAAAGGGCGGCGGAGCAAGATTTTTCGGCTGCACAGACCGAACTTGGGCGAATGTACCGGAACGGCGACGGCGTGCCGCAGGATTACGGCAAGATGGCGCTGTGGTACGCGCGCGCTGCCGAGCAGGGTGACGTGGGCGCTCAATTGTTTCTCGCAGACGCCTATGCCTACGGTTACGGCGTTGAGGTCAATCTCGTCCAAGCCTACATGTGGTACGAAATCGCGATTCAATACTGGGGATCGCTCGCCGTCCGGGCGCGAGACGTCGTGGCTGAAGGAATGTCAGCCGATCAGATCGCTGAATCGGTCCAGTTGGCGGGTAAGTGGATCAAGGACCACGCCAACTAAAGATCTGGCGAGCGTTCCACCGCTTCTTCATTCAAATCTGGCTCAACCGTAATGAGATGGATCGTGAAAACGGCGCCGCCACCTGGCGCGTCATCGACCGCTATTTCGCCGCCCATGCTCTCGACGATACGCTTGACGATCGATAGACCGAGGCCGGCCCCAGGCCCATTTTTTTGATCGCCACGCCAGAAACGGTGAAATATCGCGTCGCGTTCCTCCGGCGGCACACCCTTTCCCTGGTCTATGACGCGGACTTCTCCATTCTGGTTCAGACGGGCTTCGACCGTTGTGCCGGAGGGGGTGTGGGCCAGGGCGTTCTCAATCAGGTTGCGGACCGCCCGGTTTAGCATTCGCACGCAGCCCTTGACGAAGATGGGTCCCTCCGACCCGGTCAGCGCGAGTTGCTTCTTGTCGCGCACGGCCAAGGGCGCGAGGGTGGCAATCACTTCGGCGCAGACGCCGTGAAGGTCGGCCGGTTCCGCGTCTTTCATGGCTTCGCTGCGCGATTCAAGTTCGGCAAGATCGAGGAGTTGATGCACCACGTCGGTCATGGCATCGACATCCTCGCGTAACGCGGAAGCGACTGACTTGTCCTTCAATGTATCCAGGTGAGCCCGTAGAACGGCAAGAGGTGTCAGGAGTTCGTGCGCGGCGTCGGCGCTGAATTGGCGTTGCGAGTCGAGGGCGCGATCAAGTCGGTCCAAAGCACCGTTAGTAGCAACAATTAGCGGCATGATTTCCCTGGGCATACCCTGAATTGGCAGGCGTACACCCGAGGATCGCGGGCCAATCTCGGCGGCGCATTTGGACGCAAGTTTGATAGGTGCAATGGCGCGCCGCATGATCCCGAATACGAGTACGCCATATAACGCGCTGAAGATTCCGACAAGGCCGACAAGCATTGTGATTGTGGTCTGGTCTATCCTTTCTTTGACGTCGGTTACATCCGTATAGACCTCAAACACGCCAACTATATTTTGGTTGTCATCGAAGATGGGTAAATAAGTCTCGACGATATCCCGAAGAAAGACCTCGCCGGAGAAGGCGCTAAATCGGTCTCTCAAAGATAGGGCGCTACTTGCTTGGCCATCTTGCGCAGCTGTCATGAAGGCGGCGCTGTTCGAATAGTCCTCCCCAATTTGCGGTTGATCGGTGGAAAAAATCGTTATCCCTTCTTTGCTGTATATCTTGACCTTGAGAACGTGCATATTCGCCGTCAGCGCCCTGATCGCAACGTCGATACTTTGTGTCTCCGGCCGTGCTCGCAAGGTGGCAGAATCCAAGTTTCCCGCCTCGGCTATATAGCTGCCGTAACGATCCCAGACTGTATTTAGTAGAATCCTGTCGATGCCAATGTTGTGCTTGGTCGACATTTCGGTGAGGTTGCGCACAGCCTGCTGATAGTAAAACCATGCGACCATGGCCAGAGCCAACAGCAGGACGATCGCACTGGCCAATGCCAGAAAACGGTGAATTCTCAACATGAGATGGCTCGCGCTCCAACGCTTGGGGTGGGGCTGAATTTTGTAGGCTGGAGGCGATCCACGCCATCACTCCTCATCTGTGGTCATCAGATACCCGATGCCGCGAACAGTGTGGATCGTGGCATTAGCTCCGGAGTCGGTCAGTTTCTTGCGAACCCGGTGAACCAGGACTTCAACTGAATTGGAAGACAAATCCTCACCTGCGCCATAAAGGCTTTGTTCCATAAGGTGTTTTGGCGCCACCTTTCCGCCGCGGCGCATCAGTTGCTCTAGGACGCTAAGCTCGCGGCGTGAGAATGGCAGAGGCCGGTCACACCCCTCCAGATGCGCTTCTCTGGCCACGACGTCTAGCTCGATATTGCCGGCCCTCAGCGTCTTGCCTAGGGTGGCGTACGGCCGTCTCAGCAAGGCATGGAGGCGGGCTATAAGCTCTTCCATCGCGAAGGGTTTGGTCAGGTAATCGTCAGCGCCGGCATTTAAACCCCCAATTTTGTCTGCAAGCTGCACTCGCGAAGTCAGAATCAGCACCGGGATCGCCTTGTCTTTGGCCCGGAGTTGGTTAAGAAGCTCAAGCCCATCTATGTCGGGCAAACCCAAATCCAGGATGACCACGTCGTAACGGACACATTCGAAATCTTCCAGCGCATCGGACCCCTTGGCGGCCAGGTCCACGTCGAATTGTGCGGCCTTTAGCCCTTTGCGGATAAAGCCCGCCAGACGTGCATGGTCTTCGATCAGGAGTATCCGCACGGGTTTCCCTTTCGTCTTACAGGAATCGACGTACTGTGCCCGGCCCCCGGGCTCACGAATCATCCGTCAGGAAAGCCGTTCCTAAAAAATGAGCCATTTTGGGCCGTTCCAGACCGTTGTAAGGACGCCGTAAGGTGCACCGAGTATATATATCCTCGGTCTCATAGGCCAAGGTTTGCCTTTGTGGACCATGTGCATTCGTAAACTCATCAAGCGGTGCCCCAAACCCATATCGGGTGCTGAGTCGCCGCTTTTTCTTTGCCTATAGATTGCTCGTTGACTATCGCCGCTTGAGCGCAACGGCGATGTATCCAGCCCTGGCAAATTCTTACAAAAAGCTTACAATTAGAAAACTCGATAATGTCGGCTGCCGGAGTGGTCGAGACATGGCCAGGATTTCAGTAGGAAAACTGACCGCAACAGCGATACTTGCGGGAGGCCTCTTATTGGCCGGATGCGATAAGCCGGACGATCTTAAGTCCTTCGCCACGAAAGGGCCGCCATCAGCCGAACCGACTTCAGCGCCCGCATCTCTACCGTCGCCGGAGCCGGTAATACCTTGGTTGCTGCTTACGGATGACAATCTGCACGACCCCGAAAATCCAGCCTTGCCGCTCTTGCAGGAACCGGCCGAGGCCTTAGCGGTCTTGGCGCCAGCTCAGGAGGGCAATTTTGTCGATTGGGTCGCGGCGCTACGCTCCGGCGAAATATCCCCGCGCACCAACGTCTACCCGGAAACCAAGATCCGTGTGATCGACCTCGATATTCTGATGACCGACACGGCCGCGATGCCGGTCGTGCGTTTTCCGCACCGGCCGCATACCGAATGGCTGGATTGCAAAAATTGCCACGATAAAATTTTCGTGGCGAAACGTGGCGCTAATCCAGTGAACATGTTCAGGATCTTGCAAGGAGATTACTGCGGCCAATGCCATGGCGCTGTCTCGTTCCCGCTGACCCAGTGCCAGCGCTGCCATAGTGTCCCGCGCGAACAGGTACTAAGGATGGTGCCGGAATGAGACTTGCACTTGCGACCATACGGCGGCTGGGGTGGCGATTCCTACCGTTTTTCCTGGCGGTGCTGGCGCTCGGTTTTATCTGGCCGGTGGCGGCCGAATACGGTGACGTCGTCTTGAACCACAGTTCCGATCGCGCCGGGGTCCGCCCGGTCATATTTCCTCATTGGTTCCATCGCATCCGCTTCCGCTGCAAGGTGTGCCATCATGAGCTTGGCTTCGAGATGCGGGCCGGCGCCAATGACGTGAAAATGAGTGATCTGGCGCAGGGCAAATTCTGCGGCATGTGCCACAACAACGAAGTCGCCTGGGGCCTGGAAAACTGCGGCCTTTGCCATTCGGGGAAACAGGGATTAGCCGGCGGTATATATGGCGGACACCGGACCTTGGGTCCTGGACGATGGTGACCGCTAGATATAGGGGGTGAACCCTGACGTCATTCAAATATCACTTGACTTGGATCAGTTACCGTTCACGCAAGATGTCCTATCGTTTATCATGAAGTAATGAGGCAGCCACGCGATCTTGCGATGGCAGCCCGATGAATGCATGTGGTTAACGTTTTGTTGGGTGGCTATGGCATAGTCAGCAACAGCTTCGCCGTGGATTTTCGGTTTGGAGCTTGCCAGCCATCCGCAATGTTGAGATCCCGCACCGGCTCGAGCTGTTCGCAGCCAAGTGGCCGGGAGGGGTCCGCAAGGAGGCCGGACCATGGACTACAATCGCTTTTTCAATGACAAGCTCGAGGCTCTGAAACGCGAAGGGCGCTATCGGATCTTCGCTAATCTGGCCCGCAACGCCGGGCGCTTTCCCTTGGCGCAGAATTACGGCGACTCCGGGCCGCGTGAAATCACCGTTTGGTGCAGCAACGACTACCTGGGGATGGGACAGCACCCGGCTGTCATCGAGGCTATGACCCAGGCGGTCGAGAAATTCGGATGCGGCGCGGGGGGAACCCGCAACATTTCTGGTTCCTCGCACCCGGTCATGGTGCTGGAGCGTGAACTGGCCGATCTGCACGGCAAACCGGCGGCCTTAGTCTTCACCTCCGGTTACGTGGCGAATCAAGCGTCGCTTTGCACCCTGGCGGCGATGCTGCCGGGATGTATAGTATTTTCCGATGCCCTCAACCATGCTTCCATGATCGAAGGCATCAGGTACAGCCGGGCTGCCAAAGCGATCTTCCGGCATAACGATCCCGCCCACCTCGACAGCCTGCTTAGCAACGCGGACCCGGCCTTACCAAAGATCGTCGCCTTCGAATCGGTGTATTCGATGGACGGCGATATCTCGCCGATCGCCGAGATCTGCGATGTGGCAGAGCGGCATGGCGCCCTGACCTATCTGGATGAGGTCCATGCCGTCGGCCTTTACGGGCCCCGCGGTGGCGGTATCGCGGAAAAGCGCGGCCTGATGGAGCGAATCGACGTGATCAACGGAACGCTCGCGAAAGCGTTCGGCGTTCTGGGTGGCTACATTGCCTCTTCCCGCGAAATCGCCGATACAATCCGCAGCTATTCTTCCGCCTTCATTTTCACGACCGCCCTGCCGCCTGCCGTAGCCGCCGGTGCCTTGGTCTCCGTACGCCACCTGAAAAACAGCGGCAACGAGCGGGCCATACATCAAGAACGTGCGGCAACCCTGAAGAAACGCCTGCGTCAGAGCGGACTTCCGGTCATGCCGTCGCAAAGCCACATTGTGCCGGTTTTGGTCGGCGACCCGGTGCGTTGCAAGCAAGTCACGGATATTCTGCTCGACAACTATGGGATTTACATCCAACCGATCAACTATCCGACCGTGCCGCGCGGAACCGAGCGGCTGAGGATCACCCCAGCACCCTACCACACGGACGCGATGATGGATGACCTGGTATCGGCGTTGAGCGAGATATGGAGTCGCCTCGAAATTCCCTGCGCTGCTTAGCAGAAGTTATGATGGTCGTTGAGAGGCGCTGAGCGGATTTATCGTACAAGATAGGTTTCAGAGTCATTGGCGTTTTGGGGGGGTGTTTACGTGAATCGGTATGCCACCAGACTATGCGAAGATTGCAGGCGAAGTCTTGTATTTCGTCGACGAATCGACATGCGGCTTTGCTCGCTTTGCCCGGTTCGGGAGTTGACGATCCCGACATCGGAACTGATCAAATGGGACCGGCCCGAGTTGACCAGAGAGCGTATTTCCAGGATCCAACGCAGCTTCACTTGTTTACAGCCTGACATCGAGCTGTTTGTGCAAGTTCTCTACGCCCGGCTTTTCGCCGAGTATCCGCACATCAGGCGTTTATTTCGGGGCGACCAGATGGAGCAGGAGAAACAACTGGCGGTGATGCTGACTACCATGATCAAAGGGCTCGACCGCTTGGATGAACTCAAGCCGACACTCTGGGCACTCGGCCGCCGGCACATCAAGTATGGGGTTAGAGAAGCGGACTACAACGCATTTTTTGAGGCGCTGATGTGGGCCCTGGGCGTCTTTCTTGGTGACCAGTTTTCACGCCCGACCAAAAATGCCTGGGTCAGCTTTTACGCATTCATCTCCCAAATTATGCAGAACCAGCTAGACTGGCATAGCCCCGCCGGTCTGCACGACTTTGACGTGGCATAGGAAGACCCGAGTGGTCGGCCGCCGTGCGACCGGCAAGGCTCCAAAGCCTTAGCCTGCAATGCGCGTCAGCAACCAATAACGGCATAGTCACACCGAATCCGCTTGGGTTAGGAAATATTCGGTGATGAAAACTTCTTTCAGATGGTGACCTGCCCCCTGAAAAGTGAGCCATGTTGAAAGTTAGAGTTTCGGCTATTTTGCGCTTGGAAGGAGTACGGAATGGCACGGAAGAGATACGCGCCGGAGCAGATTATCGGGATGTTGCGCGAGGCCGAGGTTGGGCTGGGCCAAGGTAAGAAGACCGGGACGATCTGCCGCGGGCTGGACATATCGGAGTAGAGTTATTACCGCTGGCGGCGCGAATATGGCGGCCTAAAGGTGACGCAGGAGAAGCGGCTGAAGGAACTCGAGAAAGAGAGCCAGCGGCCACGCAAGGCGGTGTCGAACCTGACGCTGGATGCGTTGATATTGAAAAGAGGTGGTCGAGGGAAAGTTCTAAGTCCCTCGCGGCGCCGTGCTGGCGTCAATCATGTAGGTGCGGCACTTGCAGATCCGGCGGGCATAGGCTTTTCCGAATTTCAACACCCACAAACGCACCGTCTCGTAGCTGACATCGATTCCTCCCTCCGCGAGAAGATCCTCAACATCTCGGTAGCTCATCGTAAAACGAAAATAGAGCCAAACAGCTTATCGAATAATATTGGGGTGGAAGCGGTGGCGCCGGTATGAAATGTTCTGTATACACCGATCGTATCAAGCGAATACGCGAATACCCATGAGTTAAGTTGACAGACCCCCGTAACGGTCCCCGTCCGCACCGGCCATCCACTTAACGTGTCAATGCCGTCAATGTTCAAGGTCCTAATTACCGAGAACGCGCGCGAGGAAATTTTGCAGGTCGGCAAGCGCGCGATTTCGTGCGTCCACGTTGGAGCCGACGTGGGCGCCTTTTGTTGTGCACCGACTGACATAGTTCTGAAAATTCGACCAATCCTTGAATTGGCCCGTGCTCGCGATCACGAATCCTTTTTCGCGGGCAAAATAGGCGCAGTCCTTCCAGCTCACGGCCCGCGGTAGATAGTCGCGGAACCGGCCCTTGTAATCGAACCCGTGCGCGGCGTTTTCATAAACGATTGAGCGGGCCTCGTAGCCGGACTTGGTTATCCGCTCGACATAGTCGGCGCAGGCTTGCGATCCGGACCAGTCATCCTCTTGGCCAAGCAGATAGAGCATCGGCGCGCCGGTTAAGGCGATCTCGAAATCCTGCTCGCCGCACCATGGGTAGAACGCCACATGCGCCGCGAACCGGCGGCCTTGCTGAGCGAGGCGTTCGTGCAGCCTTTGGCGCGAGGCCCAGTCGGCAACGAGACCGCCCTTCGACCAACCAATGAGGGCGATTCTTTCCGGGTCGATCCCCGGGTGCGTCGCCAGGAGCGCCAAGGCCGTATAGGCGTCGGTCAGCATCGAATATGGCGATACCGCGTCCTGATCGCCGATCGTGGACTTGACGCCACGGGGTTCGAAGCTGTCGAGGACGAAGACCGCCAATCCCCACTCGGCCAAGGACTCGGCGTAACGGTATTGGTGATCCGACAGGCCGTCGCTTCCGTGCAGCAGGATCGCGGCGGGCAGAAGCCCGGAACGTCCTTCCGGTAAGATTAGATCGCCGGAGATCGTCACCGGCGTGCCGCCCGTGGCACCGTCCTGGATATCTGACAGGCCAAGGGTCGTGCTTGCGAACCTGACCCGGCCCGCCGTGCCGTCGCGCAAGCTCGTCACGAGCGGATCGCTGGACAGACGGGTCTCCGCCCGCCAAGCCCCGATCGCGGCCACGCTCAGTACCACGCCGAGCGCGATGATCGAGATCCGGTGCCTTGCGAAGAATTTCACCATGGCGTGTCTCGCGGACCGGGGGCCGTCAATTGGACCAACGGGGCCACCGGCCCAGCGTGCCGCTGTCGGGCACGAGGCGGAGCATGGCCAACACGATGGCGAGATATGCTAAGGCCACCTCTGGCGCGGCGGCGAGCACCATATCGCCGGCGCCGGGGGGGTGGGACGACGCCTCATCCGTCACCAAGACGACACGGCCCCCGATGCCACGGATTCTGTCCAGGATGAAATCCGTCCAGTCGTCTCGATCCAGTGCGCCGAGGACCAAGAGGACGGCACAATCCGCGAGCTCGCGTTCGATGGCGAGCCTGTCCTCGGCAGTCATCGCGTCATGGAACAGGTTGGTGTCCGGGATCAGGGCGCCCGCACAGTCCGGACACCGCAGATCGCAACGACGCCAAATTTGGCCTGGCGGCCAGGCGCTGCCGGAACCGCAGTCCAGGCAGCTCAGCCGGTCGATCCGTCCGTGCACGTCCACGACAGCTTCGGCGCCGGCTTGCCGCAGGGCGCCAAGAACGTCCCGGGACAGGATCTTGCCCACCCATCCCCGGCGCTCGAAGCCGGCCAGGGCATGGTGCCGCGCCGCCGGCTCCGCCTCTTGCGCCAAGGCGCGCAGACGGTCGCACACCACCCAGAATGCCTTTCGGGATCGTAACGATCCGCGCAACCGCTCATCGGAGAACACCGGAGGTTTCCCGCGTCCGCCAAGCGAGCCGCCGTGCAAGGGTTCCAGGGCCAGGGCGTATGTAGCCGTGTCACCACCCAGAAACGCCATGGCAGGGTGGCCCGCCGCGCGGGCGCGGTGGATCGCCAACGCAACGCGCCAAAAGTCGGGCTGGAGGATCGGCGTGCGCCGCATGCGCCGCATCGCGGCGATGGATAACCAGAGCCCGAGAGCCAGCGGGGCCAGGAGGGGCGGCGCGATATCGGCGGCGCCGCTGGTCGTCCAAGATAGCCAGATCATGCCTGCCGATAGGGCGGCGATCGCGCCGCCGACGCTTCCCGCCAAGGAGTCGCGCAGGAAAACGGTCTGCATGGCGAAAAACGCCAGCGGTACACTCAGGGCCCAGAGACCGGTGTACGCGAAACCGTTGTTCCCTTGTCCCACCAACAAAAACGCAAGCGCTCCAAGGCACAGCGCCCAGGCGGTGGCCAGACTGTGCGTTATCGCCATGGCGGTAACGATGCACAGGCCGCCCAAGAATACGCCCGGCGTTCCCAGCGGGGATGCCGGTGCCTCGATCCAGAACCAGGTGCCCGGCGCCGCGAGAGCCCAGGACACCGTCATGGCCGTCGCGACGGCCGGCATCGCCAGCGCCGGCAAGGAGACGTGGGCAAGGATACGCCGCAACACGAACTCGAGCCCGACGCAGACGCTCAGAACGGTCACGAACAAAGGCACGTCGAAGGCGCCCTCGGCGAAGAAACCGCCCCACAGGATGCCGACGATCGCCGTGTTGAACCCCGCCAGGCCGCTTTCCCATTCCGCGCGGGTATAGATCCAGCAGAAGACCCCGGCGATGGTTCCGAAAGCGGCGCCGGCCAGCGCCCCGGCGGCGCCCCAGGGAGATATTAGCGCCAGGCCCGCCAGGATCAGCGCGCCGGCCAGCGGCCGGCCGCAAAACGCGAGCTGCGCCAAGCCCCGGAACAGCGTCTGGACAAACAAGCTAAAAGCCGCAGTCATCGCCGCGCAGCCTCTCAGGAAGGCGGTCGAGGGCGAAGACGTCCCGCCAGGTCTCGCGCTGCCGGACCAGTTCCGGCCCCTCCGGCCCGAGGAGAACCGTCGCCGGCCGGGTCTGGATGAACTGCATGGATTGGCTGTGGCAATAGGCTCCGACGTGCGAGATGGACAGGATGTCGCCCATCTCGACCGGCGGAAGCAAGGCTTGCTCGCGCAGGCGGTCGCTCTGCATGCACAGCGGGCCGTAAATATCGACGGCCTTATGGCGGCCGTGCTGAACCCCGCTTGGGCCGGCGGCCCGGCCCATGGCGTGATTGTAGAAGCATGCCGTGGGCACCAGATTGACGCCGGCATCGACGATGATCGCCGGTGTCTGGCCATCGACGGCTTTCTCGGCGACCACGGTGCACAGAAGCTGCGTTGAGGCATCGACGATGGCGCGTCCAGGTTCGAGGACCAGTATCGGCCGTCCGCCGAACAGTTCCCGGGCTTTTTGCAAGCGGCTGCAAATCTCCTCGGCGTAGGGGAACCAGAAATTGCCGTCGCGGTTGCTGCCGCCCTGGAAGTCGAACTCCGGGCGCAAGGTGTTGCTGGATGGGAAACCGCCGCCGACATCGATCATGGTCGGCTCGAGACCTAAGTCTCGGGCCCGCTTGGCCAGAAGAATAAGCCGCTCCACCGATTTGGCGTAGAGCTCCTCTATCAAGACAAAAGTGCCGCAGTGATTATGCAGCAGCTCGAGACGGAGGTGCGGATTGCGCGCGATTCGTTCCAACGCCCTCTGGCTGTCGCCGTTGTCGTCGTTGAACCCGAACTTGGTCCAGCCGATGGTGCCGTAGCGAAAGCTGATCCGGATACCGATGCGGGCCGGCGCCGAAAGCCCGGCCGCGATGGTCTCGACCTGCGCCAGTTCGTCGAAGTTGTCTAGATTGACGATAGCGCCTTCGCCCAGCGCCCGCTCCAACTCCTCCTGGGTCTTGTGGGGTCCGTTGAAGATCATCTGCGAGGCCGGGAAGCCAAGGGCGCGGGCCAGTTCGTATTCCATGCCGGAGACGACCTCGGCCCAGGCGCCTTCGTCCTTCAGGACCGAACACACGGCGGGCAGATAGTTGGTCTTGACCGAATAGGCGACATGGGTCTCCAGGTGGGTGTCCGTGAAGGCCTCTAGAAAGGTGCGGTAATCGCTTCTCAGCCGCTGTTCGGAGATGACGTACAACGGCGAGCCGTATTGCCCGATTAGGGCCGCGGCGTCGAAATCCTGGCCGAGATCGGCAAATGCCGAGACCTCGCGCGTCGCGTGTTTGGTGAAGGCGATGAACGGCAGCCGCGTGATCTCCGGCGGCTCGTAGGCCGTGGGCTCAGTCATGAGACAGGACTCCCTTCGTGGAAAGTGCCGCGATGTGGCTGGCGCGCAGTGGTATTTCTTCACTGCTGCGCAGAAAAACCAATGCCTTATCGTCCGCGGCGGGATTGGCATGCTTGCCCATCGCAAGCTGGGCCGCCAGGTACGGTTGGTTCGAGCCAAGGGCCGCCGAGTAGTAAATCCACGCGGTGAAGCGCGGGTTGACCTCGATCAGATAGAAGCAGTCTGTCACCTCGTCGCACATGAATTCGCCCTCGGCCGGCCCGACCCACTCGATGGACCGGAGGAACTCCGCGAAGGCAGCCTCGAGGCGTGGTTGTTCCACGCGCACCGCGCTCCAGGTGCTGCCGCGCTCGCAGATCGCCAGCTTCTTGATGGTTAACGTCGAGACGACACGGTGATCGGCGTCGCAAACCACGCTGACGGCATAGACGGGCCCGACGATATGCGACTGCACGATGACCTCTTGCGGGCTGCTAGCGCTGAGTTGAGCCCAGGCGCTTTTGGCATCGGCTTCGGACGCGATGGGAATGCAGTGCGAGACTGGTCCCTTGACAACCGCCGGGAGGCCAAGGGAGCGCACCGCCTTGAGTACCTGCGCTTCGCTCTTGGCGATCCGGCTGTCCGGGATGGCGAAGCCGCCCCAGTCACTTGGCAGCGTGCCACGGAAGAGGTTCGGTTTGCTTCGCCGTTCGAGGCTTTCACCGGAAGGCAATAGGGTATGCACGCCAATCTCCCGGAGTTTGTTGGCAAGCTCGATGAATAGCGGCAGTTCTCCGTCGAGGCAGGGGATCAGGACATCGAAGGGCGAGGCGTCGTGAATCTCTACCAGCCGCTCTAGAAGAGAGTCGCCCGACTCACCGTGCGGGAGATTGAAGCACCGATCGAACAGCGCACCCTGATAGGCGCCCGAGTCGAAGGTGCCATAGGCGAGTCCGTACACCTGGGATATCCCGTCGGCAGTGCGTAGCGCCCGGGCGACGCCGAGTCCGGGATTGATGACGTCGAAGCTGCTGATGCCGGTTAGCGCCACCTTCAACCCGTGCGGCGCCGCACCGTTGCGCGCTGGCCGCGAAGCGCCATTGGTCGCCGGCCGTCCTTTGACGCCTCTCCGGCGCCGGTAGTCGCGCAGGTCTTCGATTGGAATCGCCGTCTCGGCGATGCCGCGGACATACATCGTACCCGCCCGGGCCAGGGTCTGCGTCCCTGTCCGGTCGTGGATCTCCAGGATGTGGCCGAGCAGCAAGACGGCCAGGTTCGTGCCGGCCCAGTGGCATAGCATGCTCCACGTGGGGAGGTGGCCGCGTAGGTCGCACAGCCAGAGATCTTTAGACCCGGCCGCGCGGACCGCCACGAGTTCGAGGGGCCCCTGCCAGTCCAGGACCTCGAGGACATCGCGTGCGAAGCTGGCGACATCCGGATCCTCGACCACGGCGCCGGAAACCGTGCGGCCTTCGCCATTCACCACCAGGCTGCGACGGATTACCATCGCGGCACAGCCGCCTTGGCGGTCGGCGACCATCGCGATGTTGAATTTTTCCCCGGCCACCTGCCGCCGTAGCACGATACGCGCGCCGTTGTCCGCGGCGGCCCGGGCCACGGCCAGTTCGGCCTGCGCCGCGTTGAACACGAGCCTCGATTCCGACGACGTGCAGGTCACATATAGCGGATAGCCGAGTTGATCGGCCTGCCGTGCGGCATCGGCCGGGTCGGTGACGGCAACGCTCGGCGGTCCGGAAAATCGATGGCCGCCGAGAAACCTTGGCAGGTTTTCCGGCCGCACGATCTCCAGGCGCTCCAAGCTGGGCAGTAGGGTGCGGATGCCCCGCTTGTGCAGGCGTTCCTTAAGCCTTGCGACCACGCGCGCATCGGCGCCGCTGCCGGGGATGAGGGCGCCGAACGGGCTTTCCCCATGGGCGCGCAGGACGGCTTTGAAGAAGGCGTCCTCGCCCCCGGCCGTTGGCGGCAGGCGGTGAATTCGATCGATCAAGCCGGGCAACCAAGCCCCGGCCAGGACGGGATCGCCGCCCAGCGCGGTGAGTATGAGATCGCCGCCCCATCCCTCCCGCAGAGCGCGGGCGACGGAAACGCCGGGGCCGGGCGATTCCAGGCCGGAAAACCCGGTCAGCGCGACGCCGGTGTCTATCGAAACCATGGCAGAGCCTTTCCCAAGTATCGGGTCCGAGTTTCCCGGTATCCGGCGCGAATTGAGACTCGCGGCTTCGTCAGCGTTCGAGCGAGATCAGATCGCAGCTTTCGACGCCATTCGAATCTTCATAAGTCCAACGGACGGATACGCCCGCCTTGGGCTGCAGATATGTGGTCATTTTCGACCAATAGGTGCCGTGAAAGATTTTCCGCTCTTCGGAGACCGGGATGAGGCGCACGGTTCCAAGGACGCGGTGTTTGACGTCTTGAGCTTGCCCCACGCTCACCTCGTAGTCCCAAACCCACTTCTCCTCACCCCTCTGGGCCGGAACCGCACCCTTGAACCTGGACCCGGGAACGAGCTCGTGAAAGTCCTCGAAGTCCTCCATGTCGAACCACTGGGCGCGCTTCCCGGAAAGCTCGTACCAAAGACTCGTGCCGGTGAGCCGGGCGTGTTTTTCCGAAAAATAGGGCGCACCGTCCAGTTGCCCTTCATAGCGCACGACATCCTTCTCGATCCGCGCGACGGTCAGGTCGTAGCGCTTGCTGTACGGGCCGTCGCAATCCCACACCATCCTGGTACCAAGCTTGGGCGCATTCAGTTCGGCATGGGCCGGGCCGGCCGTTAAAGCTAAGCTTATGGCCGCGGCTAAAAGTATGAGTGGTATCGACATACGCATCGTGAAAATTCCTCTCCGGGCGGTTGTCCCGCGGTTCTGAACCTAAATTGGCCGGCTCAAGCCGGTAACGCCGCCAGCCCCATAGAAGCCTGGCTGCTCCGCTCCATGGCCTGGTGCGGGCGCGCGACATCGCGAAACTCTAGAAAGCCCAGAGTGCTAAGCGTTTCCAGGAAACGCCCTATGTCGCGACGGGCGGCCGCAACGGCCACACTGAACTCCGCCGATAACGCTGCGGCGAGGGTCTCCTCCGTGGCGCCATCTTCAAGCCGAAGCACAAGGAATGCCGCCGCAGTATTGCAGGAGCACATCGTGCCGCTATGACTGTCGATCAGAACAATGTCCTGCGATTGGGTATCTTGTTCGATCAAGATGTGCGAACGAAACGCGAATCGACTGCCGTTCATGTTTTATCTCCGGTTCGATATGGGGCGCCTCTAAATTGGCAGGGATTTTGCTTAAAGATAACTTGGAGAGAAAAATGATACATGGTCGTAACAAAGCAAGCTGCGTGCCAGAAAAATGAGTGCCTCTAAGCAATTGTTTTTACTATATTATACGGAAATGCTGATAATTCCCCTAGCGGCTCGCGGCGCGCCGGCCGGGGGAAATGCCCCACCGCGCGGGGTATTTCACGCTTTTGGAGACATCCGGCGGCCGCAGGTCCGGTTTGCCCATGACCGGATATCGGCGTACACGGCTCAGGCTGCGTTTTTGCTTTAACGGGCAGGGTTCAGCTTAACCATCTTCAGGACGTAGATTAAGGCGACCGGTTATGGAAAAAGCGATTGCAGGTCTCATGGGACTGGCCAAGCCGGGCCAGGTTCCGTTTCGCCCCTTCAATTTGGTGCGTTGGTTCCTCGTCCTCGGCTTCACCTCAATAGCCATCACCAGCGTGGTGTCCGCCTTCGCTCTTTCCAACTTCCTCAAGAGCAACATGCTTGAGCGGGATGCCACCGTGACCATGGAGTTCGTCAATAGCATCGTCCATGCGGCGCACGCCGACCGCCACCTCATAGCCGGGGATCCGGACGACGGCAACGAGGTTCTGGAGAAGCTTTTCGAACAGATCGCCAGCGTTCCCGAGGTCATCCGCGCCAATCTCTACGGCAAGAACCGGACGATTCTCTGGTCCAGCGATCCCGCCTTCATCGGCGCGGTGTTCCGGACCAACCGCGAATTGGATCGTGCCTTTAACGGTGAAGTGGAAATCGAGGAAGGTACGGTCGGTGAGAACAAAAAGGCGGAGCACGCCTTTCTTAAAGGCACCGGATCCCGTTTTGTCGAAAACTATCTGCCGATCCGGAGCCGCGACGGGCGCGTGGTCATCGGGGTCGCGGAAGTATACAAGACACCCGATGCGCTTTATAGCGCCATCGATCATGGGACCAGGCTTATCTGGCTCAACGCGATTTCGGGCGGAATCATCCTCTACATCGCTTTGATCTGGATCATCCATCGCGCCAACTTGGTCATCGGCGAACAGCAAAGGCAGCTCATCGACGCCCAGGCATTGGCCGCCATCGGTGAAATGGCCTCAGCCGTCGCGCACGGCCTGCGCAACCCCTTGGCGTCGATCCGGACTTCGGCGGAGGTGTCCTTGGGCGATGCGCCGCCGCCGCCGGTCGAGGAGGCGCTGAAGGATATCGTCGCGCAGTCGGACAGACTTGAGCGCTGGGTACGCGAGCTGCTCACCGCTTCGCGGCCCGAGGCTTTCGAGTTCGAGGAGGTCCAAATCAACGACCTGTTGTCACGAAGCGTCGAGGTCTACGCGAGCCAGATGAAGAGGCAAACTGTCGCGCTCGAACTGCGCCTCGATTCTAAGGCCGGCCTCATCGAGGCCAATACCGTGGCGCTCGGTCAGGTCGTCAACAGCTTGATCGCGAACGCCTTGGAGGCCATGCCCGGCGGGGGAGACCTGACCATTACGTCGTCGTGCGCTGATGCCGGTAAAATCGTGTCGATCACGGTTGCCGACACCGGGCAAGGCATACCCGAGAGCCAAATAGGTCAGGTATTCGAGCCGTTTGTCACCACCAAGGGCGCTGGGTTGGGAGTCGGCCTGCCCTTGGCCAAACGCATCGTCGAGCGCCACCGGGGCCGCCTCGATTTGTCCGCGGCGCCCGGTGGCGGCACTCTTGCTTCAATCGAACTGCCGGCGGTGAGCTGAGCCATGTCATATGGCATCCTGGTGATCGAGGACGAAGAGACCCTCGCCAAGAACATCAAACGATACCTCGAGAGGAGCGACCACGAGGTTCGCTTGGCGGCAAGCGGCGAGGATGGCCTGAAAGCCTTCACGGACTTTCGCCCCGACCTGGTCCTGCTCGATTATCAACTTCCAGGGCGCGACGGGCTCAAGATATTGCAAGAAATCCGGGCGCTCGACGCGCAGGTCAAGGTGATCATGGTCACGGCGCACGGTTCCATCGAAATAGCCGTGGAGGCGATGAAGGCTGGCGCCTACGATTATCTCAACAAGCCGCTGGTGTTGAGCGAGCTTAAGCTTCTGATCGACAAAGCTCTCGGACAAGAGCGCCTGGAGGGCGCGCTCAGCTATTTCCAATCCCGGGAGGCTTCGAGGGGAGGTTCGGACTCCTTGCTTGGCCGCTCCGCCGCCGTGGAGGCCTTGAGGCAGAAAATCCGTCAAATTGTGAAAGCCGAATCGGCGCTCACCGATGACTCGCCTCCGGCAGTCCTCATCACCGGCGAGACCGGGACCGGCAAGGAACTCGTGGCTAAGGCGCTCCACTTCGAGGGCCCCAGGCGGGCCCAGCCCTTTGTGGAACTCAATTGCGCCGCTTTACCCGAGCAACTGATCGAGGCCGAGCTGTTTGGTTACGAACGCGGGGCCTTTACGGATGCCAAGGACCGCAAGATGGGACTGGCGGAGGCGGCTCACGGCGGCACCCTGTTCCTCGACGAGATCGGCGAGATGAGCCAGCCGATCCAGGCCAAGCTCCTGAAGGTGATCGAGGACAAGACGATCCGGCGGCTCGGCAGCGTGCGGGACCGGACGGTCAACCTGCGTATCGTCGCGGCGACGAACCAGCCCTTGGAGGATCTCATCAACCGGCGGGAGTTCCGCTCGGATCTCTATTTCCGGCTTCGCACGCTCACCCTAAGCGTGCCGCCCTTGCGCGCCCGCCAAGAAGACGTCCTGTTCCTCGCGCAGCACTTTCTCGAGCTTCATAGCAAGCGCTATCGCCGTGACTCCCTGCGTCTAAGCGCGCGCGCCCAGGAAGCCCTGCTGGGCCACCGCTGGCCAGGGAACGTGCGCGAGCTGCGCAATGTCCTGGAGCAGGCCGTGCTCTTGTCCACCGGCGAAGTTATCGATGCCGAGCAACTTGCCCTGGCGCCGGGCCTCCAACTCGCCGGCTCGTCCGCCGATGGCGCGAATACGGGCGGCGCCTCGATGACGCTGCCCCCGGACGGGATAAACCTGGAGACGCTGGAACGGAACCTGGTGTCTCAGGCGCTCAAGCGCACCTCGTGGAATATCACTCAGGCCGCGCGGCTGCTCGCCTTGTCCCGCGATACCCTGCGCTACCGCATTGAGAAATTCGATCTGAAACAGAATTGATCCCGCATTGCCCAGATAACGACTGCTCGGTAAAGGTGGTTGCGCCCGGCGTTGTCACATAAACTTGGCTGGCTGGTAAGGGCGTTTAGCCTTAGGTTGGGCCAATGCGCCAACTCTCGTTCAAGCGTCACCGCTTCCCGCCCGACATCATCCGCCATTCGATCTGGTTGTATGCTAGGTTCACCCTGAGCTTCCGCGATGTGGAGGAGATGCTCGCCGAGCGCGGCCTGGACATTTCCTACGAAACCATCCGGCGCTGGTTCTTGAAGTTTGGATTCGTCATCGCCGCCAACCTGCGCCATATCCGCCCGAAGCCCAGCGATCATTGGCATCTTGACGAGATGGTGATCGTCATCCAACGCAAGCGCTATTGGCTCTGGCGTGCCGTCGACAATGAAGGCGAGGTACTGGACTTCCTGGTCCAAAGACGGCGCAACGCCAAAGCCGCTAAAAAACTGATGAAGAAGCTGCTCAAGAAACACGGCTTCGCGCCAAGCAGGATCGTGACGGACAAACTTCGCTCTTATCCCTCAGCCTTCAGATCTATAGGCCTTGTGGCAGAACACGATCGTGGCTTGAAGGCCAACAACAGAGCCGAGAACTCGCATCAGCCGGTTCGGCGGCGGGAACGCAAACAGCAAAGGTTCAAGTCACCGGGATCAGCGCAACGCTTCCTCAACATCCATTCGGCGACATACAACACCTTCTATCACCAGCGGCACCTCAACCGGCGACCCTATTATAAGGAGCTTCGAACTGCAGCATTCGATGCTTGGAAAACCACGAGTGCCGCCGCCTGATCACAGGTCCTTGCCAGCCAAATTTTCGGCTGCGAAGTTTATGTGACAATGCCACTCGGGCCGGACGACGTACGCAGGAAATAATAGAACGGGCGCAGACAGGACCACGTGAGACAGGCGCCGTATGCAACAAAGAGTGATCCCTCGATCATAAGCACGGCAAGGCCGGAACCGGCCATGTCCCATTGGTCGATCCCGGCGTTAAATCGAAAGCTCCAACTCCACGGCCAGAATATCAGTACCCCGTCGCGCGCATGGGAAAAGATGTCAACAAAGGCGTGCGACGCGGCGCCGGAAAGAAACCAGAAACCCCGCGGATCTCGGCGTCTTCCGATCCGGCCAAACATAAGCCATGCGCTGGCCAGCAGAGCCAGGGAAGACGGCGAATGCAATAGGTGATGAAGCGCGATAAAAACGCTGTTGTCGTAGTAGAAGCTGTCCACAAGATCGATGAAACGGACGGTTTTAGTGTCAAAGATTTCTGAGATTGCCGTCTCCATCAAACAGAAAACCGCAACGGTAATCAGAGGCAAATCCGGCATTGCAGCGCCGGCAATAACCCAGCCGGATTTATCCTTCTCAGGTCCCGGCAGCAGCCGGCTGACAAGATGGCCGATCAGCATGTGGGTTGGAGTTTTCATAGGCGGTCACAGTGGAATGTCGCGAAGGCGCGCTGGCGATTGGGTGCGGTGCGGCAACTGCCTACCTCTTTATTACCCGTATTCAGAACCGTCTTTCTCCCCCGCGGACCGATGCTGGCAACGTGTTGTCAGGTGGCGAAAGAGGGCAGACGTAGGAAGCGTTCAAGGCACAGGATGGGTTGTAGGCGAAGTTGAAATCGAGAATCAGGCCCCCGTCTGGTCCCGGTCCAAAATCGGCGCCCTTGATAGCATCAATGATGTAACGTCCACCGCCGTAGGTTTCCGACGCGTTCGTTGCATCACGGAAGGGGACAAAGAGCCCGCCGCCATATCCCTCGATCCAGTAGACCGTAAGTTCCAAGCCGAGACCCTGCTTGAGGCCATTCGTCCGAGCAATTGATGTATAGGTTAAGGATCCGTCTGAGCCCAATTCGTTGGACACCGAATGCGCCGGCACTGGCTCTAGCGCCACTTCGAAGCGAAGCTTAGAATCGTAGTCGAAAACCGGGATCTGGCCGAAGTTCACGCGCTCGGATTCCGCAAGGGGTGACACCGGGTGGTCGCGAAAGAGCGCCGAACGCGTCGCGTGCCAGAGCATCCAGGCCGCAACCGGGTCTTCGATCGCTCTCACACTCGAATAAAGGTCATTGATCCGTCGCCGCCAATCGGCCAATTCATACCCGTTTGGACCTGCAAAAGCGCTCAAGGCCCTTCCTCGATTCGTACTTTCGATGCCCAGAAGCTGAGGCGTCCGGCGAGCTGGCTGGCGAAGTCGAATGGCGCGGTATAGGACCAGCCGATCTCCTCACCGCCGGTGGCGAAGTAAACGGCGTCACCTTTCAAAGGGCAGTGGCTAATCTTGTCCGTTTCTTCGAGGCGTTGGGTGAGGTCGGCAGCAGGCACGTAGACCAATGGATCATAGGCCTTCTGTTCGATCTCTATCACCCGAACCGCATCGGTCGTGTCGGCGATCAGCCTATCCCCGATGAAGACACGCACACATCTGTCGATGGGCTTTATCACCATGAAATGGTGTGGGTTCGAAGGGTTGCGAATGGCCCCCTCGACAGGCGGGACGCTTTCCTGGGTTCTAGTTTGAATGCTCATTTCGATATGATTCCGAGTTCCCTATGGTGATGTGAGGGGGCGGCTAGGGACCTCCCCGTTATGCCGCAGACCGTCTTACCAGGCCTTCCACATAGGCCGCGTTGCCTGCAAGCATCTGGCCAAGATTCGATGAGAATTGCCGCTTCATCAGTGGCACCAACATCCGCCCGATCAGTCCCATCTTGGGTACGAACTCCATGCGCATCGTCACCTTGCTGCGGTTCGGTCCAAGCTGCTCGAAGTCAATCGTGGCGACGGCCTTCTTTAAGGGCACCGTGCCTTCATAGATGTCCAGCACCAGTTGCTTTTGGGGAAAGTAGCCGACGATTTTTTCTCGGATGTAATTCTTTCCATCCGAGAAATCGCACTGACGAAGGGCGCCGAGCCCGGTATCTGAACTGCCCTTCAGTAGATAGGAATCCTTCAGCAGCGGGTTGAATTTAGCGATGTCGGCGAAGGCGTCCCAACTGGCCCAGACATCGGCCACAGGCGCCTCTACGGTTCGATCTACAGCTACGACAGCCATGATATCCTCCTTCGGTTTTCAGGTACGGCGGAGCCAATCGGCTATGCCGGCTCCAATCAAGTTCGGGTGGTCTTCCTGCAGGAAATGGAACCCCCGGCCAAGAAAACGGGTTTCGAGATTGGGAACATTTGCGACGACCCACTCGACGGCCGGTGCCGGGTTGAGCGCGCCCGGTGTGGCATAGAAGTAGAGCTTGGGAATGCCGCTCCGTGTCAGCCAGGCGCCATTGGAGACGATAGCGTCGTGTGTCGCCCTGGGGTGACCGGCGATCGGAATCTCGCGCGGCCATTGGAGTGTCGGAAGGCGGCTTTCCGGCGTTGGATAAGGCGCACGATATTGCGCCATTTCCTGATCCGTGAGACCGCGGGCGACACCCATCTTCGGCAGGACCTCCTCGACAAAGAAGTTCTTGTTGAGAACCATCTCCTCGCCAACATCCTTGGTCCGGAGGGACCGGAACATCTCGCCTGCCGGACCCATCGCCTCATAAGAGGGCGCCGGCATACCGGGCGGGATGATCGCTTCCATGAAGGCCATCGCCCGCACGTTGTCCGGGTTGAGCCGGGCATAGCGCATGCCGAGCGCCGATCCCCAATCGTGGATCACCAGTGTCAGATCCATTATCCCGGTCGTTTCGATGAAGGCGTCGAGATAGGCCGCATGTTCGTCGAAGGTGTATCCGATCTTCGGTTTGCCGCTGCTGCCCATGCCGATCAGATCGGGCGCGATGGCTCGGTATCCGGCCTTGACCACATGTGGGATCACATTTCGCCAGAGATAAGACGAGGTCGGATTCCCGTGGAGGAAAACGACGACCGGGCCGGTGCCCTCGTCGACATAGGCGATTTCCGACCCTAGGACTGCCACGCGCTTCTTCTCAAACGGAAACTCGGCGGAGATTGGAAGGCCGTAGGGTCGATTCTCGGAGGTCTCTTGGGCCAGGGCCGGCACAGAGCCCAGCGCGGCAAGGGCGAGCGGCGCGGCCGATGATTTCAATAATTGCCTGCGGTTTATGTTCATTTTCTTCTCTATACCTTTTGCAAATACTTTTCAGTGGGATCTCATGTGGCGGTAACGCCGCCGTCGGCTACAATCTCCGCGCCGGTGACATAGGACGCGTCATCGGACGCCAGAAACGCGACGATGGAGGCCATCTCGGTGGCCATCGCCATGCGCCGCAGCGGTGCGGATTCGACGATCGGTTGGATTGCCTCCTTGAAGGCGTCGCGCGACATGCCGAGTTTGCCCAAGGCCGGCGTTTCGACCACTCCGGGGGTAAGAACATTGGTGCGTATACCGCGCGCTCCGAGCTCCACCGCCAAGCTGCGCGCCAACTGGCGAATCGCGGCCTTGGCGCCGGAATAGACCGCGAAACCCGGCATGCCTTTCAAACCGGCAATGGACGAGACAAGAACGATCGCCCCGCCGTCGTTCATATGCGGCGCCGTAATTTGCACGCCGAATAGAACCGCCTTGAAGTCGCTGTCCATGGTTTCATCGAAATCCGCTTCTTCGACCGCCTCCAAGGGGCGCAAGCGCGCCAACGCGGCGTTCGGCACGTAAACATCGATCTTTCCGTAGGCTTCAACGGCAATACTGGCGGCCTTGCGATGGGTCTCCAAGGCGCGTACGTCGCCTTGCGCGATCCGCACGCGGTCGCCATGCACGCGGGCGACTTCGGCATTGGTTTCAGGGTTGCGTCCGACGACAACGACGCCCTTCGCACCCTCGGAAATCAGGCGATCGGTGATGGCCCGGCCGATACCGGAAGCGCCTCCGGTCACGACGGCGACCTTGTTCTCAAAACGATTCATTGCGGCAATTCCTTCCATCGGACAGTTCGGGTTCCGCTCCGCAGGCGGAAGCGGACAAACGCCGGAGACTCAGCGCTTCCATCTTTTGCGGCCTCATACTAGGGGAAGGTAGGTAGGATTCTTCTTGCACCACAGGTTTAAATACCGAAACATAGTGGGTCATTTTTGAACCACAGGAATTGATGGAGCCACAGATGCCGGGTCGATTGGCGGCCTTCGATTGGGACGATCTAAGGTTTTTCTTGGCCGTGGCCCGGACCGGGACGCTCCGTGGCGGGGCCGAGTCCATTCAAGCCAACCATGCCACGGTCTCCCGTCGTCTGGCGGCGCTTGAAGACGCCGTCGAAGCCCGGTTGTTTGACCGGACTAAAGGAGGACTCAGGCTCACGCAGCTTGGAGAAGAACTGCTTCCCCATGCACTTCGCGTTGAAGAGGAAGTCGCCGCGGCCTCCCGTGTCGTTGCGGGGCGGGACACCCGTCCGGCTGGCCCCATCTATGTCAGCATTCCACCATTCATGGCTCTGTCTTCAATATTCGACGATTTCGCCGAGTTCAGTCGGCAATTCGAGGACATTGATATTCACCTACAAGTGTCGAACGCCTTTGCCGATCTCGAACGGCGGGAGGCCGATGTTTCTATTCGCTACGCCTACGAGGTGACCGAAGATGTTGTCGGCCGCAGATTGGTGCGGTGCTCGAAGGCGGTTTATTGCTCTGCGGACTATGCGGAGAAGATAAAAAATAATGGCGGGGATGGCCTGACATGGGTCGGATGGAACGAGGCCGAAGGCGAGACGACGGCGCCCTGGGTGGTAAAGAGCCTCTTCCCGAATGCTCGGTTGCGCCACCGGATCAACGAAGGGGTGCCGCAAGTTACATTGGCCGCGGCAGGAGCGGGATTGACCTATCTGCCCTGCTTTATCGGCGATCGGTATCCAGGTCTGGTACGTGTGCCGGATCAGAATCCGATCCCGGACCGGAGCCTGTGGCTGCTCTTGCACAGCGATCTTCGTAAAACAGCCAGAATCCGCATGTTCGTTGATTTTCTAGCTCATAGAATCAAGAGCCGGAAGGACGAGTTCGTTGCCGGAGCTGCTCAATAGGCGTGCCAAATTTCAGATACAGTTTTTATTCACGAGAGCATTCCAACGAGCGCGTATCTGTTTTTGTCTGGCTGACGAGCCAAAGCACAATCGATGGTATTGCGGACGTAATACCGCATTATTGGAGAACGGTGAGAACGTCTTGGTCGGGTCAAAACCAGTGGTGTCGGGCGCGTTGGGCGAATGGCCGCTTCCTGATCCGAAAGCGGACCTTTTGAGCCACCGTATTGAACGTCGGCAACTGGCCGATGGCTGCCATTTGGCATTCAGGATGTCAAAGGAGACACAGCTGCTCCGTCACTTATGTGCGTCGCAGCACCGGGTGTGATGTTTGAATGACTCGGAGATTTTGAGAGGTAGACGTTTGACCGATTTGAGCCAATGACGCGGGGTACCGTTTCGAGAAATTATGCTGATTCGGATGTCTAACCTGTCGGTAAATGGTCATTATTGCTTGTTTACATCACCGTCCTATAAGCAGCGCGTCGAAGAGTAGGTTAAGGTGGATGCGTGCCCGCGATTTGAACCTGCGGGAGAACGCGGAGGGTGGTTCGCTGACCTGGTGAGTATTTCCCTGTTCCGCGATTTAAATTCCCTGTTCGGCCGAAAAAATTCCCTGTTCCGATTCTTAGGGAATTCGTATTTAACCTACTGATTTAACGAAGTGATTCCGTATAAAATTCCGCCAAGTAGGTCAAATTAACGAAAATTCCCTGTTTTTTCCCTGTTAAACAGGGAATTTACCCAGAGACGGGTTCGCTCGAGACTGCCCCCTCCGCCACGGGTGCTGTCAGTCCAATGCGAACCAGTCTCCGAATTTCCCGGCGCCGCCGGATTCAAGCCGCCAGTTGACGCCATTCAGCCAGCGCAGCGGCGCGGTTCTTCTTGAAGTCGCCGCGGCGGTTGAGGTGGCGGTCGTGGTTGAAGTGGTTGTGGATCGATGCATGGACGGAGGCAAATTTCTGCAGGGTTTTGATGTCCCTGAATTTCGCCATCGCGCCTTCTCGTTCTCGGAACGGCTGGTGTGAATTTTCGGCTCTATTGTTGAGCCAGCGGCCGCATTCCTGTGACGGCATATTGCCGATCACCTCCATCGCAGCTCCGTAAGTTCGAAGTCGGTCGGTCACGATCGACCACGGTTTGCCATAGCGCTTCATTGCACGCTTCAAGAACTTCAGCGCTGCCTTGCGATCCCGGGGTTTCGTGGCAAAAACCTCAAGCACCTCGCCTTCATGATCCACAGCCCGCCACAAATAGTGCGTCTCCCCGTTGATACGGACGAACACCTCGTCCAGGTGCCAGCGCCAATTCGAATACGAATGACTTTGAACGCGACGCTTCCGGATCTCAGCGGCAAACATCGGGCCGAACCGGTTTCACCATAGCCGCGCCGTCTCGTGGCAGATGTCGATGCCGCGCTCGAACAGCAGATCCTCGACCTGCCGCAACGATAACGGATAGCGGATGTACATCATCACCGTCAGGCGGATTATTTCGGGTGAAGAGTTGAAATAGCGGAATGGATTTTTCATCCGCTGAGGCTATGGGGCTGGCCAGCACAGCTCAAGCCGATTTGCTCTGACAATGCCTTTAGGCGCGGTGTTGCGCGCCGATGGCCGTGACTTCGTCTGCCCGCGGCACAACCTCAGTAGACGACCACGCTGCGGATTGATTTGCCCTCGTGCATGAGGTCGAAGGCGTCGTTGATTTTCTCCAGGGGCAGGGTGTGGGTGATGAGATCGTCGATATTGATCTTGCCGTCCATGTACCAATCGACGATCTGGGGCA